>JABARW010000011.1 GCA_019186845.1 Planctomycetota bacterium | reverse complement strand
CGATGTGGTGCGCACCAACCTTTCCAAGGGACTGGGCTTCTCCAAGGAAGACCGCGACACGAACATCCGCCGCATTGGTTTTGTGGCGCAGCTGCTAACACGCAACGGCGTGTTCTGTATCTGCGCGGCCATCAGCCCCTATCGCGAAGTGCGCGACGAGAACCGCAAGCGCATTGGCAATTTCATCGAGGTGTACACCCGTTGCCCGATCCCTGTGCTTAAAGATCGCGACCCAAAGGGTCTGTACGAGAAGGCGCTCAAGGGCGAAATCAAGGGCTTCACGGGTGTGGATGACCCTTACGAAGAGCCGATCAACGCTGAGGTCATCTGCGACACCGACAAGGAAACGCTGGAACAAAGCGTCGCCAAGGTGCTGGGCGTCCTCAAATCCAATGGCTACCTGTAGGCTCGCTCCAGGCCGCGGCGGGGCTGTCGTAGTCAACGCCCAGCCGCGCCAGCGTCGCCATGAAGCGGCGCCATTCAGGCGTTGTGCGCTCGGCGTGTACCCGTTGTCGCCGGCCCGCGGCGGCGCCGTGCGAAGTTCATTGTGTCTCAAAGCGACAGCGGACGACTGTGCAATATGTGCAACATGCGCTATCTGTCCACACCCCTGCGCAGAATATGAGACGATTGGTTGGTGAAAATTCGAAATTTCTTCATCAGCGCGTCAAAAGTGGAGTATTCTCCTCATTGAGAACTTCGCAGAGGGATGCCGTGGCGCTCAACGAGTCAGTGTCGCTATGCTTGGGGATTGCCTGCTTGGCATGCATTCTTGCCTGTGTCTCGTGCGGGTCAAACGATCCCGAGGGCGCATCTCTTGGGATGAAGAGCAAATCGGCGGCTGCGGATTCGCCCGGTAGCCCCGTAGATTTTCGGCCCGATGGCGCTGTGGTGGTTTGTCGTGACCTCGCCGGCTATTTTCGTGATTGCGGCTGTTCTGGCGAAGCAGGAGGTGTCGCAAAAATTCCGGCAGCGGCATTGCATCCTGGTTTCTTGTCCCCAATGTTCATCGGGAATTCCGTGGTGCCGCCAGTGGCGTCGAAGGATGAAGCCGCACTGCTTGGCGAGTTGCCGTTGATCGTCACGGCCACGCGGCTGGTCTGGGGGGCCTTTCCGCACGTCTATTGGATTCCGGGCGAAAGTCAACCGGTGTTGGAGGTTTTGCTTAAGCAGGACACCGGACTTGGTCAATATGTCGTAAAGAGTCCAATCCAAGTCGGCCCCCTTATCATCGAGATTTCAAACGACAGCATTGAACGTGACTTGATCGTAGTCAATGGCGTTCGTGTCAATCTTCCAAAGATGCCGCGAGGACGGGAAGTTTTGGTTTTGGCTTGGTGGAACGAACCCCATCCAGACAAAAGCAAGAATGCGGCGACAGCTGATCTGGATCGCACCCTTGGCGCCCTGCTGCCTCTGAATGATCAGTCCAAGCCCGTCGTGGATGAGATTTCTCGGCGGCTAATGCAGAGAAAGTCCGCGGTTTGGACTTACTGACAGATGCGAATCACAAAAGACGTCGCGGATCACGACAAAATTCTCGCGGCTGTTGGACAGGCGGATGTGTTGCTAAACCATTCGTTGGACCGAACTCCGTCTTCGCAAGTGCATGACTTCACTTTGCTGGATGAGGCCGTCGCCAAGTGCGCGGCCTGTCACGCGAGTCAGGCATCCGCTTGGAAGTTGAGCAAGCACCGCGTTTCCTACGCAACTTTGAAGGGACGCGGTCGGCAAGCGGACTTGCGCTGCGTACCGTGCCACACGGAATCATTCGCACAAAATGAGAGAGGCGTCTTTGTTAGCGAAGATCACGGGGCTGTTACCTGCATGACCTGTCATCGAACCGGCGACGCGAGTGAAACATGCCGGCGTTGCCACAATGAAATCACTGATCCAGGCCGGAATTTCCAAAAGCACGGTGACGCGATCTGCTCCAAAGGCTTGCCGGACTCCACGAAGCCATGCCTCAGAGGGCGATAGCATGAAGATCAACGGTATGCACAAACGGGTAGGACTGGTTGCGGTGGCCATTTTGTTTTGCATGGCCGGAAGTGCGGTTTGGCTCGAAATACAATCCGACAGTTTCGAGGACTCCTCACGCGCCCAATCTATTGCCCCCGACAAAGTGATTGGGCTTCAACCTGTCAAAGCTGCACATGAGCAGCCCGCCCTCAAAAAAAATCGCCGAATCGTCTCTCCGGTTACCGGCGACAAGACCGCACTGGAAGAGGCCTTGTCGCAAATGCTGGCGCTGTGTTTCGAGGGAAAGATAACCGAGGCAGAAATGATGTACCGGCGTCTTCAACCAAGGCGCAAAGAATTGAGCGATGTTCTACCTGCGTACTCCGAAAAAGCCTCAAGCTGGCCTGCAAGCGGGGCTGACCAACTTGCGAACAAGGTTGCTGGGCTCTCGTTTCTGGCCGGGCTGGACCCGGAAGCGAGCTTTTGTGGCTGGTTGGCTAAATTGCGTGCGGGCTGGTCGTTGCCCCTTACCGATAGTCGGCACCGTGCGTGGAAAGCGGTGGAAGGAAGGGCAGCAAGTGCATTGGCAGCTGAAGCTCTGGAACCGCTCAGCGAGGACATGATTTGCTCAGGTGTCTTGGCATTTCTGGTTGGCGAGGCCCTCTCCGATGAATCCCCGGCGTGTTTTCAATGCATGCAACGAAGCCTGATGGAATGTACGCCAGATGCCAAGACGCCCAAGACAACGGAGTTGAACGATCCGTGGGTGTCCTTTGTCATCTCGTATTGTTCGTCGCGGTTGGTGCAGGCGTCGACCGTGGCGCAGCAGTTGTTCGTAAGCTGGATGCGCTTCATTGCGTTCGAATCGGCGGCCAGCAGGCGATTGCGCCAACAAGCAAAATTTTTTGCGCAGGAAGCAGCAACGGGTGTGTTTGAACTACTCGATCAGTTAGGGCAGGCCCTATCCCGAAAGGACGCTTCTGCCAGCTTGGCCAAGTACCTGACGACTCACACTTTAACTGCTCTCGAATGCGAGCTATTGATCAAGGCGTTGATTAAACAATACACGATCCACCAAGTGTCTCAAGCGTTCGGAGATGCCTTCGAGACGATACGGGACATTGACTCCGACGCCCGGCTACAGCCAATGACACAGGCACTCGTGGGAGTTCTGCTGGGCGATAACGATGATCCAGCGCTCGCGTTTTGCGCAGTCGGTGTGTTACGTAGTTTGGATGTAAGGGCGAGTAATGCTTACCTATCCAGAAACCGCGACAACGGCGGTGAGCGAGCAAGGCGCGATTCCGTGTTTAAGCTATTGGGAAAGGAAGGGTTGCCTGCCTACCGGCGCGTGTTGAAGAAACGGGTTCGGGTTCGGGACGAGAGCAGCGCGGCAGTGGCAAATGTTTACGACATCAACGCGATCTGTATGGCTTTTGGGCTTGACGAGCCGCTGGAAGTCAGGATCGGGCTGGTGGATGACATGCTGACTTCGAAGGGTCAGATTGACTATGTCGCGTGCTCCACAGTTCTGCGCATCCTGGCGCGGATGAGAGCGGGAGAACTGATAGAATCTCGCGTGGCAGTCATTGCGCTGGCCGAGCGTTGTTGTTCGGTGTGTTATTTCGCCAAGCCCGAGAGAGACGGCTCCCAAGCGGATTCAGCGGCAAGTTGCGTCCGAGACTTAAGCCAACTGCTCAGGATATTGGGTTATCCGTCCATGTCAGACGAGGCGCGAAAGTCATTGGGCGAAATGGTGCAAGTTTGTCGGACATTTGCGGCATCCGATAACGGCTACGCTATGAGCAACGATTTCAAGCGGAAAATGGAGTCGGTTGAGTCGGAAATCAGTGTGCTCAGCAGTCAGGGTTATCTGGATTAACGGCGTTTCACTCCTGTGGAGGTTAATTTCATGAATTGCGCGCGTCACTTGCTGTCTTGCGTTCTGGCCATCGCCATGTGTTTGGTGTTCGGAGTATCGACGACTCATGCCGATGACGATTGCTACTGCTGGTGGGAACATCCGGCCGGCTCGGTGGAGTATACCGCCGACCCAAACGCTCCGCCGGGTAAGGTACCCTGTTGTCGCCATTTGCAGGGGCTTTGGGTCCTTCAGTATCGTGACGATTGCCCGGAGGCGGGCGCTCCCAACTACCTTCCGCCCGGCGGTCAAACCCCATGCAGGCCATACAAGCAGTACACAGCGGGAGTTTTCGCAATTTCTGTCGATCCGTCCTTTGGCACCACTGGTTTCAGGTATGACGCCACGGATCGCGTGGTTACGGTGCAGGTGTTTGGGAATTGTGAGTGTAGGACCGTGATCGGTGCCGGCGGTACCTCCTATAGCTGTCACTGCGAAGAATTGGATCCCGAAGCTATCACCACAGACGGTTGTGAGCTGTGCGAAGAGTGATTCGTCTTTGCGTATAGCGTGAATGGCGCCAAGAATGTACAAGCGCCCAAAGACTTCACAGGGGCGGCACTCATGCGCCGCCCCTGTGCGATTCTGCCGGGAACATTGATCAGGTGCCTTCGTTCCAGCTGGCCAGATACTCTTCCTGCTCGCGGGTCAGCTTGTCAATCTTGTGGCCCATGGTTTCCAGCTTGAGCGTGGCGACCCAGTTGTCGATTTCCGGCGGCAGCTTGTGGACCTTACTTTCGAGCTTGCCCTTGTTCTTCACGGCGTACTCGCTGGCGAGCGCCTGCACCGCAAAGCTCATGTCCATCACGCTGGCGGGGTGACCCTCCGCCGAGGCCAGATTGATCAGGCGGCCTTCGCCCAGCACGTAAATCTTGCGGCCGTCCTTGAGCGTGTATTCCTCGACAAAGTCGCGCACCTGGCGCTTGCTCTTGGCGATTTTGGCCAGTCCGTCGAGGTTGAGCTCGACGTTGAAGTGCCCGCTATTACAGACAATCGCGCCGTCCTTCATTTTCTCGAAGTGATGGGTGTCGATCACATGCTTGTTTCCTGTGAGCGTGCAGAACACGTCTCCCTTGCTGGCCGCGTGCTCGATGGTGGTCACGTGGAAGCCGTCCATGACGGCCTCAATGGCACGAACCGGGTTCACTTCGCACACGATCACATTGGCGCCCATGCCACGCGCACGAGAGGCAAAGCCGCGCCCGCACCAGCCGTAGCCGGAAACGACGACGTTGCGCCCGGCGAGGAGCACGTTGGTGGCGCGCACGATGCCGTCGACGGTGCTTTGACCGGTGCCATAACGGTTGTCAAAGAGGTGCTTGCAGTCAGCGTCGTTGACGGCGATGACCGGGAACTTGAGAATCCTGTCCTTCTCCATCGCACGCAGGCGGATGATCCCCGTGGTGGTTTCCTCCATGGAACCTATCACTTCACGGGCTAGGTCCTGGCGCTTGGTCAGAATCTGGGTTACAAGGTCGGCGCCGTCGTCCATGGTCAAATTGGGGCGCGCGTCAAGCACGGCTTCCATGTGCTTGTAGTAAGTGGCGCTGTCTTCGCCCTTGATGGCAAAGGTAGGGATGCCGTATTCGAGGGAGAGTGCCGCAGCAACGTCGTCCTGGGTGCTCAGGGGGTTGGAGGCGCAAAGAAAAACCTCCGCGCCGCCGGCCTTGAGCGTACGCACCAGGTTGGCCGTCTCCGTTGTGACGTGCAGGCAGCAGCCCATACGGTAGCCCTTGAGGGGCTTTTCCTTCTCAAAGCGTGCGCGGATGGCGCGCAGCACGGGCATATCGCGCTCAGCCCATTCAATGCGAGCCACGCCCTTGCTCTTGAGAGAAGCATCCTTGAAATCACCCTTGGTCTCGTTCTTCGCTGCTGTGGCCTTGGCCATGTCTGTATCCCGTATTCATGAAAGTGAAGGGCGGCAGGATAGCACCGTCTGGGTCAATGTGAATGAACGAAAGCGGGACAGCCCCTGGGCTGTCCCGCTTCGAAAGGACTTGCCTGCTTACATCATGCCACCCATTCCGCCCATGCCTCCCATTCCGCCCATGCCCCCCATCCCGCCCATGTCACCGCCGGGCATGCCGGGCTTCTTCTTCTCCGGAATGTCCGTGATGGCGACGTTGGTGGTCAGCAGAAGCGTGGCCACGGAAGCCGCGTTGCGCAAGGCAGTAATGGTGACCTTGGCGGGGTCCACGACGCCGGACTTGACCAGGTCTTCGTACTTCTCGGTGGCGGCGTTGTAGCCGAAGTTGAAGTCGTTCTTCTCGAGCACCTTCATCACGACCACGCTGCCATCCAGGCCGGCATTGGCCGCAATCTGCTTGATGGGGGCGCTGAGGGCGCGACGGACGATGTCGATGCCGACCTTCTCGTCGTGGGTGCCCTCGGCCTTCTCAAGGTCCTTGGCAAGGCGCAGAAGAGCCACTCCGCCGCCGGGAAGAATGCCGCTTTCCACGGCAGCGCGCGTGGCGTGCAGGGCGTCTTCCACGCGGGCCTTCTTTTCCTTCATTTCGACTTCGGTAGCCGCGCCGACCTTGAGCTTGGCTACGCCGCCCGCGAGCTTGGCCACGCGCTCCTGGAGCTTCTCGCGGTCGTAGTCGCTGGTGGTGCGTTCGATTTCGCGGTTGAGGGCGTCAATGCGGGACTTGATGTCCTTCTCGCTTCCGGCACCCTCGATGATCGTGGTGTTGTCCTTGTCGATGATGACCTTCTTGGCGCGGCCAAGACTGTCAACGTCGACGTTCTCAAGAGTCATGCCGGTTTCCTCGGCCACGAGCTTGCCAGCGGTGAGGGTGGCAATGTCTTCCAGCATGGCCTTGCGGCGATCACCAAAGCCCGGGGCCTTGACGGCGCAACCATGGAGCACGCCGCGCAGCTTGTTGACCACCAGCGTGGCCAGGGCTTCACCCTCGATGTCTTCAGCAATCACGAGCAGAGGCTTGCCGCTGCGCGCGACCTTCTCCAGCGTGGGCATCAGGTCCTTGATGCTGCTGAGCTTCTTGTCGTAAATGAAGATGTAGGGGTCGTCGAGCTCGACCTTCATTTCTGCTTTATTGGTGACGAAGTGGGGGCTGACAAAGCCCTTGTCGAACTGCATGCCGTCAACGACCTCGACCTCCGTGGAAAGGCTCTTGCCTTCTTCGACGGTAATCACGCCATCCTTGCCCACCTTATCCATGGCGTCGGCGAGTTGATTGCCAATCTCGGGATCGTTGTTCGCCGCAATCGTTCCGACCTGCTCGATCTCCGTACGACTGGAGACAGGCTTGGCCTTCTTCTCGATGGCTTTGGTCAGCGCCTCCACGGCCTTGAGAATGCCGTCGCGCACGCCAATGGGGTTGGCGCCAGCGGCCACGTTCTTGAGGCCCTCTTCCAGGATTGCTTCAGCCAGGATGGTCGCAGTCGTGGTGCCGTCGCCGGCCAAGTCAGAAGTCTTGCTGGCCACTTCCTTCACGAGTTGAGCACCCATGTTCTCCCAGGGGTTCTCAAACTCGATCTCCTTGGCAACGGTCACACCGTCCTTCGTCACCAGCGGGGCGCCGTAGGACTTTTCAATCACCACGTTGCGGCCACGCGGGCCCAGCGTGATCTTGACGGCCTTGGCAAGGTTCTTCACGCCCACTTTGATCTGCTCGCGGGCGTCCTGTTCAAAGATGATCTTTTTTGCGGACATGGTTGTCTCGTTCGCTAGCGGGAGGATCGTAATCCGTCTGGCGTGTCCCGTGTCCCGGTTTGGCTCTGCGTTCCTCCCGAAACGCCAAGCACGAAACTCGAAACACGAATCACGCTACTCAATCACGGCCAGAATGTCCTCTTCGCTCATCAGGATGTATTCCTTGCCATCCAGCTTGACGTCCGTGCCGCTGTAGCTCTTGAACAGCACGCGGTCGCCTTTCTTGACCTGAAAGGGAACGCGCTCACCGCTATCGGTGAAGCGGCCGTCGCCCACGGCGACAATCACGCCTTCCTTGGGCTTTTCCTTCGCGCCATCGGGCAGAATGATGCCACCCTTGGTCTTCTCTTCGGCCTTTGAGCGCTCGATCAGAATCTTGTCATTGAGAGGACGAACCTTCGCCATTGCTGTTGTCTCCGTGGTCTTCAGCGGCCGCCTGCGCGGCTTTCCTAGTTCAAGTTGACGTCATCTGCGCGTTTGCGCAGGAGATCGATCGTGCCTTCCTGTCGGCCCATCAGTCGTGCAATTTCCTCGGGCGCGAAACCAGCCGCTCCCAAGAGAGTCTCCAGTGGCGGGAGTACGCCGGCCGCGCACATCTGAGACAGCAGCGCTATGCCAGCCTGCAGAGGCTCGCCTGCCCCGCTCTGCGCTACGGCTTTGAGGCGCTGAAGCGTGGCCAAAAGCGGGTCCGTGGCGCCGGCCTGCACAGCCTCTTCGAAGCACTTCATGGCAAAGGCCATGGGGTCTGGCTGGCCGGGCGTCAATGCGATGACAACGTGGAAGACGCCAAAGGGCGTCTGCACGACATGGGTCCCCTGAAGGGGTTCATCCTGCGGCGAATCTTTGTGAATGCGATTGGTCATTTTCCGAATAGCACTCGGCGCACCAAGTCCCTGAACACGCCGATCTCAAACGGTTTGCGCAACAACTCCAGGGGGTGCAGCTCAAATGCCTCATCCACCAGGGCGGCCTCAGCTTCAGCCGTCATGAAGATGCAGGGCGTTGGCTGTACCCTCACAATCTCGCTGTAAACCTTCACGCCCGTTGTGTCCGGCAAGTTCAAATCAAGCACTGCCAGATCAAGGGCCCGACTCTTGGCCTTTTCCAATGCTTCCCTGCCGTTTGCTGCCTCGCAGATTTCAGCGCCTTCCAGCGCCAGAAGATCTGCCAGACTCTCACGAAAGAGTTCGTTGTCATCGACCAGCAATACCGTGCCGCGCCGGCTCATGGCGGCCTGCTAAGCAAGCATGGTGCCAGCTGGTTTCATGGGTATGGATTCACGGAAACATCCTGATTTCAATGACTTGCGTCCATCGCCTGCTTTCTGATACTGTCGGACTGGCAGCCTGTGTGGGCTGGTGCCTATTTGGCAGGCGCGATGCCATGCCCTTTGCATCTGCTATGCTGCCAGCCATGCAAACTGAAGGCATTTATGCCTGCCCCCATTGCGGCGAGGAGATTGTGATTCCTCTCGACCCCAGCGCGGGGCGCGAGCAGCGTTACACTGAGGATTGTCCCGTTTGCTGCAGCCCCAATGTCATAAGTGTGGTCTTTGATGACGAGGGCGAACCCAGCCTCAGCGCTGAGCGCGAATAGTTGCGGGCAGCTCAATTTGTCACCCAGCGCGCCAGATCCACCATGCGATCGGGCGTGCCCTCGCCAATGATGCAGGCACCCTGCATCGGATCTCCGGGCAGCAGACCGTGGCTTCCCTGAACTATTGACGCGTCAAGAGCTATGACGTCCATCAGGTAGCGCATGCCCAGTTTCTTGCGCAGAAGGCGGCTGACCACGCGCAGTCTGGGGGCTTTCAGCGTTGGATCGAGAAACAGCTCGCAGGGGTCGTAGCCGATTTTGCGATGGATATCCACGGTGCGGGCGAAATCCGGCGCGTCTGCGTCCGACAGCCAGTAGGGATAGGCAAACCAGCTCGTGGCCTTGCTGAGCAACACCAGATCCCCGGCTCGGGCGTGGTTGATGCCAAAAGCCTCGCGTGCCGGGCCTTCGAGCACGCTGGCCACTCCTTCAGCTTCAGCAAGCAGCGACGCGACCGCAGGGCGCGCCGCTTCACGAACATAGACATGGGCTATTTGATGGTCACAGACGGCAAACGCGCTGCTCTCAAAGGTGTCCAGCATCTCCCCAAAGGGACCCGGTCTCACCTTCAAGAAGCCCGCGCGCCGCAACAGGCTGTTGATGTAGACGGGGTAGGACACATCCGTGATGCCATACTCGCTGAGCGCCATTACCCTCGCTCCGATAGCGCGCGCCGCATCGATCACCGCCTTGGCACAGGTATCCACCTCGGCCACGAGTTGGGGCGCGCCGCCGTAGCTGCCGCCGAATCGCTGCAGGTCGTAGTCAAGGTGGGGGAGGTAAACCAGCGTCAGAGTGGGCCGCTTGCTTCGAATGACGTGGGCGCTGGCGGCTGCAATCCATTGGCTGGAAGGCAGGCCTGCGCGAGGACCCCAGAAGGAGTGAAATGGAAACTCCCCGAGCGCCTGCTTCAACTCGGCTGCCAGTTCGGGCGGGCTGCATTGGATGTCGAAGACTTTGCTGCCGTCGGCGCCGTAATGGGGCTTGGGTGTGACGCTCCAGTCTGCGCCACTGCCCTGGTTGAACCACCAGAACATCTTGGCACAGGTGAATGAAGCATCGCGCTGCTTGAGCAGGCGATAGAAGGGCGGCTGCTGGAGCAGCGCATTGCTTTGCGGCCAGCAGCGCACCTCCGCAAAGTCCCGCTCGAACCACGCATTGCCAACGATGCCATGCTCGGTGGGGTGTGTGCCGGTCAGCAGGCTGGCCTGGGCGCTCATCGTGACGGCCGGAAACACACCGGTCAGGGGCTTGACCGTCCCCAATGACTTCAGGTGTGGAGCATGCTGGGCAAGTGCCGGAGTCAGGCCGACTACATTGATGATTACCAGTGGCTGCATGTTGAGCGCGACACCCTACAATCTCTGTTCTACGAATGCCGAGAGACTGACTTCGGGACGCGCACCAACGTGAGAGATGACCTCCGCCGCGCAGATGGCTGCAATGCGGCCACAGCGCGCGAGTTCCATATCCCGCGTGTAGCCGTAGAGAAAGCCGGCCGCGAAAAGGTCTCCGGCCCCTGTGGTGTCTACCAGTTTGGTTACGGGTTCAGCGGCCACTTTCACGGGGGCTCCCGCGTTGACGATGACGGCGCCCTTTTCACTTCGAGTCAACACGGCGATTTCGCACTTGCCTTTGATGGCGGGAAGCGCGGCATCGAAGCTGCTGACTTCGCACAGGGCCTTAATCTCTTCCTCGTTGGCGAAGAGAATGTCGATGTGGCCCTCTACCAGGTCCTGGAAGTCGCGCAGGTGGCGGTCCACACAGAACTTGTCGCTCAGAGTCAGGGCCACTTTGCGACCCGCGGCGTGGGCCAGCTCCGCAGCCCTGATGTAGGCTTTCTTTGCGAGTGGGGTGTCCCAGAGGTAGCCCTCGAGGTAGGTCACCTTGGCACGTTGAATCAAGCTTTCGTCCACATCGGCAGGGGCTACGTTGCCGGCGCTGCCAAGGCAGGTCTGCATGGTGCGCTGGGCGTCGGGCGTCACGATGATCATGCAGCGCCCCGTGGGGGCGCCGCCTTTGGGCGCGGGCTTGCTTTAAAACACGCCGCCCTGGGCGCGGATGTTGTGCCGGAAGATGGCGCCAAGCTGGTCGTCGGCAACCTTGCCAATGAATGCGGCTTTGCCGCCCAAAGAGGCCAGTCCGGCGACTGTATTGGCTGCGCTGCCCCCGGAGATTTCCACGGCCGGGCCCATCTCCGAGTAGAGTTGCTCGGCCTTTTCGGGGCCTATGAGGCACATCGTGCCTTTGCCTACGCCGTGCCGCTTCAGGAAATCGTCGTCGGCGTGGGACAGTACGTCTACAAGGGCGTTGCCGATTGCTACCACGTCAAGTTCTTGGCTCATGGATGCGCAGTAAAGCACAAAGCGCAAGGCGCGTCACGCCCCCCGAGCGGGCGCGGTTGACGATTGAGTTGCTCCAAGCCATGTTCCACGGTGCCGCTGAGCCTCGCTACTGCTTGCGACCTCAAGCTCTTGCCTGCCCGGTGCCTTGTGCAGCCTTTCTCGATGACCAGAGTTGTTGATTGCCCGACGTGCTGCGCTAACGTAACAGTCCTGTGATGGATTTTTGGGCCTTACCTTAGGAGGAGATTCGCATGAGAAGTCTGCTTCTGCTTTCTGCTGCGTTCACATTGCTGTGGCTGGCTGGTATTGCATCGCTGGCGCAGGATGCGCCGGGCCCGACAGTGATGGCCGAAGGCAAGGAGTTCAAGAGCGGCGATCGTTACTGGATTCCCATGAATACGGAGACCAACTCGCTCGCGCTGTTTACCGAATCGGTACAGACGATCTCGGTTTACAACAAGACAAGTGCTGAGCTGACGATCAACAAGATTGACCTGGCGCTCGGAGACGGCATGGTGGAAGAGGAGTTCCGCTTGCTCAATGAGAAGGGCAAGCGCGAACCTCTTGAGTTCAAGGAGACCAAACTTGAAGCGGCCAAGGGTGTGTTTGCCTTTCGCGTACGCTTCTTTCCTGTGGAAAGCGGTGAGCGCACGGCGACATTGACCCTGACCTACAACGGCGACAAAGCTTTCACATTAAAGCTGGCAGGTCGTGGAAGAGAGAACGCAAAGTTTTTCAGCCACGGCACTACTACACTTCACAAGCTGTTTGGTGCCGCGAAGACCGACGAGATCCTAAGCACAGCCGTGGGAGACGCTGCCGGCAACATCTATTTCAACGGCCAAGCCACGCAGATCGTGGACAAGTTCAGCACCGACATCATCTACGGTCGCATCAACGCCGATGGTTCCCTTGCATGGGTGAAGCTATGGAATGGACCGTTCATGGACAAGAGCCCTGACAGCGGCCAGAACGCCGAAACGGGCGGTACTGCCAACAGCCTGGCGCTCGATGATCAAGGCAACCTGTACCTGTGCGGAGTGAACAGCGACGACAAGTCCAACAGCGTGCTTTCCGCACTGGTGATCAAGGTGGACGGCAAGACCGGCGAACCGATTTGGGAGAAACTTTGGCGTAATGAATGGACGAAGAACGCTCTTGGCAAGCACAGCTCCGAGGCTTATAGCCTGACGGTGCGCAACGGCCGCGTCTTCGTCACCGGCTTCACTTATGGCGAGGTGCTTTTGCTGGCCCTGAAGGCCGAAGACGGTGCTACGGTCTTCCAGCGGACGATTGACATTACGCAGGGAACCAACGATCGGGGTTACGCCATTGCTGCCGGCGCCGATGGCAGCGTGGTTATCGGCGGCCTCGCTGCGGACAGGGCCTTTCTGCTCAAGCTGACCGGATGCGACGGTGATGCGCCGAAAATCGCCTGGGCCCGTCGGCTTGACCTCGGCCGGGGCAGTAGCGTGAATTGCGTTGATCTCGACGCTGACGGCAACATCTACGCCAGCCTCGACCGGCGCGGCGCAACGACCTTCTTCAGCGCTGCTAAATTTACGGCTGACGGCAAGCTGGCGTGGGGCAAGACATACACCGGCACGGCGGGGGACCGGAACAACACTCACCTGGTGCGCGTGGTTGGTGCGCAGGTCTTGGTCGGGGGCCGACTGGGTGCCTCAGGCGTTTACGACACGGCTGGTGGAGATGGCCTGTTGTTGGGACTGAGCACGGACGATGGCAACGAAAAGTGGAGTGCCTTCTATTACACCGGTACGGGCCCCGACGAGAACGGCGAACACCGCATCAAGGGCGCGTTCATTACCGGCAAGACGCTCACCATCGTTGGGCAGGGATACACGGGCAGCCGCAACGGAGAGCGTTACTGGGGCTACTGGTACAACGGTGTAACCAAGCTCGAAGACTACGCGCCCGGCGTTGAGGAGATCGCGATGGACGCTGGCGCGGCCAGGGATGTGCCCAAGGGGGCGAGCAAGGACGGCAAGGACGCCCGCCAGATACATGACCTCAAGGACAAGCTGGATTGGCGCGACGCCAAGGGCAAGGTGGGAGAGCCCAGCGATGGCGACATTTCAGTGTGGCAAATCACACTGAAGTAGGAAGCCAAAGATCATAAGGAGCATGGGGTGAGGGGGATCTCCCTTACCCCATGTTCACTTTAAGAACCCGCAAACAGTCCGGTGGACTGTTTGCGTTGCGAAGCAGCCCAGCGCAAAGGCCGGGCGTAAGCGAAGCAGAAAGTTCACCTTGAGTCTGAAGGCCCGCGCAGGAGAGATGGGCGGCTAGACGGGACTCGAACCCGCGACCTCCTGAGTCACAGTCAGGCGCTCTAACCAACTGAGCTACTAGCCGCATCGCGCAACGGGCGCAAAGTAGCAGCAACCCGTGCCGCGTCAACGGCCCGGCTATCGAATCATGTGGTGCTGCACGCCAGCCGACAATACCGCAACGGGGTCGTTCAAGGCCGGCGCCGACGAGAGCCAATAGGCTTCAGCGTGGGCGCACCCGGCCTTCAGGCCCAGTTGGGCGGTGAGGCTCATGTACTGGTCCAGGAAACCCTGGGCCGCCATGCGGGTTTCCGGCTGCCCCGAGACTGGTGTGAACTGGCTGGAGTAGCACTCGATGGCGCGACGCTTTCTCTCGATTACACGCGATACATCAACATAGAAAGCCGGCTCGAAGTGCCTGCTGTAGCGCCCGTGAACCAGCCGGATCACCCGGTGCGGAGAGATACGGCTCTTGTACCCCTTGAGCCCCGCCAGGTGAACGGCACGCACCGCCAAAGCGGCGGCGGCTTCATGGTCAGGGTGATGGCACTGCAGGTAGGGGGCAATCACTACGCGCGGCTTCAGCTTTCGCAGAAGTTCCACCAGCCTGTGGGTGCTTGCGTCGTCGGCCCGGATGAAGCCGTCCTTGAGGCCTGCAAACTCGAGGACAGAACAGCCCATGACCTTCGCTGCCGCCCTGGCCTCGCGCACGCGCTGTGCGGCGGTGCCGCGCGTGCCCATTTCGCCTTTGGTCAGGTGAATGACGCCCGTGCGATAGCCCTGTTCGGCGGCCACACAAAGCCAGCCTCCGCTCGTCATTTCCACGTCGTCGGGGTGTGCGCCAATGGCAACAAGGTCCAGTGAATCCGGCATGATTCCTCAATTCAAAACGGCCCGCACCACCAGCCAGGCCACTGAAATCAGGGCTCCGGCAACAAAGGGCGCCCATGAAAGCACATAAAGCGCCAGCCCCGTCTTGGGCCGCTTGGGGTTGTCCACGTAGTTCAGGTAGCGCCGTTGCACCAGATTGCCCTGCCGTTGCAGTGTGTTCAAGCCGCGCCCGCGCCAACGGAAGAAAAAGCTCCAGATCATGCCGGCCACCATGGGAGTCAGGCCCATGGCGAAGTGCGCGGCTGTGGCGCCGCGTCCGATTGTGGGGGCGTGCAGACCGATCCACGTGATGCTGCCTACGGCCCCGAACAAGATGGCATTGGTGGCGAACTGCCGCGCCATGGGGCCGAGATCGGCGCGCTGCTGCGGCTCAATTCGCGGGCTGAAGAGAAGCCTGAAAGATCGTCTGATTTCTCCGGCAGGGTGGGCGATGTGCGCCAGCGCCCAAACGCCCACGAAGATTCCGAGCAGATGCAGCAAAAGCGTGCCACGGCGCATGTCCTGCTGGACTTCGCGTGTATGCCAGAAATCCCAGCCGCACAGCGCCATGCCCAGCAGGCCCAGGGCGAATACGGCGAGGGTCAACATCCAGCGCCAGGCGAAGTCTCTATGATCCTGCGAGGGAACCTCGTGCATGGCGTCGAGCCGGCGATAGGTGCCCTGTTCAACCAGGCCCACGGCCAGCACACAGAGCAGCCCGGCCCCGAACATCTGCACGGCGATGATGGCTGCCTCGCGCGACCGCGTCAAAAGCGCGATCAGCACAGCACCGAAGCTTGGCAGCAGATACACCCACTTGGCCCGGCGGCAGGCCTCGGCAGCGAAGTAGCCGCGCAACTCGTGGGTCTCGACGCCGGCGCGGGCCCAGAACAGCACGGCCTGGGTGCCGTCAAAGGCGTTGCGCAGGCCGATGGTGGACCACTCAATGAGCGAACCAAAGCCCAGGGTCATGACGGCCGACAGCACCCCGGGGTACAGCAGGTGCGTGCGCAGGTCAATGTTGGCCGGACCGCTGACTACGAGCGTGGTCAGGAGGAACAGGCTGGTGGCCATGGCCAGTACGAAGACCTTGCCCAGCAGGGCAAACCCAATGCCCTCCGTGGAGCTTTCCTGAACCTGCCGCTGCCAGTGATCCAGGGCCGCCTGAAGCTCGCGCACGCTCTGGAAACGGGCCTCGCGGTCGCTCTCAAGGCATTTCATGCAGATGGCCTCAAGCCCTCGTGGAATGACGGCCGCCCTGTTGCGCTGGCTGGGGGGCAAGGGGCGCTCGCTCGCGACTTTGCTGATCAGATCGCTGGCCGTCTTGGCCGAATAGGGAGGCTCAAGAGCCAGCAACTCGTAGAGTATGGCGCCCAGGGAGTACAGGTCGCTGCGTTCGTCGATCTTGTCGCGCTCTCCCCGCGCCTGCTCCGGAGGCATGTACGCGGGGGTACCGACGACCTGGCCGTCGAGGGTCTGGTCGCCGGGCGTCTGGAGTCGTGAGGTGTCCACTTTGAGCGAAGCATTGCTTCCGTCCTCGGGCTTTTTCAGCACGCGGGCCAGTCCCCAGTCCATCAGCAGAACTTCTCCGAAGTCTCCCAACATGATGTTGTCAGGCTTCAGGTCGCGGTGAATGACTCCCCGAGCGTGGGCATAGGCCACACAGTTGAGTAGTTGCCCAAATACATAGAGGCGGCGGCTCATGGGCCATTGGTCGCGGGTTTCTCCTTCACTTTGGCGAAGGCCCCGAATGACCGAAGCAAGGCTCTTGCCCTCCACAAGCTTCATCGTGAAGTAGGCGCGCCCGTTGCCGTCCACCCCCAGTTCATGGACCGGTACGATGTTGGGGTGCGACAGCTGTCCCTGGACCTGGGCTTCTTCAATAAAACGGCCCCGCGTCTGCCCTGTCTGACGGTCGGCGCGGCTGACTTTGAGGGCAACAGGGCGGCGCAGGTCGCGGTCCACCGCTTTGAACACGATACCCATGCCGCCGCGCCCCAGTTCGGTCAGCAGTTCGTAACGGCCCAGTTCAGCAGGATTGGCGGAGTTGATAATGCGGGTTGTGGCGTTCGAGGGAGCCTCGACGCCGGCCGCCGGACCCAGTTCGACGAGCGTCTGGCCGTCACCGGCGCGTACGGCAATGGTGCTCATGATACTGGGATGCCCCAGCGTCTGGCCTGGCTTGACCGGCGGCAGATCGACAGGCGGCGGCAGTCCGTCGGCGTCCAGAATCTCTCCCACATCCTCGATGGCCGAGTCCACGGTGTCCCGCGGGGCGCGGGTCTGCGCCTGGGAGTCCTGAGGCGATGCCTTGCCCTCCTTGCTATGTTGCGAGTCGGACGCCATACCTTGGCCTGTGGATGTGTGGCGTATCAGGCTAACTAGCGGCGCGGAAGCTGACAGCGAGCAATCATCATGAAAACACGCGCGCTGTTTCCGGGGGGACCCCCGGTCAGCCTTCTGGGCTTGAGGCTCGTTGCGCCTCCCATGGCGCCGTGGCCACGCTTTGGGGAGCCCTGCCTCTATGAGGTACGTCGCCTCAGCGAAGAGCCGACTGCCGCCATGATCAGGGCGGCGGCCGCCGCCGGCATCACGCTGTTCGACTCGGACTGGGCATCAGGCAATGGCCACGCCGAAGAGATCCTCGGTCGAGTACTGCGCGAGACGGGCGTGGACTGCCTGCTGTCCACGAAGGGGGGGCCGCGTTTTGACTTCGCGGGCAGGTTGATCCACGACAACTCGCGAAGCAACCTGATGAATCAGTGCGAGGACTCGAGGCAGCGTCTGGGACGCCAGCAAATTGACCTCTACAGCGTTCAGGGCCAGGACGATAGCGTCGAGTTGAAGTTGACGGCCCGGGGACTGAACGACCTCGTGCATGGCGGCCGCGTGCGTGCTTTGGGTGTCGCTGACTTCTCTCCCTTGGCAGTCGAAGAGCTCATGAGGTATGCGCCTATTCAGGTGATACAGGCGCCAATCAACCTTCTGGAGCGCAGCAGCATTCAAGCCTGGCACCAGCTGTGTAGCCGGTGTGGGCTGGGTCTGATAGCCACAGACCCCTTGGCCAAGGGCTTGCTGTCGGGCACCTTCAATGGAAGCGAGACCTTCCCCGAGATTGACCCTCAGCGTGCGGGCCCGCTGTTCCAGCCGCCCAAATTTGAGCGTGCCGCCAGATTCTCGGCATCGCTGGCAGACTTTGCCCAAGCCCGGGGCCTGACCCGCGAGGTGGTGGCCCTGGCATGGGTCCTTGCACTGCCGGGCGTAACCTCGGTGTTCATTGAACCCCGAAACGAGCAGGAGTTGCGATCCTGGCTTGCTGCGGCCGACTTGGAACTCACGGAATCCGACAGGCACCTGATCGTCAAGATGCTTGAAGAACAGGGTCTGTAGGAAGACCTGTACATGACTTTTTAGCTACCCTTTGCAGACCTGAAAGCGTTCTAGTGTGGGGCCCGACACGCGCGTACAACTTCGCATCATGAGAATTCCGCTCTTTTGCCTCCTGGTTGTGTTTGCCTCGCTCCTGGCCGCGAACGAAATCGGCGTAGCCACAGGTGACAAGGCCTGGTTTGTTCTGTCCGATCCGCCAGGTGAATCCGGGGAAGGCTTGAGCGAGTTTGCCGGCGACCCGGGCTTGCCCTCGCCGGACTGGGAAGTCTGGCCAGACGGTCAATGGCCCGCAACCGAACTCTGGCATTACGACGCCAACTCACGCCGGTTCACTCAGGCCACCGATGTGCTTGGCGCAGGGGAAGAGGGCCGCGTCAAGTTTCGTCGCACGCTCTATGCTCCCTTTGCCGTCAGCGGTCAGGTCTACGTGCTCCACTTCGATCCCTACCGGCAGGTTCTGGGAAACCCCGGGGCTCTGTGCCACGTTGTGAAGCTCGATCCCGGCCTGCGCGAGGCAAAGGGTACGCTGCCCCAGGCGGCTGTTTTGCTCAAAAGCGATCACTTCATCGATGCTCCGGCAGTTTCGCCCGACGGAAGCCATGTCGTTTTTCGCGCGGCCGTCAACAAGTCCTGGGTCCTGCGCGTGTATCGGGTCTCGGACTGGTCGCTCGTGGCTGAAAGTGAGGCGGCGACGTGGGCGCGCCCCGTATGGGTCAGCGACTCCGGCCTGGCCTGCATCGCCCATGAAGGTGCCGAGCGGCCCAAGTTCTCCAGCGAGAACCCGGCCCCGGCCAAGGGCACGCTGCGGTTGCTGAGGCTGGGCGAGAAGTTGACTCACACGCCGCTTCTGGAAGGTGTGTTCCCGCTGGACCACTACTCACGCAGCCTCGCCTACGACTTCTCACGCAAGGTTCTCGTGCTGGCGCGCAAAGAAGGAGAGTCCCTTGTCGTCGAGTCCAGGCCGACTGAGCCAGGGGCTGGCGCGCGCGAACTTGCCCGTGTCGATCATCTGCGGGGCATCGTCGTGGATGGGGCCACGGTCTTTATTGCGGGTGTGCGCGACCAGGCGGCCGATGATGCAAAGAAGTCCGATCGCCGGTTGGTCACGATTGTTGTGCGGCCGCGCGCCAGCCGCGACGAGTCCGGCGAGAAGGACGAGTTTCTGGCGGTGGCCCGGCGCGAACTATCAACCGATGGGCGCGGCGGGCTTCAAGACCTTGGCTCCGGCATTGGCTGCTATCTGGAACCCGTACTCAACCCACTCTATGCCGACAACCAGCGTCAGCCCTCATTGCTGCACACGATGTTTGTGCTGAACTGGCCGGGCTGCGACAGCATGCGCAATCCCCGCATGTTGCAGCTGCTCAGTGCTCAGGCGCGCCGCTTCAAGAGCATCGAAGATTTCAAACGCACGGCCGGCAGGCGTACCTTCCAGGATGGCATTCAGAGCACCCTTCTGGCATTCGACCTGGACATCAAAATCAACGACCCCGCGGTCAAGAACAAGAAAGCGCGCTACCTAGAACTCTATGACGGCACTGCGGCATCGCGCAAAGGCAAGGGCCGCATTCGGGTGGAAGACAACATCGGCGGCAACTGGATGGTCTATAGCGTTCACGGCGACGGCAAAGACGGCGGCGACACCGTGTACGACAACACCACGGTAACGGAGGATGGCAAGCTGGCCGCGACTCCTGCGGCGCGCTCGGGCATGTATGAGAAGCTGCTTGGCCAGATTGAAAGTCGCCGCCTGCTGATATTGATGGGGCTGGAGAAGTCGTCAGAGGCGGGTGGGCTGGTGTATGAAGGGCGCAGTGTCTGGCGCGATCCTATCACTGGCACGGAACGGCGAATCTGGAACTATCGGCGCAAAGGTGAAGGACGGCAGCAGAGCGCCCAAATGGGCTTCATTGCCGACGCACCCTACGCCAGCGCGGAGATGCCCAACGCCCACCCATTGCTCGTCGCGGCTGTGGTCTTTGGCATGGGGCAAGGCAATGTCAACAGTTCCGTGCTTGCTTTTGACTACACCAGTTACGTCGAGCTGCCCGATCTCAGTGGAAACGGCGCGCCCTCCATGCTGCTTCCCAAAGTGATTCGCGCCTACCAGCGAAACGAGAAGGGCGAGCGCGAAGAACAGTTCAGCGCCACTCTGCTCACGCAGTTCGACCATGAAGTACGGCATGTGCGCGGCGGCAAAATCCGCTGCGGTTTCAACGTGGTGGGGGCCCGGCAGGAGAAGAATTTCACCGACCTGGAGATGGGCATCAGCCCCTGACCCGATTGATGTTCTCAGAATGACAGCGGAAGCGCGGCAAGTTCAGGGCACGACAACGGTGATCACGTGTGAGCTGGCCGCGCCGCTGACGAAAGTCTGGGCGATGGCGGGCGCAATGTTCACGGTTACCGTATAGGTCCCTGGTGTGGCGCCGAGGGGCACTACAATGCGGCCAAAGGAACTCACGCTGACATTGGCCGGTGAGCTTGACACGAACTGATAGTCGACAAAGCCGGGCCCTCCGGAGTCGCCGTAGGTTTCGAGGGCAATCCCGCCGTAGTACTCGACAGCGAAGATGCGCGTGGCGTACTCCTGGCCTGGTGCAACGCGAACAGTGCCGGGGACTCTCAAGACAAAGTCATAGGTGTAGGTGAAGCCGTTGATGTTGCGCGCTGGCGTCAGCGCAGTGAGCAGATTGTCCAGGTCGCCGCCGGCGGCAATGGAAGTGTTATCCGGCGCGCGCAGGCGGTCAATGTTCCCCGGCGCCAGGTAGTCATTGAACAGCGCATCACGCAGGATGCTGGCGGCACTCAGGTCAGGCATGGCAATGCCAGTGTTGGGAACCAGGCCAATAGAGCCATTGAGCATCCCGTCGTCGCGGCAGTCGCGGCTCATGCCCAGGTAGAAGTCCCACACGTTGGAAACGCCGATGTTGCGCGCCACCTGGCCCAGCGCTGCCAGGACGTAGGCATAGGTCCAGTCCTTGCCGAAGGAACCGCTGCTGGCGAAGTCGACCGGAACTCGGCCACGAAGGGCGCCCAAGCCGAAGAACTGCGCCACGTTCTGACTCATGATGCCGAACATCCCGGCAGAAACGCCGCCGTAGAACTCCCCGCGGGTTACGGCGCAGGTCGTCAGGGGCGTAACATCAACCGATCCGGCGGAGTAACCGTCAAACATCGGAAGCACGCTGTAGAGAACGTGACCGGCCGTCATGATGTGGAACTTCTGCGTCGTGAAGGTGGCGGGATTGCCGCCGTCGGACACCACGCCGGCAACGTTCTGGCCCCTGACTTCGACGACAATGGGCCCGCGGTAGGACGGGTCGCGCACGATGGCCTGATAGATGCCATTGTCAAATGTCGTTGTGCTGCCCAGGGCCTTGGTGTCGTCGAATTCGATGGAGCCATCGCTGCGCACCGGGCGCAGCGTAACCTGGGCAAAGCGGACAGCGCCGCCCAGGCTTACCGTGCCGCGAACGAAGACGCCGCCGGATGGATTCACGGTCGTAGCCGTGGATTCGGCGCCTTCACCGATGACCTTGGCAACGTCTACGCGCTGGTCGAAGTCGCCGTTACAGGCGGCGACCAGCGTGGCCAACAGCAGAAGCTGGAGTGTGGCAAGGCGCTTCACGCTACTCGATTTCCTTGCGCGAGGTGACAACCTTGTCCACCAGCCCGTACTTCAGGGCATCCTTGGCCGGCAGCCAGAAATCACGGTGCACATCCTTTTCCACCTGCTTGAGCGTTTGCCCGGTTTCGTCGGCCACAATCTGGTTGTACTGCTCCTTCATGCGCTCGATTTCCTTGGACAGGATTTCCAGGTCGCTGGCCTGACCCTGGGCGCGCATGCTGGGCTGATGCAACAGGAAGCGACTGTTGGGGGTGCAGAAACGCATACCCTTCTTGCTGCCCAGGTGAATCATCACGGCCGCCGAAGCGCAGATCCCGCACACGATACTGCGTACCGGCGGGCGAACAAACCGCAGGTAATCGAGAATGGCAAAACCGCTGTCTGCACTGCCGCCCGGGCTGTTCACCACAATGGTGATGGGCTTATCAGCGTCGTCGCTCTCCAGCACGGTCAGCTGAGTAATCACGCTGGCGGCCAGCTTGTCATCCACGCCCTTGGAAACCAGAATCGTGCGCGTCTTCAGCAGCTTGGACATGACATCCATGCCGCGCTTGGCCTTCTTTTCGCCCTTGTCGTCCTTGTCGTCTTTCTCGTCCTCTTCGTCTTCATCTTCGGGCGAGTAGCGTGCCAGCAGCAGTTCGTCGTCAAATTCGAGCATGATGGATTCCTGTGTTTGCGCGGCGGAACTTCAACATGAATCGGCGCGGCATTCAAGGCGGCGCCTGAACTTCAAACGGGTTCCCGAGGACAATCATTCCTGCGGGTTCAGGCGATTGCCCGGGGTTCGCCCTGCCCGGGCCTTCCGATGGGGGCATCCTTGGGCAGTTTCGCCTTGCCGAACGGCGGCAGCTTGCGGGAGTAGTCCGGATACTCTGTGCCCGTAATGGACTGTTTGGGCCTCAGAAAGATCACGAGTTGCACCGCGCCCCAGATGATGATCAGGACTGACAGGAACTGGCCCATGGTCATGCCAATTGCATTGAGGAACGCGGCTGTGGCGCCCAGTTCAGCGCCCTTGGCTGGGTCCACCGCGATGTCAGGCTGGCGGATGAGTTCGGCTGGTATGCGAAACACCGCATAGCCGATAAGGAACAGGCTGCCCAGCACGCCCGGCCGAATGCAGTACCGCCTCAGCCACCAGATGAGAATCAGCAGGATGAAGCCCTCGAAGAACATCTGGACCAACTGGCTTGGGTAGCGGCCGTAGAAGAGCGGCTCGAACTGTTGCCAGATCTCCGGTTTCACGGGCAGGATGCCCCAGTCGGGAGGCAACTTGTCGGCGTTGGGGTGCTCTTTAAACCAGTCCTCCCGCATGGCATGCAGCAGGCCCGGGTAACCCGGGCTGTCAACGTCGGTGGGGAACTTCATGGCATACCAGGGCAACTGAGCAGCGTCCGTGAGGGGTTTTCCCGCAGCGTCATTGATCGTGCGCCCATACAGCTCGCCATTGATGAAGTTGCCAAACCGAACGGTGGTCACGCCAATAGGGACTACATGCACGCAGGCATCTCCGATGTTCCAGAACTGGAGCCCTTTGACGCGGGCATAAATGAGCTCGGCAGACACGACGCCGATAATTCCCCCGTGCATGCTCATGCCGCCCTTCCAGACCTCCAGGCTCTGGACAACCCGATCCCACAGCGGCTTGTTCATTGAGTTCAGGACGATTTCGTCGAACTGATAGAAGAACAGATGGCCCAGGCGTCCACCCAAGAAAGTGCCGATGACGCCCACGATGATGATGTTGGTGCAGTCCTCCACGCTTACGCGCAGATGGCCGATGCGCTGCAGCCAGCGCAGCACGTAGTAGCCGATCGTGAAGGCCACCACGTACATCAGGCCGTACCAGCGCAGGGCCAGGGGACCACCGACTTTGAAAATGACAGGGTCCCAGTTGATGTGTTCGATTAGTCCCAGCACGCCGACTCCTGGCTCCAGCCGCTCGCAGCCCGCCAAAGGGCGCGGCTATCTTGCGAGCATCCCGGGTGTCGCACCGGTTCGATACGCTCACCGCAGCGCAACGTCCGCAATCTAGGGCACGCGAAAGAGAGGCGCAAGGTGCGGCTGCGCTTGTCGGGGGCCTTGCTTTAGGACGGTCCGGTCTTGATACTGCTCTGATACGGGGGAAAGAGGGCAAGATCATGAAGCCTAATAAGGGCAAGCGATCCGGGGCGCGGATCGCCAAGGGGCGCAAACAGACCGTCACGGGCAGCAGGAAGACCAAGGCGTCTCGCAAGAGCAGCAAACCAACCAAGCCGGCGAAGTCCGCCAAGAAACCCGCCAAAAACTCCAAACGAGCCAAGCCGGCTGCGGGCACTCACAGAAAGTCATCGGCGCTGAAGCCCGCATCCAGCCCAGTGCTGGGCCGATTCGACGTCGCCATCGTGGGCGGAGGCCCCGGAGGCAGCACCCTGGCCGCTCTGTTGCGCAAGCAGGGGCGCAGCGTGTGCATTGTGGAACGCGAAAAGTTCCCGCGATTCCGTATCGGGGAGTCTTTGCTGCCCTTCTCCATCGACATCTGGAAGAAGAGCGGCGCCTTGCAAAAGATTCACGACAACGGGTTCATGGTCAAGCGCGGAGCTCGATTCGTCATTGACGAAACTCTTGAAGAAGAGTGCTTCTGGTTCAAGAACGGTCTGGACAAGGACCATCCCTACGCCTTTCAGGTGCAGCGGGCGGATTTTGACAAAGTCCTGCTCGACCACGCCGCGGAGATGGGTACCAAAGTGTTCCAGCCCTTGAGCGCGACTTCGTTCAGTGCCGGGGCGGACAAGGCGGTGCTGGAAACGACGGGCGGCCGGATAGAGGCGCAGGTGGTTTGCGACGTTTCCGGCCGCTGGACCTTCATGAGCAGCCGTCAAGGCCAGCGCAAGATCCATCCCACGCACCGCAAGGTGACCGCCTTCAATCATTTCACCAACGTGGTGCGCTGTGAACAGGACCCCTCCAACATCATCATCGTGCGCTTTGGCGACACCAAAATGGGCTGGTTCTGGCTCATTCCGTTCTCGGACGGCACGACCAGTGTCGGCGTGGTAGCAGACGCCGAGTACTACCGCCAGGCCAACTTGTCGGCGGAGCAATTCTTGTGGAAGAGCATCAAGGAAAGCCGCGCCATGGAACCGCGCATGCGCCATGCCGTGGCGTGCGGCGAGTACCGCAGCGAGGCGGATTTCAGCTTCACCAGCGACCGCCACGTGGCGGACCGGCTGATCAAGGTGGGCGATGCCGGCGCGTTCATTGACCCGGTTTTCAGCTCCGGCGTGTTCTTGAGTACCAAGGCAGCCGAGCTGGCCGCCGAGACTCTGGACAGTGCCTTTGCCACCAATGACTTCAGCGCGAAGATGTTCCAGGACTATGAGCAGAAAATTCGCAGCGGCACTGCCGTTTTCTGGGCCTTTATCGATGCTTTCTACAATCGGGATTTCCTGAAGCAGATGGTCACCAGCCGCAGGCGGCCCTTGCTGCAAAGCAGCATCACCAGCTTGCTCGCCGGAGACATTTACAACATGGACAACGCCCTCATTACCTACCTCACCGGTCAGGGTGGTGCCTTTGCCGACGAGGAAATGAAGGCGCTCGTGGGCTAGTACGGCATGCCGGTCGTGAAAAGGCGAGGCGCGGCGAATGCCGCGCCTCACCTTTTTGGAACCAGGTACTCATGGACTGTTGCCAAACGAATCACACCCAGCTTGCGCTGGGTGTGTTCGGCGTAGAAAACGGCTTGGGGGCCGGTCTTCCAACCTATGCTTCGCAACCCTCATGCCAATGTTGAACCTGCGCAAGTCCCTATGCCAATTGACTTGCAACGATTCCATTTCGTAACACCCGGCTTTTTCCCTGTATAGAAAATGCCCAAGTGCTGGTAACTATGCACTCAGCGTAACCAGGGCGGCGTCAGCCTGCGTACTCCTCATCCTGTGTGATGCTGGACAGGACCCAGTCGAACGTACCGCTGATGACTTTGCTGCCGCAGTACTCACAGATGCCCGCCATGTTCACTCGATCCAGGGGGGCGCCGCAACTTGGGCAGCGGCTGGGGTCGCCGCTGGGCTTGCCGGCAGCCTCGGCTCGACGAATCAGCGTCCAGTACTCGGAGAACCGTCGAATGACCTTCGGGTTCCCGCCCACGGTCTTGCCGTTCCGATCCCTGTACCAGTCACGCATCGAGGCGAAGATGCGTACGGTAGCCGCGTCGTACCAGGCGTCGTGCTCGAGTTTAGCTAGCTGAATGCGCTCGATGGTGACTTCCTCCAGAACGTTTCTGACGCCCTGCTCGACGAAGCGCTCAATCCAATAGCGGTGCGCGTCGAACAATGTGTCTGTTTCGAAGGGGCGGAGACGCGAGGCGTCTGCCTCGCTCCAGCCTCGCTGCACCTCCATGAACATGTGTTGAACGCGCTGGGTCAGGGCCGTCAGATTGAACGCCGGGTCGCGGACCTTCAAGGCGCGCAACTGCGACTGAAGCAGGGGCGAGACTACTGTGGGTGCACCGGTGCCCTCTTCAACACCTCCGCTGGAGATCAGGGGCTCCAGTGCGGCCTGCTTGCGCAGCGTCTGCAGAGTTTTGACCTGCCAGCCAGCCGCTCCCCGCGCCGTCAAAGTGCCGCAGCTTGGGCATTTGCCGTCGAGCTTGGGCTCTTCAGGGCTGCCGCAATTGGGGCAACCCAGTTTGAGCGTTTGCTCCGGAGAGCGTGTGATGATGCCGTGAGGGCGGGCAAACGTCAGGCGTTGCTCCAGCAGCAGGCGCCGTGATTCGCCCCCGGACTGCTCGAGCACGTTGGCCTTGAAGCGGACGGAGATTCGCTGCTCTGCGTCCGTAATCTCGGCACTCTCGATTTCCGTAGCTCCCACCACGATATTGGAAGCCGTAGCACTGCTCTGGTTCAGTTTTTCACGCAGTGTCGGCGTCAGGTAGGGCGCGATGCTGCCGTCGCCTTTGCCCCGTGACTCGTGGAGCTTGGTGAAAATCAGGTGGGCGAAATCCAGAAACAACACCCTTGAGAAGTTCGGGTCGCGCTCAAGGATCGACGCAAAGCCGCGCTCTTGAGCACCCCTGCCTGGCGCGCGAGCGCCGCGATATACCTTGCCCTCGATGGCTCGCTGCTTTTCGCGCTGGGACTGGCGCCACCACCAAAAGCCGCCCCAGGCCAGGGCGACGATGATGGCAAGGCAGAGCACCTTTCCGACGGGTCCGCCTTCCATCCATAGCCAGAGCAGCAGGCGGATGAGCTGCACAATGAGGTAGATCAGGGCGCCAATGTCGCCGTCGCCGCCGCTCCCGCCCCCTCCTCCGCCACTGAAGGAATCACCGCCACCCGCGCGGGCAAGCAACTCGGCTGCGGCCATGCCGCAGGCAAATTGCATCAGGAGAATGGCGGCAATGCGCTTGGGTCCCACATCAGCCCCTGTACTCTTCGTCTTGTTCTATGCGGCAAAGCACCCAGTCGAAATCCCCGCTCACGATCTTGCTGTTGCAGTAGCCGCAGATGCCGGCCTGGTTGATCTTGTCCAGAGGAGCACCGCAACTGGGGCACTGGCCTTGAACAGAGGGCCGGTGCGGCCGGTCGCTTCGGCGAATGAAGGTCCAGTATTCGCTGTAATCACGCTTTTCCTTGTGGTCGCCCTTGTAAAGGTTGCCCTGGGCGTCCAGCGTGTAGTCCAGCATGCGCGCGAAGATGCGGGCGGTGACGGTGTCGAACCAGGCGTCGTGCTCTATCTTGGCCAGGTCAACCCGGTAGACGTCAATTTCCTTGATGATGGCGCGCAGGTCCTGCTGGTCGTGACGCTCAAGCCCGAAACGAACGCTGTTGTAAAGCCCGTCAGACAAGTGGGGCCTCAGCCGGCCGAAGTCTCGCGCCGCCCATCCCAACTGCAGCTCCTTGAACACATGAGAAGCGCGGTTCACGAAGGACTCATGGGAAAATCCCCTGTCGCGGGCGGTCAACGCTCGCAATGCGGCCTGCAGGCCTGAATGCACGAAGGTCGGCCGATCCAGCCCGGCGCTGTGATGTCCCAGCCTGCGTTGCTCCGCGCCGCGCGCTTCGCTGCGCCGTGTCTCCACGGCCACCACCTGCCAGGCCATTTCTCCGGTGGCTGAAAGGCTGCCGCAACTGGGGCAATGCCCGCTGCTGCGCGGCTCTTCGGGGCTGCCGCAGGCGGGGCATCCCAGTCGCATGACCTGGGCGGGATCAGGCGTCAACACTCCCTTGGGGCGCGAGAAGACCAGGACCTGTTCCACGAAATCCTTGAGCCTCGTGCCGCCCTGCACCCGGAACAGATTGGCGCGGAACACGACGGCAATCTTGGTGGCGGCGGCATGCTCAGTCACGGACTCCACGCGGCGCCCACCCACAACAACGCCATCGATGACGACATCTTCGGCGGGAATCGCGGCACGCAGGGGCGCGCTCACGTACGGCATGATGGAGTCGCGCTTGCCGTCGCGGCCCCGCGCCTGGTGGTACTTGACGAACACCAGGTTGGCGAACTCCACAAACAGGGGGCCGGAGAAGTTGGGGTCCGTGGCGCGAATGGTCGCTGCCCAGTCGGGTGGGGCGCTCAAGACGCTCGCCGCCGCACGCTTGACTGACCTGCGTTCGAACTTGTCGATAAGCCAGCCCACGGCGCCCACGACCAGAAGCGCGGCAAAGCCGATGAAGCCCGCGATGGGGTCATCCGACCCGCCGCCGCTGCCGTAGTCGCTGCTGTCTGAGGAACTGTAGCCGCTGGAGCTACCCCCGTAGTCACTGCTGGAACCACCGTAGTCACTGCCGCCGCTGTAGTCACCACCGCAGCCAAAGTCGGCATGCAGCGGTTGCCCCCAGGCGCCCAGAAGCGTCGCCAGCATCAGCAGTGTCAGTAGCGTTCTTGCCATGTTAGGGGAGCCGGATGATCGGTCTGTCAGGCAGTTCGTTCACATCGCCGGCAGCGCGAGGAAAGGACTCGGCGCACAGGCGACCCAGTTGCGCGATAGCATCCTCCAAGCCCTCGATGGCTTCACCCTTGTGGTTGAGCAGGGCCGCCAGCACTTCATTCAGGCGCGCCTCCTTGACCTTGCGCTCCAGTTGAACGTCGGCGAGAAGGCGGGCTTCTCCTTCAAGGACACTGACATAGAGCAATGCCGCGTTGCGCTCCTCGGTGAAGCTCGCGTTCTGCTCGTGAAACACGCTGCCTGCCGCCTGAGTCACGGCCGCATGCATCTGCGCACGAGGAATGAACAGGCGCTGCAAGGCGGGCATCCTGGTGACAGCAAAGGCTGCGCAGGCGCCCGCCACGCAGGCTTCAGCCAGCAGCCACAGCGCGTCAGGGCGGCCCGTGGTGAAAAAATGAACCCAGTAAAGCGCGATGAAAACCAACAGGGCCACAGCCGCGCCGGCCTTGAGGGTTTTTCCTTCATAGCGGGAGGACGCCGGGGCCAGCACCACAATGAACTCACAGGATGTCGCCGCTTCCGCCGAAGCGATGGCGGCTTCAAGGCGCTTGAGGCCGGCGTCACTCAGCACGCGTCTGTCTCGCAGGGGAGAACCCATGGTTACTCGCTAATCTGCCGCAATCGGGAAGGCCGTGAAGTTACAAAACCGCTGCGAGATTCGTAATCTGGCTTCGGCTGGGCAAGGGCGAAGACCTCCGTACCACATGGCCATTCAATACCACAAGTTGCTGGATCGGATTCTTGTCAGGCGTGCGGGCGAACGTGAGTCACTGCAACGTCAGGTGGACGAGAATCGTCCCATGCCCAAAGTGATGATGGCCCTGCTGTGCATATCCCTGGCGGGTCTGTTCACGTTGCTGGGCATTCTGCCGGTCTCTCTGATCCTGCTGGTGGGGGCTGTTCTCTCAGCCATCAATGCCTTCGCCACATGGAAGCAGGCGGCCAAGGCAGACGCGGCCTTGGACAATGAGCTGCAGGAGGAGGAGTATCGCCGCTATCTGCTGGGAAAGCTCGGCCCCCAGCGCTTTGACCAACTCGCAGGGGCCGTCGCGGCGGGGGGGAGCGATGCCAGCATCCAGGGTTGGCTCAAACCGCTCGATTTTGATGCCCACGACATCGAATATCTCCTGTGGCTTGCAGAGAACATCGTGGCTCAAGTGCGGGAAGGTGTCGAAGCTGTGGGAGGCATGGGCCCCGGGCGGGGGGCGGGCCGAACCCCCTCTCCCCCGGCGGGCAAGGCACCCGAGAAAACAGCCGCAGAGTCTCTGCCCCAGCCAGCGACCCTGCCCAAGCCGGAGTTGCGCAACCTCTCGCCTGAGGAGATCGAGAAGTTCAAGCGGCTGGCGTCTCAACGCAAGGCAGAATTTGAGCGATGGGAGCAAGCTGGTGGCGGGCGTAGTGGTGCGCCGGGCGATCCCCTGGGCAAACTTGGCGCCTATACCCCGGCCCAGCTCGAAGAATTGAAGAAGAAGGCCCGAGAGCGGCGTGAACGGGGCAAGGCCCCCAAGTCCACCCTGCCGGCCCCGGCGGCCAAAGACCATCCGGGCAATTTCACGGAAGAGGAGCTGAAAGAGTTGGAGCGTGCCGCCTTGAGCCGCTTCGAACCCCGTCCCAGGGCGGGGCAGGAACAGCCCAACAAGTCAGAGGTGCTGGGCCAGGTGTTCAGCCCGGAGGACATTCAGGCACTCGCGGCCAAGATCGAGCGCCAGGCCCGCGAAGAGTCGCCTGCGAAGGAAAGTGACGGCAAGGCGCTGCCTGCCGCAGACGAATCGGACTGGGATTCTTCCGCCAAGCGCGACTAAACCGGCTACGCAGGGCCGGTGACAGGGACAAACCTGCAGGCACTGCCTGCCGGGTTTCAATTCTTCGTAGGAGGGGCTGGCAGCAAGGCCAACACACGCGCACCGAATTCGAGCAGGGTTTCGGCGGCTGCCTCCCGAAGTGCAAACGCAGCAAGCTCTGACGGCTTGGATTCCGCGTTTCCCTCAAGAAGAGCTGATGGGGAATAGCGGTAAATTGTGGCAGAAGAGTCCGCATCTGACAGGGTCAGGCTGCCCTCAGCCCGCGCGATCAGCTTTTCTCCCTGTCGCAGAACGCTGACCTTGATGCTGCCCGCCAGGCGCAGGCGGTAGGGGTAGTCTTTGGCCTTTATGGGGTGGATGTCGGAGGCCAGCGTCAGATCATTGAGCCTCGCCCACTCGGTGGCGGCGGGCAGGAACACCGGTTCGGTCAAGGCCTCTCCGTATTTCTCCTGAACGTCAATGTCCAGCAGCGCCTGCCGGCGAGACGGCACGACAATCTGCCAGCGCCAGGCGGGCAGCGACAGTCCAAGTCTTCGGCCGCTCAATCCATCAAGGTCCAGGCGGGCCTGAACGTAGGCGTAGTCACTTCCGTTGCCTGCAAGCATGAAGACTTTGCAGAAAGCCTGTCCTGCCGTGTTGAACTCGGGTGATCCGCTAATAACGCGGTTGCCCGGTACCTCCACGGCCCAGCGCAAGCTCAACCCCTGAAGGGAGCGACCGCGAAACGACGCGGTAAGAGCCAAATCTTCCTTCGTGCCGCCCATGAGCTGAGCCTTCTGCTTGAGTCCATCCAGCGAAACATTCATCTGGGCCGGCAGGTCGATGAGCGTCAGAGCGGCTGTTTCCGCCGCGCTGAGCGCCTCGCGGTCCACTTCGTTCTCGCCGAGTATGCGCAGCGCAAAGACCCGCACGGAAAGCCAGAAACGTTCGATCCAGGATTTGGCGCGCTGGGCCGCATGGTCAAGCTCCGGTGGGGGGACGTTCTGTCGCCAGAGCTCCAGCGCAAGCGTGAGCAGTCCCTGCGCGCGGTACTTGAGTTCCGAGTACTCGATAGCGCTGACAGCGACGGCCTCAAACCCGTCCGTGGCAAAGTCGCGCTTCACACCCTGACCCAGCTCCGGAGCAAGCAGCCAGGCCGCGCGCCCGCTCAACATATGGCCCAGACGCGTACCGGCCAGTCGTTCCCCCGCCAGATCGATGACCCTTTCTGTGATGAGTTCTTCCAGCAGCATATCGGCTGCCTGCTTGGCGTTGACAGCCGTATCGGCTGCCGCGTAGGCCGCGATATGGGTTTGGCGAGGAAAGTCGGGGTGTTGGCCGTCTTTGGCCCAGGCGGGCACGGACAATGGCTTGATGGCAACGCCTTCTGGCTGAGGCGTGGTGCACCCGGCCGCCAGCAGGGCAAACGCGAGGACGAAACCACAGGACGGTAGGAGGTTGCTCACGATCAATAGGCTTTTCGAGGGTGATGAAAGCGGGGCACTGCGTACTATTTGGCATCACCTGACCAAAGTGGCAAGTCTCGGCCACGCCGGAGCCCTCATGAAGGTTGTCATTCGTTATTGCCTGGGCGTTGTTGCCCTCTGCTGCCTTGTTCAGGCCCCGGGGGCGCAGGATGCCGCCAAGGCTTCCCTTACGGCCCCGAACCTGGAGTCGATAACCGTCGGCGACCTCAAGGGAGACGTCTATTTCCTCGCCTCGGATGAAATGCGCGGCCGCGACACAGCCAAGCCGGAGTCGGACATTGCCTCGGCCTATATTGCCAGCCGCTTTCGCAAGGCCGGTGCGCTGCCTGCAGGAGATAACGGCAGCTACTTCCAGGACGTCCAATTCGCCTATCACGAGTTCGTTGAACCTCCCGTGCTGAAGCTCTACGACTCGCAGAATGCGGGCACCGCCGTTCAGTTGAAGTACGGTCAGGATTTTTCGACCGCAGCGGGCAAACCCATGCCCGTGGCCAAGTGTGAAGTCGTCTTCGCGGGATATGCCGTTACGGATGCTGCCCGCGGCTGGGATGACCTGGGCGGCCTCGACATCAGAGGGAAGGCAGCCCTGATCCTTCGTTACGAGCCCACCGGCTGGCGCAGCGGCAGTTCCATGCGCGGCTGGTCCAGGAACAGCTACCTGGAAACCAAGGCAGCACTATTGCGCAAGGCGGGTGCGGCCGCGGTTCTGATGGTTACCGGCCCTGCGTCCACGGGCGGCATCGACAACTGGGTGCCGCTGGGCAACAGCGAGATCAACAGCGAGTCGCCGCCGCTGGCCCTGGCCGACGAACCTGAGCAGCAAACTGGGCTTGGGCTGCCGTTCTTCAGCGCGAGCGTGAAAGCGGCAGATCAGATTCTGGGCGAGGAAGGAGCGCTCAAGCGCCTGCAGGAAGCGCTGGACAAGGGCGACCGCAAGGCCATGCCGGACCTGTCCTCCAAGCGCCTGGAGTTTGACGTCAAGACGCGCCAGGTGTTCAAGTCCGGACGCAACGTGATTGCCAAAGTTGAGGGTGACCTCGACGAGTGGGTGGTGCTGGGCGGCCATTACGACCACATCGGGCTTGGCTACTTCGGCGCTACGGACGCTCGCACGGCCATGGGCAAAGTTCATAACGGCGCCGACGACAACGCGTCGGGAACGTCGGCCATTCTGGAGATCGCCGAGGCCTTCGCCGGGCAGCGCAAGCCAAGGCGCAGCTTCCTGTTCATCGCGTTCACCGGCGAGGAAAAGGGGTTGCTCGGCAGTGCCTGGTATGCCCGTCACCCGGTAGTGCCCCACGAAAAGACGCTGGCCATGATCAACATTGACATGATCGGACGCGTCAAGAACAGGCGGCTGGAAATGCATGGTATGGCCAGCAGCAAGGCCTTGGCACAGCATGTCCGGGACTGCGCGCCTCTTTTCCCTGAGCTCAGCCTGAAGTTCAACGAGCAGCCAGTCGGGCCCGTTTCAGACATGTGGGCCTTCTACCAGGCAGGCGTTCCCGTGCTGTTTCCATTCAGCGGATACAACGAAGAAATGCACTCGATCAAGGATCGCCCTGAGACAATCAACTACGAAGGTCTGTCCCAGGCGACGCGACTGGTGGCCGAGATTGCCTGGCGCGTGAGTGAGACCCAGGCCTACCCGGACTATCGCGGCACCAACAAGGACGCCATTGGCCCAGACGGCCAATATCGTATCCCCCGGCCCAATCAGCCCAAACCGGCACCCAAAGAGAAGCCTCCCGAAGACTCCGAGAAGGAAGAAGAGTTTTCGATGCCGCGCGGAGAGGGCCAGGGGTAGCGCCCAGAACAGGAAGCAGTCTGCTTCACGTCGGTTATGCCGCGGGCAGGCTGATGCGGAAAACGCTGCCTTTGCCAAGCTCACTGTCGGCGTCAATGCGGCCCCCATGGCGAAGGGCCACATGCTTGACGATGCTCAGGCCCAGACCTGTGCCGCCCAGGGCGCGGGAACGGGCCTTGTCCACCCGGAAGAAGCGCTCAAACACGCGCGGAAGCGACTCACGCGGAATGCCGATGCCGGTGTCCGACACGGCGATCTCGTGTCGGTCATCATGAGTTGAAACGCTCACGCTGACCTTGCCTCCTTCGGGGGTGTACTTCACGGCGTTGTCGATCAGGTTCTCTACAGCCTCGCTGAGGTCTTCATCGTTCACGACGGCAAAGGCAGGAGCCGCTGCCGGCACCCACTCCAGCGTCACCCGGCGGCGCTCGGCGCGCTCCTTGAACTGGGCCAGCACCCGTTCGACCAGCAAGTTGAGGTCCATACGCTGGCGGGCATCGTCAGTGGGGCTGCCTTCGAGCCGCGAGATATCGAGGATGTCTGACACGAGTTTTGTCAGGCGTTCGGCGTTGTTGCGGATCTTCTCGAGAAAGGGTCCACGGGCCTCAACGTCGTCCATGGCGCCGTCGAGCAGTGTTTCGACGTAGGCCTTGATGCTGGTGAGCGGGGTTTTGAGTTCGTGGCTGACGTCAGCCACGAAGTCGCGGCGCATCTGCTCCAGGCGTCGGTCTTCGGTGCGATCTCGAACCAGCAGCACCGAGCGCTTCTCGCCCTCGGCCGTCTCGAACATGGGTGTGGCCACGATCTCCAGCGTGCGCGTGGAGGCCCCGGCACCGAGGTCCATCTTCACGCTCGATGGTCGATCCACTTCTCGCAGCGTGTCGAGCAGGTCATGAATTTCGGGATGGCGGAGGTTCTGCCACAGGGGTTTTCCCTCCAATTGAGCGGCGGACAGTCCCAGCAGCCGGGTGGCCGCGCGGTTGACCAGGGCTACCTCGCCCTGGGGGTCTACCAGCAGCAGCCCGTCTGACACATTCTCCATGATGCTGGCAAGTTCGCGGCTTTGCCCCTCCAGCTCATTGACACGCTGGCGCATCTGCACGCCCACGGAATGCAGGGCAGCTTCCAGCTCGCTGAAGTCGCCTCCAGCTGCGCGGGCGGCAGTGGCAACGGGGGCGTCGAGCCGGCCCTCAGTCATGCCTTCAGCGGCCGCACGCAGTCGCTCAATGGGGCTGCGTATGAGATGCGTCGCGAAGAGGGCAAGCCCGCTGCCCACAATCAGGAGAGCGCCGGCGATGGCCAGCAGGCCCTGGCGCATGGCGTTGAGCCGGGCGTTTGTGACCTCCGTGGGCCGGGCCACGCGCAGCAGGGGGGCGTCGGCATCCTTGGTGTCTGTTACCGCGACATAATCCATTTCACGCCGCAGCGTCTGGCCTATGCGGGTGTCCATACCCACGCCGTTCACGAGCGCCTGCTGAATCTCGAGACGTTGCAGGTGGCTTTCCATGGCGCGCCCGTCAGCGTCGGTGTCGGCCAGCACCACGCCGTCGCGACGTATCAGCGTGACGCGCGCGTCGGCACGACGGCCCACTTCATTGAGGTCAACCTGGCCGCCCGCTTGCCGCAACGCCATGAAGGCCAGCCGGGCGCGTGACTCCAGGTCGGCCATGGTCTCCGCCCTGAGCGCCTGACGCAGGTTCAGTTCGATGTAGGCCTGGGAAACGGCCACAAAGGCCAACACCGCGAAAATGTTGACCGCAAGCAGACGCCAGAGCAGGCGCGAACGCCACATGGAAAGCCGACGTTAGAAGAAAGCTGGCCCAGGGCCAAGCGCGAGGCTCAGGCCTCTTCCATGCGGTAGCCCACGCCCCGCACGGTCAAAATGAGCTGGCCAGCGTCTCCCAGCTTGCGCCGGAGCGCACCCACATGCACATCGATGTTGCGCTCGGTTACAAACACGTCGGGGCCCACAACAGCGTTCAGAAGCTGGTCACGGGTGAACACCCGGCCGCGACGCAGCATGAGGTGCCGCAAGAGCTTGAATTCAGAAAGCGTGAGCTGGACCTGCTCGCCGTCCACGCTGACCTCGTGGCGCGCGGCATCAAGCGTGATGGGGCCCAGCTTGAGGATGTCGCTGTTGGAGTCATTCTTGCGGGCGGATTCGTTGCGCCGCAGTACGGCCTTCATGCGAGCCAGAAGCTCCACAGGCGAGAAGGGCTTGGGCACGTAGTCGTCGGCTCCAAGGGTCAGGCCCAGTACAATATCCGCTTCGGTTCCCTTGGCCGTCAGCATGACGATGGGAATGTTGCGGGTGCGTTCGCTGCCCCTGAGACGCCGGCAGACTTCCAGGCCGTCCATGCGCGGCAGCATGAGGTCCAGCAGAATCAAGTCGGGGAGGCGGGCGGCTGCGACTTCAAGGCCCTGTTCGCCGGAGTCGGCGGTCAGCGTATCAAACCCGTTCTTGTTGAGGTTGTACTTGATCACCTCAACGATGTCTGCTTCGTCTTCAATCACGAGCACAGAACGGCGCTTGGGGGGCGGCGTGTTCAAGGTTTGTTGCCCTCGGAGTCAAGCCGATCCTTGGCTTTGTGAACACTGCGCCCGGTCACGATGTACAGGACCTGCTCGGCAATGTCCGTGGCGCGATCGGCAGCGCGCTCCAGGTGTCGGCACAGATTCATGGTCTGCAGCGCGTCTTCCACCTGGTCTGGGTGAAACTTGATGAACTCGATGAGTTGCTTGTTCATCCTGCGATAGGCTTCGTCCACCTCCGCATCCATGTCCAGGACCTCATTGGCCTTGTCCGCCGACAGCTCGATGAAGGCCTGAAGGGCCCGGTCCAGCATGTTGATGACGTTCCTGCCGATACCCTCAAAGTCCAGCTCGATGTTCAGGGGCGGACGCTTGGAGAGGTATCGGACGCGCCGCGCAATGTTGGCAGCCACGTCTCCGGTACGTTCGATGGTGCTGTTAATCTTGATGACGCTGGTGATGAACCTGAGGTCGCTGGCCACGGGCTGATACAGCGCCAGCAGCTTGAGGCACTCCTCTTCCACGCGCAACTCGCGGTCATGGAGCGGACGGTCGGCCTCGATCACCTGCTGGGCGAGGTCGGCGTCGCGGCGTGTCAGCGCGCTGATCGCCTTGCGGATGGCCGCAAGGGCGAGGGCGCCGGTGTTGAGCATGTCTCGCTTCAGGAGTTCAAGCTCTCTGGTAAAGTGGCGTTCCATCAGGACGTATCCCACCTGCGCGCTCTCTAGGAAATCCGGCGAGAGCAGACTGCCGGCTCAAGCCGCTTTCCGGAAGCGATGGAGGGCCGGACACCCGCTTCCATCGTCGGCGGAGGCTTGATAGCTCATTGAAGTAAAGGGATTGTGAAGACGGCTTCAAGGCGTAAATAAACGTTAGAAGTGCTGCCGGTGCGGAACATGCGCCAGGCCTGTGCCCGCCGCGCAAACGGGTACCCCTCAGGCGCGGCGCTATGTAACGTGCGAAGGCAAATAGGAATCGCTCATGGACATCGAACAGCAGGCCCGCAGTTTTCAGGAGACCTTGATCAAACTGCGCGATGAGATCGCCAAGGTCATCGTCGGACATCAGGACATCATCGAGAAGACCATCATCGGCTTCGTCGCCGGCGGCCACGTGCTGCTTGAAGGTGTGCCGGGCCTGGGCAAGACGTTGCTGGTCCGCACGTTGGCCGACGCTGTCAGCGTGCAGTTTTCGCGCATCCAGTTCACGCCCGACCTCATGCCCGCGGACATCACCGGCACCAACATCGTGGTTGAGGAGGACGGGCGCCGCCGCTTCGAGTTCCAGAAGGGGCCCATTTTCGGGAACATCATCCTGGCCGATGAAATTAACCGCGCCACGCCCAAGACACAGAGCGCTTTGCTGGAAGCCATGCAGGAAGGCAGCGTGACCTTTGCGGGCAAGCGCATGATTTTCGAGCAGCCGTTCTTCGTGCTTGCCACCCAGAACCCGATTGAAATGGAAGGCACCTATCCACTGCCGGAAGCCCAGCTTGACCGCTTCATGTTCAAACTGGACGTCAAGTCGCCCTCGGTGCAGGAACTGGCCAGCATTTTCGGGGGCACCACGGGTTCCACGCAGAACAAGGCCCAGCCCGTTGTGGATGGCAAGCGCATTCTTGAGATGCGCGCTCTGGCCAAGCAGGTGCCCGTGGCCCAGCACCTGCTGGAGTACGTGGCCCGTATCGTGCTTGCCACCCACCCGACCAGCCCAGAAGGTGCGCCGGTCGTCAAACAGTTCGTGCGCGTAGGTTCGAGCCCGCGCGGCGGGCAGGCTATCATCAACGGCGCCAAGCTGATTGCTCTGATGAAGGGGCGCTACAACGTCAGCGCCGATGACATCCGCGATTGCGCCCGGCCCGCGTTGCGCCATCGCCTGATTCTGAATTTCGAAGGAGAAGCAGAAGGCATCAAGTCCGACGATGTCGTGGGCAAGGTCATCGAGCACGTGCCGGATATTCCTGAGCGGGTGCGACGCATGTAGCTCACTCGAGGCGCGGTTACTCCCGCAGGATTTTCTCCATGGGTTTTCCCTTGGCCAGCTCGTCAATCAGCTTGTCCAGGCAGCGCAGCTTGCGCATCAGCGGATCTTCGATCTGCTCCACGCGCACTCCGCAGACGACGCCCTTGATCAACGCGCTCCGGGGGTGAAAGCGCGGCGCCTGCTCAAAGAAGGCCTCAAGGTCGTTGTTCTGGTTCAACTGGTGCTGCAGGCCTGCCTGGTCGTATCCCGTCAGCCAGCAGATGATCTGGTCGACCTCTTCCCTGGTGCGCTTCTTGCGAATGGCCTTCTGCACGTACAACGGATAGACCTTGGCAAGTTTCATCTTGAACACGGCGTGAATTGGCATCGTCTCTCCTGCCTACCTTGGCCAGCAGCCGGGTACAACGTTGCCGCCACCGGTGCATACGGGAGCGCATTTCAGTTGCGCACAATCTATGCCTGAACTTCCTGAAGTCGAGGTAACGAGGCGTGAACTTGCGCCGCGCCTTCTGGGGCGGCGTATCAGCGCCGTTCACACCACGGCGCCCAGTTACTTCTTCCTGACGCCTCCCGCGAGCCTCAAGCGCCGCCTGAAGGGCTGCGTCGTCGTCGACCTGCGTCGCCGCGGCAAGTACCTGCTGGCCTGTCTCGACTCCGGAGACGTGCTCCTGCTTCACCTGGGAATGACGGGCCAGCTTTTCACAGCCAAAGCCCGGAGCCCGCGGCTGCTGAGTGCGACAGCGCGCTCATCCCTGGCGCCGGAGCAGATCGCCGGCTTCAAGCCCGACCGCCACACGCACCTGCGGTTGTGCTTTGCCGACGGGGACGAAGATGTGATTTTCCGCGACGTTCGCAAGTTCGGAAAGGTGCGGCTTTTGCCGTCGGGCCAGAGCGATCCCCGGCTGGACAAGCTTGGCGTCGATGCCCTTGAAGCAACGGGGGCTGACCTGTTTGCAGCGGCAAGCAAGCGTCGCGCGCCGATCAAGACGCTGCTGCTGGATCAGGGGGTGATTGCCGGAATCGGGAACATCTACGCCGATGAGGGTCTGTTCCTGGCCCGGGTTCGGCCCAGTCGGAGAGCGGATCGCGTGTCGGCAGATGAATGCGACAGGATTGTTCAGTCCTGTCAGGCGGTCATGCTGCGCAGCATCGAGACGGGGGGCTCCTCGATTGCAGACTACGTCCGGCCCACGGGCGGCGATGGCGGCTACCAGGATGAGCGCAAGGTCTATGCGCGGGAAGGTTTGCCCTGCCCGATCTGCGGGGCCAGGATTGTACGGCGCGTGCTGGGACAACGCTCAACGCACTACTGCCCACGTTGCCAGCGCTAGAGGGCCACAGGAATGTTGACCTGAGGCGCTTCGCTAGCAACACTGGCGCCGCACTACGGGCAAGAGAACTTCATGCTCAGCCTCGCCGAGCTGCGACATGTTGCGCAAGCCATTACTTCCAGCCTCAAAGGTTGGAAGGTTCAGCGCATCGTCCAACCTGATGGGTATGAAGTCTTTGTCAATCTCTACGGTTATGACGAGAGCAAGGCCGACGGTGCCCGGCGCAACCTGCGCATCTGCGCGCGGCCTGAATTGGCCCACATCGGCGAGGTCGATACCCTGCCCAAGGCACCGGTGGACCCGCCGACCTTTGTGACTTTGCTGCGAGACAGGCTGGAGCGGTCCCGGATCCAGGGCGCGCGCATCGTCAATGATGACCGGCAATTGGCCATCGCATTCAAGGCCAGGGATGCGGAGTTCGAACTTCTGCTTTCGGTGCTGGGGTCGCGCAGCAACCTGTATCTGCTGGACGGCAATGGAACGCTGCTGGGGGCTCTGCGACCGCTGGAGGACACGCGCCGTGAATTGACTCGCGGCAAGGCCTGGAGCAACCCGGAATCTCCCGCGCCCGAAGAGGGGATGGACCGTTTTGCCGAATGCAGTGACGGCGAGTTTCTGGCGGAAGTCGGCCGGACGTACCAGGGTCTGCAAGGGGAACATGAGTCGAGTGAACTGAGGCGCAAAGTCGAATCCTCGCTCAAGCGCTCCAGCGAATTCCTAGAGCACAAGCTCAACAAGCTGGAAAAGGAACTGCACGACGCTGAAGAAGCCCGGGCGCTGAAGAAAGAGGGCGAATTGCTCAAGAGTGTTCTGCACCGCATCAAGCCCGGCGATACGGAAGTGGTCGCCAACGACTATGAGACCGGTGAAGAACTTCGCATTCCCCTCAATCCTGCGCTGAGCGCGGCAGACAACCTGAAGGCCTTCTTCAAGAAGTATCACAAGGGGCTGACGGGCGCGAACATGCTCAGCCAGCAGATTGAAGTCGTGCGCAGCACCCTGGCTGACGTTCACCGACTGCGCTCGGAGTTTGAGCAACTCTGCCAGAGCGGGCTGATGGATCAGCCCACGCTGCGGGATTTCTCGGAGCGCGGCCCGGTCAAGAAGATCCTCCAGAAGTACTACCCGGAGTCCCGGCGCATCACCAAGCCGCCCAAGGGCAAGCCCAAGAAGAAGGAAGTTCCCAGCAAGCTGTTGCCGCGCCGATATGCCACGGCCGAGAACCTGGAAATCTGGGTGGGCAAGAGTGACGAGGGCAATGATTACCTGACGACCAAGCTGGCGAGCGGCAATGACCTGTTCTTCCATCTGGAGGGCTGGCCCGGCAGCCACGTGGTGCTGCGCACGGAGGGCCGGCGCGATCCGCCCGCTGAGGCGCTGCTTGATGCCTGCGAACTGGCGGTCTACTACTCCAAGCAGAAGGGGGCCACTCGCGCCAACGTGCACGTGGCCCACATCAAGGATGTCAAGAAGCCCGGCGGGGCCAAACCTGGACTGGTCTACGTCAACCGTGGCAAGACAATCGCGCTGCGTCACGAGCCCAAGCGGCTGGAGCGATTGCTGGGCTCGGTCATCAAGGATGCGGAACCCCGTTGACGCTGGGTTCAGGCGTGCTATCTCTGGCGCCCATGAAGCGCACGAACATCAGCGGCTGGTGGTGGAGCGGAAGCGGGCGAAGGTAGCGTTGGCGACAACGCAGACCATGCGCCCGGCGACGGGCGTTTTGTTTTTCTGGCCAGTTTGAAGGGCAAGACATGCGCATCCTCAGCGGAGTGCAACCCAGCGGCAGGCTTCACATCGGCAATTACTTTGGGGCCATCCGCCAGTTTGTAGATCTGCAGCACAAGGGCAGCGGGCTCTATTTCATCGCTGACCTTCACGCACTTACCACGGTGCGGGATGCTGCCAAGTTGCGTGAACTCACGCGCGATGTGGTCATTACTTTTCTCGCCCTGGGACTCGACCCCGAGCGTGCCACTCTGTTCAAGCAGAGCGACGTGCCCGAGGTGAGCGAGTTGAGCTGGATTCTCAGCACCGTGACACCCATGGGCCTGCTTGAGCGCGCCCACAGCTACAAGGACAAGGTCGCCCATGGCATCTCGCCCGACCACGGGCTCTTTGCCTATCCGGTGCTGATGGCGGCGGACATTCTGATCTACCAGAGCGACGTGGTTCCCGTGGGGAAAGACCAGAAGCAGCACCTGGAAATCACGCGCGACATCGCCGTGAAGTTCAACCAGACCTATTGCCCCGGCTTTGACCCTGCGACGGGCAAAGGTGGGGTGCTCAAGCTGCCCGATCCCATGATCATGGAAAACACGGCCATTGTGCCGGGCATCGATGGCCAGAAGATGAGCAAAAGCTACGGCAACACGATTGAGCTATTTGCCCCTGATAAGGAAACGCAAAAGCGCATCATGAGCATCAAGACGGACAGCACGCCCGTCGAGGCCCCCAAGGATCCCGACAGGTGCAATGTCTTTGCGCTGCTCAAGCTCTTTGCCACACCCGAGGAACTGGCCGTCATTCGAGATCAGTACACTCACGGCGGGGTAGGCTACGGGGACTTCAAGAAGCAGTTGCTGCAGTTGTTCATGCGACAATTCGGAGAGGCCCGCAGCCGTCAGGCCGAGTTGGTCAAGAATACGGATTACGTCGATGGGGTGCTGGCCCGCGGCGCGGAGAGGGCGCGGAAAATCGCATCAGAACTGATGGACGAAGTTCGCAAAGTGACCGGGCTGAGATAGCATCCTCGCTAGAACCGTAACGGGAGTTGCACATGAATAGAAATAACCCCTGGGGTCCGGCCCAGCCGCCCCACAACAATGCAAACCCCTTTGCGCGCGGCTACGCCGCGCCGCCTGGCGCAACGCCCCATGCATTGGGTCAGCCCCAGGTGGAAGCCATTGATCTCTATGACGCGCGTTATGACGGCGCGCTGGAAGACAGCGCCGTCGTGGCATTCACCAAGCGCGTTTACGCCTATTTTTCCGTGGCGTTGTTTGTGGCCACGGCAGCTTGCCTCGGCGGCGTGTACGCCATGGATCACTTGATTGCCACGGGAAAAGCCGGCCTGGTATCCGGCTTCGCGCTTGGCACTCTGGTGGTTTTCTTTGGCTCGTATTTGACCGTCATTTTCATGCGCAAGAATCACAGCCCGCTCAAGCTGGGGCTGCTTTACGTATTTGCCGCGTCGGCCGGGTTCATGACCACGCCTCTGGTGGGGGCCTTCGTGCACCAGGGGATGGGGCTGACAGTGGTGGCAGCCTTTGCCGTTACGGCCGTGACGTTCTTCGGCTTGACGGTTTACACGCTGACGACAGGGCGCGACTTCCGCAATCTGGGCGGTGCGCTCTTCCTCGGACTCATAGTTCTGCTCTGCCTCATTTTGCTCAATCTCTTCGTGCCTTTCGCCAGCGGAATGCATCGCTTGATTGTTGTGGGCGGAACCCTGCTGTTTATCGGGTTCATCCTCTATGACACCTCTCAAGTGACCCGCGCCTACTTCATCAGCAATGACGCCGTGACTGCGGCCCTCATGCTGTTCTATGACTTCTTTGCCCTGTTCAAGTACATCTTGCTCCTACTCGCTGACCGCAGGTAGCCACTGACCAGAACGCTTGTAACCTCAGCGCGGCAGGCACGGGGCCTGCCGCGTTGCATTGGACCGGAAATGCCCAAGCGCTCAAGTCAATCGAGATTCACCAAGGCCAGGGGCTCAGGGGGCTCCAAGATCCGCGCGCCGCGCTCGGCGGGAGGCGGATCGGGCAAGCGCAGGCCTGAGCCTTCACGCAACCCCGAGGAAGCCAGGGCGCGCCACAAGCGCAAGGACGAAAAGCCCAGGACACGCATGACGCGCACGGCCATGCAGAATCGGGCCGAAGCCTTCATGGAAGAGCAGCGCCGGCTGAAGGCCAACCCGCCGGGAGGGACACAGACGCCCGACACGAGCACGGGCCTTGACGATTACTCGGAAGAGGGCTCATGGCTCTCTGACGACGAAGGTGAGCAGAGCCTGGAAGTTGCCGAGACTGAAGACGAAGAAACCGCCGGGCAGCTCGACGCCGAGGAGCCCGAGGAATTGCCGGCAGGAAGACTTCCCGTGGTGGCCATTGTTGGTCGCCCTAACGTGGGCAAGAGCAGCCTTTTCAACCGGCTGGCCGGCAGCCGCATTGCCATTGAAGATCCGCGTCCCGGCACCACGCGCGACCGCGTCAGCGCGCTGGTAGGCATTCGCGAGATGGGTCAGCAGCGCGTCGTAGAGCTGTACGACACGGCCGGCATCGGCATTGTCGACGAAGCCCTGGTGGAAGATCACGTCCATGAGCAGATCCAGTACGGCATTGCGCGCGCCGACCTGATTCTCTTTGTTGTCGATGCTAAGGACGGCCCCACCACTCTGGACCGACAGACAGCCCAGATGCTCAGGCGCACGGGCCGCCCCGTGCTGCTGGTGGCGAACAAGGCGGATGTTCCGCATCAGGACGATCTGGCGCAGTCGTTTCACGAACTGGGCTTGGGCGACCCCAACCCCATCAGTGCCAAGCAGGGCCGCAACATCCGCGCGCTCAAGCGAGCCATCATCGGCCAGCTTCCGCCAAAGACGGCGGCCGAGCGGCTCGAACCGCCCGAAATGATGCTTGCCATCGTGGGGCGTCGCAACGCGGGCAAGAGTTCGCTGGTCAATACGCTGGCCGGGGACAATCGCGTCATCGTCAGCGAGCTGCCCGGCACTACCCGCGACAGTGTGGACGTGCGGCTGGAGTTTGACGGCAAATCCGTCGTGGTCATTGATACCGCGGGCCTGCGCAAGAAGCAGAGCTTCGAGAGCAGCGTGGATTTCTTCAGCCAGTCGAGGTCTCTGCGGGCCGTGAGGCGTGCAAGCGTCATACTGCTGCTGCTGGACGCGCGCGAGCCGGTCACACGCCTGGACCGTGAACTGGTGGAAGTCGCGCTGCGGGAAACCAAGCCGATCATCATCGGCATCAACAAATGGGACCTCGCAACGGGCTACACTACGGACGAATACCGGGACTATCTGGCCAAGAAGCTCGGCGACATCGACTTTGCGCCCATGGTCTTTCTCTCGGCAAAGACCGGCCAGAACGTGTTTGCCACGCTGGAGATCGCACGGGATCTTCATGCCCAGGCCGGAATCCGCATCGGTACCGGCGAACTCAATCGCATCGTCAACGCTGCCTACGAGAAGCATCACCCGCAGCCGCGCAAGAACAAGCTTGGACGCCTGTTCTATGCCACGCAGACAGATATCTACCCGCCCACCATCGTGCTCTTCGTCAACGACCCCGACCTCTTCCCCGAGAACTGGAGGCGCTATCTCGTGCGCCAGTTGCAGGAGAAAACTCCCTACGGCGAGGTGCCCATCCGCTTGAAGCTGAAGGCAAGGGAGCGCGTCGAGCTGGCCAAACTCCAGGCGTAGCGCGCATGGCAGGGCAAGTCACAGCAAAGCCTCCCGTTCTCGTGGTGCTGGGACCCACAGCCAGCGGAAAGTCGCTGCTGGCCATGGCCATCGCGCGGCGGCTTGCATCGGAGATCATCAGCGTCGATGCCATGAAGGTCTACCGGCACCTTGATGTCGGCACGGCCAAGCCTTCGGCCCGGGATCGGGCGGAGGTTCCCCATCATGGCTTGGACCTGATTGACCCAAGCGAAACCTTCTCCGTCGCCCAGTTTCTTGATTACGCCGGGCCCTTGTTGGCACAGGTTCACCAACGGGGCCGGCTTCCAATTCTGGATGTCACAGCTCCGCTCTACCTCAAAGCGCTGATGTACGGCATCCAGGGCGGCCCCTCGCCCGACCCGGAATTGCGCGCCCGGCTTGAAGCGACTCCGGGCGACGCGCTCTACGACGAACTCGGCCGGCGCGACCCGCAGCGTGCCAGGCAACTGCATCCCAATGATGTCAAGCGCATCGTCCGGGCGCTCGAACACGTGATGCTCAAGGGCAAGCCCATGAGCGAGCTCAGTCCCTGGGCTGAGGCCCGTGATGACGTTCAGTGGGTCCTGACAGGGATTGCCTGGCCGCGCGAGATGCTTTATGGGCGTGTGCTTGAGCGCGTCGACCGCATGATGGCAGCCGGCTGGCTTGACGAAGTGAGGAACGTCCGTGAACGCTGGGGTTTTTCTCGTACCGCTGCCGAGGCACACGGCTACAAGCGGCTGCTGGCGCATCTCAGGGGCGAACTCACCATGGCCCAGGCCATCGAAATGACGCGCAAAGACGTCAAGACCTACGCCCGCAAGAGCATGACGTTCTTCAGGCAGTTTCCGCGGGTACAGTGGCTCCAGGTTTCCAGCGAAGAAGAGATGCAGCGTGCCGCGCTCTATCTGTCCGGCGAAATGCGAGAAGCCCTGATTGCGTCAGGGGTACTCAACCAGGAACGAGACCCGGACTAGGCGGCCGCAGGTGCGGCCCCTTGCCAACGGCCCGCCGCAGGCTATCCTTTGCGCCCCTTGCAGCCCCTTGGCAGCGTCGCGTGACGCGAAGCGGCTGACACCAGGCCGGCGCCGAGGGTCGCCGTCCGGAGAGAGAGCAGCCCTCAAACCTACCGCATGTTGAAAGCCATTAATCCCCTGATTCGCGAATACGGACCGAAGTCCGACCTTGTCGACGCCGAGCTCAACCAGCTTTGGAAGGAGCCCGACGAGAGCAAGTACGCGCCCACGGCCAAGCACTTCGCAGAGGACGCGATTGTCAAGGGCAAGGTTGTCAGCGCCAACAAGGACCGCCTCATCGTCGATTTCGGCGCCAAGACTGTCGGCGTGGTGGACGGCCACGAGTTTGAAGACGGCAATATCCCCAAGGTCGGCGAGGAAATCACCGTCCTTATCGAGGAGCTTGAAAACGAAGACGGACTGATCGGCCTGTCCAAGCGCAAGGCCGACCGCAAGATGAACTGGGAGAACGTCGTCAAGAAGCACAAGGAAGGCGACGTAGTCAACGGCAGGATCACCAAGAAGATCAAGGGCGGTCTGCTCATCGACATCGGGGTTCCGGCCTTCCTGCCCGCTTCGCAGGTTTCAATCCGCCGCACCCGCGACATCAACGAGTTCATCGGCGACGAGCTCGAGTGCGAAATCATCAAGATCGATGAGGCCCGCGAGAACATCGTGGTCAGCGCCCGCAAGCTGCAGGAGCGCAACCGCGAGCGCCTCAAGCAGGCCCTGCTGAGCGAAATCGAGGAAGGCCAGGTCCGCGATGGCGTGGTGAAGAACATCGCCGATTTCGGTGCCTTTGTGGACCTCGGCGGCATCGACGGCCTGCTGCACATCACCGACATGACATGGGGCCGCATCCAGCACCCCAGCGAGGTGGTGCAGATCAACATGCCCATCAAGGTCAAGGTACTCAAGGTGGATCGCGAGCGCGAACGCATCGCGCTGGGCATGAAGCAGCTTTCCAGCAGCCCCTGGGAAGGCATCGCCGAGCGCTATCCTGTGGGTTCGCGCCACAAGGGCAGCGTAGTGAACATCATGAGCTACGGCGCCTTCATCAAGCTTCAGGAGGGCATCGAGGGTCTGGTCCACGTCAGTGAAATGAGCTGGACCAAGCGCGTCAACGATCCGCGTGAAGTGGTACAGCCCGGCGATTCCGTCGAGGTGGTCATCCTCGGCGTGAACGAAGAGAAGCAGGAAATCTCCCTGGGCATGAAGCAGCTCGAAACCAACCCCTGGGACCGCGCCAGCGAGAAGTACCAGCCCGGCGTCAAGGTCAAGGGCACCATCCGTAACCTGACCAGCTACGGCGCGTTCGTCGAGATTGAACCCGGCATCGACGGTCTGCTGCATGTCAGCGACATGAGCTGGACGCGCAAGGTCAGCCATCCGAACGAGATGGTCAAGAAGGGCGATGTCGTCGAGTGCATCGTGCTGGCTGTCGATACGGAAAAGCGCCGCATCGCGCTGGGTATGAAGCAGCTTGAGACTGACCCCTGGGAAAGCACGATTCCCAAGAAGTTTGCCGTCAACACGGAAGTGGAAGGCACCATCACCAAGGTGACCAACTTCGGCGTATTCGTTGAGCTCACGCCGGAGCTTGAGGGTCTCCTGCACATCAGCGAGCTCGCTGAACAGGGTGGTGAGGAAAGCGTGAAGGTGGGCCAGAAGATCAAGGTGAAGGTCATCAAGCTTGATCCCAAGGAACGCAAGATCGGCCTGACGGCCGTCAACGCGCCCGCCCAAGCCTAGGCGGTTGGCATCCAGCATCTCCAGAGCGGCCGGGGTCAGCCCGGCCGCTCTGCTTGCGCCTGCTTTTGGGCACCCCGAAAACGGGGATCTAACTTGCTGGAACCGGGCGCCCGGGATGCCTAAACTCTCTCCAGTCGGTAAGCGATCAACGTATCGCGACACAACCTTTTGGGCTCATTGCGTTCCGCATTGCCCGTGGAGGACACCCAGCATGACTCGCGCCCTAATGCTGCTGGCACTCGTGCTTGCCGCGTCGTGCGCCCATGCGGGCCTCGTTGAGACGCACTTTCCCGGCAAGACGGAAGAGGCGCTGGCCAAGGAGTTTGAGGCCGGCCTGAACAAAATGATGGAGCCCCGGCTCAAGGATCCCGCTCCGCTGCGCCTGGCTCTGCCGCGCGGCAAGGAGACGATCTACTGTCAGCTGGACTCCATTGACGCTGCAACGTCGACCTGGGTGGCCTTGGCCAAGTCCGGCTTTGACGGCGAGAGCCGCCAGGTGATCTGGACGGCCACGGGCGTGAAGCACAAGGTCAAGCCGGCTGACCTGCCTCCTTCCGGCGTCGCGGCCTGGTTTGACGTGCCACGCTGCCGGCCGGAGGTCGTGGTTCAGGTGGCCATCTGGCTGTTTGGCCGCAAGCAGCCCGACTTGGCCAATGCCAAGCTGGCGCACCTTTCCAAGACGGCATCGAACCTGCGGGGCGAGATCGAGGACTATCTCTGCGCCAAGCAGGCATGGACCAAACCTCAGGGTGGCCTGGTGCTGGTTGATACCTGCGACATTGAAAGCGGTGTCGAGGGTTTTCTGTTGCTCCCCCCAGAGCTCCAGACGACCCGCCTGAACGAGCTGGAAAAGCAGGCCAAGACTGTACTCAAGGAATTGGACGCAGCCCGCGGCGACGACAGGGGCGCCTTTGGCACGCGCAAGAAGGCGCCGACGCTGGCCCTGCACGTGCTGCGGGACAGGTACAGCCGATTTGAAAAGGCATTCAAGGGCACCACCACCGGGTCGAGCACCCGCATCCTTGAGAAGGTTAAGGAGTCGCTGGCCTCCGTGGAAAGCGACCTGAAAGTGATCTCCGAGAACAGGCTGAGGGCGGAGAAGCTGATCATCGACGAGAAGTTCAAGGAAGCCGCCGAGATTTTTGACGCGCTGTTTCGAGGAGACCCGCACAACTTCGAACTGATGCAGCTTTGCGCCATCAACTACTGGCGGGCGGCGGGCATCAAGGACGGGGGAAACAAGTGCGAGTATCCCGACCTGATGAAACGGGCACTTTCGTTCTATGAGGGGCTGCTGCGCGAGTTTCCTCGGGCGCTGTCAGCGATGAACTACAGCGGCACCTGCCACCAGGCGCTGGGCAACAAGGACAAGGCCAAAGCGTTCTACAACGAGGTTCTGAAGCAGGCCGACAAGGAGCGCGAGAAGGCCAACCGCGAGTTCGCGCAGAAGCAACTTGCGAGCATCAAGTGATCCGGAGAATCGTCATGATCAGGCTTGGCAGCTTCACTCTTGCGCTTTGCGCCGCGCTGTTTGCCGGTCATCTTCATGCAGGCCTGGTAGATCGTTACTTCCCGGGCAAGAAGGACGAGGATCTGGTCAAAGAGTTCTACAAGCGCCTGCCGGACCACCTGCGCAACATGATGTCCACCAAGAACCCTCCCCGGGCGCTCCTGACCGTCAACAAGCGCAGCACCGTCTTCGCCGAGCTCAAACAGGTGCAGGGCAAGGGAGACACGAACATCTGGGTAGAACTGCTCAGGTCCAACTGGTTCACCAACGCGGCCGGGTTTGCCTGGGCCCCCGGTGAGGCCCAGTTCTATTTCAAGAATTCCGACATTCCGCCGGCGGTCGTTGCAAGCTGGTTTGATGGTCGCACGGCGGCTCCCTCGGACGTTGTGCTGCTGGCGATCTTTCTGGCCAAGAACAATGAGTTCACACTGGCCAACATGCGGCTGACGGAAATGTCCGAAGAACACAAGGACATGAGGGCCGATGTCGAGGCCTGGCTGTGCGAGCGCAACAAATGGACCCTCCCGGAAGGCGGCCTGCATCTGGTGGCGGTGCGGGATATCGTCAGCGGGCAGGGTGGAGCGATGCTGATGACCGCAGAAGCGAGAACCGCCCACCTCGCCAAGCTGGACGCCAAAGCACGTGAAACCCTCGACACGCTGGCCGCCGCCCGCGGAGACGCCGCAGGCGACCTGGGCAAGCGCAAGAACGCGCCCACGGAACGCCTGGATGAATTGAAGAACCGATGCGATCGCTTCAGCGACTGCTTCAGGGGCACGGCCTTCTTTGAGGATTCCGAGAAGGTGCAGAAGCTGGAAGCCTTGAAGAAGTCGCTTGAAGCCGATCTCGAGATTATCAAGAGCATGGCCGAAGGCGCCGAGGGCATCATCAAGCAGGATCCGGTCAAGGCCGCCTCGACCTTCGAAACACTGACCAAGGCAGATCCGTTCAACACCACATGGAAGTCGCGGCTGGCCTATTGCTGGTTTCTGGACGGCAACCTGCTGATGGGGGGAGGCTGCAGCAACGCCAAGTCCATGAAGAAGGCGGCGGACCTCTATGAACCCCTGGCCAGGGAGTTCCCCCTGAACGGGAACCTGAACCTGTTTGCGGGAGCCTGCAAGTACGCCGCCGGCGACCGTGACAGCGCCAAGAAGTACCTTGAAAAGGCCGAGAAGCTGCTCGACCCCCAGAGTTCCGACTATCGATTCCTCCAGGACCTGCTCAAGAACCTGAAGTGATGCGACATCGATGTAAAGAGGAGCAAACCATGCGAACCAACACTGCCGTCACCCTAGGGGCCCTGCTTTGTCTCTCGCTGCTCATACCGGCATTGCCGGCCCAGGGACTCGTTGAGAAGCATTTCCCCGGCAAGAAGGAAGCCATGGTGGCGGAGAAGTGGTACTCCGACCTGCCCGGCTACTTCGTGAGCCTGATCAAGGTCAACAAGTTTCCCCAGGTCTGGGTGACGGACCCCAAGGACGCCAAGCGCGTATTCAAGATCGAGATTGACGACGTCCATGCTTCCGGCAGCAAGTTCCACTACTTCGAGCTGGTGCGCGACGGCACTGATGCCAACGGTCAACCTCTCTACAAGCGGGGTTCGCGTCGGGACCTCTGGATGGAGTTCTCGCGACTGGAAGGTCGCCACCTCGTTTACACCTATCCGGTGAAGAACAACCCCAAGGTGGAAGACGTGCTGGCCTTCGCCTTCTGGATTGCCCAGGGCAAGGAAAAGGACGCCAAGCGCGTGGCCAACCGCGTCATGACAGTTCTGTGGGAGACCAAGCCCGACATGAAGGAGTTGATCGAAGCCTGGATCATCGAGAAGGAAGGCTGGAAGGCCGCGCCCGGCCAGCTCGAACTTTGGAATGACTGGGATTCGCTGTACCAGGTCGAGCGCAACGTGCTGGTCACGCCCGAAGTCCGCGATGCCCTGCTTGCCGAGCGCGAAAAGGCGGCCAAAGCCGAGTTCAGCTCCATCGTGGCGGCGCGCGGCAACTACGACAAGCGCCAGCGCCCGCCGCGCAAGCCGGCGCCGACGGAGCAACTGATCCTGATCGAGTGGCGCATCAAGGAGTTCCGTCGCGTTTATGCTTCCTCCAACTTCATCAAGGACAAGAAGATCGAGGACCAGCTTCTCGCCCTCCAGGACTCCATCAAGGATGACCAGGACCTGATCAAGGACATCAAGAAGCAGGCCGCTGATCTCAAAGAGCCGGGCGACGCCACCCTGAAGAGGAAAGCCGAGATGCTGGCCACGGCCGGATCCCTTGACCCGGAAGACCTGCAGCTCTGCTCGGAGATCGCGGCCGCCTGGGTCGCCTATGCCAACATCGCGGCGCACGGCAACAGCTGCGACAGGACAGAGGGCGCCAAGAACGCCATCCCGTACTTCGAGAAGATCGTGAAGGTTTATCCCGAGAACACATCTTTCCTGATCTGGATTGGCAAGTGCTACCAGGCGCAGGAGGACGGCAAAGCCAAGGTCTACTACGACAAGGTCATTGCCATTTGCGGCAAGGACAAGGGCGACGGCAAGACTGCTGCCGCGCTCAAGGACAACATGGACAAGAAGGACCAGAACCGCCAGAAGAAGAACTAGGCGATGCCTGTGCGCAGGCCCGGCGTCCATGAAACGGGCAAACAAGGGAGAAGCGCGATGAAACGCGTCAATCATTGGTGTCTTTCGGCGATGGCTGCTGTGACCGTGTCGCTCTTTCCGCTGGGGCTTCTCAGCGCCGGTGACTGGGGGCCCAGCAGCTACCAGAACCCGGGTGGGGGTGCGCGCAGCGGCGGTGTCTCTGATGCGGACCGCAAACCCGCCCCCGGCGGCGGCAAGAAGAAGCACAAGGGCGGAGAGACGCGAGTACCTGAAGATCAACTTCCGTCCTGGGAAGCGCCGACCAGCAAAGTTGTCGAGCGCGCAGCCAAGAAGGAGCTGCCGCTGTTCATTCTTTTCAGCGGCGAGGACGACGAATCAACTGAGGCGGATTACCTGCATGGCAAGGACATCGTCGAGCTCTCCAAGACCAAGGCGGTGTTCATTCGAGTTCCCTACACCAAGGACCGCGAACCTTCCTGGGACGATGGCTCGCCCGTGCCGACCAGCATCATCCTCAGCAAGAACCCGACGCGCGACTACCACGTGAGCGTCTATCCGACCATGGTCATCGCCGACTGGCACGGCAACGAGTATTACAAGGGCACCAGCAAGCCCGACGCCGCCACACTGGAGAAATACTTCGCATCGATTGCGGAACTCGCCAAGAAGTCCAACGAGAAACTCCAGAAGACCCTGGACGCTGCGAAGAAGGCCTTCGAAGAAAAGGATCGGGCAAAGACGCTCAAGGGCCTGCTGGAGAACTTCAAGACGAAGATCGTGGGCCTGGACGCCCAGGAGGCTTCCATCAAGCTGTATCGCGAGATTATCGAGAACGGCCGCAAGGAGCTGAGTGACGCTTCGGCGCTGGGCGGCAAAGAAGCTCAGAAGAGGCTGAAGGATCTGAAGGCCGAGTTCAAGGACACAGAATTGGTGAAGGAGATCGACGCCGCTCTCAAAGAGGTCAAGTAAGCGCCCCCGGCTGATGCGCGCGAGCGCCGGGCCAAGGGGGCAGGGCAGCCGCGCCAGAGCCTGGCCAAAGGCCATGGGAGGCCAGGCGGACAGTGCCCCAGGGGACCGAACCCGCAAGGCGCACCGTGCTTTGCGGGGAACTGCACGGGGCGCACAACGCCGGAAGGGGTCATTGGGACAGGCTCAAAGCCAAGGGCTTGTCGGTTTCGAGAAGCTCAGGATGCAATGGTTCAATCAGGAAGGATTTTTGTGTTTATGTTTAATCTCAGGGGTGTCGGCGTACGATTCAGGTGAGATGTCTAATCTTCTCCTGGGCCAGGGAGACACATTCATGCAGCGTTTGATTGCGACTTTGAGCGTGGGGCTTTTCGCCTTCGCGCTCGCGGGAATCTTCCCGCAGGCATTGAGCGGGCAGTGATGAGGCGGCGGCGGTTCCTCCGGTGGGGGAACAAACGCAGGTGGTGGCGGCGGCTCGGGCCCTTCTGGCTATCAGAATCCCGGTGGTGGCGCCCGCAGCGGTGTCTCTGACGCCGATCGCAAGCCCGTTCCGGGCGGCGGCAAGAAGAAGCATGGCGGTGAAAGCGGCGATTCAGTCATCAAGCCCGAAGATATTCCCACCTGGGAGCGTCCTTCGGCCAAGGTTCTTGAACGGGCCGCCGCCAAGCAGCTTCCGCTCTTCATTCTCTTCGAGGGCGAGAACGATGAATCCGCCGATGGCAAGTACATCCACGGCGCTGAAATCGTGAAGCTGGCCAAGGAGAAGGCGGTGTTTCTGCGGGTGGCCTACACCAGCGACCGCGAACCCTCCTGGAACGACGGCAGCATGGTTCCTACCAGCAAGATCCTGGGCAAGAACCCGTCACGCGATTACGACATCAAGTCCTACCCCACAATGCTGGTGACGGACGCCTACGGCAACGAGTACTTCCGTTTCACCGCCAAGCCCGATGCCGCTTCGCTTGGCAAGAAGATCGATGCCGTCGCCGAACAGGCCAAGAAGACCAACGAGAAGCTCCAGAAGAGCCTTGATGCATCCAAGAAGTCCTTTGAGTCCAAGGATCGCGCCAAGGCCCTCAAGGGCTTGCTGGAAAACTTCCGCACGGGTGTCGTTGGCCTTGATGCCCAGGAGGCTTCCATCAAGCTCTATCACGAGATCATTGACGCCGGCCGCAAGGAACTTGACGCGGCTGTGGCCGAAGGCGGCAAAGATCTCCAGAAGAAGCTGAAGGAGTTGAAGGGTATCTATAAAGACACTGAACTGAACAAGGACATTGACGCTGCCATCAAGGGCGCCAAGTAGTCCCGGCAATCAGACACAGGGGCGGCGCTGGCGCCGCCCCTGTTCATTTTCGTTCTGTTGTGCGCGGCCAGAAGCGGCGTTAAACCAGCAACATGCTCGACAGGATCTGGCCCCTTGTTTTGGCGTTGCTGTGTTGCCTCGCGGCACTTGCCGCCGGTCTCTTGACTACGCTGCCGGCAAGCCCTCCCCAGGGCCAGCCAACCCCGCCTGAGCCCGCTGACGAAGACCTGGCGCGTGCCTATGTCGAGGCACAGTGCTGGCATTGCCATAGCGTGAGCCAGCGTCAAGATGAGTTGTCGCGGCTTGGAGTTCTGGCTGCGGGTGCCCGCCCTGCGGGGCCGGACCTCTCGGGTGTGGGCGGCTTGTACCCCGACGGCTGGCACTTTGCCCATCTTTGGCAACCCGACGCCGTGAGCTGGCATTCCCACATGCCGGCCCAACGCCACCTGTTCGCGCTGGGAGGAAAGGCCGGTTCTGCCAACCTGCGAGGTGAGATGGTGCCAGTTCCGTCGGCCACAACCAGAAAGGCCGTGCAGTATGTCCAGACTCTCATGGCACCTTCCCCGCAACGCCTGCCGTGGCCTCGCGGTCGGCACAGCCTGACCGATTCAGGGAGCGTGGTTGAGGGCAAGAAGCTGTTCGCGGAGTTGTGCAGCGGCTGTCACGGCGCGGACGGCGGCGGGAAAAGTGCAGTGTCCGCCTTCTTCGAGAAGCCGCCAGCCAACCTTTCTGGCGGCATCATGATGTGGCGCAGCACCAAGGCACCGCTGCCCAGCTACGATGACCTCTACACAACCCTGACCAATGGCCTTCCCGGCGCGGGTATGCCCAGCTTTGCGCATCTGAGTGAGAGCCGCCGCGCCGGCCTCGTGGCTTATCTGGCCTCAATGCATCGCGAAGAATTCAATGCCTACGAACCCCAGTTCGCCGAGGTTCTTGGAACCGATGCGCCCGCATTCACACCTGAGATGGTGGAACGGGGTCGGGCGCTGTACCGCGATCAGGAGTACTACAAGTGCAGCGACTGCCACGGTGCCGATGGCCGAGGCGATGGCTATTTGCGCGGTGAGGTCCTGCGCAGCTTTGGCTATGGTCCCAGAAACCTGGTGGCTGAACGCTTGCGCCGCGGCTATCCCGAAGGCCTGTATGTAACGCTGGCACTTGGTCTGGGGCGCGCCATGTCCGGCTATCTCAAGGATGATGCAAGCAATGAGGCCGACCTGTGGGCGCTTGTGGCCTATGTGCGCAGCATCAATCGTTTTGAACGCTAGGCCTTTGACATGCTCCAAGGCTAATCCAAACTCTCGGGAAACGAGGACACTCTATGCCGCTCTTTTCAGCCACCTATCCCATCCGCTTCTCTGACGTCGATCGCGCCGGCATCCTTTATTACCCCCGCTTCCTGCATTACTTTCACTGCTGCTTTGAAGACTTTTTCGATCGCGGCCTCGGCATTCCCTACAACCACCTGCTGGACGTCGAGCGCATCGGCTTTCCGACGGTGCACATGGAGGTGGACTATCTCGCTCCGCTGCGCTTTGGTGACAAGGTCGAAATCACGCTGGGTGTCGAGAAGCTCGGCACCAAGAGCGTGACCTGGATGTACACGGGTACCACATCGCGCGAGAACAAACCGGTGCAATGCGTACGCGCAGTTCTGGTCACGGCATGTCTTGACATGGATTCGTTCAAGGGTCGCGAATTGCCCATGAAGTACCGCGACCTGTTCAACGGCTTTCTGGTGCCGGACTCGCACCGCACGGGGTTCTATAAGCCTGTGAAGGGGTAACTCATGCGCGACAAGCCAGCATTTCCTGACGTCTTCAACATGGCGTCGTACTTTGTTGATTCGAACATCGAGGCCGGTCGCGGCGGGAAAACAGCCATCCGTTATGAGGGCAAGTCGATCACCTATCAGCAGGTGTTCGAGAACGTCAATCGTGCGGGCAACGGGTTGCTCAATCTCGGCTTGCAGGCTGAGCAGCGCGTGCTGGTGTGCTTGCAGGATCGGCCGGAGTTTGCCTACGCCTGGTTCGGCGCGCTGAAGGCCGGCGGCGTCGCCACGCAGATTAACCCGCAGCTTCCCACAGAAGACTACGCCTATTACCTGAATTACACCAAGGCGCCGATTGCGATTGTCGATGCCGCGGCGCTGGCCGAGTTCGAGCCGGCCATCACAAATGCGCGGCATCTGCGTGAGGTGGTCGTCGTCGGCGGTGAAGAAGGCACGCGCAGCAAATGGACCGCCTGGCAGGACTGGATCCAGAAGTGGTCGCCGGAAATGCAGGCCGCGCCCACGAGCAAGGATGACCCCGCCGTGTGGCTGTTCACCAGCGGTACGACGGGCCAGAGCAAAGGTGCTGTGCACACGCACGCGCACTTTGCGTTCAACACGGAAGTGTACGCCAGGCGCTTCATCGGCATGAAGGAAAGCGACATCACGATTGCCGGGCCGCGCCTGTTTTTCGGCTATGCCACCGGCACGAACTTGATGTTCCCGTTTGCGGTGGGGGCGACGACAGTGCTTTTCCGCGACCGCCCGCTGCCGCCGAAACTGTTTGAACTGATCGAGCGCGAAAAGTGCACGGTGTTCACCAGCGTGCCCACGCTGATCAATAACTTCCTGCAGACGCCGAAGGCCGAACGCAAGTCGTTGAAATCGCTGCGCTTCATGTGGAGCGCGGGAGAGGCTTTGCCGCGCGACCTGCACGAGCGCTGGGAAAGGGAGTTCGGCGTGCCGATTGTCGATGGCATCGGCAGCGCGGAGAGTTTCCACATTTACATTTCCAACAGGCCCAAGGGCCCGCTGGGTGAAGCGGATATCAAGCCCGGCTCGCTGGGCAAAGTGGTTCCAGGTTACGAAACAAAGCTGCTCGACGATGCCGGCCAGCCTGTGAAGCCCGGCGACGTGGGCACGCTCTGGGTCGGGGGCGATTCAATTGCGCTGCATTACCATTCGGCCTACGAGAAATCGAAGGAGCACCTGCGCGGCGGCTGGGTGGTCAGCGGCGACAAGTTCCGCTGCGACGAGCAGGGCTATTGGTGGTACGAAGGACGCGGCGACGACTTGCTCAAAGTCGGCGGCATATATGTCAGCCCGCTCGAGGTCGAAAACTGCCTGATGCAGCACGCGGCGGTCAAAGAATGCTGCGTGATCGGGCGCGACGACGAAGCCGGGCTGTGCAAACCGCTGGCAATCGTGGTGCCGAAAGCGGACACGGGCGACACGAAGCTCGCCGAAGAATTGATCGCCTGGTGCAAAGAAAAACTCGCGCGCTACAAAGCCCCGCGCTGGGTGCAGTTCCGCAGTGAAGCCCTGCCTAGAAACGACCGCGACAAGATCGACCGCAAGAAACTGCGCGCGGAAGACACGGCGAGGAGCAAGTAATGCCCGACGCCCGCCTGGCCAATGCCCGCTGGCCCGATGTCAAAGCTGCCCTGGAACGCGGCCGGCCTGTTGTTGCCATCTTGCCCTGCGGCGCTACCGAGGCCCACGGTCCCCACCTCCCCTTGGGCACGGATGTCATCATCTCTGAGGGGGTCGCAGCCTTTGCCCTGCCCAAGCTTGAAGAACGCGACATCCAGGCCTTTGTTTTGCCTTCTCTGGCCTATGCACCCGCTGAGTACGCCGCTGGCTTTTCCGGCACCATCAGCATTTCGATGGACTCTGCACTGGCTGTTCTGCTGGACATCGCGCGCAGCCTCAAGAAGCAGGGCTTTGCCATGCTGGCGCTGGTCAACTCGCACTTTGATCCGGCCAACGTCGCGGTCCTGCGAGATGCGGCAGAGACCATTGTCCGCGACATCGGCATGAAGGTCGCCTTTCCTGACTTCACGCGTCGCAAACTGGCCGAGCAACTCACCGAGGAATTCAAGAGCGGTGCCTGCCATGCCGGCCAATTTGAGGGCTCGCTCGTGCTGGCATCGCGACCAGAACTGGTAGACGAAGACGCGCGGCTGCGGCTTCCTCCAAACGCCAACAGCCTCGTGGCCGCCTTTGCCAAGGGAGCCAAGACCTTTGAAGAGGCCGGGGGGCCCCAGGCCTACTTTGGCGCCCCTGCGGCGGCCTCCGCCGACGAAGGTATCGCATCACTGGATCGCATGAGCGACTTGGTTGTCCAGGCGATTGTGGCACAGCTTGAGCCCTGAGATTTGATTTTGGCTCAAATTGATATCTGTTGTTTGCAACCATTCATGCTTCAATTACTGTAATTGCATGGAATCGCCTTGGATCATCGTGACGGGCGCATCGCGCGGCATTGGCTTGGCCGTTGCCCGAGAGCTATTGAGAGATGCCGCGTTCAGAGTAGTGGCGGTTGCGCGTGATGAGGCGGCGCTCAAAGCAGCCTTTGGGGGTTCTGCAGGCGTACAAGTCGTGGTCCAGGATGTTACGGATGCCGGCGCAGGCGAGAGGCTGGCAGAACTCTGTCCAGCCGCGTGGGGCTTGGTGAACAACGCCGGCCTGGCGGAAAGTGCCCCCTTGAAGCAGACAGACGATGACTTGCTTCGCCGCCATATGGAGCTGAATTTCTATGCGCCCATGCGACTTACTCGCGCCCTGGTGGCCAAAGGGGTCAGACGCGTTGTCAACCTGTGCAGCACGGCTGCATTGACGGGCTATCCCTACGTCAGCGCTTATGCCGCGAGCAAACACGCGCTCTTGGGCGCCACGCGCAGCCTGGCGCGTGAGTTTGCCGCCAAGGGGGTTACCTTCAACGCCGTATGCCCCGGGTATGTGCGCACGGAGATGTTCGAGCGCACCCTGGAGAACATTGCGGCCAAGACGGGCCTGGACAGGGCCGGCGCGGAGTCCAAGCTCGCGCAGTTGAGCCCCCAGGGCCGCGTGTTCGAACCCGGGGAAGTGGCGGCGCTGGTGCGATATCTGCTGGGGCCGCAGGCGGCCGGCATCAATGGTCAGGCGCTCAGTATTGACGGCGGCGAAGTCGCGCACTGATTAGGGAGCGAATCGTGAACAGAAAACCGACACAACCCCTCGAGGAGACCGAGCGCTCGGATGAAACCACGACCGTGTTTCTGCCCCAGGGCTGGCCGCGCCCCAAGGGATATTCCAACGCCGTGGTTCTTCCGCGTGGCCGTGCGCTTTGCATTTCAGGCATGGTGGCCTGGGATGCAAACGAGCAGATTGTGTCCTCGGATTTCGCCGAACAGTTCCGGCAGGCCCTGAGCAACGTGCTGGAGTGCGCGAAGTCGGCGGGCAGCCGCGCCGACTGCATCGGGCGCCTGACGATTTTCGTGGCGGACATGGCGGCCTATAAGGCGGCACGGCCCGCCCTGGGCCGCATCTATCGCAGTTTGTTTGGGAATCACTACCCGGCCATGACGCTGGTAGAAGTGAAATCCCTGCTGGAAGACGGAGCGCTGGTCGAGATTGAAGCAGCCGGCGTCGTACCCGATTAGCCAACGAAAGGCTCGAATGAAACCGCTGTCAGACACACAGCCCCACGGACACCTTGCACTGCAACCACACGAGCGGTCGCTCATCGGCATGTGGCTCAGACTTGCCAAGTGCTACAATCTGGCGCTGCGGGACGTTCGCGCCAGCCTGCGCGACGCCTGCACCCTGCCGCAGTTTGACGTGCTTTCGCAGCTCAAACGCAGCGACGAACGCGGTCTGACCTTCTCCGAACTCTCGCGCCTTCTGCTGGTGACGGCGGGCAACCTGACGGGCATCATCGACCGCCTGGAGGAACAGGGTCTGGTGAGGCGCGAAACCAACCCGGAAGACCGGCGCGAGACCTTCATCAAGCTCACCGAGAAGGGCCGCGACTACGCCACCGAGATCATTCCAAAGCACGAGCGCGATCTGGTGAAGATCTTCTCCGGGCTCAAGCCGGAAATCGTAGATCAACTCCGCAGCGGTCTGGCGGAGCTTCGCAAGCACCTGGACGCCCACGGGCGCCACGGTAGCGACGAATAGGGGGCGCCGTGAATCCCAAGGGCTTTCTGTACGCGGAAGAGGGCGGTATTGGGACCATCACGCTCAACCGTCCCGAGCGTCTCAATGCGCTGACGTTCGCCATCTATGCGGAGTTGGGCGCCTTCTTCCGTTACCTGGCGCAGCAAGACTCCTGCCGTGTCGTGATCATCACCGGCTCAGGGCGCGCCTTCTGCAGCGGAGGCGATGTCGAGGACATCATCGGTGAATTGTTCGCCCGCGACATGAAGGGCCTGCTGGACTTCACACGCCTGACGGTCGACCTGATTCGGGCCATGCGCGCCCTGCGCAAGCCCGTGGTGGGGGCTCTCAACGGCACAACCTGCGGCGCGGGCGCGGCCATCGCCCTGGCATGCGACTTCCGCATTGCCAGTGACGCGGCCAAATGCGCCTTCCTGTTCACCAAGGTAGGCCTCAGCGGAGCGGACATGGGGGCCTGTTTTTTGCTGCCGCGCGTCGTGGGGCTGACGAAGGCCACGGAACTGCTCATGCTGGGCGACTTCATCTCGGCGCAGGAGGCGGCAGAGGTCGGACTTTACAACGAGGTCGTCGAGCCGGAGCGGCTCATGGAGCGCGCGCAGGAGGTAGCGCAGAAACTGGCCAAAGGCCCCGCCTTTGGCCTGGCCATGACCAAGGAACTGCTCAACCGCGCCATGAGCTTTGACCTTGAAACGGCCCTGGAGGCTGAGGCCCAGGCCCAGGCTATCTGCATGCAGCATCCGGACTTCCGCGAGAGCTATGACGCGTGGAAACAGAAGCGCGAGCCGAAGTTCAGGTAGCCTATGGATGACCTGCTTCAACTTCCCTGGTTCTCCGATGCCCAGCGCGAACTGGTTCGCGACCTTCACAGGCGCGCAGGCGCGGAGCGCTGGCTGGACCCCCATGCCGATGACGTAGCGGCCCTGCGCTCGGCCTTGGATGTACTCGGACGCTGGGGAATCCTGCCCCTTACCGTGGCCCAACCCTGGAGCCTGACAAGCAACGTGCTGGCGCGCGAAGTGCTGGCCTATCATTCCGGCATTGCCGACTTGGCCTTTGTCATGCAGGCACTGGGTGCCCTGCCCATCCTGCTCATGGGCAGCGAAGCCACAAAGTCGGCCCTGCTGCCCAAGGTAGCGTCCGGCCGGGCCTGCATGGCCTTTGCCTTGTCCGAGCCTGAGGCGGGAAGCGACGTAGCGGCGCTGACCACCGCGGCCAGGCATGAGCCCCGGGGCGGTTACTGCATCGATGGCAGCAAGCACCTCATCAGCAACGCCGGCGCTGCGGACTACTACACCGTCTTTGCGCGCACCGGCGAAGGGAAGAAAGGCATCAGCGCGTTCGTGGTTGACGCACGAGCACCGGGCGTCGAGGTCGAAAAGCAGGTTCCCAGTTCTCCCCATCCTCTTGGCATCGTGCGTTTCAAGCATGTCATCGTTCCATCCTCGGCCATGCTTGGCGCTGAAGGTGACGGCCTGAAGCTGGCGCTCATGACGCTGGAGCGTTGCCGCACAACGGTGGGGGCGGCGGCTTGCGGGTTTGCCCGCCGCGCGTTTGACGAAGCACTGAAGCATTGCCGCGCGCGCCGCATGTTCGGAAGCACCCTGGCCGAACAGCCCCTGGCCCAGGCGCGTCTGGCGGAGATGCATGCAAGGCTGGAGGCATCGCGCCTGCTGGTTTACCGGGCGGCCTGGGCCTACGACCAGTCGGCAGGCCAGGGCCGCATCACGCGGCAAGCCGCCCTGGCGAAGTGGCAAGCCACCGAAAATGCCCAGTGGATCATCGACCAGGCCCTGCAACTGGCGGGGGGCCTGGGCGTGCTGCAGGGCAGCATCTTTGAGCGTCTCTACCGCGAAATCCGGCCCTTGCGCATTTACGAAGGGGCCAGCGAAGTCCAGCAGCTTGTCATCGCACGGGAGCTGCTGTCGAGCCACACTTTGACCACGCAGGAGCGTTGACCATGAGCACCTACCCGCCCTATGAACGGCACGTGTTCATCTGCCTCAATGAACGTCCGCCGGACAACAAGCGCGGCGACTGCAAACGCAAGGGCGCCGAAGAAGTCCTGCAACGCTTCAAGGACCTTGTCGATCAGATGAAGCTCAAGCCGCGCATTCGCGCCCAGAAGGCCGGATGCCTTGATACCTGCGAGCACGGCGTCAGCGTCGTGGTGTACCCCGAAGGGGTGTGGTATGCCCGCGTGACGGTGGCCGACGTGGACGAAATCGTGGAGAGCCACCTGATTCAGGGCAGGCCCGTGGAGCGTCTGCGCATGCATCCTGCGCTGCCCAAGGACTCAGGGAAGATTCACCCCGTCGGCGGTGCTTAGACGCCGCGCCATGTCGCCTTTGCACGCTTGTGATTAGTCGTCTAACACTGCGCCTGATCGCGCTACCCGAGGCCGTCGACTTGAAGCTGTTTTCGCCTATCACCATCAACGGACTCACGCTGGCCAACCGGCTCTGCGTTCCAGCCATGGTTACCCGCCTCAGCGGGGAAGACGGCTACGTCAATGAAGAAATCACCCGCCGCTACACGGCCTTTGCGCGCGGCGAGGCGGGCCTTGTAGTGGTAGAGGCCATGGCCGTGCATCGCAGCAAGTCAGGGCCGCTGCTGCGCATCTGTGGCGACGAGTTCAAGCCCGGTCTTTCCGAGCTGAGAAGGAAGATGGCCGATGCCGGCCCCTCTCGTGCGGCGCCGCAGATCATTCACTTCCTCAAGGTTTCGCGCAGTGGTTGGCGCCAGAAGGCTAGCGATCTAAGCACTGGCGAGATTCAGCAGATAGCCGCGGAGTACGCCCAGGCCGCCCTGCGCGCGCGCGAGTGCGGCTATGACGCCGTAGAGCTGCACATGGCCCACGCCTACACGCTGTCGAGCTTTCTGTCGAGGCTCAACGGGAGGCGCGATGACTATGGAGGAAGCCTTGAGAACCGGCTGCGCCTGCCGCTGGAGGTGCTGGAGGGCGTGCGTCGCGCCGTTGGCAGGGACTTCTGCATCGGGGTGCGTTTTGACGGCGAAGAGTGCATCAAGGGCGGTTACACCTCGGACGAAAGCCGCGTCATCGCGTGGAAGCTGGCCCAGGGCGGGGCAGACTATCTCTCGCTCTCTGCCGGCGGCAAATTTGAGGATGCACAGCCGCGCCCGGGTGAGCCGCTCTACCCCTACACCGGCTACTCGGGCGAACGAACCATGCCGGGGGCCAGCCACCCCGACGGCACGAACCTGCCCATGGTGGCTGCAATCAAGCAGTTTCTTCGAGAGCGGGGCTGCCACACTCCTGTGCTGGCCAGCGGCAAGATCGGCACGCCTGAGTTGGCTGAAGACGTGTTGCAGTCCGGGAGGGCAGATCTCATCGGCATGGCCCGCCCGCTGCTGGCCGACCCCCTGTGGCCACGCAAGGTACGCCAAGGGCACTTCGACAAGGTCATTCGCTGCTGCTACGCCAACGTCTGCAAGGCCAAGGACGAACATTTCCAGACGGTGACCTGCTTCCTCTGGCCCAAGGGTGCCACCCAGGCGCCACATAGTGACGACAACGAAGCTCCCTTCTGGCCACAAGGGGCAGGCCTGGAAGCCAGTTTGCGCCAGGGCCGGGTTACCTTGAGCTGGCGGCAGGCCTCAGACAACGAGGCCGTTTACGGCTATGACATCTGGCGTGGGGAAGGCGGCGCCCTGCGACGCATTGCGGCCGTGCCCGTCGGCCTTTTGACCTATCACGATGCGGCGGTGGTCAGCGGCATGCGCTATGACTATGAAATCAGGGCTTACGACCTGGGCGGAAATCGTTCGGTATCGTCCAATCGCATTTGCGTTCAGGTCTGAAAACGACTTCTCTCGATTTTGTGAAGATTCAATAAGAGCGGGTTTGACGAACCTGCGCTCATGCGATAATTGTTGTGACCAGTCGGTCATGTTCATGCAGCGACAAGAGGCGGGCACTTCTTATCACAGGCGGAACGATGACAGCGAAAACCACAACCCGAGTTGTTGACCGCAAGGGCGTCAAGCTCGTTGTGGGCCAGAGTGTTTATGTCGAAGAGAGCAACATGGTCGGCCAGCTTCTGGGCGTGACCGAGCAGGAAGGGGTCTGCCTCGTGCGCCTCGTCGGGACTGGCCAGGTGGTGACAGTGCCCTCCAAGCTTGTGACCATTGCGTCTTGGGATCAGGTTCGCAAGGGTGGCAGCCAGGGCGATAGCTCCAAGACTACGCTTTTCTAGATGCGCATCAGGGTTTGACCCAGGGCGGTCCGCAAGGGCCGCCCTGCGGCATTTCATGCGCCATATAGTGATTTACGTCCGGCGCACAAGATTTGTGCTCCCAAGGCTTTGCGGCGCTCGCCCGGTTTCTTCAGATTTCTCCGCGGCTCCTGTGTCCCAAAGTTCCAAGCCATGAGGGCGCGCTTTGCGCCCGCCTTTTGGGAGACCCCATGGCCGCCAGTCCGCACATCGTCCAGCAGCTCGCACGCCAC
>JABARW010000002.1:42992-64638 GCA_019186845.1 Planctomycetota bacterium | reverse complement strand
GGGAGGGTGCCCGCTGAACTCACGGGCCGGAGCTTTGGCACCGGCCTGTTCCAGCAGGGCCGCCAGGTCATGGATTTCGCCCCGGGGCGCGAACCACTCGCCCCGCCCCGAGGACCAGGTCATTTCCTCTGCCACGACAAGTGTGCGACCGTCCGCCGAGAGAATACGCACGCCCTGCAGCAGGCCGGCGTTGAGGTCATAGCGCCGCACGAACCAGGCATGGCCCTGGTCGTCGCGCACGGTCAAGCGCTTGCCCTTGCGGAATTCGTAGGCGCCCACGGGCGATTCCCGCTGTGCAGCATTGAGGGGCGGCAGCGCCAACTCGCGCAGAGCCAGGCCCGCCAGGGCCAGCACCAGGGCCCCGGCAAACAGCGCAGCCAGCGCGCGACGGGGCCCCACGCCCGAGGCCTGCAGCACGAGCAACTCGCGCGAGCGGATGATACGAGCCAGCGCAAACAGGCCCGAACCCACCACGATCAAGGGAAACAGCAGGTAAAGAATCGGCGGCAGGTTGAAGGCGTAGTATAGCGCCACGTCGCGCGCGACATTCTCAAAGCGCTGAAACTCGTCGAGATTGAGCAGCACATCCACCACCACGAAAATCGTGGCAATCAACGCGCTGACCAACAGCACGGACTGCGCCATAACGGCCAGGAAATAGCGGTCATAGCGGGTCATAGCCAGCGCCCCCTCATGTGTCGGGCCAGCACGGCAGCCGACAACGCGCCGACCACCAGGGGCGCAAGCGCGCAGCACAGCCACACGTTGGCACCCCCCTTGGCCAGACCGCTGGCGGCGGTGAGCAGCGGGAAATACAGCAGGGCGCCCGGAATCACACCCGCACCGACGGCCAGGAGGCGATTGGGGTGGTTGACCAGGGCCGCCAGCAGAGCGCCCAGCAGGGGCAGCAGCAGCCCGGCAAGTCCGAGGCCCGCGCGCCGCACGAGTTCGGCTGCGGCCTCGCGGGAGTTGCCGCCTTCGGCCCTTTCGCGAGCCGCCTGGGCCAGCAGCCCCCGCGTATCCAGAGCCTTGGCCGCCTCCACACGCTCACCGCCGAAGTCGAACTTCCAGCGCAGGTTGTCGATGCGCTCGGCAGCCAAGGCCGGAGACAGCAGCGCGCCCTGACTGCCAAAGACCTCAAAGCGAGGCGCGCCGGGAGCGCCCGTCACCGGGTCAAAGCACACGATGCGCGGCTCGCGCACGTCATTGAACGTGAGTTCCCCCGCGCCGCGATCATAGCCGATGCGGGCCGACCGCGCCGTCAGGGAGGCCAGCAGCCCGTCCTTGTTGTGCAGCACCAGGGTGACCTGCTCGAGGCGGCCGTCCTGCACGTCGGCGTAGCTTAGGTCAATTCCACTCAGGCGCAGCTCGCGCCCGCCCGCGGGCGGATAATTGACGAAATCTGAGAGCGCCTGGCGAGTCAGGGCATGGCGGCGGGCATAGGCCTGGGGCCCCTGCTCCGAAGCCGCATAAAACGCCATCGCCCCGGCCACCAGGCCCAGGGGCAAGAGCAGGGCAAAGGCCCGCCACGGCGGCACGCCGGTAGCCGCCAGCACTAACAATTCTCCCTCGGCCCTCATGCGGCCAAAGGCCATGGCCGCCGCGAACGTGAGGGAGATGGGCAGGGTCATGGGCAGCAATGACTGCCAGAGCACCGGCCCAAAGGCGAGCAGCGTGCCCACCCGCGGCGTAACCTCGAATCGATTCACGATCTGGAACAGGCCCACCGTCATGAACAGGAATGTGAGGCCCAACAGGCAAAGCAGCGCCATCGGCAGAACTTCTCGCAAAATCGCGCGGTCAAGCCTGAACATGAACGGGTTATAGCAGATTCACCGCGGCACCGGCTTACCGCCGAGGCCTGCTGCGCGTCCCTGCAAACGAATCGGCAGCGGGCTCGTTGCCCGAGCCGTCAAGGACGCGGCTGCATCAACTGGCCCGTAACGAATCTGCGCGTCAGCGGCAGCGCCATGGCGCCCCACAGCAGCGCCAGCGCGGCCAGCCACGCCAGGCCCGACGACTCCTCCGTTGAGCAGCCGCCCCCGCCGCCGTCACCTCCCCCACCGGAAGGCGCCGCTGAAATTGTGACGCCGACGTTGGCCGGCGTAAGCTGGCCCCCAAGGTCGCTCACCGTCAGGGTGACAGCGCCTGCCGCGCCGTACGCCACGGAGAACGTGAACGCACCGTTGACGGTCGTGCCGCTGGTCAGGCCCACAAGCGTTCCCGGTCCCGAGGCATTGAGTGCGAGGTTGTAGCTGCCAGAGGTCACCAGGGCCCCGGTGTTGTCCACGACGCGAGCCACCAGATTGAAGGTCTGCCCCTCTTGCGCCGTCAGCGGAGCGCCGATGAACTCGAGCGCCACAGCCGTGCCCGGCCCCGCCAAAGCCAGATCCACGCGGCGGACTTCACCTGCGGCAAGGTTCAGCACCTGCCTGGCGGCCGTGCCGGTGCCGCTGTGGCTGGCGTTGAGCGTGTAGCTTCCCGGCGTGAGTTCGAGCCAGCAATAGAAACCATCTTTAGCGCTGAGCGCCGTATAGGTGCTGCCGCTGCGCGTGATCCAGGCGTCCGTCACCGGCAGGCCCGTCGCAAAATTCGTGACGTAACCGTAGACGATGGCTTTCGTCGGGTTGGTCAGCCACGACAGCGCGGGCGGGCTGGCCGGCTGTGAATACACGCCCGCCGCAAGTGCGCTCCAGAAGTTGTAGCTGTTGGCCGCGCCATAGCTCCAAACCGTCGTGCCCGGCGCGCCCAGGTTGCGCGCGGCGGTGATTTCGTTGATCGTCTCAGTCGCGCTTCCGTCTCCGGTGGCGCTCATGCCGGGGTAGATGTGGCGGCCGTTGGCACTGGCCAGCCAGTCCGGCACGAGGTCTGAGAAATCGGGCTTGCTGCCGCCGTCGGGCCAATAGCACTGAGGCGCGATCCAGTCGATGGCGCCCGCCGCCAGCCAGGCTTTGGCGTCCTGGTGGCGAGGCTTGCCGTAGTAGTAACCCGTGGAGTAGCCGGGGTAGGCACTGGCGGCGTAGAGCCCCAGTGGTGCTGCCGAAAGTTGCAGCGTCGGGTTCACGCTGTGAACGTGGGCGTAAACGTCCCGCAGCCAGCGCGTGATCTGGTCGGACGTCCAGTCATCGAAGTTCAGCGCGCCGGGATTGGCGCCGCCGAGCCTGCGCGCCTGGCTGACGCTGTCGTGGCTGTATTGCGGCTCGGGGTTGCGGATGCGGTCAAAGTGGATGCCGTCAAGATCCGGGTAAGTATTCACCAGATACATCACCTGCTCGCGCAGGTACTGCTGCACGTCGGGGTGCCCGGGAGCGAGCCACCAGTAGCCGTCGACGACGGCGCTTTGCGGCGTGCCGCTGGAGTCGGCGATCAGCCAGCTCTGGTGCGTACTGGCGAAGGCGGCGCTGCAAACATGGGTGTTGAAGTAGCAGTGCACTTTCAAACCCAGCGCGTGTCCCGCGTCAAGCGCATAGCGCAGGGGGTCGTCGCCTGCGCCCAGCGCAATCAGCGAACTGAGCGGCTCGTTGGGCGAGGGATAGAGCGTTGTCGTGTCGCCGCGCATCTGGATGAGCACGGTGTTGAAGTTGCCCGCCTTGGCATTGGCCATAATGGTGTCGATGTTGTTCTTCCACACGCTGGGCGTGGTGCTGGGCCATTCGAAGCGGCTGACCCACACGCCGCGGAATTCATCGGCGGCAGGCGTCACGGGGCGAAAACGCACGGCATCGGCGATCACCACGCTGGGGTTGGCGTTGTTGGAAAGCAGGACGCGGCCCGCAGTGCCCGCGCTGAAGTTGTAGGTGCCCAGCACCCGCCAGGTGCTGCCGTTGAGCTGCTGGTTGACACTCACGTTGCTGGTGCCGCCTGCATGAGTCACGGCAAAGAGCGCGTTGTTGGCCCGGTTGGCGCCCGAGACATACCACACCGCCACCTCGTAGCTGCCGCTGGCTGGAATCGTCGGCCGCCACTCCACCGTGGCCGTCGCGCTGGCCGCACTGCTGGCGTAAACGTAGCCGCTGCCATAGAAGCCCGAAGAGGAACCCGCCGTCCAGGTACCCGTAAGTTGGGTGTATCCGGCGCCGCCGTTATCGATGATGACGTCCTGCGCGAAAGCAGCCGCGCTTAAGGTCAAGAGTGTCAGCGCCAGAATAAGCGTTCGAAGCATGTCAGGGTCCGCCCAAGGGAGACGGGCCCCAGAGATACGGGATTGGTGAGAATTGTCAATCCGGCCTGCGGCTCCGCGGCGTCAGCCTCGCCGGGAGGTGTGGCGCGGCGGCCCCAGCATGTTGCGAAACACGTTGCCGAGGCCTTCTTCAGTCAGTTTCGCTTTCTCATGGAAGTGCGCGGCAACAAAGCCAAACGCCGGCGCGCCGAACAGACACATCACAAAGCAGGCCGCCGGACCTTCGATGCCGTCGCGTCCGGCCGCCATCAGAACCAGCGCCGACACCAGGCTGCCGAACACAAGAGCGGCACAGGCACAGCCAAAGGCCCAGCACCCGGCCTGCCGAAACTTCAGTTCAGCCTCCAGCGTGCGTGCCACATGAGCCCAGGCGTTACTGTGAATGTCCCCGGGGTTGATGCGAACTGAGTGCCAGCGCGAATCGGAGTAGGGCACGACGAACTGCGGCGGCAGGGGCCGAAGCTCGCTGACTCCCCCTTCCGAGATGAAGACCAGATGCGAGTTGCAATTGTTGCAGACCATCGAGACAGTCTCGCCCACCCGCAGGTGCGCAGCACAACAGGGACAAAGCATGGCCCTCATGGTCTGCCTCCGCTCCGATTATACCCCGCACGCGATGCTCATGGACGGGATTTAGCCCTTGGTTCAATAAGTGGCCTCGCTTGCAGGGCTCCGTCAGCACCAATGGTGAACTCTACGGCCCCGCACTCGTAGCTTTTCCAGACCTGGGCCCAGGCGGCATAAGCCTCCAGACTCTCCTCAGCCGGAAAGGTCTCCCGCGCGCTGACTACCACGTGCTTGGGCCTCATGCGCGAAAGCAAACTCTCAAGCCCATCCACCTTGCTGCCCTGGTGCGGCGCGCAAAGCACATCGACGGGGGCAAGCCCATCGACGATGCCCGCAAAGCCGCGATGCTCCACATCTCCGGGAAGCAGCAGGCGGCGCCCCCCCAGGTTCACTTCCAGCACCAGACCCGTTTCGTTGCGCAGGTCTGCCGCGCCGATCAGCGCCCGTGAAAACCCCATGTCGGGCCAAAGCGCCTTGACGCGCACCCCCGGGGCCAGTTCGAACTCCTCCCCCCGCATGAACAGACGGACCTTCGCCCTCGCGCCCAACCACCGGGTCAAGGCGCGGCCGGTTTCATCTTCCCCAAAGGACTCCGGCAGAAGAACGACACCCACGGGAAAGCGCTCAAACAGTTGCGGCAGACCGTTGACGTGATCGGCGTCGGCGTGGGAGATCACGAGCACGTCAATGCTCTGGCGGCCGCGCTCCCACAAGAATGGCGCCAGCACGCGCTCGCCCACGCCACCCAGACTCGTGCTCCCGCAATCGACCACCATGCAGGGCCCAGTCGGAATCTCCAGGACGGCGCACACGCCCTGCCCGACATCCAGGGCTGTAAATACCGCGGGCCCCGGCCTGTCAGTGCTGACCAGGCTCAGGGAAGGCAACAGACAGAGCCACAGGAGCCACAACGCAGCGCCCGCAAACCGCGGCGCCCCGAGGCGCGGCAACGCAAACACGCTGAACAGCAGCGCGTAATAACCCGCCAGCCACCAAAGTGGAGGGGCCGGCAGGAAGAGGTGGCTGAAGGGAAGCGAAGCGCAGACCTCACTGACCCAGGCCGTGGCGCCGCAAAGCCACCCCAAAGGCCAGGCCAGCAAGGCACCCACGCCGGGAATGATGGCCAGGGGAGCCAGCATGGAGATGAACAGCGTGGCCGTGACCAGCGGTGTAGCCACAATGTTGCTGAGAAACATGACGGGGCTCAGCACATGCACCGTGGCTGCGAGCAGGGGCCAGGTGCAGAGGCTGACTCCCAGCGATATGCCCAGGGAATTGCCCAACCAACCCAGGGCTGTGGCCCAGGTTCCCCGCCCCCTGGACCCTCCGGGCGCCCACAGGCTGAGCGCGGGCGCCACGACAACGATACCCAGGACAGCCAGATAGCTCAGTTGATAGCCCAACTCAGCCACGGACCCCGGATCCAGCAAGGCTCCCAGCAGCGCGCTGCCCCCCAGCACATTCAAGGCGTCGGGTTTGCGTGACAGTATCTGGCCCAAGGCATAGATGGAAACCATCAATACCGCACGCAGGACGCTGGGCTGTACTCCGGTAACAAACAGGTAGGCCAGGGCCGTCAGAGCCGCCACGCTCCAGCCCACGCGGGGGCCCGCGCCGAGCAGACGCAACACCAGCACCACAGCTCCCGCCAGAATCGCGACGTGAACGCCACTGACCACGAGCAGGTGAACCGTGCCGCTGCGCACAAAGGCCTCGCGCTGGGCCACGCTCAGGTTGCCCCGCTCGCCCAGGACCGCCGCACCCATGATGGCAGCGCGGTCGCGCGCCATGTGCACCCCCACACGCTCATGGAGAAACTCATGGGCGGTAAAGGCCAGAGCCCGGGGTTCAAAGCCGGCCGCGCCCCGGACCACAAGCTGGCCCGGCTCGTTGAGCGTCAGCGTATGCGTGACACCCAGCCGGGCGTAGCGCCGCGCACTGTCCACTTCGCCCGGGTTGCCGGCGCGCCGTGGTTGCCGCAGACGGCCCAGGACAACCACTTCGTGAAACAGGGGCACGGGGGTGTCCGGCGGCACGTAAAGCTTGACCAGGCCCCGGGCGGGCTCGCCGAGGTCTGGGAGATAGTCGACGCGCAGCAGGTAGCTGTCGTTGCGGCGCGGGTCAGCGCCCACCGGAAAGTCATCTTCGGGCGCGGGCTGGTCCGGATACTCGAAGGCCGCAGGGTCACGTCTCACATAGTCGCCGCCTTCAATGATAACTCCTTGCAGGCGCACCAGTGCAGCCCCTTGCTCAAAGCGCGACGCCAGGCTTTGCGGCGACGGCAACAACCATAGCGAGGCGTAGCCCCAGAACCCGGTCGCCAGGGCCACGGCGGCCAGGCAAGCCCCCGGCCAGAGCGCATGACGGCGCGCCGCAAGAGTTGCCACCCCGAGTCCCAGCAGGCCCGCGCTCAGGGCGCCCACAGCCGCGCCCAGGGGCAATGCCAGTGTTTCGCCGGCGGCGCAACCCGCCACGGCCGCCACGCCCGCGAGCAGCGCAGGGCGCCTGGGAAGAAAGGCACGCACTTGAGGGGCCGCGAGATCCACCACTTGGGCATACAAGCTTCAGATTGCGAATGCCAGTGCCAGAGATGATTGGGTTTTTGGGGTTCAAGGTGCGCAAGACGAACCTATCATCGCGCCCATCCCTTCAACCCCTTGCGCGTTTTGAACCGCCCGACGGCGGAGGAGCCTGTCTATGCGCTACATCTGTTTTGTGCCGGCACTGTTCGCGATGGTCCTGGTGTCCTGCAGCCAGACGGCCATTTCAAAGTCCGGGACGGAGCCAAAGGCCGAAGCCAAACTGGAGCGACTCAGCAGCGAAGAACTGGAGCAGACTTTTTCGGATTTCGGAGGAAGTCCCGACCAGGTTCCGCAGCAAGCCGGTCTGGGCGGCACAGGCAACGAAGCCGGCATGTTCTTCCAGGATATGGGCCGCGAAGGAAACCTCGGCGGCGCCCACATCAGCCTCGAAGACGGCGCTCCCAGCGGGCTATTTCTCCGTGGCGGGCACGTGAACTACAGCCAGGACATCGGGGGTCGCTTTTCCGGCAGCACGGATGCCGAGCAGGAGCGGATTCACCGCGCCGGGTGGATCAAGCTCTATGTAAAGAAGGCCATCCGTTATGCCACTGAACTGCGACGCCTGGCGGCCAATTTCCAGGCCACGGTCACATCCTTCAAGAGCAACGAGGTAACCTGGAAGATGCCAGCCTCCAACCTCGAGACCCTGCTGGCCTACTTTGAAAAGCGCGAGGACACCGAACTGCTGGGTTACGACTTTCGCCAGTATGACCGCACCGGCGATTTCTATGCCATCGATGCTCGCAGCAAGACCCTCACATTCATGCGGGAATACCTGCTCAAACTGGCCGAGAAGGCGGAGAAGCTGGAGGACCTGCTGAAAGTCCAGGAAGCCCTGGAGCAGAACATGGTCAACCTCGACCGGCTCAACGCCGCCGCAAAGGAAATCGAGCGCCGGGCGGGCAAGGTCGAGGTCAGGATCGTGCTGGAGGACTGAAGGATTCCTTCACCCTCACCGCGCATCGGGGGATTTCTGGGTCGGGCCACCAACCAACCTAGAGATCCCCATGCGCAAAGTTGCCTTGCTTCTGATGGCTGTCTTCTTCATCCCGGGCTGTGCATCCATGGCTGCGACGAGCGCGCCGCCTCCTGAAATGAACCGCGTGGAACGCGACGAACCGGTCGCCCGCCCCGCCCAGACCCAGCCAACCCAGCCCCGCCACTTCGACGACGGCGGGCCGATCACTGAGGCGCCCCTGGAGCCCGCCGAGATGCGCATCCAGCGGGCCGGCAGCATCACCGTTTCCTGCAGCGGCAAGGAGATCAAGGCCTCCCGCGAAATCCGCCGCGCCGCCATGAAGTTCGATGGCATGGTGATGGGTTTCAAGGATGACGAAGTCAGTCTCAAGCTCGCCTCGAACAAGCTCGACGCCTTCATCGACTTCCTGGACAACCAGGACAGCCTCGAGGTCAAGGCCTACGATTTCTCGGCCTTTGACCGCACGCTGGAGCACTACTCCCTGGCCGAGCGTCTGGAGCGCGCACAACTGGTGCACGACCAGCTCAAGGAACTGCTCAAGAAAGCCGCCAGCCTCAACGAGCTGGAACGCATTGAGCAGAAGCTCGCCGAAAGCCAGAAAACCCTCGACGCCCTGAAGACGACCAAGCTGGATATCGACCTGCGCGCCGGCCGCGTTGACCTCAGGGTCATCATCAAGTAGCCCGCCACAATGCCCCATCGCCAGGCCCCTGCCCCCGGGCCTGGCGCGGCAGGGGCGCGCTGGGATGCCGACTGCCTTGACTTGCGCGGCAAAGGCAGTCACTTTTTGCTGCTGGAACAGCTCGATTTCCCGGAGGAAGCCGCCATGCGAATGGGTTTGCTCGCCTGTGTCTTCTTTCTCGCAAACACGCTGACGGCTGTCGGCTTTGACCTCGCCCCAGTTTCGCCGCAGCGCAGCGCGGGCAACCTCTTCAGTGGGCACTTGGAGGTAGCCGGCAACACCAAAGATGAAGCCCCCGACTTCGGAGACTTCAGCCTTTACTCGGGGCTGGGCCTGTTGCTGGACCCCGTGGGCTTTGGCTGGAACATCGAGAGCGACTTCTGGCTGGCCCCGGTGCTGGCGGTCGGCTCGCGGTTGTCCATCGGGGTGGGCGACGAAACCCTGGTGCTTGGCTTCGCCCCCGTGGTCAAGGGAGCCGCCCCGGTGCCGGCCTTTGAACGCACCATGGTTTATGCCTTTCTTGGACCGGGGCTGGCATACGTATCCCACACCAGCGACAAGGGCAGCCGCGACAGTGAAGTCGGTTTCCTGCTGACGTTTGGCGTCGGCATCGACATCCACTTCATCCGCGAGTTCTCCATCGGGGGCGGCCTGGCCTTCGACTGGCTGGTGACCCGACCCGCCGACGAGGGCTTCACCATGACGCTGGAGTTCCTGCGCCTGGGCGTCCACTTCTAGCGGAGCGCTGAAAGCGCTGACATGCCGACTTTCTCTCAGATGGCCGACACGTTGACAGAGTGGGTTTGCAGACACTTTCCCCGAATTCGGCACCCGCTCGCCATCGGCCGGCACGCCGGGTCGTTTCACGTTTCAACCAAACGCTTGTTTCGCGCGGGGTCGCCCCTATGATGCCGCGCCAAGCTTGATTTGCCCTTGAGGACGCCGTGAGCGAGAGCGCCTTGGCTGAACACAAACATGACGCGCCGGCAAAACCCGCCAAGCCCAAGAAGGGCTCGCGGGAAGAGCTCGAGACGCTGGATGACTACGATCTCGTCAAACGCTTCACCAAGGGCACGGTGGACGCCTTTGAGGTGCTGGTGCTGCGCCACAAGCGCCAAGTCTACAACTTCATATACAAGATGGTGGGCAAGCCCGAGCCCGCCGACGACCTGTTCCAGGAAACCTTCTTGCGCGTCCTGAAGAACGCGCACACCTACCGGCCCCGAGCCAAATTTACGACCTGGACGCTGCAGATTGCGCGCAACGTAACGCTGGACTACTTCAAGCGCGAAAACCTGCGCCAGCACGTCAGCCTCGACGCCACGGTGCCCGGCGACGACAAGCCGCTGCGCAACCTCGTGCCCGGCAATGAGCCCCCTTCGCAGGATGTACTGCTGTCCAAGGAACTGCTTGAAGAAGTGCAAAGCGCCATCAAGCGCCTGCCCCTGCACCAGCAGGAAGCGCTGGTGTTGCGCGTCAATGAGGAGCTTCCTTACGCCGAAATCTCGGAGATCGTGGGCAGCCCCGAGGGCACAGTAAAATACTGGGTGCATGAGGCCGTGGCCGCCCTCACCCGCTACCTGGCCAAGCGCGGCCTGACATAAAGCAGCCTGGCCGGCCCCGAAATTCCCAACGCCGGGCCGAGCGAGGCGTAATACAGAAGGTGGGCAAGGCGCGATCCTCGCGACAGCCCTGCGAACAAGAGAACCCCATGGATACCCGCGAAGCCAAGGTGCAGCTCCCCGCCTACCTCATCGGCGACCTCTCGCCGAAAGAGGCCGCGATGCTGGAGGGCCACCTGGACGTCAACCCCGAGGCGCGCGAAGCCAAGGAACAGTTGTCGCGCCAGCTTTTGCCGGTCATGAATTTGCCTGCGCCAGACGTCGGCGAGGCCGCGCTCGCGCGCCTCTTCATGGAAGCGCGGCGCGAACTCGCCAAACCCGAGCGTCAACCCGATTTCTCCTGGCGCGAGAACGCCCGCTTCTTCATGCGCGTAGCCGCCGTGCTCGTGGCCACGGCCGTGCTTGGCGTAGTGGTGGCGGGGGTGATTCCCTCGGGCAGCAACGTCGTAGGCAGCCTGGTCACCGTCGGCAACGACGTGCGCGTGGTGCGCCAGAATGAACTGGTGGAAACGCCGCAGGGCGTGCCCATGACCCTTGAACTCAAGGCCGCCGGCGCGCGCATCGACCTTGACGGCTCCTCGGCGCTTGTGGTGCGCGGGCGCGGCCACGAAAGCAGCATTGAGATCATGCGCGGTCGCGTCATTGTGGGGGCGAGCAGCCACAATGTGCACATCACCTGCGGCGAGGCCGAGGTCGTGGTCCTGCCCCGCTCCGTGGCCGCCATTGACTTTGACGCGCCCTTTGAGCGCATCCGCGGCAAGGGTGCGGTGATCGAGCTGCAGCGCCAGACCATCGCCCACGTCGCCCGTGTGTCTGAGCGCCTCTTCGGCGGCCGCATTGACACCGCGGGCCTTCCGGCAGAGGTAGCCAACCGCCGTGTTTCCATTTACGGCAATGGCCTGCGCAGGGAAGAGTTCATGGCCGCGTTCAAGAGCGCCGCCGAGCGCCACGGCGTGGTCTTCACCGCGGACAGCAGGGATTTCGCCCTGACTTACAACCAGGGCACTGCGGGCAGCAGCATCGATGAAAGCGAAAGCATTCTGAAGGTGGCCTCGCTGCAGGGCACGGTGGAGTTCATCGGAGAGAAGAAAACCGAACTCTCGGACCGCTCGAACTCGGTGGTGGTGTTCGCCAACGGCACCCTCACGAAGTCCTCCGACGCCGAGGGCGCCGCCAGGGCCCAGCGCATGGTGGTATGGGCAGGCCGCAGCGACATGCCGCACTTCAAGCTCAGCGAGACGGTGAGCAATTACATCGCCATGGGCCAGGGAGGCGGGCGCGTCATCACGGTGGCCACGGCGCTTCCCGTTGGTACGGTGCTCAGCCACGACAGCATCCGCTACGGCGGCACTCTGGTCCGTGTGGGCGAGCCGGTGAAGCTTTCACTGCCCGGAGCCAACGGCGGCCGCCTCATGGGCGTGATGAGCAGCGGCATCGAAGTTTCGGCCGATGACCCGGCTGGCACGCGCTACTTCGTGCCCATCAGCAACTCTCAATCGCGCTAACAACCGTATGAGTTTGCACGTCGGGGGCGGCCTGTGCCGCCCCCGATTGATTGGACGCCCGTGAATACGGCCGCGCAAGATGCTCTAATACGCTCCCCACAGATCGGAGCTTCCCATGCGGCGCTTTTTCCCCCTGCTGGCCCTGGCCCTGCTGATCGTTCCCGCACAGGCCCAGCGCAAGACTGAAGACGGTCAGGCCGAGTTCAGCAAGGCCTGCAAGTTCACCCTGGCCCCGGCCGATGGCTATCAGCGCGAGGTCTGGGTGGCTTTGGCCGCCACCGACGTCGCCCCCAAAGCGCTGCTGGACTCCATGGGCCGCTGCTTTGCCCCCACCAGCAGCCTGGCCGTGCTGCACGAAGGCTTTGGATCTCCCACCAGCGCGCGCCCCGGCGCCGGCCTTCCGGCCGATGCCGAAGAAGAACTGCTCGCGCGCAAGGCCCTGGTCGCGGGCTATGAAGCCGCGCTGGAGAAGCTGGGCGTCACCCGGGCGACGCGGCGCTACACGCGCGTCTCCGTGCTGGCCTTCTACGAAGCCGGCGTCCGTGCCTGGAACATGGCCCTGCGCGACGAAGTGGACGCCGACCAGTTCGTGCTCGTCGATCCCCCGGTTCATGACCTCGCGGCCGCTAACTCCGGAGTCAAGCCGCGCGGCATCGATATCTTCCTTCATCCGCGCAGCACTGCTGAGGGCCAGGATGAGGAAGCGCGCCTTCTGGACCTGCTCGGCCCCTGGGCGGTCAACGCCCGCATCATGCACAGCTTTCGCCGCGAGGGCGGCCTGGAGGCCAAAGTGGCCGAAATCTGGGGCGCCCTGCGCGGCTATTCCGTGGCCGCGCCGGACGGCACCAGGGTGAACCTCGAGGCCCTGATCAACAAGCTTGAGGGCTATGACGTGGTGTTCCTCGGCGAGTTGCACGGCAACCCCGGCGCTCACCTGCTGCAGCATGACGTAGTCAAGGCCCTGCACGGGCGCTGGAAGCACTGGGCCCTGGCGACCGAGCAGTTCGAGCGCGACGCCCAGAAGGCCGTGGACGCCTATTTCCAGGGTGCCCGCCGCGGGCGCGTGGAGACCGCCGAAGAGAAGGCGGATGCCGAGCGCGAGTTCATGAAAGGCGCCCGCCCCTGGCCCAACCACGCCGATTACCGGCCCATGGTCGAGTTCTGCCGCGAGCGCGGCATTGACCTCATCGCGGGCAACATTCCGCGGCGGCTGGCCGCCCGCGTGAACAAGGAGGGCCCCGAGGTACTGGCCCAGTTCTCGGCGGAAGACAAGAGCTACAGCGCGACGAAGATCGTGGCCCACGAAGGCGCCTACCGCGACAACTTCTTCAAGGTCATGGGCAGCAGCACAAGCGCCAAACGCGATGAAGCCTATGAGCGGCTCGATCGCATGTACGCGGCCCAGTGCATCAAGGACGATACCATGGCCGAAAGCGTCCTGGCCTGGCTGGAGAAGAACAAGGGTGCCAGGGTCGTGCATATCAACGGGGCCTTCCACAGCGCCCAGGGTCTTGGCATTCCCGAGAAGCTCAAGCTGATCAACCCCAAGCTAAAGATTGCAGTGGTCACCTGCGTGGAGAGTGCAGTTCCCTCCGTCGAGTCCGTGGATGCTGAAGATGCCCGGGGCAACGATTTCATCGTGTTCGTGCCGGCCTCGCGCCCCACGCGCAAACTCAAGGGCGGTGACACGGGTGACACCATGCCCGGCGCACACCGTTAGCCAAGGGCCCGGGCGCTTGACCGGGCCCGGGCGCACTCGCAAAGTAGCGCTGAGTTCAACCAGGGGGCTGCCGTGGCGAAAACGTCCAGACAAAGTCGAAGGACTCGCGTGGCCAAACAGGGCCCCGGCCGTGCCACCTCCCGCAAGACCACGCCTGCCAAGCCCAAGGCCGGCAAACCGGCCGCCAAGCTCAAGCCGCCTGCAACCGTGAGCCCCGCGGCACGCCTGTTCGGCACCGACGGCGTGAGGGCCACCGCCGGAGAAGAGTCTCTCAGTCCTTTGAACATTCTAAGGCTGGGGCGGGCCCTGGGCCGCTACCTGTGCAGTTTCACCAAGGGGGCCGAACGCCCCGTGGTGCTGCTGGGCGTGGACCCCCGCCCCAGCGCCGACTTTGTGGGCACCACGCTGTGCGCCGGGCTTACGGCTGAGTGTTGCGACGTGCACTGGCCCGGCATGATGAGCACACCCGAAGTTGCCTACCTGACCAAACATGGTCCCTTTGCAGCAGGCGTGGCCGTGACGGCAAGCCACAACCCGGCCAGCGACAACGGCATCAAGATCATCGCCAAGGATGGCGGCAAGCTGCCCGACGCCGTCGAGCGCGAGCTGGAAAGCGCCATGGCCGGTCAGGACGCGGAGGCGCCCGCCCTTCCCGCCAAGGGGCGCTTTGGCTGGCTTCAGCTTTCGCGCGAAAGGCACTACGAAGAGTTCATCGTGCGCACGTTCCGCGCGAGTTTCGCCAACCTCGCACGCAAACCCCTGCGCGTCGTGTTTGACAACGCTTTTGGCGCACGCAGCATCGACCTCCAGGTCGTCTCCCGCCTGGCCAAAAGCGTGACCCTGGGCCGCACCTCGCCGCAACTGCGTACGGGCATGCCCATGTCCACAAACGAGGAACTGGCCAATAACGTTCTGGACATCTTCTACCTGAACACGGCTTCCCCCTCGCAGCCCGAGCAGCACCACCAGATCAACGCGGGCGTTGGCTCGCTGCATCCCCAGGCCTGCGCAAAGGCAGTGAAGGAACTCCAGGCGGATCTTGGCGTGTGTTTTGACGGCGACGGCGACCGCTGCGTGCTCATCGACGAAACCGGCGCCGTGCGCGACGGCGACTTCATGCTGGCCCTTCTGGCTGCGGACCTCAAGGCCGCCGGCAAGCTCAAGGGCGACACCGTGGTCAGCACCAGCATGGCGAATTTCGGCCTCGAGGCCGCCCTTAGCGCTCTGGGGCTCAAGCTTCTGCGCACCGAAGTCGGCGACCGCTTTGTGCGCGAGGCCATGAAGTCCGGAGGCTTGGTTCTGGGCGGCGAGCAAAGCGGACATCTCATCATCGCCGACGAACAGCACGACATCGGCGACGGCCTTTACACCGCCCTGCGCATCATCGAGGTCATGCTCGACTCCGGCAAGAAGCTCAGCGAACTGTGCGCGGGCCTGACCAAGTACCCGCAGGTCATCCGCAACGTGCGCGTCAGTCACAAGCCCGACCTGCACTCCCTGCGCCATGTGGTCGAGGCCCGCCGCGAAGCCGAGAAGAAGCTGGCAAAGAGCGGCCGCATTGTCGTGCGCTACTCCGGCACCGAGCCCCTGCTCCGCATCATGGTCGAGGGCAAGGACCCCGGCCTCGTCGAGTCCGTGGCATCGGCTGTGGAGGCCGCCGCCCGCAAGGAACTGGCCTGACCCCGGAATACGCCCCATGGACGCATTGATTCTGGCCCTGGAATCCTCCGGCGAACTCGGCGGCGCGGCATTGCTCGCCAGGGGTAGCCTGCTGGGCGAGGAGCTGGTCAGCGGGCCCAGACGCCACGGCGCGGAACTCATGCCCTGCGTGGACCGCCTGCTGGCCAAGCAGCGCGTCAGCCGCGAGCAACTGGGGGTCATTGCCGTCAATGCGGGGCCGGGCTCCTACACGGGGCTGCGCATCGGTTTGACCACGGCGGCGGCGCTGGGTTATGCCCTGAACAAGCCCGTGGTGGGCGTGGGCGCCTTTGACTGCATGGCGCTGCAGTTCGTAACGGACCGGGCGTTTGACACCCGCTTTCGCGGCGAACTCTGGCCCGTGCTGGACGCGCGCCGCGACGAAGTCATGACGGCACGATTTGTCTTTGAGAAAGGCGACCTGCGGCGCGTCGGTGCGGACATGCTGGTGCCCCCCGCTGAGCTGTCGCGGCAGGCGGCGCCGGGCTCTTTGGTGTTCGGCAGCGGCGTGGCGCCCTACGAGAACCTGCTCAAGCCCCAGCCCTTGAAGCTGGGGCCCTGGGCCTTTGAGATTGCGCCCGCGTCCGTCGCGTTGCAGGCCTGGCGCGAACTGGTGAATGTGGCCGACCCCGCGGCCGTGGAACGCAAGCCAGTGATGCCCCGTTATTTCCGGCAGGTGCTGGCCATGACCACGGAAGAACGGGCGGCCCAGTCAAGCGCGGGCAGGGCCTCCGACTAGCCAAGACTGCCGGCCCTAAGTAAGAAGTCAAAGGTCCGCCGCGGCCCTTGCCGCCCTGGACATTAGACATCCATCCCTTGACTGCAACGGAGCACCCATGCCGCTCGTGACCAGGCCCGCCTCGTTTCCGACCAAGCTCTTCATCAACGGCGAGTTCGTCGATGCCGCCGACAAGCGGACCTACGACACGATCAACCCCGCCGACGAAAGCGTCATCGCCCCCATCGCCTGTGCGGGCAAGGCCGACCTTGAGGCCGCGGTGGCAGCGGGCAAGGCGGCGCTGGCGGGCAAGTGGGGAACCATGGGCCCGGCCCAGCGCTCGCAGCTCATCTGGAACATCGGCGACGAGATCATGAAGCGCCGCGAACAGTTTGCCGCGCTCGAGGCCATGGACGCGGGCAAACCCTACAGCGAGTGCTACGCCATCGACGTGCCCATGGCAGCCGACCATTTCAAGTATTTCGCGGGCGTGCTGCGCTCGCTGCAGGGTGAAACGATTCCCGTCAATGACAGCCTGTTCGTGTACACGCTGCGCGAGCCCCTGGGCATCGTCGCGGGCATCACGCCCTGGAACTTCCCGTTACTCATGGCCGCGCGGAAGATCGGTCCCGCAATCGCGGCGGGCAACGTGTGCCTGCTCAAGCCCGCAAACCCCACGCCGCTGACGGCGCTCCTGCTGGCCGAGTGCATTGCGGCCGCCAAAGTGCCCGCGGGCGTGGTCAGTGTGCTGACCGGCAAGGGCAGCGAAGTGGGACAGATGATTGTCGAGCACCCCGACATTGCGGCGATCAGCTTCACGGGCAGTACGGAAATCGGCGTGAAGATGGTGCGTGACGCGGCGCCGACGCTGAAGAAACTGACCATGGAACTGGGCGGCAAGTCGCCCAATGTGGTCTTCGCCGACGCCGACATCGACACGGCGGTGAAGGGCGCCCAGGCGGCGATCTTCTACAACAAAGGTGAAGTCTGCACGGCGGGCTCGCGCCTGTTTGTCGAGGCCAGGGTGCACGACGAGGTGGTCGAGAAGCTGGCGGCGCGCGCGGGCAAGATGACCCACGGCGACCCGCTGGACAGCGACACCAAGCTTGGCCCGCAGAACAACAAGCAGCAATTCGACACGACGCTCAAGTTCATCGAAGAAGGCAAGAAGGCCGGCGCGAAACTGGTCGCGGGCGGCGAGCGCGCAGGCGCCAAAGGCTACTTCGTAAAGCCGACGGTGTTCGCCGACGTGAAGCCCGAAATGAGCATCGCGCGCGAGGAGATTTTCGGCCCCGTGCTCGCCGTTCAGAAATTCGAGAGCTTTGAGGAGCTTGTGGCCAAAGCCAACGACTCACGCTATGGCCTCGCCGCCGGCGTCTGGACCAAGGACGTGAGCAAGGCGCACCGCTACGCCAAGGCTGTGAAGGCCGGAGCTATCTGGGTCAACTGCTACAACTGGTATGACTCGGCTGTGCCCTACGGCGGCTACAAGCAGAGCGGCTATGGCCGCGAAATGGGCCTGCAAGGGCTGGCGGCCATGACGCAATCCAAGAGCGTGTGGGTGCAACTCTAGAAGCTCTCCGCAGATGACGCCGATGGACGCCGACAAAGGCAATGCAATGGAAGTAGTTCCGCTCATTGGCCCGAAGTGTGGTGCCGACCTTGATGTTCCGGACGTCGTCGGATTGTTTCGCCAAGCTGAAGTTAACGCACGCCAACAGTCGCGGTACAAATGGGCACTTCGGCTCCATGAACTTGAAGTCGAACACAGGTCTGCAAAACTCCGGAAAGCTATCTGATTGTGCCTTGCTCCTGGAGTGCCAATTGGCGGATGTGCTCTCGAGCCAGTTATCAGCGCCATGACCAAGCAAGGCGCAGTCAACGATTCAACGGCAATGGCGCTCGTGTACTTGGTGTTCCCAGTACTCGGGTTGTATCTTCTTCTTTGGCCAGTCATTGCAGCCCGGCATCCAAGGCCATGGCGCAACAGGCTGCTGATTGGCGCAACAGAGAGCCGCTGTAGTGCCTTTATCTGCGAACATCTGCGTCATCTGTGGATAGTCTTTCCATTGCCACGTCCGAAAACGGCGCGCCCGCGGCACCGGCTCATCGACTCAGGGGCTGGGGGCAGGGGAAGTTGCGCTCCGTTGGTTGTATGCTGCTTCCATGGCTGAAGACTGGGTGGATCTGGGGCCCGTAGAGTCACTACGACAGCCCGCACGCCGCTTGCTGACGGTCAGCGGGCAGAGGGTTGCTTTAACCTTTCTCAATGGCCGCTTCGGCGCCGTGAGCGATGTCTGCAACCACGTTGGAGGGCCGTTGGGCGAGGGCAGGCTGGACGGTGAATACCTGACTTGCCCCTGGCACTACTGGAAATTCCACTTCGCGACGGGAGAGGGCGAGCCGGGCTTTGAGAAGGATTGCGTGCCCTCCTATGCCATCAAGGAAGAGGCCGGCCGGTTGTTCATCAGTGCGCAACCCAAGACCAGACGCAACAAGCTGCCTCACGAGCCGCACCCGCTTTCGCGCAAGATTGAACGCGCTGAGGGGCCCGTTCGAGTCGTCGGCATCTCGACGACGGCGATGACCCGCAAGTTTCCGCGCTACTCCACCAGCGAGGCCCTGCTTGAATACGCGCTGCAAAGTGCCGCGACGTCAGGGTGCGAAACGAAGCTCATTCGGCTGAATGACCTGAAGTTCAAGAGTTGCGAGGGCTTCTACTCCAAGGATGCCCGCGCCTGCACCTGGCCCTGCTCCATCACACAGATGGACGAGAAGGACGAACTTGCCCAGGTATACGAAGCTTTCGTGCACTGGGCCGACGTGATCCTGATTGCGACGCCAATACGCTGGGGGAGCGCCAGTTCTCTCTACTACAAGATGGTCGAACGCATGAACTGCGTGCAGAACCAGGTGACCATCGCCGACCGCGTGCTGCTGAAGAACAAAGTGGCTTCCTTCATCATCATCGGGGGGCAGGACAACGTTCAGGGCGTCGCAGGCCAGATGCTGGGGTTCTTCAGCGAAATCGGCTGCGTGTTTCCGCAGTTCCCCTTCATTGCCCATTCGCGCGGCTGGAGTGCCGAAGACATGGACGCCAACGTCAGGGAAGTCCAGCGAAGTGAAGAACTGCGCCATGGCGCAGCGGAACTGGCGCGCCGCAGTGTGGCCATGGCCAAGGCGCTCCTGCGCGGCGAGCCCTTGAGCGAAGGACACGTCGAACGCGGCGGGCGCAAAGCCAACCCGTCCTAGCCCTTGGGCAAACAAACGCTAGGCGACTTGTTCAGCGGCAGTCAGGGTCCGCATTGCGGCGCCGGAGCGACGTGAGCGGGCAGCCGCGGCGGTCTAGTCGTCTTCGCCTTCGTCACGCGGATTCTTGCCGCGACCCAGTGCGCGACCCTTCTGGCTTTGCCGGGGCTGCTGGCGGTGAAACTCGACGATGTGCCGCACGGCGTCGTCGGGGTCGTCGGTGCGGTGAAACAGGTGGAGGTCCTCGGCGTTGATGTGGCGGTACTGCGCCAGCATGGTCCCCTTCATCCAGTCCACGAGCCCCTGCCAGTATTTGTTATCGAACATCACGCAGGGGATCTTGCGGATCTTCAGGGTCTGCACCAGCGTGAGCACCTCGAACATCTCGTCCATGGTGCCGTAGCCGCCGGGCATGAAGATGAAGCCCTGGCTGTACTTCACGAACATCACCTTGCGGATGAAGAAGTAACGGAAGTCGACGAGCGTCTTGCAGTAGATGTTGGCTTCCTGCTCCATGGGCAGGTCGATGGCAAGCCCGATGCTCTCGCCGCCGGCCTCAAAGGCGCCGCGGTTGCCCGCCTCCATGATGCCGGGGCCACCCCCCGTGATGACGCCGTAGCCGGCTTCCTGAAGCTTGCGGGCCAGCAACATCGTGGTCTTGTACAGTGGCGAGTCGGGTGCTGTGCGTGCCGAGCCGAAGATGGCCACGGCCTTGCCCGTCTTGGACAGCGTGTCAAAGCCTTCCACGAACTCCGCCATGACCCTGAACACCTGCCAGGAGTCGCGAAGCCCTTCAATGACCTGGGTTTTGCGCATGAGTCGCTGCTCGCTGATCGCGGTTCACCAAGCGCCGATCGCGGCCACTGCCGCGAACAGCGAGTCGCGAATATAGCGGGGTTCTGGCCCTTGGCGAGGGTGGCAGCCGTAAATCCCTACGCCCCCGCCCCTTGCATGTTGTATAACGCCATGCGCCATGAGCCACGCACCCAACACGGACGACGAATTCGCCTACATCAAGTGGTTGCGCAGCGAACTTCCTCCCCAGACACCGCGCCTTGAATTGGGCCCCGGCGACGACGCCGCCATCCTGCGCGTGGAGCAGAAGGAGCGCCTGGTGCTCAAGACGGATTCCGTGCTTGAGGGCCAGCACTTCATCCTCAAGGCCCCGGGTGTCCATCTCAAGGAAGTGCAGGGGCCGCCTGCCACCCCGGAAGAGGTCGGTCGCAAGGCGCTATGCCGCTGCCTCTCGGACATCGCGGCCATGGGCGGTGTTCCCATCGCCTGCATGGCGGCCGTCGCCCTGCCTCAGGGCGCGGGCGTCAAGCTGCGCGAACAGATTTTCCTCGGCCTGTCCAAGGCCTGCGCCACCTACGGCGTCTCCCTCGCCGGCGGTGACACGCAGAGCTGGAACGGCCCCCTCATGCTCAACATTTCCATGGTTGGCGAGATGCAGGGCGAGCGCCCTGCCATCCGCGGTGGCGCCGCCTCCGGAGATGTGATTGCCGTGACCGGCTCGCTCGGCGGGTCCATTCTCGGGCATCACCTGCGATTTGAGCCGCGCCTCACCGAGGGGCGCTTTTTGGTGCGCCACGGCGTCTCGGCCATGATTGACATTTCCGACGGCCTCTCGGGCGACCTGGCCCGCATCTGTGAAGAGAGCTCGCGCCGCTATGAAGTCGGCGCCGACATCGCGGCCGAGGCCCTTCCCGTCAGCAAGGCTGCGCGCCGGCTGGCCAAGCTCGAGGGCCAGGGCGGCGAGCGCGCCCTGGAGCACGCCCTGCACGACGGTGAAGACTTTGAGCTGCTTTTCACGGCACCCGCCTTCCGCTGGCAGCGCATCGTGCGGGAATGGCCCTTCGACACTCCGGTGCGCGCCCTGGGCGTGATTCGCGAGCGCAAGAAGGGCGAGCCGGCCATTCGCTTGCTGCGCAAGGGCGAGGCTCAGGAACTGGCCCTCAAGAGCTACGTCCATAAGCTCTAAAAGTTCGCCCGACAGGCCGCCGGCACCTCATTGAGGCCGCGAGAAGCACGTCCGTGTGGTAAACTTCACTTGGCGGTGTGCACACTCAGGTGCCCTGTCTCCGTGTTAGGGGAGTTGCCGTGGGCCAGTTCACACTGATCAGCCCTGATGTTGAAACGACGCT
>JABARW010000002.1:12376-42982 GCA_019186845.1 Planctomycetota bacterium | reverse complement strand
TGCCCAAGGGCAGCTTCGTGGCCCTGACCGGAGAACTCGGCGCCGGCAAGTCGCAACTGGCCAAGGGCATTGCCCAGGGGCTGGGCGTGGCCGGTTGGGCCGCACTGCGCAGCCCCACATTCACGCTGATGCTCACCTACCACGGAGGCCGCTGCGTACTGCACCACGTCGACTTCTACCGGCTGGCGGAAGCGCCGGAGCTGCCCGGAGAAATCGAGGAAGCCATGAACTCCCCCACCGATGTCTGCGTGGTGGAATGGGCCCAGGTCTGGCGCGAACTCTGGCCCCGGCGCTTTGTCCACATCGAGCTTGAAAGCCTCGAAGAAAACCGCCGGCGCGTCACCATTCATGACGATTTCAACATGCTGCCGGGCCTCCAGGCGGCCGTGTCGCGCTGGGCCCAAACCGAGAGCGGTTGAACCCGACTGGATGACCCGCCGTTTCAAAGTATCCTGAACTTTCCCTGTTCACGCCCCCGCGTGAGCGTTGCATGCGGCGCAATTTTGTTCTGGTGCTCCTGGTCCTGCTGGTGGGCCTGCTGGCCCTGGGCCTGTTGGCCACCCTTCATTTCAACCGCCCCCGGGGCCGCATCGTCACCGTCCACGAGGACGCTGCTTCCCATTCACCCGACGATCTGACACTGTCGCACAGACGCCCGCACTGCGGCCCGCGCTCTGAGACAAGTTCCGTCACGGGAGCGGCAGCTCAGGACCCCGTCAAAGCCGGACACAAAGAGCCGCCAGTATCCGGCCTCAAGAACCCGGACGAGCTGTCTGAGGACATGCTGCTGCTGCGCATGATCATCCGCATCCGGGGCGGTCTTGGGCTCCATTCGCTCCTGCGCGACGACGCCGAGACCTTCTGGGTCGGCGTGTCCCAGGGCAACCCTGAAGAGATCTTGTTTGAAGATGGGCGCGACGCCGACCGACGCGGCTTGCTCGAGTTCGAGATTGAGCGCAACGCGCTCCCCCTGACCGAGGGCGGGGACCTTCTCCCGAATCCCTGGCGCGTGAGCCTGACAATGGAGCGCGAGCAGTGGTTGCCGGTTTCGCCGCCGCGACTGACGGGCAAGCTTCTGGACTTTGGCGTGGTTGAGGTGGATGTGCAGTCCCTGCTGGGAGAGGGCGAACTGCTGGTCGTGGGCCGCCTGCTGCAGCCGGGCAGGCAGCCCCTGATCCATCAGGAGTGGGTGGAGTTCACGGCCCGCAAGGGAGAGGATTACCTTCAGGGAGACGACTCCACGGACGACCAGGGAGGTTTTCAATTCTTCCTCTCGGAGTATCAGCACGACGAGGCCTGGACCTGGCACCTGTCGGCGAGCTTCACGCCCGACGACGAGCCCTTTGCCATGCCTAAGCCCAAGCTCACGGGCCGCATCCTTGACTTCGGCGAAGTGTTCGTCCCCTGCGCCGCCCTGCAAGTTACGCTTCTGGGCCTGGCCGGCGAGGAAGAGAGAAGCAGGCTGGCCGGAGGCATGACGCCGCCGACTCCCACCTGGGAGTTTTCCTTTCGCGACCACGACGTCTGGGAGTCGCGCGCGGCTTCGGCGCCGAAGAATCAAATCTGGGTCTTCGCCCGCGTCGGCACTTACTTCTATGACGCCAACGTGTATGACGAGGTGGTCTTGTATCGCCGTATGGAGGGCAGCGTCACCCTCAAGCTCAACGAGGTCCAGCGCCTGGTGCTCAACCTTGAGCGAGTCAACTCCGTAAGCGTCCAGGTTACGACCGCTGATGGACCCTCCGACGAAGCCCATCTTGTCGTCACCTGCGACGAGGGCGAGGAGCGGGGACAAACCGTTCAGCAGATGCGGGTCGGACGACGTCGCGTTTCCATCGCCACTCCCGAGGCTCCGAGCACAACACGCATCACGGCCAAAGTGGATGGCTGGGCCGACCAGAGCCTGGAGATTAAAGCTGACTCGCCCCGCGAACTGACCCTCACGCTGACGGAACGGACGCCAAAGAGGATGGGCAAGGTCAGGTTCAGGATTCCCGAATGGCCCAAGGCTCTGAGCAGTGACGGTGACTCGCTTCTCCTGGCTGTGAGCATGGCAGAATCCGATGGCAAGAGCAGCCGGGTCAGCAACATCTACATTGATCCGTGGCAACGGGAGATCGAACTCCCCTTTGATGCGGGGCGCTATGAGGTCAGCGTCTGCGAAGCATACGACTTGTGGGGCTATCCCATGCGGCAGATCTGCCCGCCTCTGGGATACACGGTCATTGCGGGCGAGGTGGTCGTGGTTGAGTTTCCCGGCTTTGCCGATCCGCCCTGGACCTATTCGACTGAAACCATACACGTGATGATGCGTGTGGATGAGCGGGTCGTTACCTACTCAGGCCCCGGGGTGGCCGGGGGCAGGGCCAACGCTACGGTGCAGACCGGCATCTATCGGCGCGATGAAGTGACCCCCGGTCGCTATGCCCTTTTTGACGGCGAACAGACCGTGGAGTTGGAACTCATCCCACCTCCGGCCCGCAATCAGGAGGCCCGCGTTGTCGCCAACGTTCCTGCACGCGTTGAGGTGCGCGCCACGCGCGGCGGCAAGCCCCTGTCCTCCAACTTCACGGCCGTGCTGGAAGGTGCCGGCGCCTCCTGCACCGCCTTTGTGGAAAATGACTCGCGCCTTCTACTGTGGGCGCCCGTCGGCAAGAAGCGCGTAAGCCTTTCGGCCCCTGGCATCGAGTCGCAAAGCCGTGCAGTGGAAGTGCGGGCCGGCGAGTGCCAGGTTGTCGAGTTCAGCTTCGATGACACCCACCTGGTGCTGGCCTGGCACGAGCGCTACATGTCTGAAGAGGGGTGTTTCTGGCGGCTTTACCACCAGGAGGGCGGCCGCGTCGAGGGTGTCCGCGACGTCACTCCCGTGATCCAGCGTCAGGTGTTACAGCCGGGAAGCTACTACCTGCGGCCCTGGTGCATTTTTGACGACTCCGCGGACCTGCGCTTCACGCTGAACGAAGGCCAGGAAACAAGAGTCGAAGTGCCCTTTGTGGCCAAGCCGTCCCAGAGCACCCGCCTGAAAATCCCCCTGCCCGAGAAGCTCCCGCGCTCGCCGGACGGTTACGAGTGTTCACTTCACTGGTACCCCGCCTCCGCAGGCAACCGGGAAAAGGGCGAGCAGCTTGTGGAGTCCTTTGAAGACGTGGAAATGCGCATTCTGTCGGACCAGATTGTGATTACCGGGCTGCCGGCGTCCATCGAGCTGGCATTCACGTTCTCTCTCGGAAGCTACTGCAATGACCCGGAATCGGTCGCCAGCTACCTGCCCTTGGGCTGGTTGGTGCCCTGGCGCACACTCAAGCTGGCGGAGAAGGCGGACCTGGTGCTGATCACTGCCTGGGTAGAGGGCCGCACTGCGCACACCGAATGGGGAGAATTACAGACCACGCTCGAGTTGCACCCGGAAAACACGCCGGCGGGAGCCTTCTACTCCACGGACTACTTTCACGTGCTCGCGCCCGGAAGCTACCTGGTCCGATGGTCCAGATATGACGACGACGGCAAGGAAACCCGCCGTGAACTGAGAGTCACCTTCACCTTCAGCGAGCCCCTTCACGCGCGGCTGCCCCGCGAACTGGCCCAGGCCCTGACGGACGACGGACTTTACAGTCCGCCCGAGAGTGAAAGCTCCACTGGCGAGGGAGGATAGCCTTTGGGCCGGCGGCCATTGAACTTCCCAAGGGCCAGGCCGTTCGTAGGATTTCCCCTTTTGCCCTTCAGATGGAGGTCCCTTTGGGGGACTCCGCGCGAGATCTCGAGTTGATGCGCCGCTTTCAGGCGGGCGACGTTGACGCGTTCACGCAGCTCTACGAGCTTCACCTGCGGGGCCTGCTCAATTTCTTCTTCCGCCTCTGCTGGGACGCCAGCCTGGCCGAGGATTTTGCCCAGGAAGTGCTGCTGCGCGTGTTCAAGTCCGCCAAGCAGTGGGAGCCCAACGCGAAGTTCACCACCTTCCTCTATCGCGTGGCCCGCAACTTCTGGATTGACCACTGCCGCCTGCTGTCGACTCAGAAAGAGAAAGTCAGCCTCAACGCGCCCGGCGACAAGGACGACCTCTCGCTGATGGACCGCCTGCCCGACGACATCCGCCCCCCGGAGGACGACCTCGACCGCCGCGAACTCTACGGTGCGATCATGAAGGCGCTGGACCAGCTCCCCGAAGAACAGCGTATGGTGTTCGTGCTCTCGGAAATCGAAGAGATGAAGTACCACGAGATTGCCGAGGTCATGGACATTCCCGTGGGCACGGTCAAGAGCCGCATGCACACCGCCGTGGCCAAGCTGCAGGAACTGCTGGGCGACTACAAACCTCTCAACACACGCTAGAGCTTTTTCGGAGTGAGTCCGCAGAGCTGTCGCGAAGCGCCGAACGAGCGGGGCCAGGCAGCCAAGCCGGTAGCCTCGCAGGAGCCAAGTGCGGGGAGGCCAACGAAGACCCGTGAAGTTCGCAGCGAGCGAGAGCCTGCGGACTCACTCAGAAAATGCTCCAGCTACATGTGGCCAATCACCGCCTGGGCAAACTCGCGCGTGGAGAGCTTCGTCGCGCCTTGTAGCTGCGAGGCGAAGTCCGCCGTGACGGTTCTTGACCGCACGGCCTTCTCGACCCCGCGGTGAATCAGGTCCCGCGCCTCCAGCCAGCCGAAATACTCGAACATCATGGCGCCCGAGAAAATCACTGCGCTGGGGTTGGCCAGGTCTTTGCCCGCAATGTCCGGCGCCGTGCCGTGCGTGGCCTCGAACACCGCCGCCGCATCGCCGATATTGGCGCCCGGCGCAATGCCCAGCCCGCCAATCTGCGCGGCAGCCGCGTCGCTGAGCAGATCGCCAATCACGTTGGTGCAGACCAGGATGTAGTACTTCTTAGGGTAGAGCAGGATCTGCTGGAAGGCGTTGTCGGCGATACGATCCTTGACCAGCACGCGTCCGGCCGGCAGCACGCCACCATGCTGCTTGTAAAGCTCGTCTTCCGTTACAACCTTGTCGCGGAACTCCGCCAGCGCCACCTCGTAGCACCATTCACGGAAGCCGCCCTCCGTGAACTTCATGATGTTGCCCTTGTGGACGATGCAGACGTCGCGGATGCCGTGCGTAACAGCGTATTGCAGGGCGCGGCGCATGTTGCGCTGCGAGCGAAAGCGCGACATGGGCTTGATGCCCACGGCCGCCAGCTCATCGACTTTCTTGCCGCGCGCGCTGGGGTCCTTGGCTAGAAGCTCATTGACGAACGCGATGAGCTTCTTGGCCTCGGGAGACTCGGCGGCGAACTCGATGCCGGCATAAAGGTCTTCGGTGTTCTCGCGGAAGATGACGAAGTTGCAGTCTTCCGGGTGCTGCATGGGGCTGGGCGCTCCGTAGCTGTAGTGGATGGGGCGCACACAGGAATAGAGGTCCAGGGTCTGGCGCAGGGTCACGTTCAAGCTGCGGATGCCGCCGCCAACGGGCGTGGAAAGGGGGCCCTTGATGGCGCAGCCGTAGGTCTTGATGGCCTCCAGTGTGTCGTCCGGCAGATAGCTGTTGTAGCGGGTCTGGGCCTTGTCGCCCGCGAAGATTTCAAGCCAATGGACGCGGCGGCGCCCGCCATAGGCCTTCTCCACGGCGGCGTCAAACACGCGCTGGGCCGCGGGCCAGATATCCTTGCCGATGCCGTCGCCTTCGATGAAGGGCACAATGGGCTGGTCCGGCACGACGGGATAACCGTCCTTGAAGGTGATCTTTGAGCCTTCTTTGGGCGGTTTGAGGTCGCGAAAACGCAGGCGGGTGCTGTTGGATCCCATGGCGCGATAATAGACGGCCCGGGGGCCAAGCGCCACCAAGCATGCGACGCGAGCAACGACAACCGGCGGGCCTGGGCCCGCCGGTTGTCTTGCTATGGAGTGTCCGGCCGCTGAGTATGAAGTTTCGGCGGCCTGCTAGTCGCGCGTCACGTTGTTGGTGTTGGTGCCGCCGCCATTGAGCGTTTCCAGCACGCGCCCTGCCTGCTCCACGAGGTTGACGTTGGAAACACCGCCGGTTCCGGTGGGGTCGAGAGTGATGCTGCCCGCCGCGCCGGCCGGACCGCCGCCGTTGGCGCGGATGCGCGACGACGAGGTCAACGTCAGGGTGGCCGCGGAGCCATTGCCTAGGTTGAACACCGGCCCGGCCGCGCCCGTGGTACCCGAACCTGCAATGCCCTCCACCGTGCCTGAAACAGTGATAGCGCCCGAACCCGAGATGTTCACGTTGCCCGCCGCGCCGCCGGTGCCGCTGGTGCTGGCGCCGCCGTTGAGGCGAATCAGGCCACTGATCACGCGAGCCCCGGCGCCGGACATGAAGAAGCCCGTGCTTGTGCCGCCGGCGCCTGAGGCGCTGGAGCCGCCGTTGGCGATGAACTGGCCGCTGAGGGTCAGCGTGCCGCCGCCCGCGGTGAGGCCCATGCCCGCCGATCCGCCGCCCACGCTGGCCGTGCCGGAGTTGCCACCGTTGATCTGAATGGAACCCGCGAGCGTGCCGCCACCGCTGCCGATGGTGATGGTCACCGGTCCAGTGCTGCCGCCGCCGCCCGTGGCCGAGTGGCCGCCGCGGCCGGTATAGGCCGCCGTCCAGTTCACGCTGGCGCAGTTGAGAATCAGGCCAGGGGCCCCGCCACCGGTGCCGCTGCTGGAATCACCGCCCAGGGCCGAGATGGTGCCCGAGACGGTCAGGGCGCCCTGGGGACAGTCAAACTGCATCTGCCCCGCCGGGCCGCCGGCGCCGGTGTTGCCCGCGCCGCCGGAGCGGTTGAAGACCGCGCTGGACGTAATGGAGCCCGAGCCGCACTGGAGAATTCCGCTGCCGCCCTGGCCGCCCGCAATTCCGCCCACCGCCGAGCCGCCAAGGGCGTTGAACGCGCCGCCAACGTTGATGCCGAACTGTGCGCTCACCTGCAGCATGCCGGCATTTCCGCCGCCGCCGGTTCCCGTGCCAAGCACGTTTCCACCGGCCGAGTCGTAGGTGCCGCGCACCCGGACATCACCGCCGCTCAGGTTCACGCCTCCGCCCATGCCGCCGTTGCCGTTGCCGCGCCCGTTGCCGCCGCGGTTGGTCAGGGCAAGATTCACGTTCAAGCGGCTGGGCCCCGAGTTCATGAACAGCGAGCCTCCCATGCCACCCATGCCGTTGCCGCTGACAACGGAGCCCTGACCGCCGGAGAGGTCAATCGTTGCGGCCAGCTCTAGGTCCAGGGGACTGTTCCAGTTGAAGAAAGCGCCAGTGCCGCCGTTGCCGGTGTCGCTGTTGCCGCCGCGCGCCGTGACCTCAAAGCGCGTGAAGCGCGATACGCCGGCAAAGCTCGGCAAGGGATTGAAGTTCTTGGACTGAGCCAGACCGGCCGTGCCGCCAACGGAGTTGCCGCCGGAGGTCTGGACCACGAGTGATCCTTCAAACGTGCTGAAAGTGAAATCGGACGTTCCGCTGTTGCCGCCGTTGCCCATGCCGGCCGTGGCCGAACCGCCGTCGCCAACATGGCTGAGGGAGCCCACGAAGCGGCCGCCGCTGATGTTGAAGAACAGGGCACCGCCATTGCCACCGGCACCGGTCGTCGCAGCACCGCCCGCCATGGTGTAGCTCAGGTTACCCTCCAGCAGCGGGCTGATGGTCATGGAACTGAAGCCCACAAATCCGCCATTGCCGCCGTCCACAGTTGTTCCCGTACCGCCGTTGGCCGTGACGGTTTGCGTCAGACCTCTGATGGAAACAAAGGTCAACGAGCCAGCGCCGCCGTTGCCGGCATCGGCGCCGTTGCCGCCGTTGGCCGTCACCGTGTGGCTGATGTTGGTGCCGTTGGCGACCCACAACGCCCAGCCCCCGGCGTTGCCGGCCGTGGTGCCGTTGCCGCCGCTGGTATTGGCAACTATGGTCGCGCCGAACAGCGTGCCGAACTCGAAGAAAATGTTGTCCGCCACCGAACCCGTGCCGGCTGCTGCGCCGTCACCGCCGGCGGTGCTGGCCTGGATGTTCACAAATCGGCCTGAAGCGGCGCTGCCGCTGAAGCCTACAACGCCGCCGCCGTCGCCACCCGAAGCAGTGCCGTCGCCGCCTTCCGCCACGGCATCAATCACGACATCGAGGACCTTTGAGCCCTGGGGCCCGGAGATGATGAAGACAATCTCGTCGCCATCGCCACCAGCGTTGCCGCTTCCGCCGTTGCTGCGTGCCTGAAAACGCGCGAGCTCAAAGCTGTGGCCGATCACGCTGATCGAACCGGCATCTCCGCCCGTTCCCGTCGCGCTGGAGCCGCCATTGGCCAACAGCACCGCGGAGCCCTTGAAAGTCGTGAACGATCCGTTCACCACGATGCTGCCCGCGTTGTTGCCCGCACCGGTGCCCGTCGATGCGCCGCCCGTCGAGTCCAGGTAAAGGAAGGCGCTGCCCGCGCCGGCCCAGGCCACGGAAATGCTGCCGCTCGATCCGGCGTTGCCGGACACGGAGGCTCCGCCGTAGGAAACGGCCTGACCATGGAAGTCCACCGGCGAATTGCTCGCGCTCGTCAGGCTGACGCTTCCGCCTGCGCCGCCCGAGCCCGTGCCCTCTGCCGCGCCGCCGCGGGCGCTGAAGGACCCCGCGGACAACAAGATGTCGCCGAACTGCGTGTTGACCTGGATGTCGCCGCCGGGTCGACCATTGGACATCATGGCCGCGCTGGCAGCGCCGCCGCGGCTGTCAATGGTGCCCGTAAGCACCAAGGACGAAAGCGAGAAGAGCGAGACCCCGCCGCCGTCTCGGGTGGGTGCGCCCGAAGCGTTGATGGAACCAGTCACGACCAGGCCGAGTTCCGTGCCGCCCGTGTGGGTCAGGCCGATATCGACGGCCGAAGCGCCGCTGCGCGCGGTCACGATGCTGCCGTCGATACGGATGGGCTGAATGCCTTCGATTACGACCGAGTCCACCACACCCGCCGCCGCATCACTGAGATTCAGCGTTGAGCCGGCCCCCAGATGAAACCCTGTATCGACGGGCAGTGTGAAAGTGGCCGTCGTTCCCCCGATGGAAGGCGTCAGGAGGGTCACCAGGTTGGCATAAGTGATGGTGGGACCGGCCGTGGCCAGCAGGTTCTTGGACACTGCGGGCAAGGCCTGGCCGCCGTAGCGATGGATCCCGCCGTTGTTCGCATTGACGTTGACGGAACCCGCCGCGCCGCCGCTGAAAGGCGCCTGCCCGAGGGCGCTTCCGCCGTCAGACTGCCAGCGAACCGTGGCCAGAGTGGGGAGGCCGGGGGGAATGCGAGCACCGGAAACCACCGTGTCGCCGCCGTCTTCGCCGCCCGAGCAGCCGCCGAGGGCCAAGGCCACGGCGAAGGCAATTACGCCTGCAAATGAGCGCTTCATGAATTCTCCGATAAAGTGCCGATCTGGGAACGCCGCTGCTTATAGCCACGTGTTTAGGCGAAGTCGAAGAAATGCGGATTTTGCCGAATTTTCGGCGCGGAGGCCCCGCCCTGACCCTCAATTCCTTCATCATTTCTTTACTCGAACTTAATGCGCGGCAACGCTATGGTCACGCCCAACCAGCGAGCGTTGCATGTCCGGGTCAGAGTGGTTTGAACTCGCGTACAAGGTCATCGGCGGACTGGGGGTCTTCCTGGTCGGCATGATGATGCTCAGTGAAGCCCTGCAAGCCGTGGCGAGTGATTTCATCCGCCGCGTCATTGGCTGGCTCACCAGCAACCGCCTCATGGCCGTGGCCGTGGGCGTCATCGTTACGACCATCATCCAATCGAGCAGCGTGACCACCGTAATGGTGGTCGGTTTTGTCAACGCCGGCCTGATGACGCTGACCCAGGCCGTGGGCGTGATCATGGGCGCCAATATCGGCACCACGATCACGGGCTGGATCATCGCCGTGCAGATCGGCAAGTACGGCCTGGTGTTCATCGGCGCGGGCTTTGTGCCCTACCTCTTCGCTCGCGGCCAGATCACCCGTGCCATTGGCAAGATGTCGATCGCGCTGGGCATGATCTTCCTGGGGCTTGAGTTCATGTCCGGCGGCTTCAAGCCGCTGGCCAACCACCCCGAGTTCATTTCCAAACTCACGATCTTTGCCGCCGACCACTTCCTGTCCGTGTTGGCCTGCGTGACCGTGGGTTGCCTGCTCACGTTTGTCGTGCAAAGCAGCTCGGCCATGCTGGGCATCACGATTGCCCTGGCCATGACCGGCGTGATTTCGTTTCCCACGGCCGCGGCGCTGGTGCTGGGCGAGAACATCGGCACCACCATCACGGCGTTGCTGGCCGCCATCGGCGGCAACATCAACGCCAAGCGCGCCGCCACGGCGCACTCGGCTTTCAACGTGATTGGCGTGTGCTACATGGTGGTGATTTTCCCGTGGTACATCGCGGGGGTGGAGTCGTTCATTGAAACCGCGCCAAGCTGGGCGACGGCGTTGTTCAGCACGCCCAAGGGCGAAGTCGTAAAGGGCGTCGACCCGCTGGTGGCCATGAAGATCGCCACCGTGCATTCGGGCTTCAACATTGTGAACACGATCCTGTTCCTTCCCTTCATGGGCTACCTGGTGAAGTTTGTGACCTGGCTGCGCCCGGACAAAGGCAAGGTGGCGAAGAGCCGACTCAAACTGCTGGGCAACCTGACGACCGTCGCGCCGGAAATGGCCCTGGAAGAGGCCGAAGGTGAGGTCGAACTCATGGGCGGCCTCTGCGTTGAGGCCTTGGAGAAAACGTCGCGCTACGTGCTGATGGAGCGCGAGGACAGCGAAATCCTCAAGCGCGTGGAGCACCTCGAAGAGATCACCGACAACATCCAGAAAGAAGTCACCCTGTTTCTCACCGGCGTACTCCAGACCGTCGTCACCCACGAACAGGCACGCCGCTCCTACGCGCTGATCCGTATCTCCGATGAAATGGAGTCGATCCTCGACTACTGCGTGGCCCTGATTCGCTACAAGGCCCGCATCCTGCGCGACAAACTCGAACTGACCCCCCACGCCAGATCCGACCTGCGCGACCTTCAGGAACGCCTCGCGGCCTTCCTCGCGGCAGCACTCAAATTCAGCAAGGAACACACCAGCGCCAGCAACGAAGACGAGGAGGTGCGGGACTTGATCCGCCAGGCTGACGCAATTGCCGCGGCGGCCGATGCCGCGCGCGACGGCCACCTCAAGCGTGCTCAGGATGGATCGTGCCATCCCCTGGCCGGCATCGCGTTTTCCGACATGCTCAATGCCCTGCGCCGCGTCAAGAGCCACATCGTCAACATCATTGATGCCCGTGTGGGCCGCTGGGAAGAACGCCGCGAAGAACTGCGCATCCTTGACCGCGACGCCAACGAAGAGAGCGACCGGCAGAAACCCGTCGCGCCCGCCCTGGACCCGGAGCCCGCGGCGCCAAGGCCCTCACTGGTTTCCAAGACTTGACCGGCCTGAAGCTCACGACCAGCGCGGCTGTACGCCATACTCGGCCAGCAGCTTGAGGCGCTGGTCGCGGGGCAACTCGCACCAGGGAACCAAAGGGGCCGGCGCTTTGGCCCGTTCCATCTCGGACAGTTCTTCGAGGTAGGCCGACAGGCGTTGCGCCACCTGATGCCGCTCGGCCTCGGCGCGGGGCCCCAGTTCCTGGCTCACGTCACGGGCGCTGGCAAGCTTGTCCCAGGGCAGCTTCTTTTCCAGGAAGCTGGGCGGAACCCAGGCCACCAGGTCAGAGTCCGCCTGCTCATTCACCCCCACATAGACACCCTTGCGGGGCGCGCGGCAAGGCGACACGCGCAGCGGCTGCAAAATGGCCACGGTGCCAAAGTGTGCCGCGCCCCGGGTGTCGCTCCAGAGAAGACGGTCCGCCATCCACAGGGTGGCCTGGTCAGGCGCTCCAAGACGGCCCAATGTGCCCTGGAAGTAGTCACGCAGACCGCAGGGCCCGGGGTAGCGAAAGAGCGTCGGCATGATGTCTCGCGCGCCCAGGGGCGGGTAAAGGTCAGTAAGCCAGCGCGGGGGCTGATAAGCTGCCCCGGTGCGCTTGACGAAGGCCTGCACCGTCTCTCGCATGGCGGAATTGTAGCAAGGGGCTGGTGAGTCACCCATGAACGAACTGGTGCAGGCCGTCGCTGGCGCCGCCCGCGAAATGAGCTGGGCTGAGGTCGTCGCGGTCGTGACAGGCGTGGCCTGCGTGCTGCTGACCGTGCGTCAAAACGTCTGGTGCTGGCCCGTGGGCATGGTGAGTTCGGGCCTTTTCATCTGGGTGTTTGCCCAAGCCCGCCTTTACCCTGACGCCCTGCTTCAGATCTGCTTTGTTCTCATCAGCGTCTACGGCTGGTATCGCTGGGCGCGCGGTATTCAACAGGCCGACCTGCCGGTAAGCCGCCTGGGTCTGCCTGCGTGCCTCATGTTCGTGATGCTGGGCCTGGCCTTCACAGCCGGCATCGGCTGGTTTTTCGCGTCGGCCCTGCCCCAACTGTGGCCGGAGATTCCCCCCGCGGCCCTGCCCTACGTTGACTCGGGCATCCTTGCCTTCAGCCTCATTGCCCAGGCGGGACTTTCGCGCAAAATACTCCAGACGTGGCTGGTGTGGATCTCGATTGATGTCGTGGCTATTGGTGTTTACTGGTCGCGGGAGCTCTACCTGACCTCGCTGCTCTATGTCATTTTCCTGGGGCTGGCCATCGCCGGCTACCTGGCCTGGAGGAGGGCGTGGCGCAAGGCCGTTACCCGTTAGGCATGGTGCTGGGCAAGTTCCTGCCGCCCCACGCGGGTCACCTGCACCTCATTGAGTTCGCGCGGGCCCGCTGCGAACGCCTGCTCGTGCTGGCCTGCTCCCTCAAGGAAGAGCCCATCGCGGGCCACTTGCGCTCGGCATGGCTCAAGGAAATTCTCGGCGCAGACGACGGCATCGAGGTCATCCACGTCACGGATGAAAACCCCCAGTACCCCCACGAGCACCCCGATTTCTGGGCCATCTGGCGCCGTACCGTCGAGCGCGCCTGCCCGCGCTACCCGCAGGTCATCTTCAGTAGTGAAGACTATGGCGAGCCCTTCGCGCGGGTGCTGGGCATGGAGCATGTGGCCTGCGACATCGGCCGTGAGCGCGTACCCGTGAGCGGCAGCGCCATTCGTGGGCGCCCCTTGGCGCACTGGCGCTTCATTCCCAAACCCGTGCGGCCGTGGTTTGCGCGGCGTGTCGTGGTCACGGGGCCCGAAAGCACCGGCAAGAGCACGCTTGCCGAGAAGCTGGCCCGGCACCTGGACACCCTCTGGGTGCCGGAGTTCGCCCGGGGCTATCTCGACGAACTGAACGCGCGCCGGCAGGCGCCTCACTTTGTGCAGTACGAAGACATCGAGCCCATCGCACGGAAGCAGGTGGCATCAGAGGAGGCCCTGGCCCGAGACTGCAACGGCCTTCTGATCTGCGACACCGACCTGCACGTAACGTCGGTTTACAGCCACTTCTACTTCCGGCGCTGCCCGCCCTGGGTTGAAGAAGAGGCGCTCAGGCGCCACTACGCCCGGCACCTGTTCTGCGAAATTGACACGCCCTGGGTGGCGGATGCCCAGCGCGACCAGGGCAGCCCGGAGCAGCGGAAGAAGATGCGGGAGCTATTTGTGGCCGAGCTGGCGCGAGGCAACCGAAAGGTAAGTTACATCCGTGGGGCATGGGACCGGCGGATGGAGCAGGCCCTGGAGGCCGTGGCAACTGTCCTTCACGAAGCATAATCACGGTAAGCGGGGACTCCCGGCCGCTACTATGCTGCAAAGCCCACTTGTGTAAGGCACTTCCATGCGCGCAACGCTGCCGATCCTGATTCTGGCGCTCCTCTTCGTTCCCGCACTGGCGCAGAAGGGCAAGGACAAGCCCGCGCCTGAAAACGCCAAGGTTTCCCAGCTCAAACAGCAGATCGCCCTGGAGCTGGGCGCCTTTGCCGACTGGTGCCTGAAGAACAGGTTCGGGGCCACGGCCAAGGCCGTCGCCGACGAAGCCTGCAAGCTCGACGCCGCCAACAAGAAAGCCTCCGATGTGGCGGCCAAGGCCGGCGGCGAAGACTCGCAGGAGGCCGACGACGTCAAGGCCTTCGAGAAGAAGCGCGAGTCCGCGGGCAACAAAGTAGGCCCGCTCTACTGCGAGCTTTTCCTGCAGGGCCCGGCCAAGGCCCGGGCCGAGTTTGACCCCTACATCGAGGCGGCCTTCCGCTGGGATGCCGACAACTCCGACAAGTGGGTCGAGGCCAACTACAAGAAGACCTTCGGCGAGAAGAACTACGCCATGGTCATGGCCATGCTTGCTGCCGCGCTGCCCCACCAAAAAGATGACTCCAAGCTCGCCAAGGGCTACCCGGAACGCGCGAAAGTGCTGCGCGAGTGCGAGGCCAGGCTGGCCGTTGATTCGCCCCTCTTGCGCAAGGCGCGCAACCACACCATGCAGTACTACCTCTCGCTGCCCAACGGCTGGAGCGCTGACAAGAAGTGGCCGGTGCTCGTGGCCGTGGAAGGGGCGGGCTGCAACTTCCGCGGCATGAACGGCGGCTACGGCGGCAAGGGCAACACCAGCTACATCGTGGTCACGCCCTGCAGTTTCTCCAACACCAACTCCCTCGAAGGTCAGGAGGGCAAATACCCCTATGCCCGGGAAGTGCTGGAAGAGTGGAACGGCAAACGCATGGACTTTGACGAGCCCGGCCTGCTGGCCGCGCTGGACGACGTACGCGCTGATTTCAACGGAGAAGAGAAGTTCTACATCACGGGTTTTTCGGGCGGGGGCAACATCACCTGGCACTTAATATTCACCCATCCCGAAAAGCTGGCGGCGGCCGCGCCGGCGAGCGCCAATTTCTCGGGCCTGCGCGCCGAAGCCTCCCAGTCTCCGGCCAAAGAGACGCTGCCCATCAAGGTTCTCCAGGGCGAAGACGACGAGTATCGCAAGCCCGACAGCATCAGCCCCCTGGACCGCCAGTGGGAGTTTGCCAAGTCCATGCTGGAGCAGCACGGCTACAAGAACTGGACCTACGAACTTGTCCCGAAAACGGGGCACTCGCCCTGCAACAAACAGGTGCTGGAGTTCTTCAACGGCCTGCGCGAGAAAAACGCGCCCGCGCCCAAGGGCGACAAGCCAAAGCCCTCCGGCAAGTAGGCTCAGGTCCGGCCCTTCAGGCGGCGCAACTCGGCGGCCAGGCGGGCGCTGTTGGCCGCGACGCTCAAATCGCTCAGAACCATGGCCAGGGCGGCAAAGCTCGGCGGCAAGAACACCCCGGCCCACACCAGCGCCCCCGCCGCCAATGGAATTCCCAGCGTGTTGTAGATCAGGCTGAGGAACAGGTTCTGGCGAATGGCGCGCAGTGTGCGGCGGCCAAGCTCCCGCGCCAGCAACACATCGCTCATCTCGCCGCGCATCAGCACCAGGTCGCCCGTTTCCTTCGCGACATCACTGCCGCCCCCCACCGCCACACCGACGTCCGCCTGCGCCAGGGCCGGCGCGTCGTTGATGCCGTCGCCCACGAAGGCCACCAGACCCTGGCGGCGCAGGCTCTGGATGCGCTCGAGCTTCCCCTTGGGTGAGACGCCGCCGTACACTTCGTCGACGCCCACCTCAGAGCCTACTCGCCGCGCCGCCAGGTCGTGGTCGCCGCTGATCAGCACCGTGTGAATCCCGGCCTCGCGCAAAGCACCAATGGACTCACGCGTCCCCGGCCGCACGGCGTCCCGGAACCCGACTACGGCCCTGGCCTCGCCCTCGATGGCCAGCAGGCTGACGCTGTCGCCCAGGGTGCGCAGGCGCTCGACTTCGCGCTCCAGTTCGCCGGGCAGGGCAATCTCTTGCTCCGCCAGCAGAGCCGGGGTGCCAAACACCAGTTCCTCGCCGCCCGAAACAATCACACCTTTGCCCGCCAGTTCAAAGGCCTTGCCGCCTGCACCGCTCGCCGCGCCATAGCGCCGCGCCAGGGCCTGGCTGAAGGGGTGGCGCGAAACCGCGGCAATCAGGGCCAGGGCCTCCTCGCGGGGCGCTCCCAGCCAGGCGACATCCGTGACTTCCGGGCGCCCCAGCGTGAGCGTTCCGGTTTTGTCAAAAGCAAAGATGCGGGCACGGGCAATCTGCTCCAGGGCGGCGCCGTTCTTGACCAGCAGGCCCCGGCGCAAGGCCGCGCCGCTCCCGATCATGACTGCCGCGGGCGTGGCCAGGCCCAGAGCGCAGGGGCAGGCAATCACGAGCACCGCCATGGTGTGAGTAACGGCGCGCATGGCGGCCGCGGTATCCATGCCCGAAAGCAGCCACCACAGGCCGCCGCTGACCACTGCCACGGCCACGACGGCCGGCACGAAGAGGTTGCTGACGCGATCGGCAAAGCGCTGGATGGGCGCTTTGGCCTGCTGAGCTTCTTCCACCATGCGCGTGATGCGGGCCAGGGCCGTGGTGCCGCCCACGGCCGTTGCCTCCACCTCCAGCCGCCCGTTGGTGGCGAAGGTTCCCGCGCGCACCGCATCGCCGGTCTTGCGCACCACGGGCAGACTCTCCCCCGTGAGCAGGGACTCATCCACGTCGCACTCGCCTGCGGTCACGCGCCCATCCACGGCAATGCGCTCGCCGGCCGCCACGACTATGACATCGCCCACCTGCACCTCGGCCGCGGGCAGCTCGCGCCCGTCCTTGAGGCGCGCCTGTTGCGGCGCCAGCTCAAGCAGAGAGCGCAGGGCCCCCAGAGCCTGGCCGCGCGCCCGCGCCTCAATGTACTTGCCGAAGCGGATGAACACGGCAATAAGCGTCGCGGCTTCGTGGAACACGGCCTTCTCGATGCCCTGCGGCAGGGGCCAGTCAAAGATCGTCACGAGCAGACCGAAAAACAGCCCCGAGGCCATGCCGATGCTCACCAGCACGTCCATTCCGAGGTTGCCCGCCCTCAATCCGGCCCAAGCTCCGCGGTAGTAGGTCGCGCCCACCGTTAGCTGCAACAGCGCCGCCAGTCCAAGGGTTGCCCAGTCCCACCAGCCTTCGTGCAGGTGTATGAAGTGCCCCGCAATCACCGGAGCACTCAGCACCAAGCCAAGCGCAAACATGCGCAACTCATGGCGCGCGGCTTTGGCCTGCTCGCTCGCGGGGTCACGGCGCCTGGCCTGCTCTTCATCGACGAGGCGATAGCCCGCGCGCTGCACGGCGCCGCCCAGCACTTCGCGGGCCGGCAGCGTACCTTCAAAGCGCACCTGGACGCTGCCCGTGGCGAAGCTGGCCTCGGCGGCCTGGATGCCGGGCAATGAGCAGAGCTGCTTCTCCACCGTGCGGGCGCAGTGGGCGCAGGTCATGCCGTCGACTTTGAGCGTTGCGGTGCCCATAGCCGGAGTCTAATACCGTAGTGAACTACGGGTAGAAGCCCCTTGTTCCTCCGGTCAGGACCCCGCCAAACGTAGTAACCAGCGGGCCAATGCCGGTTTGCGGTGCCAAGCGGCCTTGCTAGCCTTGGCCCAACAGCCTCGGAGTCTGCCACGTGCGTAAACTGTTTTCGATTTCCCTGCTTGCCTTGAGCGTCTGCTTGGGCGCTTGCACACCTTCGGTCGCCCCTGCTCCGACGCCCAAAGCCCCCCCCGAAACCGCCGCGCGCGAACACGCTGACGGCATCGTGGTGCAGGCCAACGGCAGCGATGCCGAAGCCGCCAAGGCCGCGGCCAAAGCCGAAAAGCTCGAAGCTCTCAAGAAGCTGCTCGAGCGCCTGGGCAAGGCCGAAAACCTCAAGGACGCCTTCAGTATCTCCGAAGAAATCGAGGACCTGGGCAAGGACGTCAAGGCCGAGCTCGATGCCGGCGTGGCGGCCCTGCCGCCCTTGCCGCGGATTGCAGGCCTGCGTGCCCTTTACTCCGCCGCGGGCTATGACGAAGCCGTCAAGGGCCTGCTGGCCATCGTCGTGGCCGAGGGCGCCAACGACACCCGTGTCGCCGCCGCCGAAGTGCTGGGCACCCTGGCCAGCGAACGCCACGCCGCCCTGCTGCGCGAGGCCGTCAACAAGCAGGTGTTCGAGCCCGAAGTGCGAGTGCAGCTCGCGCTCGCGCTCTGGAACAGCGCGCGCGACATCGAGGCCAAGAAAGTCCTGCGCTCCATGCTGACCTCGGACAACGAGTCCTTCCGCATCGCCGCCGCACTGGCCCTGGGCGAAACCCAGGACTTCACGGACGCCAAGTCCACCCTCGAAATCCTGGCCGGCGAGCCCACGGTGCGCGGGCGCGTGGCCCGGCGCATGCTCGAGTGGGAGAAGGAAATCAAGCGCCTGGAGGCCATCCTTCAGGACAAAACCCCGGGCGCTCCTAAGGTCGAGAAAATCGACACCCGCCTGCTGGACAGCGTCCAGTCCATGATTCAAGAGCGCTACATTTATCCCGACGCCGTCAGCGGGCGCAAACTCATCTATGCCGCGGCAGCGGGCATGCTCGATGGCTTTGACCCCTACACCTGCCTGCTGGAGGACCAGCAGCTGCGCGACGCCGCTGAAATTCAGCGCTTTGCCGTGCCCTCCCTGGGCCTGACCCTGGGCAAGGTTCGCATCCGCCCCACGCGCAAGGAGCGCGTCACCGTCGTGCTCAGCGTAAGCCCCGGCGGCCCCGCTGAACGTGCGGGCATTCGCCCCCTGGACCGCGTGTTCCGCGTCCTCAAGGATGTCTCGATGGAGCGAGTGCTGCAGTTGCGCGCCAATGACCGCAACCTGCCCGATGAAGACAAGTCTTTGCAGGCGCTTCCGCTTGATGAGGCCCTCTCGCGCTTCCGCGGCGCCGTGGGCCAGTCCTGCGCCGTGCAGTTCCGCCGCGAAAAGTGGCTGCTGCCGCGCTGGGTACACCTGACGCACGAAGCCCAGAATATCGAGCCCGTACTGGCCGAAACCCTGCCCGGCGGCATGGGCATGATTCACGTCCATGAACTCAGTGCCAAGGCGCCTGACGCCGTTGCCCAGGCCCTGGCCGAATTCAAGAAGGCCGGCGCCAAGGGCCTGATGCTCGACCTGCGCGGCATCAGCGGCGGCAGCGTTGAGGCTGCCGTGGCCGTGGCTGGCCAGTTCCTCAAGAAGGGTACCCTCGTGACCACGCGCCTGGGCCGCAGCGAGCAACTGGCTCCCAAGGCCGAGTTCAAGACCGCCCATGACTCGCCCGAACTGGCCCTGCCCCTGATCGTGATTACTGACAGCGGCACCGCGGACGCCGCCGAGATTCTCGCCGGCGCCCTCAAGGAGCATGGCCGGGCCAAAACCGTTGGACAAAGGACCTTCGGCCGTGCCCTGATGCAGGAACTCATCCCCCTCTCGGCCCAGGAACTGGATGCCGACGAGCGCAAGGCCGGCCTGCTGCTTACCGTGGCGCGCTACTACAGCCCCGTCAGCCAGTTGGCCTACTTTGACCGCGGCGTCGAACCCGACATCACCCTGGCCGAGCGCGACTTCGAGGGCTGGATTTACGACGAACTGGACGTGGCGCGGCGCGGCAACGCCTGGTCAGCCTACGTGGACAAGCTCATGGCCCTCCCGGCCGAGCAACTGGCTGAACTGGCCCAGAGCGACGGCCGCAAGCCCGAGCGTTATGCGGGCATCGAGGCCCTGCACCGGGAACTGAAACTGCACTGCGACCTTGAGACGCTGCGCTTTGCCCTGCGCGAGGAACTGCGCGCGAGGCTGCGCGCCGCGGGCAAGCTCGCCAACCTCACGGACCTGCAGGAAGACGCCGTGTTCACCGGCGCTCTGCGCGAGCTGGCCAAGGCCGCCGGTGTGGATTTGAGCAAAATCCCCGACTATGCGGTGCTGAAGTAGCATCAGGCAAAAGGGAAAAAGAACAGGACGGCGACATCCCACAACAAGTGGCAGACCAGCGCGGGAATGAGGCTCCGCGACGCCAGCGTCAGGACTCCCCAGAACGCGCCCAGCAGCAGCGCTGCCAGAACAATCAGCCCTGAACCCATTCCCGCGTGGGCCAGGGCAAAGCCCATGGCGCCGATGATGACGCCTCGGGCGCGCCCCCACTGGGATGCAATGCCCTGTGTAATCGCGCCGCGCCAGAGCAATTCTTCTCCTGTGACAGCAAGCAGCAAGATGGGCGCGGCTATCCACCAGGGCACGAGGTCTTTCCAGTCAAACACCCGCTGGGCCTCTTGCTCGGCGGCGGGCACCAGCCACGTCAACAGCAGAAATCCTCCCCAACTCGCAAAGTACAGCGGCACCGTGATGGCCAGGCCGGCGGCTAGCTGCTTCATTCCCGGCTTCAGTATCGTTGAAAGGCGGTCACGTGATACCCAGATTGAAATCGGCAGCATGATGGCGTGGTAGATTGCCACAGCGAACCAGACATGATTCAGCCACAGAGTCAGGCCAACCAGGAGCAGGATGCTCAACACCAGCAGGCCAGCCGGCAGTCGCAGGGATGACTCATGGCTTCTCATGACTCTTCACGCGCGGGCTGGATACTCTGCGGTGCAGCCTGTGAAGCGGCCCCAAGGCGGCCCAGCAGAGTCAACATCATAACAATCACCCACAGGCCCACCGCAAATGCGCCTTCTCGAAGCAGCATCACCAGCGGCGTCGCGGCCTGCCGCGCCCGGTTGTTGTCAGGCCTGCCTTGCCATTGAACTTGAAGCGCTCAACGGCGTGGGAACTCTCTGACGGGGGAAGCCGAAAGTGCGCCCAAGCAACCGGTGAGCATCGAAATCACCACGACGGCACCAAGCCCCAGTGTGAAGTTGCCTTCGTGGCGCAGTATCCACATGGGGATGCCTCCGACGACGGATCCCAACAGCAACACCAGGGCGATGGCCTCGCTGCGGCCCATGCTTCGATCCCCGGCAAGGACTTTGACCCAGAACATGCAGACAAGGGGCGTAATCACAGGCAGGGCAAAGAGTCCCAGCCCCGCCGTGAAGACGACCACTATGAAGTAGGCGACCAGCGTGAACGGCGCGGCTACGGCCTGAAAGGCGACCACCTGCCACATCTCGACTCGCCCCTCCAGCAGCAGGGGCTGACTGCAACGGGGACATTGATTGCCGCGCCTGCCCTGCCGGTACGGGCTGGGGGGCATGGTTTGCACCGGCTTTCCAGGCAGGCGCGGCTGAAGGTGAGAACAGGCGGGCAGGGGGCTGGCATAGGGGATGAGCGATGCGAGGCGGCGGGGGTTGTAATCGGGGTCGATCATGGCTCTCTCCCGTTGGACTTGTCAGACTTTTCTGACACACACAGGCCCAAAAAAGCCCGGCTTTACCTCGCCTTGGGCACGAACTTCGCCACCGTGCGCAACGCCTTGCCCAGGGGACCCGCACCCACGGCCAAGAAGGCGTCGATGAGATCCTGAAACTCGTCCATGAACTTGGCAAATCGCGCAATGCGCTCAAAGGCGTCGTGCAGGTCCCCGGCCTCGGGGCTGCCCGCGGCGTCGGCAGCGTCCGCGCTCAGCTTGGCGTGATCAGTGATTTCGTGCATCGCATCCACCACGGGCACTACTTCGCGGCGGCGACGTTCACGGATACAGGCATGAAACCAGGTCCAGGGGTCCTGCTCGCTCTCGTAAAGCACGCGGCGCTCGCCGGGCACATGCACGCGCCGGATGGAGTTCCAGGCCAGCAGGTCCCGGATGCTGGTCGAGCAGTTGCCGTGACTGATCTGGAGGCGCTTGGTGATGGTTTCCATGTCCAGGGGCTGCCGCGACAGATAAAGCAGCGCGTGGATGCGGCCCACAGTGCGGTTGACACCCCAAAGCGCCGAAATCTCACCCCATTGGGCGATGAAGCGGTCCTCGACTTCGGTGAGGGCTTTGGGGGAGGTCTGGGGTCTCTGGCTCATGGCGGGCCCGCGCTTTGTTGTTTGACTTGTCAGTCTTTACTGACAATACCGCAAGGTCAGGCAATGTCAAATTTTTTCCCGCCCCCGGCCCCCTCCTTTTCATCCCCTTCCCTCTTTTTCTGTAACATCCGCCCCGAGGTCGCATTAACCCTCCGTGGAAGCGCTCATGGCGCTCGATGTCGAAGCTCTGATTGTGGCCCACCAGGCCGGCGTGTGGCGCTATTTGCGCTACCTCGGCTGTGACCGCGCACAGGCCGACGACCTCACACAGGAGACCTTCCTTCAGGTTCTGCGTCACGGCTTTGAACAGCGCGGCGAGCGCGAGACAGCGGCCTACCTGCGCAAGGTCGCGCGGAACTGTTTTCTGATGAGCGTGCGCCGCACGCGCCACGTTCAAAGTGTCGAGGACCTCGACCTGGCCGACCGGGCCTGGGAAGAGGGCCAGGGCGATGCCGAAGCGGGCGAGGCCAGGCTGCGCGCCCTGCGCCAGTGCCTCCAGGGCGTCCAGGGCCGCGCCCGCCAGGCCCTGGAGCTGCACTACCAGCAGCACAAGCCGGGCGAGGAAATTGCCCGGCAGCTGGGCATGAGCCACGACAACCTGCGCGTGACCCTGCATCGCGTCAGGCAGGCGCTGAAGAAATGCATTGAGGGCAAACTGGGGCCGCCATGAACCGATTCGACGAACGCATGCTGGACCGCGACCTCGAGGAAGCCCTGGGCCACGACGCGCCTGCGGACCTCCGTGAGCGCATTCTCGCCGCCCGGCCCTCGCCCCGCCGGCGCAGCACCCGCATCCGGCCCCTGCCCCTGCCCGCGGGCCGCCGATCCCGTCAGACGGCACTCTTTGCCGCGGCCGCCATTTCCCTGAGTGTCATAGCCGCGCTGGTGGTGCTCTGGAGTTATGTCGCCACGCGTCCGGCCGCGCCCGCGCCCGGGCTGGCGGGCGGCGCCAACGCGCCGGCAAACGCTCAGCCCGCTTTTCCGCTACCCGCGCCCGGAGTCCACGCGCCGCAGCCTCAGCCGGAAGCGGAAGCACCTCAGTCGCAACCGGCGCCGCGGCCCCAGGAACCCGAAACCCTGCCGCCTTCTCCGCCGCAGCCCGAGCCGTCTCCGAAACCGGCCCCGCCTGGCGAGCCGCCCAGGTCGCCCGAATCAGAGGTTGAGCGGCCCGCGCCGCCGCTTCCGACACCCCGGGAAACGCAGCCGCCCCCCACCGAAGCTCCCAGGGCCGAGCGCCGGCAACTGGGCTCAGTCCTCGCCTTGCCCAGGGGGGCCAGACTGCAGGTACGCGACAGCGACGGCGAAAGCTGGCGCGAGGCCGAGTCCGCCGCGCTCTTTGCCGGAACCTTCCTCAGGATCTCGGACCCCGCCGATCTGACCCTGGGCGACGCCCGCGTGCGCTTTGAGGGCACGCTGCGCCTTGGCTGGTCCGAGGGAGCCGTCTGTGTCGATTGCATCGAGCGCAAGACCCGGGCCTGGTGTGACAATCTCGGCGGGCGCACACCGCTGCGGCTGGGTCTGCGAGAGCTTTTGGCGTACATGGACGACGGCGTGGCCTGCGTGGAGGCGGGCTCGTCCTCGCTGGAGATTGCCTGCATCGAAGGCAGCGTCCGCGCCGCCGGCGCCGCGCTCGAGGCTGGCCGCTTCGCGACCCTTTCAGCCAAGGGCTTGGCCAAGCCGCGCGACCTGACGGCCGCCGAACGCCAGCCGCGCCTGATTGCCGGCATGGCGCCGCGCCAACTGCTTCGCGAGGATTTTACGGAGGAGCCCGCGGGAAAACTCTATGGCGGCGCGCTCCAGGACGGGCTTGTGCGCGTGGAAGGGCCCGGCGCACTCCTCGCCTTTGACATCAGCCCCACGCTGATCGCCGTCAAGGGTGCGAAGCTGCGCCTGCGCTATCGCGTGATGGATTGCAGTTCCATCTACGTGCAGTTTCTGGGTGAGGACGTCCGCCGGCAGTTCGGCAGCGAGTTCACCCAGCGCAAGCAGGGCCAGTGGCTGGAGCTCGAGATCCGCCTCGACAGCCTGCCCTACGATGCCGCGGGTGCCGGCGGAGAGAAGATGCCCCCGAATCTCAAGCTGGGCAAGTTTCAGTGCTACCTGCGCGGCGAAAGGAACTGCACGCTCGAAATCGACTGGCTCGAGATCGTACGCGAATAGGGCCCAGGGGCGCCCGGTTTTCCCTGTAACAATGCCGCAGACTGCGCATTAACCCCGCACACACCCATGGGGGCGTCATGCGCAAGTCCACCTTCGCGGCTTTGCTTTCACTCGTAATCTGGCTCTCCGCCTGTGCGGGCGGCTCGGGCGGCGGCGCGGGCGGCGGCTCGGGCGGCACTCCTTCGGGTGCCGGGCCGGCAACGCAGATTGTTGTCACCCAGCAGCCCGGGGGCGCCGTGGCCGCCTCGGCGTTCACCCAGCAGCCGCGCGTCGAGCTGCGCAATGCGGCAGGCCAGCTCGTGACCAGTGACAGCGCCACGCAGGTCACCGTGGCCATCACGGCGGGCAGTGGCGCGGCGGGTGCCGCGCTCTCGGGCACGGCTACAGCGACGGCCGGGGCGGGCGTAGTGCAGTTCGCCGGCCTGAGCATCAACCTGGCCGGCAGCAACTACACGCTGACGTTCACAGCGGCGGGGCTGAGCATTGCCGTTTCGGCTCCGTTCACGGTCTCCAGCGGCGGCGGAGGGCCCATTACGCCCGGCACGCCGCAGGCTTCGGCCGTGTATTTCACGGTGAACTCAGGCCAGAATGTGCACGCCATTTCGCGCTGGATTTACGGCATGAACGGCGTGAGCTGGGGCTCGCGCCCGGCCAATCTCACGCTTTCACGCTCGGGCGGCAACCGCCTCACCTGCTACAACTGGGAGAACAACGCCAGCAATGCGGGCACCGACTGGTACAACCAGAACGACTGGTTCCTGGGCCAGCCCACAGACCCTGTGGGCAACGCAGCCACCAGCCTCATTGACGGCTGCCGCGCCAACAACGCCGCGTCTTTGATTACGGTGCCCATCGTAGGCTACGTGGCGGCCGACCACGGGCACCTGGGCGGGGCGTTCCCGCAGGGCGACGTCAACCAGACGAGCAACTATCTGGCCACGCGCTTCAAGCAGAACGTCGCAAAAAAGGGCAGCGCGTTCTCTGCCGCGCCCAGCCTCACGGACAACTTCGTCTTTCAGGACGAGTTCGTGAACTACATCAGGAACAAGTACGCCAGCGCATTCACAGACCCCAACGAGCCGATTTTTGTCTCGCTCGACAACGAGCCCGACCTCTGGGCCGGCACGCACCCGCGCATCCGCGGCGACGCCACCACCGGAGGCAACCCGCCCGGCACGGCGGGCAACGGCACGCCCCTGACCTATGCCGAAATGCTCCAGCGCACGCGCGACTTCGCGGACGCCATCAAAGACGTAGACAACAACGCAATCGTGTTTGGCCCGGTGAACTACGGCTATCTCGGCTACGTCAATCTTCAGAACGCGCCCGACGCCGGCACGTTTGGCGACTTCCACACTTACTACCTCCAGCAGCTGGCCGCGGCCCAGACCACCTACGGCCACCGCCTCGTCGATGTGCTGGACATTCACTGGTACCCCGAGGCTACGGGCGGAGGCGTTCGCATCACTGACGACGGCGCCGGCGCGGCACTGGCGGCCGCGCGCATCCAGGCCCCGCGCTCGCTGTGGGACCCGACCTATACGGAAACGAGCTGGATTGCGCAGTACATGACGACGGGGCCCATCAAGCTGCTGCCCGACCTCAAGCAGAAGATTGCGACGCATTACCCCGGCACGAAGATCGCAATCACGGAGTACTACTACGGCGGCGGCGACCACATCTCGGGCGGCATCGCGCAGGCCGATGTGCTGGGCATCTTCGGGCGCGAAGACGTGTTTGCGGCCACGCTCTGGAAACTGGGCAGCACGCAGCATTCGTACATCTACGGCGGCTTTGAGATGTTCCGCAACCATGACGGCGCAAACGGCAGCTTCGGCGACACCAGCATCAGGGCCGACAACACCAACGTCGCCGATGCCAGTGTCTACGCCAGCGTGGACGCGGCCAACCCAAGCCGTATGGTGCTGGTCTGCATCAACAAGACGGCCAGCGCGCAGACGGCGGGCATTCAGATCACGCACACCGTGCAGTTCACCAAGGCGAAGATCTTCACACTGACCAGCGCGGGCTCGCAACCGGTGCAGCAGCCCGACCAGAACATCACCCTCGTCAATGCCTTTCAGTACAACATGCCCGCCTACAGCGTGACGACCATCGTGCTCGAACCCTGAAGCAAGCCCCATCGGTCACTGCGGCACGGGCGCCGGGACCGCTGCGGGTCAGCCCAGCATCGCGCGGATAACGGCGGCCGCCGCGCCGGGCTTGCCCGCGCGCCTGGCGTTCTTGGCCATCTGCAAGCGCAGTTCCGGCTCGCCCAGCAGCCTGCGCAGCTTGTAGGCAAAGCTGCCCTGGCCGCGCGCTTTGAAGCCTGCGCCGATCTCAGCCAGGTAGTCGGCGTTGCGCTCCTCCTGGCCGGGAATGGGGTTGGGCACGAGCATGGGCAGGCCCGTTGCCAGGCACTCGCTGGAAGAAAGGCCGCCCGACTTCGTCACGGCTAAGTCCGCTGCCGCCATCATCTCGGGTATGTTGTTCACGAAGCCGAACACGCGCAGCTCGCTGCCGCGCGGAACCGTCAGCGCTTCGATGTCCTTCTTGAGCTTCGCGTTCTTACCCGCCACGGCCAGCACCTGCACCGGCGGCTGCTGGATGACAGACTCGACGATCGCGTCCATGTTGCCAAGACCCATGCCCCCGCCCATGCATAGAACAACCGGCGCGTCGTCGCGCAGACCCAGCTTCTCGCGCGCGGCCTTCCGCTGCATCGGTTGCGCAAATGCTTTGACGATGGGAATGCCGGTGACGGCGATCTTGCCTCGCTCCATGCCTTTGTCGGCGAGGACTTCGACCAGTTCCTCGTTGCCGACAAAGAAGCGGTCAAAGCTGGGCTGGGCCCAGAGCACGTGGGCGTCAAAGTCAGTCAGCACGCAGCCGAACCTGAAGCGGCCCCACGGTTCCTTGCGCGAAGTGGCCAGAACCTGCCCGGGCAGGAAGTGCGTGCAGAGCACGACGTCGGGCGCAAAATCCGCGACAAAGCGGCGGAACTTGCGGAACTCGATGCGGTCAAAGGCGCGAATCACGGCGGCCTGCTTCTTCTTCGCTTTGGCGGCGTCGGAGCTGGAATAGATGTAGCCCCAGAGCGCCGGAGCGTTGTCCGCCATCTTGAGCCAGGAGTTTGCGTAGGCCCTGCGATAAATCGGGTCCGTGAACGAAAGAATGTCCACGTTGCGGACTTCGGCCTTGGGGTGCAGCTCGCGCGCGGCCTCCTCAAGGGCGGCAGCGGCGCGGATGTGGCCGGCCCCGGCATTGGCGGAGATCAGCAGAAGCTTCATGGCGCCCTCAAGCGAGCTGCAGAGCCGAGGCGTAGAGCAGCACGCCGTTTAGGTCGCGGCACTCCAGCGTCAGCTTTCTCTGGTCCACGCGCAACACGCCAAAGCCGTGCTTCACGGCGCAGAACTTGGTCAGCACGCCCGAGTCCGTGTCGTAGAGTCCCGCACCCCCGCCGCCCAGCACGGCGTAGAGCACGTTGTTCTTCTCCATGACCTGGGTGTTGTGGTCGTGGCCGCAGAGGTAGGCCTGGGCGGCGTAACGCTCCAGCAGGGGCTTTACGTCGCGCACGACATGGGGCTCGGGCCCGTGGCGAGAGTAACTGTAGATGGGGTGGTGCCCGATGACGATGCGGGGCCGCCCGCTCATCTGCGTGGCCTGCAACTGGCTCTCCAGCCAGACCATCTGGTCGCTCCAGCGGTCATAGTGCGGGTCGGTGTCGATGCCCAGAACCGTGAGGCTCACGGCGCTGGCGGGCGCGAAGTCCTGGCGCCAGTAGTGGCCGGGCATGGACCAGTGCGGGTCGGAGGCCGAGTAGTCAATCTGCGCCTGAACATCGCCCAGCCAGTCGTGGTTGCCCAGCACCGCATGCCAGGTGAGGTTGCCCAGCTCTGAAGTGTCATAGACCTGCCGGAAATGGGTCTGCCATTTGGTGTCGGCCGTGCCCGTCACGCCGCTGGGATAGAAGTTGTCGCCCAAGAGGAGCCCGGCGTGGAAGCCGCCCAGCTCGCGGCTGGCGTTGTGCATGCCCTCGGCCACCGCGCGCTGCTGCCACTTGCCCGTGCCCCAGTCTCCCAGCACCAGCAGGCGCAGCTCGTCCGTCACGTCGGGGATGGGGCGCCGCTCCGTGGGCGCGGAGTGGCTCTGCGTACGCACGCAGGCCGCCGCGAGCCCCGCCCCGGCCATGGCCGCCAGCGAAACCAGAAATTTCCGGCGCGTCAGTTTCATGGGCCTGTCTCCAGCATCAGGGAAGCTGCCAGTAACGTTCGACGTAATCGGCGTCGTAGCGCAGGGCGCGCGTGTATTCGCCGGTCTGGCGCTGCCAGCCGTCAAGGTCGCCAAAGAGGCCGGCCAGTTGAGACTCATGGGCGCCGACAGCGCGTCGCGCCATGGCCAGCGTCACGCGGTCATAGAGATGCACGTCGCTCTGGGCCTGGGTGCTGGTCTGCACGGAGCCGCGCGTGAGGTGACTGTTCAGGTGGCGCAGGGTGTATTCCCGCTCGTCGTCGGCGAGGTGCTGGCGCACATAGTGCGCGCCCATGAACGACTCCGTGAACACGCGCCGCAGTTCGTCAGCATCCAGCAGGGGCAGGTCATGGGCGTCGGCCGAGAAACCCAGCTCGCCCAGGCGCAGGCGCACGGACTCCTGCACAAAGGCGTAGGGCCGGTCCTCATAGAACAGGAGCCGGGGCAACACGTTGGCGTTCTGGGATCGCAGCTCGTCGGTGATGCGTTCCATTTCCTTCGTGCCGCTCTTGCGCCACTTGTAGTTGCTGACGCCGACCAGGGCCGCCTCGCGCGTCAGCCGATGGTCGATGTGCCAGCCCACGCCCAGGGGCACGAACACCACCGAAGGCTGGGCCTGCTCCACCAGGCGCGAGACATACTCCGCGGCCTGCATCATGGTCTGGGCGTGGTTGGCGTCGCGCTTGAACATGATGCCTGAGAAGCGGTGGTAAATCTCCGCGCGAAACGGCGCGTCCAGAAAACCCGCATGCAGCGAATCCGCCCCCAGAATCTCGCACGACTTACGGTCCTCGGCCTGCCGCGACGGGTAGAGGTCGCGCTTGAAGCGCCCGGCATCGGCCGGACCGGCATGCGAGAACAGCGTCACCACCAGGGCGCGGCGGCCCTCGGCCGTATCCTCAAGCACGCGGCCGGGGCAGGAAAGCGCCACGTCGTCAAGATGAGGCGAGAAGAACAGGCTGTCACACTTCTTCACTTCCGTCAGGTCGGAGATGTGCATGGCCCTATCCTTCCACCAAAGCCGCGCCGGGGCCATAGCCCAGCGTCAGAACCAGCATTTTGCCGCCTCCGCCTGCCTGCCTGCGAGCCCCCACGGCAGCCATCTCCGCGTCGTTGATGACCCACAGTCTGATCTCCGGCGCCGTGCGCCAGTGGCACTGGGCCAGCCGCGCGCGCGATTGAAGCCGCGCGTCAAGGGCTTGCACCAGCCGGGAAACGAGCGTGGCGTCGTTGGCCCAGTGGGTGTAGGTGGAACCGCCGGGCACCAGATCGTCGCTGAGCGGGCAGGGCAGGGAAAGCACGGCTCGGGGCGGCGGCAGAAAGCGCGACTCCAAAGACTCCGCCAGCACATCGGCCACAAATTCGAGAGAGGCCGCACCGATTTCTGCCAGGCGCGCCTCGCCCAGTTTAATGCGCTCGGCCTCGAATATGATGGGGGCGCGCTGCAGGTCCCGCGCCACGATGCGCACTTCCTCGCCCTGGGGCGCAAACAGGTCAATCTTCAGGGCCGACTGGCCCACGTCAAACACTGCGCCTGAGTCAAAGCCGTTCTCGGCCAGCCAGGCGCGCCCGCCCATGACCGCGCCCAGGGAGCCCTCGCCAAATTGCAGGCTGAAGGGCGGCTTCAAGGCCGACAGCGACTCGCGAAAGCCGTCCAGAACGGTCAACCCGCCGCAGATGAAGGCGCGGGTAAACCCCTTCAGCGCCAGGGCGCGGCTGTATTCGCCGCGCTGCAGGCGCCCCAGCACCAAAGCGACTTCCGAGGCCACTTCGCGGCCGATTTCGGCCTCCTTGACACCTTCGGCGCGGCGCCTGTGAACGTAGGTCGTGCCGGCGCGGCGCCAGAACTCGATGTCGCTGCCCGGCAGCTCCCAGATTTCGTGGCCCGTCACGCCCGGGGGCCTGGCTCGCGTGATCTGCCATCGCCCCACTTTCATGGCGCCCCCACTCTGGCCACCAGCTCCGCGGCCTTGGCCGCGCCGTCGCGGGCGCGATAGGCCTCCTTGAGGCGCGCGGCCGGGCGCAACTGGGGCGCCTCGGGATCGAGCAGGGCCTGCACCTGCGAAGTCACGGCGCCGACCTCCGGGGCCGCCAGGTCGAACACCACGCCGTTGCGGGCGCGCCGTACAAATTCGGCGTTGATGAACTGGTCGTTGCACTGGGGGCTCACCAACATGGGCACGCCGGCCCAGAGGGCCTCCATGACCGAATTGGCTCCGCCGTGGGTGATGAACAAGGATGCGCGCTCCAGCAGTCGCAACTGGGGCGCATAGGGCACGGCCAGGCAGTTCTTGGGCAGGCCGCGGGCCCAGTCCGTCGCGGCCAGCTCGCCCGCGCTGATGACAAGCTGCACGGGCAGATTTTCGCACGCGCGCGCCAGCTTGCCGAAAATCTCGGGTTGCCAGGAAATCTGGCTGCCGAAGCTCGCGTAAATCAGGGGACGCTCGAAGTC
>JABARW010000002.1:0-12366 GCA_019186845.1 Planctomycetota bacterium | reverse complement strand
GCCCCGCGCCTGGGGCGGAATGGACGGCCCCACCTGCTGGGTGGCGGGTGCGGGCTCGCCGATTTCGCGCGTGAACTCGGGCGTTGAGAACACCACGTTCAGGGATGGCGAAAGACAATCGCTGACCTTGAAGCGCGGCGAGAGCCCATGGGCCGCGAACAGTTTCAGGCGTGCGGCCTCAAGCTGCCCCAGCGTACGAGTCAGCTCGCAGTCGAAGTTCGCGGGGGCCAGCGGATTGAGAGAGCTGGAAATCCCGGCCCAGGGCCGACCTTCCAGTTCTGCGGCGATGATCACGCCGTACAGCATGGGGTCCGTGGCGACCACATCGGGCCCGAAGTGGCGCAGGGCGTGGCGCAGGGGCTCAATCTGGCCGGGCACGGCATCGATCAGCAGGCCCGCAATCCAGCGGCGCAATGCGGCGCCGTCCCGTACCAGACGGGCCAGGGCCTCACCGCCGGTGATGTGCTCGTGGTCGGGAAGATCAGCACTGACGCGCTCGACCTTGAGGGTCTTGAGCTGTTCAGGCGCACGGGGCAGGCAGAGCCAGCCGACCTCGTGGTCTGCTTCCAGCAGGCGCTGAGCCACCCCCACAAGGGGATTGACGTGGCCCCTTTCTGCCGTGCTTGCCAAGAGAATTCGCGCCATAACTCACCTCGTTGCCCTCATTACCATATTGCGGCAATGAGCGCGACAAGGGCCTGAACAAGCCTTCCACAGGCTGGAAACCCCGGCGCCGCTTGCTATGAAGGCAGGCATACATACCTCGTCCGGCCCGGTGGCGCGTGCCCCAGTGCTGGCAGGGTTCCCCGGAGCACGCGCGCGCAATTCTCAACCAAGGGGCGCGCGGCTGCATTTCCAGGAGATGACATGGGCAAGGTTGTCCACGTGGTCGGCACCGGCACCATCGGCGAGCCGTTGATCGGGATGCTTACCGGCTACCGCAAGGAGCTGGACATCGATGAAATCACCTTCAACAAGCGCACGCCCCTGAAGACGGACCGCAGCAAGGTGGTGGACCTGATCCGCCGCGGCGCCAAACTCGCCACGGAACGCGACCAGATCAGCGGCTTTGAGAAGCTCGGTATCAAGGTGAACTTCGAGACCGAGGAAGCCATCAAGCGCGCCACCGTCGTCATTGACTGCACGCCTTCGGGCGCGGGCCTGGCCAACAAGGAGAAGTACTACCTCAAGGCGGCGCAGGCCGGCGGCAAGGGCTACATCGCCCAGGGCAGCGAGTTCGGCTTTGGCAAGATGTACGCGCGCGGCATCAACGACGAGGTGCTCAAGGCCGGCGAAGACAAATTCATCCAGGTGGTGAGCTGCAACACCCACAACCTCTCGGCGCTGATCAAGCTGTTCGGCACCCAGAACAATACGGCGCCCGAGAACCTCGTGAGCGCTGATTTCGTGTGCATGCGGCGCGCCAACGACATCAGCCAGGATGATGACTTCGTGGCCAGCCCGGAAGTGGGCAAGCACAAGGACGAGCAGTTCGGCACGCACCACGCCCGCGACGCCTACTACCTGTACAAGACTAAGGGCTGGGAGCTGAAGGGCCTGTATTCGAGCGCTTTGAAGCTGAACACGCAGTTCATGCACGTGGTGCGCTTCCACCTGAAGGTGAAGAAGGAGACCAGCGTCGAGAAGCTGGTGCAGATCATCAAGGATGACGACCGCCAGGCCCTGACCTTCAAGAAGAGCGCCAACGCGGTCTTCAGCTTCGGGCGCGACCACGGCTTCTTTGGCCGCATCCTGAACCAGACGATCATTCCGCACGAGACCCTGAGCGTGCAGAACGGGACGGACATCTACGGATTCTGCTTCACGAGCCAGGACGGCAACTCCCTGCTGTCGAGCATCGCGGCGGCGCAGTGGTGTATTGATCCGGAGACTTACGAGAAGAAGATCCAGTGTCTCAAGCCCTTCTTCTTTGAAGAGGTCTAGCATCCAGCCAAAGCAGGACTTGGCCTTCTGTCGGAACAAGAACAGCCGCCTGCGCGGCTGTTCCTGCTTTCAGGCAAGGTCCTGGCTCGGGCACGGCACACAAAGAAATCGCGGGGCGGCTCGGGAAGGGCCGCCCCGCGTTGTTCCGACGGTGCTGGGCATCACCGCCGGACACTTCTGCGCGGCCATCTCGCGACTGCAAGATCGCCGAAATCCGGGCAGAGCGGCTCGGGAAAACCGCCCCGCCTGTATTCGACGGTGCTGGGCATCACCGCCGAGGAATGAGTCGGTGGGGCGACTCGGGAAGGGTCGCCCCACCAGCCAGGCAGTGCTGGGCACCACTGCCTGGCACAAACTTGCTAGTCCTGGCCCCCCTTGCTGACGGAGTTCTGGTCGCCTTCATCCACAGCGCCGAACACCTGCGTCCAGATGTTCCCCCACTTGCCGCTGCCCAGCACTTTCCACATCGGGTGCAGGATGTTGCGGTGGTGGCCCGAACTCTGGCACCAGGAGTTGTGGCTGCTCTGGGCCGTGGGGCCCATGCTGTTCATGTGGATGTTCTCGCCGCCGCCGCCGGAGTAACCCTCGTGCTTCATGCGCTCGCCCGGCGTGGCGCCCTTGGGCTCGCCCTGGATCACGTGGGCGATCTGGCCGCCGTTGTGCTCAACGCAGTAGCGTGAGTGGTGCTTGGCCGCCCAGAACAGCTTGTCGTTGATCTTCAGCGCGCGGCGCTCGAACATGCGCCGGTACTCGTTGGTGATGCGCACCTGATCGCGGCCTTCGGCGTCCGTGTGCCCGTCGCCCGTCGGAAAGGCCTCGTTGTAGGCCATGACCTCGACGTTGTAGGTAAGCAGGGCCTTCACGCCTGCGTCGTCGCCCGCAAAGTTGCGGATGTTCAGCGCCTGGTTGGCGATCATCTTCAGGTAGTTGATATCCACCTCGGCTGTGCTCTTGTGGAACTTCTCCTCCTTGTCGAGTTCGTCCATGCGGGCGTTGATGGCCTTGATGCGCTCTACCCCGGCCTCATAGTCCGGGCTGCTCTGGCCCGTGAAGCTCATGGGGTCGTCCCAGATTTCGCGCACGGCCGCCACGCGGGTGTTCACCTCGGCCTGCACCTGCTCCTGCCGGCCATCAGTGAAGTACGGATAGGGGTAGCGCGCCTCGTCCATGATCAGCTCAAGCGCGTGCTTGCGGCGCTTGTCCAGCTCGACCTTCAGTTCCTTGAGCTTGGCCGAGTCCTTGGTGATCAGGCCCGTGGTCTTCTCCACCCTGGTGAGTTCCTTCACGCGCAGCCCGTCCAGTATCCGGATGGCGGGCGCCACGGCGCGCTCACCCAGGGCCAGCAGTTCCTGGTAGGCGGCCTCGCTGTCGGCGACGCGCTTCTTGTCCTTGCTGCCCAGGCCCCGCTCGAAGCGCTCCAGCACACCGCTGAGCTTGCGCTCGAAGATGAGCTGCTCTTTTTCGTCCGGCGTGATCAGCCGGCCCTCGAATTCCACAAAGCCGCCCTCGGGTACGCGGATGCGACGCTTGCTCGCCAGCAGGATGTCCAGCCCCTGCTTGGTGCTGTTATCCTCGCTGTAGAGCTTGCAGGCGCGTGCCGCGCCTTCGTCGGTCAGGCCTGCGTCCAGCGCGTAAATCACCGTGGCCAGGCGGTTGTTCTTGTCCAGGTCGGGTACGCGATCATAGAGCTGGAGCATCTCAGAGGCCGAGAAGCGATCCCACGTGATCTTCAAGCCCACGGGAATCTCTTCATACTTCCCGTCGCGTTCCTTCATGCGCTTGACGGCCGTGATGAACAGGCGGTCTTTGTCGGCGCCCGTGATGTAAGACTTGTCGCCCTTGTAGGTGATTTCCGTGCTGGTCAGCTTCTTGTCCACCGCCGCCTTCACCAGCTTGGCCTGCAGGGCCGCCAGTAGCTCTTTCTCCGAGGCCAGGCCGCGCGGCAGCAGCGGATTGGCACCCGGCAGGGTGCCGCGATCTTCCTTCTTGATGCCCTTGAGGATGTCCGGCCCCTTGCCCTCCTCCGGCTTCTGCACCGCGGCTTCGGCCTGGGCCTTGTCGCGCGCGGCCTTGATATCTTCGATCTTGCCCGCGTAGAACGCGCGCTCGTCGGCCTTCAGCCATGCGCCCGCCAGGATACGCTCGACGTCGGCCAGGGCCTCGGCAAAGCGCTTGGCGCTGCGGTGGGCCTCGGCACTGGCCCACAGGCCCGAGATGAAGCCCTCATTCTCGCGGCCTATGTCCGTGCGCGCGGCCGTCACGCGCTTCTCGATGCCGCGCGACTTGGCCACGTTCTTGGTGTAGGTGTTGGTGGCAAGGAAGCCTTGCAGGTCTTCGAGCTTGCCGATGGCCAGTGCGTAGTCGCCGCCCTGGCGCAGGCCTTCCACGGCGGCCAGCTCGGCGTCCACGACGAGGCTGAGTTCGGACTCGAGGTCCTTGAGCAGGCGCCCGCGGATTTCATCGATGCGGGTGCTGACGATGCTGGCCCGCTCCTTGGGGACCTTCTTCGCCACGGCGTCCACGCCGTCGATACGCTCCAGCGTGCTGCCGCCGGAAGTTGCCGCGGCCTCCGCCTCGGCGATCAGGGCCTTTTCGGACTCGGCGAGCTCGGCCTGGCGGGCGGCAACGCGAGTGTCCTGCTTGCGCTCTTCCGGAGCGCGGGGAGAGAACACGCCCGAAGCAAAGGCGCCGTAAACCAGCAGCGCCACAAAGAGAAGCGCAAAAGAAGCCACCAGGAACCCGCCTACGGGGAGTTTCTTCGCGGGCACAACATGGGGCTTCTCCTGCGCCAAATTGGGCTCCCCTGCCTCGGCTTGCCGGGGGAGCTTGACGGGCTTGGCCGCAGCGCGGCTTGCACCCGTAACTGCGGCCTTGGCCATGCTCAGTCCCGATACCACCAGGGTGGTGTCCCCGATGGTGATGCGGTCGCCGTCTTTGAGCCAGGCGAAGTTGACCTTCTCACCGTTGACGCTGGTGCCGTTGGCGGACATCTGGTCCACCAGCTTCCAGCCATCGACGGAACGTTCGATAGTGAAGTGCTTGCGCGAAGCCGCCTTCTCTTCGGGCAAGGCGATGTCATTGCCCGGCTGGCGGCCCACGGTGATGATGCCGAGATCGGGGCGCGGCGAGAACTCGCTTTGGCCCCGGGGGGATGTGATCTCCAGCTTCATGTGAGGCTCTCCCTGCTGATTGTTAACTCTGTTTACGCCGATGGTTGCGCTGGAATGCCGCAACCTGGCTCAGAGCTGACTTAGGGGGCATTAGGGCACGTACCGTGCCAATTGAATAATCCCCCGCAGTTTCAGAGCGAAAGACGGACGGTGAACACGGAAGGGCAGCCGCCCAGCCAGCAGAGCCTTTGCCACTGCCGCGCAGCCAGGCTGGGACAGGTTGGCTATCTGCGCGCCCTGCAATGAGACGCCCTGCTGAAGCCAATATCGAGCATATTTTACACGTCTTGGACTAGTCGTAATCATGCCAAATGCGGTCAAGAATCAGCCCATTCTTGTAAACCCTTTGTTCAAGGCGGTTGCCAATCGCACCCGGCCAACGAGATGTGGGTATTTTTTATACGTCCAAATCCCGGCGCGAGCGCCCTGGTTAAACGAAAGGGGGCAGCCGAAGCTGCCCCCATTTGCGATGGCTCAAGGTCTACTCGCCCGTCTTGATTTCCTCTCTGGGCTTTTCGAGGTACCAGAACGTGCGCACGCGGCGAATCAGGTCGCGGAAGTTCTCGTAACTGTCACCCAGACGTTCGAAGCGGGCGCGGTACACCCAGTCCTCCGTCACGTACTTGGCGTTGTAGAACGCCTTGCCGATCTTGGAGGAGCCGGCGTCACGGTAGCTGGGCAGGTCCTTGGACTTGTCGTCCAGCTTCAGGCCGGCATGGCTGACGCGTCCGCGCAAGCCGCGCACCATGATGTTGAGGTAATTCCAGTCGCGCTCAACGCCCTTGAAGATGAATACGCCCCACATCTCGCTGATGTAGCGGGTGAGGAACCGGGGGGCATCCTTGCCGTCGGCGCGGGTGGCGGGACCGATCTTGTCCGAGAGGCGGGTGAGCACTTCCCACTCCTGACCATCGGGGCCGGGGCTGGGGTTGCGGTAAACCAGCGGGGGCGGAATGGTCCAGCGGCGGAAGGTCTTGTCGATGCGGCCCAGTTCGTTGTCGGCGGGAGAGGGAGCGTTGTAATCGTCTTCACCCACGCCGGCGATGTCCTTGGGGTTCTTGCCCGCGACAATCTCGTTGCGGGCCTTGTCCACGTAGCGCACCACCTCGACCGGCTTGACCTCGTATCCCGTCAAGTCTTCCTTGCGCTTTTCCTGGCCGGGCTTGAGTTCTATGCCGGGGACGAAGATCCCGACGATCACTTCCTCTTCTTCTTCGACCATCTTGCCCGAGCCGTCGCCGGACAGAACGTTCACCTTGCGCTTCTCGACGATCACTTCACGAACGGGGCCCTCGGCCTTGCCGTTCTTGAACTTCATGTCGATGCTTTCCTTCACGAGCTCGTAGCGGTCCATGCCGTAGGCGCCCTTGAAACCGGCGTCGTCCTGCGGCAGGGGCTCAAACTCGTACATGTACACGTATTCGTACTCGTACTCCTTCAGGTAGAGGATCTGGTCGAACTCGTCGCGCACGATGGCGCCCTGGTCGTCCGTCAGCGGAATGCGGCTGCCGCTCACGGGGTCGCGGTAATCTTCCCAGGCCCCCAGGTAATCAAACTGCGGAACGGGCAGGCTGCCCTCGCCGGCGGCACCCAGGGGGGCGTAAACATACTCCTCGCCGGGCTTCAGCGCGGCACCTTCGGGCAACGGCGCCACGCGCGCCGTGCTGTACTCGCCGTCGGGGTCGCGCATGAAGTTCTCGGGGCCGACCTTCAGCGGGTTGTAGCTGCGGCCCGTCTGGTACTCGACCAGGTTCAGAATCACTTCGCCGTTGGGGCCGCGGCGGCCCGTGTCCACGCCGCGCTGAATGACCTCAGGGGCGAACAGTTCGTCTTCGCCCACCTTGGTGCCCATTTTGATCTTGGGCAGACCCACCAGGGGGTCGTTGGCCGTGAGCGGGCGGCCCACAATCTGGTCCACATTCTGGTAGCGGGAGAGAATGCCCGCACCCAGGCGCTTCTTCCAGATGTCCCACTCGGCCTGGCTGATGACCTCGCCGATCTGGTAGGTGACCAGGAACTTGCGCACGGCGCGGCCGCGCGAATCAATCATCTTCACCGGCTTGCCGGCCACGGCGCCGCCGAACTTCTCTGTCGAGGCGGAAATCGCCTCGGCGCCTTCGTAGCGCGGGTCCGCCGGCTCAACAATCCTGCCGTTGATGCGGTAGGTGTCGTTGGGGCGGCCGGGAATCTTGATACCGGTATCAAAGTCAAAGAGCACTTTGTCGCCGTCCTGATAGAGGCGGTAGTGCGGACCCACGGAGGGCTTGTCCAGCAGCGGGTGGTCCTTGTGGATGATGCCGTAACCCGTGGCCTCGCTTTCGCCCGCGATACGGGCGTTCTGGTAGCCGGGGTCGTTGGGGCGCAGGGCGCGGCCGAAGCGATCCACGCAGTCGCCGAGCTGGTAGCGCCGCTGGGTCACCTTGCCCCACATGGGGTCGCTGGCGTCCTTGACGATGCGCACGCCTTCAGGGGCCGTGCCCTCTTCGCCGAACCAGCCGGCAAAGGTGTTGTCCGACTCGTTGATGCCCACATAGCGCATGATCTCGGTGATCTCGCCCTTGCGCACGTCCGTCGTGCGGTGCGGCAGGCAGCGCGGCCCCGTGAGGTCCGGCGCGCTGAGTTCATGCTTGCGCCCGATCTGGCGCTGGAAATCCGACAGGGGGTGCAGCAGGTTGATGCGGCGGTGGTTGCCGCTGGCGTCTTCAACCCACTCGTACAGCATTTCCTTCTCGGCGATCTGCTGCAGCACGTAGGGGTCTGAAATCGCCCCGTAGCGCTTCTTCACCGTGCGCATGGCCTGGTCGGCGGCCGAGCCGGCCTGCTCGTCGGAGTTGCCGCGGGCCTTGGCCGCCTCGATGAACTTCTCGCGCAGCTTGTCCTGCGAGTCGTCCCAGGGGTCCTTCTCGATGTTGCGCGTGTAGGTGAAGACTTCCATGTCGAGGTGAGTCTCGACGGGCACACCCTCACGCCCCACTTCTTCCTTGGCAACGCCGATGGGGCGCGGCTTCTCGTTGCTGCCGATACGGTTCAGGGCGTCGGGCGTGGTGGTCTGCTGGACGCGGGTATTGTCGTTGATGACGCGGAAAAGGATGTACCAGTACTCTTCACGGCGGCCATCGGGATAATCAATCACGATGCGCTTGGGATCGTGCAGGTCGAGCTTGAGCTGCCACTGCGGATTATTGAGGTTGCGCTCGTTCTTCTCGCTGAACGCCTCAAAATCCTCGGAGCCGTAGGGGTCGGGCCCGCCCTGCCACTGGTCCTTCGACGTGTTGCCCTGGCGCGGGTTGTCAGCGCCCTGGTGCTCTTCGCGGCCGCCTTGGCCTTTGAGCTTGGCCATGTTCTCCTCGCCCACCTCCTTGTCGGACTTCTGGGCAAGGCTGAGATTCACCAGCAGCAGCAGTGAAAACGCGGCAATCAGGGCCCGTGAAACATGGCGCATGCAAGACTCCTGCTCAATGACAGCACGGGCATCCCATTGATGCCTGCGGCGGCCATTGCTGTGTACTGCGGGGGTTGAGGAAGTCTAGCCCTAGGGCCATGGGCGTCAAGGTTCGCCCAAGTCACGGTTTGGATGAAACTCGTGACACGCCCGTGACTTGAGCCGCTTTGGCCTCTGTCCGTAGCGAATCTCAATACTCCGTGTCGCCGTCAAAAGCCAGGCGTTTGCCCTTGCGCTTCTTTGGTACGGCTTTGGCCGCCTGCTTGAACGTCACGTTGGTGTGTTTTTCCAGGGGCATCTCGATGCGCTTGCCGTCGAGCAAGTCCTGAACGGTGATGAGTTGCAGACGGGGATAAGATTGGTTGTAACCGAGGCTCTTGTAGAAACCGGCGCTCGCCGCCTCGGCCTTCATCGGCTGGCTGAAGTCTTCGAGGGCAATCAACACGCCGATTTCGGCCTTCTCGCGATCAATAACGGCGCGCAAGTCCCGGACATCGGTTGCTTTGAGTTTGCCGCTCTTGACGGAAAGGATGACCTGCTTGGTCTTTTCGCCTTCGTCGTGAAAGTAGAGGCGTCCGTCAATGCCCTGATCGGCGCCTTTCTTTTGCTCGTAGGGACGCGCGCCGACGAGGCCAAGGGCCCAATACTGAAACTGGAAGCGATCCTGTTTCGCGAGCTCTTGCGCGCCGGCGACATCGGTGGGCTCGCCGACGACTTCGTATTCTTTGGTGATGCCTTCACCATAGGTGTCGAGCAGCCGCTTTTTGATCAGCGTGATGGCGAGGTGCGTGACGTCGATGCCGATCCACTTGCGCCCGAGCTTCTGCGCGGCGGCAATGGTCGTGCCGCAACCGCAAAATGGATCGAGTACCACATCGCCGGGATTGCTGGACGCCTGGATGATGCGCTCCAGCAAGCCTTCGGGCTTCTGCGTGGGATAGCCGAGGCGTTCCTTGGCCTGCGCGCCGATGGGCGGAATGTCGGTCCATACGTCCTGCAACGGAACACCGGGCATGTCGGAAAGGTAACGCTTGAGCTGCGGAACCTTTCCCTTTTTTGGCCAATTGATCCGTCCTTTGGCGTCCAGCAAGTCCAGCTTCTGTTGACTGGTCAGCTCGTCAAAGTTCTTGCGGGGGTATAGGGTTTGAAGCAACTCTAAGGGTGCAGCCCAGTGTCGACCTGCCTCCGTCGGGTTAATCCCACGCCACGCCAAGCCGGAGTCACCCTGACGCGTCCCCGCTCCCGTCAAATCGCTTAGCCGATACCGCCCGAGACGGTCCTCATGTCGATAGAAGTCTTCCACGTACTTTTCATCGTACGGCTGAAACTGTGGGTTCCACTGATACGCACTTTCCTTGCCGTAGAAGAGCAACACGTCGTGAACGGGGCCAAATCGCTTTGCCGAACTGTGGGCGCTCGTTCGCTTCCAGATAATCTCGTTGAGAAAGCGATCCGGACCGAACACACCGTCCAAAATGATTTTCAAGTAGTGACTGGCCGAAGGATCGCAGTGCAGGTACAGCGAGGCGTGCGGCTTCATCACCCTTTTCAGTTCGACGAGTCGAGAAACCATCATGACAACGTAGGCCATCATGTCCGATTGGCCCAACATTCCGCGAAGGCCGATCAAGGCTTGGGCGACACGATGATCTCCTACGCGTTCTAAAGTTTGGCGATACTCGGCCTCTGCGGTTAGGCTCCAATGCCACGTATCCTTGAACGCCTTGATCTGGCTGGCGGCTTCCGTGCCGTCGCGCTCCGCAAACAGCACGTTGTAGTCCACGTTGCTGTTGAAAGGTGGGTCAAGGTACACCAAATCTACGCTCTCGTCCTTGACGTAACGTCGCAGGATTTCGAGGTTGTCGCCGTAATACAGCTTGTTGTCCGCCATGGGGTCAGTGTAGCCGCCTTGGCGACACGCGCGGCCCTGTGAACACAATGTTTGCAGATGGCAACTGGACTATTCGCCGGGGATGCCTTTGGGTGCCGCACCAATCACGCCTTCCATGGGGCTTGAGGCGTTGGCGTACATGCGCTTGGGAATGCGCCCCGCCAGATAGGCGAGACGGCCCGCTTGCACGCCAAGCTTCATGGCGTGGGCCATGCGCAGGGGGTCTTTGGCGAGTGCAATACCGGAATTGAGCAACACGCCATCAACGCCCAGTTCCATGGCCAGGGCCACGTCGCTGGCTGTGCCCACGCCGGCATCGACGATGATCGGCACTTTGAAGGGCTCGCGCACGGTTTCGAGGATGATGCGGATATTGTTTGAGTTCAGCACGCCCTGGCCTGAGCCGATGGGGCTGCCCGCGGGCATCACGCTCGCTACGCCGATTTCAGCCAGATGCCGCGCCTGGATCGGGTCGTCGCTGGTGTACACCATCACCGTGAAGCCCTCCTTCACCAGGCGTTCAGCCGCCACCAGCGTGCCGCGCGGCTCGGGCAAAAGCGTTTTGGGGTCGCTGAGGACTTCGAGTTTGACGAGTGTGGTTCCCAGTGCTTCGCGCGACAGATAGGCCGTGCGAATCGCGTCCTCGGCACTAAAGCAGCCCGCGGTATTGGGCAGAATCTTGTAGCGCTTCTCGTCGATGAAGCTGAGCAGGTTCTCGTGCCTGGCGCCGTCGAGCTTCACGCGCCGCACGGCCACGGTCACGCAGTCGCAGCCGCTGGCATCGAGGCAGTCGCGCATCTGTTCAAACGTGGCGTACTTGCCCGTGCCGACAATCAGCCGCGACTTGAACGTGATGCCCTTGACGACCAGCGGTGTATCCAGTGATTCGATGTTCATGGCCGCATTGTGAATGGACCGGCCAGCCTTGTCGACGGGGTGGAATCAGCCCCCGCCCACAAAGGTGACGATTTCCAGTTTGTCGCCGTCAGCCAGCTTCGTTTCGGCGTACTTCGCGCGCGGCACGACAGCCAGGTTGCGCTCGCAGGCGATGCGGTCGCCCTTGAGCGCGAGCAGTTCGACCAGGGCCTTGAGCGTTGTGCCCTCTGGAACTTCGCGCGGCTGGCCGTTGACGGTGATTCGCATGGTTCAGCGTGAAGGCTGCGAGGAAGGACTGAGGCCACCGTATTGGGTGACTTCTTTTTCGTCAAGGAAGCGCACGCTGCCGTCCGCGAACATGACCACGGCGCCCAGCGTGGCCTTGTGGACGGCGCGGCCTCGGCCCATGGCCCGCCCCTCCAGCCGGTCGTGCACGAGCACCCAGAGCCCGGGGTCGTAGCTTGGCGGCATGTCCGGCTGGTAGGCAAGCAGGGCCCGGGAAATGGGGCCACGCAGGTCAAACTCTTCAGGCAAAAAGCCCGTCAGTTTCAACTCGTCGAGGCTTGAGGGCCAGCGCAGCCCCCCGCCCAGCCGCTCGCGATAGGCCAGCAACGCATCGGCCAGGGCCTGCATGCGGGCCAGGGATTCCTCTTTGTCAGCTGAACGCAGGGAGGCCCCTTCCTCGTGGATATCCGGGTGGTGCGGCTGGGGGCGGGGCGCACGCAGGTCATGGATGATCCAGGACGCCGTAGCTGCGCCCAGGGCCAGAAATGTGGCCAGGGCAAACAGCGCCAGGAAGCTGGAGCTGCGTGCGGCCTGCTGCGGCTTGGACGGGGGCTCGGCCATGGCCTCAGCATAGGATGATTGGAGCGAAGAGACAGCGGCCTGTGTTGACCCCTGCTGCGGCTTTGCCTAAATAGGTCGCTTCTGACCCGCAAGGACTCGATGGCAGACGCGCCGCCAAAACTGAAAAGCCCGCTGTACCGCGCCTTCATGAAAGGCCTGGCCATTGCGCTGCCGGCCTTCATCACGATTGCCGTCTT
>JABARW010000050.1 GCA_019186845.1 Planctomycetota bacterium | reverse complement strand
TGGCGGTCTTCTCGATGAGCGAGGGGCCGGGAATGGGACGCGGCCAGGGCCTCAATAGCACCTTGGAGAGCCAGGGCGCGGCGCGGCCGGCGCGCAGCGCTTCATAGGAATAGTCAGATTCCTGGGGAACGACGCGCGCGGCGTTGGGCGCGGCGTTGGGCGAGTTGGCGTTAGGTGCGTTGGGCGAGTTGGCGTTGGGCGCGGCGGCGTTAGGTGCGTTGGGCGAGTTGGTGTTGGGCGAGTGGGCCGGGGTGTGGCCCGCGACGGGCTCACCCGTGCCGGGCGTGTTGCCGGGCGTGTTGCCGGGTTGGGGTGCGTGGCGATTATCGGCGTGGCTGCCCATCACCCTTTGAAACAAATGGACACAGTTGCGGCCCCAAAAAACAGTTGCGCCCAAAGAAAAATCGCCCGGCCAGCCCCGCGTGTAAACGCCGGTGCATATGTACTGCGCCCCGCACGTGCAATTCGGGTAACGGCAACTACCCCCCGTCATGACTGACGGGGCTGTTCTGGGCACGGCGGCAATGACCAAAAACACTGGATTTGCCGGGCGGCCGCTGGCATGGTGACTCGGTCACATTTTCCGGCTTTGACGTGTCCGGGGCATCGGAGATTGCCTGACGATGAAGCGCAGGACCAGCCACCTTTCCAGGGCGCTACTGGTAGCCAATAACCATCAGGCGTCCGGCATCTGTCAGCGGCTTGCGGATTCGGCCGAGATGCAATGCCGCGCTGTCAGCACGATTGAAGAAGCGGAAGCGGTGGTTGAGCATAAGCCGCCCCACGTCGTGGTGCTGGACTACTCTCTGTGCGGGGCGGCCGGCATTGAGACCCTGCAGATGTTCCACGAGGTTCTGGCGGCGCGCAAGATTCCGCTCATCCTAATCACGCCCCCGGTCAGCGACTGGGAGCTGGAACAGTTTGAGGACATCGGCGTCTATGCCTCGCTGTCCAACCCGTTCCGTATGAGCGAACTGGCGCAGCTGGTGAAGGAAGCCAGCAAGCGCAAGAAAGACCACCGCAGCAGCAGCGGCGAGCTGCGCGCCCTGCGCTGATTCAGCCACCCTGCTTTGGAACGCGGCCCGTGGTCTTCGCTTCCTCGAGGATCACAGCCGTTCCGCTTGCCGTGATCATCATCAGGCCGTCGGCCGCGAAATAGGCGTAGTCAAACTCGACGCCGATCACGGCATTGGCGCCGAGTTCCTTGGCCTCCTGTTCGAGGTTGAGCAGGGCCATCTGGCGGGTTTCCCGCGTTACCTTCTCGAACTGGGCGTGGCGCCCGCCGCCTTCGCGCTTGATGAAGGCTGCAAAGTCGCGCATTTCCATGGGTGCCACCGCCGCCTCGCCCGCCACAATGCCAAGGTACTGGCGGATGCGGTGGGTCTCCAGCGATGCGGTAGTCGTCATCAGCATGATTGACCCCTGGCCTGCCCGGCTCTAAAGCTACATCAGTCGCCCCTGAATTGCAGCAGCGCCCAGGCTTCACGGAACAACATGCCCAAAGATCGCACAGCGGCGGGATTCATTCTGGCTTGCGTCAACTTGGCCCCGCCTCGTTACCTGCTGCTCAAGAACGCCCTGCACGGCACCTGGGGCTTTCCCAAGGGGCACAGCGAGAAGAACGAATCGCTCATGGAGACGGCCCTGCGCGAGACCGCCGAAGAAACCGGTATCACCGATGTCCGCGTGATCCAGGACTTCGAGTTCTCCGACAGCTACGAGGTCAACACGCCAAGGCGCGGCGCCTACCGCAAGACCGTGACCTATTTTCTGGCCGTCACGCCCTCGACGGCACACGTGCAAAGCCGCGAGCACAGCGAGTCCGGCTGGTTTGACTTTGACGACGCGCTGACGCGTCTGAAGTTCCCGGCGCTCAAGCAGGCCCTGCGGCAGGCCAAGGCGCGGCTGGAAGCCCAGGCGACCTGAGGGCTATTTGTCCTTTTCCAGCTTCTCCAGCGCGGCAATCGCCTCGTCGAACCACTTCGTGAGCACCTTGACGTTGAGGTAGAGCAACTCGCGGCTGGGCAGGGTCTTGTTGCGGTCTCCGAAGACCTTCTGCGCCCAGTCCTCGCGGCTGAACTCGCGGATCAGCTGCGCGGCTTCCTCGGGGTAACCGCCGCCGGTGTCGGCGAGGATCTTGCGCACGCGCTTTGCGGCGCGCAGGTCAATGGCGCGCTTGTCAAACAGCATCAGGGCGTTGACGAGCTGCTGCTGGAACAGCGCCTGCTCGCGCGAGACCAGTTCGGTCTCCTTCTCGAGGCGGCCGGCAATGGCGTTGGCGGCAAGTTCGATATCCTCGGGCTTGCGCTGCATGGCGGTATCAGCCAGCAGGAAGGCGGCCAGGCCCGCGACATCGCGGCTCTGGTGGCCCATGAGCTCGATGAAGAACTGCTGGCTCTCGCCGTTCTTGAAGTGAAGGCCGCGCTCCTTGACGGCAAGCACCTCAGCGTCAAGGCGCGAAACGAGCATGGCATCGTTCTCGGTCTTGCGCGCGCCGTCAAGCAGCTCGATGCGCGGGCGTTCTTCGTTGCCCTTGCCGGCGCGAATGGCGCGGAGCCAGTTCATGAGCCGCGTGCGCATTTCGCTGGTCAGCGTGGTGCGATCTAGGTACTTGGCCAGCCAGTCGGAGGCTTCTTCCATCTCCCCGATCTGCTCGGCCAGAAACTGCGTGTAGCGGAAGGCGCCGGGGCCGCGCATGTCCACGGGCAGGTGCTCACGTTCGATTTCCGCGCCCAGCTCGAAGTTCAGGCGCGCGGCCGTGACGTACTTTTCAAAAAGCTTGCGGTTCTCGCCGTACAGCTTGGGGTCCTGGTTGCGCAGGTCCACGGCCAAAGTGGCGTAAGTGGCGCCCAGGCCAAAGCGCCACTCGGAGACCGACTCCGGGTCCTCGGTCGCGCTGACCATGGACAGGGCCTTCTCCAGGCGCGTTGTGGCCGCGCCGAGTTCCTTGCCGGAGATCATGCCAATGGCGACAAAGGCGTGGGCCTGGGCCTCGTAGCGCTTGGTCCACTGGCCGGCTTTGGCCGCGGCATCGACGCGCTCCATGAGGTCGGCCACGCTGGTGCAGTTGGCGTAAAGACCCAGCATGTCCTGAAAGCCGCTGGGGTCTTCGGGCGGCAGCATGAACAGCTTCTCGACGTGCTTGCGGGCTTCGGCCTTGTTGGGCGGCGTGATGGCGAGCAGCACCCGGGCCTGCAGGGCAATGGCGTCAGAAAAGCCGGGCCGCGCGTTGGCCTTGTCGAGCAGGTCTTCGACGGCGCGGCGCGTGGAGTTGCCCTGCATCATGCGCGCGAACTCAAGCTCGGCCAGAAGGTAATAGGGATACTCATAGGCCGGGTCGAGGCGCACGGCCGCGCGCATCAGCTTCTCGGCATCAAGGATGTTGGGTCGCTCGGGCGGATAGCTGAGCAGCACAACGGCGTGCAGCGCGTTGTAGGTGGGCTGGTTGGCGGCTTCCGTGCGCGACAGCGAATCGAAGTACTTGGCCAGCATGGCGCCCATGGCGCACTTCTTGATGTAGAAGATGAGCAGGCGTGCCATGGCGCGCGTGTACTCAAAGCGCTTGGCGCCGTCGGTGTAGTTCTTGAGGCGGGTGAAGTCGTGCTCGCCGGCGGGGTCCAGGCCCGGATACTGGCGCTTGACAAAGGCGCTGAGGTCGGGCTTGGTGCCGGCGGGTTCCTCGGCCCGGTCTTTGGGGTCAGGCTTGGGCGGCTCCTGGGCGGGCAGCGCCGCGGCCAGCGCCAGGCAAAGGAGCACAAAGGGCAGGAGTCGGGTCATGGTCTTGATCTCTTGTTTCCCAGGCGTCTAGGCGGCGACTTCCTCCAGCAGGCGGTGGCGCGAATCGCGCCGGCAGGGAACGCGGCCGGCCTCGCGCACCATAGGCCGGATTTCGTCCTCGCTCACGCTCTGCGGCGTCGAGCTGCCGGCGTCATGGAAGATGCGCTCGTGCTCATAGACGATGCCGTCGAGGTCATCGACGCCGTAGGACAGCGCGATCTGCGCCAGCTTCAGCCCCGCCGAAATCCAGTAGCACTTGAGGTGCGGCACGTTGTCGAGCATCAGGCGCGATACGGCATAGACCTTGAGGTCGGTGATGCCCGTGGCGCGCTCCACGCCGCGCAGCGCGTTGTTGTCCGGGTGGTAGGCCAGGGGAATGAACACCTGGAAACCGCCCGTGCGGTCCTGCACTTCGCGAATGCGCAGCATGTGGTCGATGCGTTCTTGAGGCGTTTCGATGTGGCCGTAGAGCATGGTGGCCTGGGTCTTGAGGCCCAGGCGGTGGGCCACTTCATGGATCTCGAACCAGCGCGCGGCGCGGATCTTGTTGGGACAGAGCAGGTCGCGAACGCGGTCGGCGAAGATTTCCGCGCCGCCGCCGGTCAGGGAGTCGAGCCCGGCCTCGACCATCTCGCGCATGACCGTTTCCACGGGCTTGCGGCTGATGCGGGCAAACCAGTCAATCTCGACGCTGGTAAAACCCTTGAGCGCCGTCGCGGGCAGGATGCGCTTGAGGCCGCGCAGCATGTCGAGGTAGTAGTCGTACTTGAGGCTGGGGTGCAGGCCGCCCACAATGTGCAGCTCCTGGATGGCCTGGCCCGCAAAGCGCTGTGCCCAGCTGAAGATTTCGTCCAGAGGCTTGGCAAACGAGCCCGGCTCGCCCGGCTTGCGATAGAAGCTGCAGAACTTGCAGGTGTCCCAGCAGACGTTGCTGTAGTGCAGGTAGCGATTGACGATATAGGTCGTGGTGTCGCCGTGCAGGCGGTTGCGCACGAGGTTGGCAGCGTAGCCCAGCGCGGCTACGTCGTTGCTGCGCATCAGCCTCACGCCGTCCTCGAAGCTTAATCTCCGGCCCTGCTCCGCCTTTTCGATCAGGTCGGCGACATCACTGGCCGCTAAAACTGGATTCATTGTCTCTCGTTCAAAGCCGAAATGCCCCGGTCAGCCGGGGCCAGAATAGCGGGCGCAAGGCCGCCGCGCCAGTTTCGGCGGGGTGTTTCGCGCGCTGACGCGCGCTGCTAAACTGGACGCCCCTGCTTTCCCCGGCCTGGAGTACCTGTCTTGACTCCGAAGAAAGTGGCTTGCCTTGCCTGCGTGCTCGCCCTGTCCTTGCTGGCGGGGTGCGCCGAGTTCAAGGACTATCAGTACCGCGACTATCAGGTGAGCCGCGAGAACGCCTACCACACGATGAAGGCCGTGCTCGCCAACGAAGGTTACACCGTGGTCATCGTCGAGGACCAAGACTACAAGGAACCCGAGATTTACCTCGAGACCGACTGGAACATGCGCAACGCCAACCAGTCCGTCTACCGCGGCAACTCCATCCGCCGCAAGGCCTACGTGCGCATCCTGACGCGCTACACCGAGCGCGGCGAGTCGGAGTTCCAGCCCCTGGACCGCGCCGACAAGCCCATGACCAAGGAAGAGCGCGCCAAGTGGGAGAAGGAGCACGAGGCCGCCGCCAAGAAGGGTGACCTCGAATTCACCACGATTGGCATTGCGGTGCGCCGCGAGCGCCTCAGCGACGTCAAGAGCCCGGCGGACATCATCAACGGTGACTGGGTTTATGAGGGGCCGGATTCCCTGGCGGCTGACATCATGTTCGGTGACCTGGAGATGATCCTTGCCGACAAAAAGGGCGCGGGCGAACCCACCCGCCGCTCCATGGAACGCGAGAAGTCCCGCATGGGTGGCGGGGCCGGCAAATGAACACAGCAAAGCCATGACGGAAGACTGTCCGGACAAGAAGCCCAAGCTCGTCATCGACTCCGACTGGAAACAGCAGGTCGAGCGCGAAAAGCAGCAGATGGAAGAGGAACTCAAGCGCAGTTTTGAACGCAAGACTGACCTGCCTCCCGCCGACTTCATGCTGCACTGCGCCAGCCTCGGCACCCAGGCCCTGATTCTCATGGGCGCGCTTGCCCACCCCGAGACCGGACAGTACGTCGTGGACCTCGAACAGGCCCGCTTCCTGATTGACACCATCGAGGTCCTGCAGGCCAAGACCAAGGGCAACCTCACGCCCGAAGAAGACCAGAGCCTGAAGAACCTGCTGGGCGACCTCAAGGTCGAGTGGGTCCGCGCCTTGAATCGGCCCGCGCCCGCCGGGGGCAAGTAATGCGCGCATTGCTGTGCGCCGCCCTTTTGGCGGCCCTGGCCCTCGCCGGCTGCACGCCACAATCTTCGGCCAACCAGGCCGAGCCGCCCCCCGCGCGCCGCCAAGCCTCCCTGGCCGCCTTTGACCCCAAAGGCCTCGACGCCGGGCTCCAACTCCCCGAGCTCTCCGCCTACTGGCGCGGCAGCGAGGCACGCAACGGCAACGCCCTGCCCTACCGCCTCGATGTGGCCGCGGCCCAGGTGGTGATACGCATCGGTAAGGATGGCGGTTTTGCCGTCAAGGAGGGCGAGCACCTGCGCGAAGCCACCCTGCGCAGCATCGCGGCCAGTGTGCAGTCCGCCGCTGACGGCCACTGGAACGAGGGGCTCCGTGCCAGCTACGCGGAAGTCATCCTGCTGGCCGACGTGGCGGCCCCCATCAAGCCGCTGCTGGAACTGTGCGAGAAGCTGACAAATGCCCGGGTGGCCAACCTGTACCTGACCACCATGGATTCCGCGGGCCGCTGTTGTCGCCTCTTGCCCCTGCACGTGGACCTGACACAGGCGGGCGAGAAGGTTTACAGCCTGCCCAAGTCCCTGCTGCCGCAGATTGCGCGGCTGCGCCTGGTCGGTTCCGGGGCCGAGCGCGCCGCCGCCTGGCAGAAACTCGACCGCAGCATCAAGGCCTCGGCCAAAGGCGAGAAGTGGGCCGAGGCATTGCGCGGCCAGCCTTCCGTGCGCGACAGCGGCATCAAGCGACTCCAGATTGATCTGACGCCGGCGCAAACCGTGGCTGACCTGCGCGAGGCCATCGAGGGGCTGGCGCCCCTGGGCTACTCGGCGCTGGAGCTGTTTGTGCCGGCTCTGCACCGCGGCCAAGGCGACACAGGCGAGCAGCCCGACGCCGTGCTGCCTGAGTTCAGCGATACCCCCGGCCTGGGCAAACGCGTGAGCCTGCCCACGCTCATCGACTTCTGGAAAGCGGGCCGCCACTCCGGCAATCTTCCTCCCGCGAGCCTGGGGGCCGGGCAGGGCGAGCCCTTTTTCGTCAGCATCGACGCCCAGGGCCGCTGGGCGTGCCGGCGCGGCGCGGGCGAATGGCAGGACAACCTCTCCGACGCGGGGCTGCTCAAGCAGTTGCGCGAGGCCGCCGAGGACGGCTTTGACCTCGACGCCAACGTTTCGCCGCTCCAGACGGTGGCCGGCATCGACCGCCGCGCCGACGTCATTCACCTGCTGGCCCTCGAGGAGATGCTCAAGCAGGCCCGCTGCCACCGCCTGTTTCTGCTGGTGCTTGATGCCGTGGGCCCCGTGCCGCGACTGCTGGATGTGAGTCTGCCGCTGGGCGAAGGCGTCCTGGGGCAAGTGGCCCGCGTGGCCCTGAAGCGCGAACAGGACGCCCTGACCGCCACCTTTGAGTTTGAAAGCAAGAACCTGCAGGCACAGGGCGAGGCCTGGCCCACGGAGCTGTCACGGCTGGCGGCAGCCGCGGAGCACAAGGCAGATCTCGTGCTGGTATCGGCCTCAAAGGTGTCTATGGCCGAGCTGTTTGCGGCCCTTGACGCCCTGACGCCCCTGGGTGTGGGGGCCATCCGCGTGGTGCCCTGAGGCCCGGCATCTGAGGCCATGGGCTCACGGGCTCAGCATGTGCGGCGTGTGCTCTTTTTCACGCCCATGGGGAACTGCCGGAGGGCCGGTTTCCCTTGACCGCGGGGCACCGGTCCAATAGGTTTTTGCGTGTTGGGGAGTAGCCTCCTGGCTTCCGGGGCGAATGGGCGTCAACACGAAACGCCGTTGCGCGTTTCCGCTCACCGCTAGCGATCCATCGTCAAGGCGAGACCAGCAAAGGCCCCTGTTTGAGGGGCCCTTGCGCTTGTTTTGGCGACGGCGCGCCGTCGCCTGCCGGGAGTCAATCCATGGCTCAGCCTCCCCTTGCCGGGCCCCCGCAATACTTCCAACTCACTTTCACTGAAGCTCTGGCCGCGCTGCAAAGCCGCGAACAGGGACTCTCGAGCGCCGAGGCGTCAGAACGCCTCAAGCGCGTGGGCCCCAACCAGATTCCCCGGGCCAGGCGTGACGGACCGCTGACGCTGATCTGGCGGCAGATCAACAACCCCTTGATCTATGTGCTTCTGGCCTCGGCGCTGCTTGCCATCACCATGGGCAAGCTGACCGACGGCGCCGTAGTGCTGGGTGTAGTCGTATTGAACACGCTCATCGGCTTTGTGCAGGAGTACCGGGCCGGCAAGGCCATCGACGCACTCATCGACATGGTGCCCGAGTCGTGCACGGTGTTGCGCGACGGCACCCGGCGCACCCTGCCTGCCCCGGAACTGGTGCCGGGCGATGTAGTGCTGTTGCAGGGGGGTGATCGCGTGCCCGCGGACCTGCGACTGCTTTCGTTGAAGAACCTGCAGGTGGACGAAGCCGCCCTGACGGGTGAATCACTGCCGGTCACCAAGCATGCCGACGCCATCCAGGGGGAGGTCGGCCTGGGCGACAGGCGCAATCTGGCCTTTGGTGGAACGGTAGCCACCAGCGGCGCGGGCCAGGCGGTGGTGTACGCGACCGGGGCTGCCACCGAACTGGGACGCATTTCCTCCATGCTGCGCCAGGCCACACACATCGAGACGCCCCTGACCAAGTCCCTGGCGCGCGTCGGGCGCTGGCTGACCATCGGCATCAGTGCCGTGGCCCTGCTGCTGCTGGGTATTGGCCTTCTGCGCGGCTACTCGTTGATGGATGCCATCCTCGCCAGCATCACCCTGGCGGTGGCCGCGATTCCTGAGGGACTGCCGGCGATCATCACCATCGCGCTTGCAATTGGAGTGCAGCGAATGGCGGGCCGGCGCGCCGTGGTGCGCAAGCTGCCGGCGGTGGAAACCCTGGGCAGTACGACCATCATCTGCTCGGACAAGACCGGCACCCTCACCCGCAACGAGATGACCGTGCAGGCCCTGTGGACGCCGGCTGGCCACTATGCTCTCAGCGGAGTCGGCTATGAGCCCAAGGGCGAGTTGACAAAGCAGGGCCGGCCCGTGGAACCTGCGCTGGATTTGCGCGAGCTGTTGCAGGCGGCGGCACTCTGCAACGACGCCGACCTGCACCACAACGCCGGAAGATACAGCCTGCAGGGCGACCCGACCGAGGGCGCCCTGGTGGTTGCCGCGGAGAAGCTCGGCCTTGAGGTCCTTGCCCTGCGCGAGCGCGCCGCGCGCCTGGACGTGATCCCGTTTGAGAGCGCCAACCAGTACATGGCGACACTGCACCGGGGAGGCCTCGTCTGCGTCAAGGGCGCGCCCGAGGCCCTGCTCAGGCGCTGCGTGGACTTGCCTGATGGCAGCCCGCTCGACGCCCCGGCGATTCTCCGCGAAGTGGAGACCCTCGCCATGCGCGGCATGCGCGTGCTGGCCATGGCGCGCAAGCAACATGCCGCGAACGAACTGAAGGAGTCCGACCTCGACAGCGGACTCACCTTCCTCGGACTGTGCGGCATGATCGACCCCCCCCGCCCCGAGGCCATCGCCGCCATTGCCGCGTGCCGCGAGGCCGGCATCACGGTGAAGATGATCACCGGTGACCACCAGGCAACCGCCCAGGCGATCGGCAGGGAGCTGGGACTCGTCGAGCCCTCGCGCCCGCGCGCGATCACGGGCGCGGAGCTGGCCAGGGCCGACGACGCCGAGATAGAACGCATGGCCCGAGAGCACCATGTGTTCGCGCGCGTGGCCCCCGAGCACAAACTGCGGCTGGTGCAGGCGCTGCAGCGCCAGTCGCAGGTGGTCGCCATGACCGGCGACGGAGTGAACGACGCGCCGGCGCTCAAACAGGCCGACATCGGCGTGGCGATGGGCATCACGGGCACTGCCGTGGCCAAGCAGGCGGCTGACATCGTGCTGACGGACGACAATTTCGCCAGCATCGGCGCAGCCGTGGAGGAAGGCCGGCGCGTGTACGACAACCTGGTCAAGGCGCTGGCATTTGTTCTTCCGACCAACATGGGTGAGGCCCTGATCATCCTGGCTGCCGTGGCGTTCTTTCCGCTGGTGATGATGGACGGCAAGCTCGCGCCGCTGATGCCCATTGAGCCGGTGCAGGTGCTGTGGATCAACCTGGTGGCTACGGTGGCCCTTTCATTGCCGCTGGCGCTGGAAGCGATGGAACCCCGGGTGATGAAGCGGCCGCCGCGCAAGCCCGGCGAGCCGATCATGGGCGCCTTTGTCTGGGTCCGCACCGTCGTGGTGGCTGTGCTCATGGCCGCGGGCGCCGTGGCCATGTTCCTTTACGAGTATCACACCGAGCTGGCCCATGTGGACGCCGCAGTGGCGCTGCGCGAGGCCCAGACCCTCGCCGTGACCACCGTGATTCTGTTTCAGATCTTCTACCTGATGAACTGCCGCTCGCTGAAGGACTCGATCCTGCATATCGGCCTGTTCACCAACGGCTGGATCTACCTGGGCGTCGCGGCCCTGCTCGGTATGCAGGCGGCCTTCGTGTATCTGCCGGTGATGAACAACCTGTTTGACTCTGCGCCGCTCAAGCCGCTGGAGTGGTTGAAGGCCGCGGCCGTGGCGTCAGTGGTTCTGCCTGTGATTGCCCTTGAGAAGTGGATCACGCGCCGCAGAGCCGCCTTTAGCCCGGCCTCGACGCGGCCGGCAGCGCCCGAAGCTCCCCGGCCAAAGCCGCTAAGCAGCCCCGCCGGCGCAGCCACCTGAGGGGGGCCGGGCAGTTCGCGAACCAGCATGCCTTGAGGCCGGACTGCCCTGTCGTGGTCAGCCCTGGAAGAGGTCGCCCCTGGCTTTCTTCGGCGGCACGTCCTGTTTGGGCGAAGCACAGGCGAACTCCGTCAGCTTGCCGGCATAAGGTTTGATCAGCTTCTTGATGGCTTCCGGTGGCGCGGTGTGGTCAAGCCATAGCGCGGCATCTTCCGGGTCAAGGATCAGCGGCTCGCGGTCATGAAGGGGCTGCATCCACTCACTTGCCGGGGTCGTGACAATGCTGAAGCACTTCACGTCCTTTTCGAGCTTGGGGTCAAAGCTGAAGTCGTAGATCACGCCCATGAGCATTGGTTCGCCGTCTTGGCGCTGGATTGCGTGAGCCTGCTTTGCGCCCTTTTCCCCCGTCCACTCGTAGAAGCCGCCAGCGACAATCAGGCCGCGCCGCAGGACAAGACTCTCGCGCCACATGCCCCAGCCAAGGCTTTCCTTGCGGGCGTTGAACACACTGCTGCTCTTCTCGGTGATGTAACCCCAACGCATCGGCTCTACGTCCTTCATCGTAGCGACCGGGTATTGGTTCGTTGGCCGAATGTCATACTTGGGCCGGTTCAGCTCCCTGACCCAATCCTTGATGGCCTGGCGGAACTTCTCGGCGATGTCTTCAGGAAGATCGCGCACTGCATTGTCCACAGCGGCGTCAGGCACAAAGAAGCGTCCACACATGCTCAATCCTCGATCAGGCCGCTGAAAAAGTCGGAGAAGCCGACGTTTCCAGCGGAAATCAAAGGCCGGAGGGCCGGGCAGACTGCTGAAAACTACCTCTCCAGCAGTCTGCTGGCGCGCAGTGTCGCTGCGATTCCGCGCCACTATAACAGCCCGCTGCGCGCCATCGGCCCTGTTGATCGGAGGCTTTCCTTGCACGGCGAAGCTGCGCCCGCGCCTTGACCCATTGCCGCGTCAAACTTGGCACGAGGCGACCCGGCTTGCGCGTGGTCAGCATCGAATAAGCTTACGTCGCCTTTCGACCCGGTCTTCGCCGCGTCGCGCCGTTGCCAACGCTTCAAGTGAATTGGTAGATTGCGCCACTCACGAGGAAGCCCGATGAACATCCTGCTCAACGCACCTGCGCACAAGCTTCCCTATTTGTCCGCCCGGCGCGCCCTGGAGATGGGCCCCGAGCGCGTGATTGCCGCGCTCAAGGACTCCGGCCTTTCGGGCCGCGGCGGCGCCGGCTTTCCGACGGGCGTGAAGTGGGAGACCGTGCGCAACGCGCCCGGCCCCGAGAAGTACGTCATCATCAACGCCGAAGAGTCCGAACCCGGCACGTTCAAGGACCGCCAGGTCCTGATTGAAAACCCCCACGCCGTCATCGAGGGCGCCCTGATCGGCGCGCTGGCCACGGGCTGCACCCAGGGCTACATCTACATCCGGCCTGACTACCGCAAGCCCGCGGCCGCCTTTGCCGCCGCCCTGGAGCAGGCGCGCAAAGCGGGCATGCTGGGCGTCAATGCCGCGGGTTCAGGGCAGGCCTTTGACATCGAGATTGTGCACGGGGGCGGCGCCTACATCTGCGGCGAAGAGACGGCCCTGATCAACTCCATGATGGGCCTGCGCGGCGAACCCAACACCAAGCCGCCCTTTCCGGCCATTGCGGGCTTTCTTTCCAAGCCCACGCTGCTGAGCAATGTGGAGACGTTTGCCTACGTGCCCTGGATCATTGCCCAGGGAGGCGAGGCCTTTGCCCGCCTTGGCGTCAACGGGTGCAAGGGCCTGCGGCTGTTCAGCGTTTCCGGCGACGTGGCACGGCCCGGCAACTACGAACTGCCTGTGGGCACCACGGCCCGCGAGCTGATTTTCACCCACGCCGGGGGCATGCGCGACAATCTGGAGCTGAAGGCCTTTGTGCCGGGAGGCGCCTCTTCAGCGCCCCTGCCCCCCAGCCTGCTGGACACGCCCATGGACTTCAAGCCCCTGGCCCAGGCGGGCAGCATGCTGGGCTCGGGCGCCGTGATCGCGATTTCCGCGCGGCATTCGATGCGCGACGTCGCGCGCAACGTGATGGGCTTCTTTGAAGATGAAAGCTGCGGCAAGTGCAGCCCCTGCCGCATCGGCTGTGTACGCATCAACGAGATGCTCGATCAGGATGATCTCGGGCAGCCCGCGCATCATGCGCTGCTGCATGAACTGGCCGACGCCGTGATGCAGGGCAGCCTGTGCGGGCTGGGCATGGCAGCACCCAACGTGGTCAAGGGCGGCCTGAAACACTGGGTCAAGGACTTCTCATGAAGATTGCGTTCCAGGGAGAGCGCGGCAGCTACGCCGAAGCCGCGGCGGCGAGACTGTTCGCCAACGAGGATATCGCCACGCTGCCCCTGCGCAGCTACCGGGCGGTCTTTGACGCGCTTGCCGACGGCGAGGCCGAGTACGCCGTGGTCAGCCTTGAGAACACCTACGCCGGCCCCAACACCCCGCTCTTTGACCATCTGCGCCAGCACCGCTGCTACCTCACGCGTGAAACGCGCCTGACCGAGATTTACAGCCTCGCCGGCAGCAAGGGTGCCAGGCTCGCCGACATCCGCCGCATCTACGCCCACCCCGTGCCCCTGGCCCTGTGCCAGGACTTCCTGGAGCGCCTGCGCGGCGTAGACATCATCACGCGCTTTGACGCCGCCACCTCGGACATGCAGGTGCTTCAGCGCGCCGACAAAACCGAGGCCACCGTCTGCTCCGACTACGCGGCCAGCATCTACGGCCTGCACATCATCCAGCGCGGCATCCAGAGCCAGGCCGAAAGTGTCACGCGCTACGCCGCCATCGGCCGCGAACTTGAGATTCCGCCCAAGGACGCCGACGAACCTCAGACCATGGTGCTGTTCGAGCTCAAGCACGTGGTGGGCGCCATGCTCAATGTGCTGACCGTCATGAAGAAGCACGGCATCTCCATCCACCTCATGGGGTCGCGTCCCACGCGGGTGAACAAGTGGGAGTACATGATCGCCATGGAGTTTCCCGGCCGCGCCACGGACAAGCCCATTGCCGCGGCCCTCAAGGAACTGAAGGCGCACACGACCTATCTTCAGTTGCTTGGCAGCTACGACCGAGTCGATCTGGGCACCAATTCGGGGCGCTTTCGGCCCATCCGCATCAAGTAGACACCATGGACGAATACAAGCTCAGCCGGCGCGTGCTGCGCATCAAACCCTCGGCCACACTGGCCCTCACCGCCCGCGCCAAGGCGCTGGCCGCGGAGGGCAAGGCCGTCATTGCCTTGACCGCGGGCGAACCGGAGTTCGAAACACCCCTGAACATCCGCCAGCACGCCGTGGCCGAACTCCAGAAGGGCGGCATTGTCAGCCGCTATACGCCCGCCGCCGGGCTGCCGGAGCTGCGCAAGGCCGTGGCCGCAAAGTTCAAGCGCGACAACGGCCTTGAGTACTCGCCTGAACAGTGCATCGTCTCCTGCGGCGCCAAGCACAGCATCTTCAACGCTTTGGCGGCCATGGTTGAAGACGGCGACGAAGTCATCGTGCCCGCACCCTACTGGGTCAGCTACCCGGAGATGTGCAGCTTTCTGGGCGCCAGGCCGGTGTTCGTCGATACATCCAGAACGGGCATGGTGCTCACGCCCGAGGCGCTCAAGGCCGCCCTGACGCCCAAAACGCGCGTGGTGCTGGTCAACTCGCCGGGCAACCCCACCGGCGCGGTCTGGACCGAGCAACAGCAGCGCGACCTGGCGCGCGTGCTCGAGGGCAGCGACATCTTCGTGATCTCGGACGAAATCTACGAGAAGCTGATCTACGAGGGCCGCCACTTCAGCTTTGCCTGCGCCTCGCAGGATGCCTGGTCTCGCACGGTCACCGTCAATGGCAGCGCCAAGGCTTTTGCCATGACAGGCTGGCGTGTGGGCTACGCGGCGGGGCCCCGGCCCGTCATTGACGCCATGATCGCCCTGCAGAGCCACAGCACCAGCAACCCCGCGACCGTCAGCCAGCTGGCCACCCTCAAGGCCCTCGAGAAGGACCCCGTGGAACTGCCGGAGTGGCGCGCCAGCTACCTGCGTCGCCGTGACGCCTTTCTGGCGGCGCTCAACTCCATCCCCGGCCTTCGCTGCAACAAACCCGGCGGCGCCTTCTATGTGTTCCCTGACGTCAGCGGCTGGTTTGGCAAGCGTCACGGGGACACGACGCTGAACTCCGATACGGACATCTGCAACGCCCTGTTGGCAAAGTCACTCGTGGCCACGGTTCCCGGCGTGGAGTTCGGGGCCCCCGGCTACCTGCGCATCAGCTATGCCCTTTCGGACCGCGAAGTGGCGGAAGCCATCAAGCGTATCAGGGAGTTCGCCGTCGCGCTGAAGTAGGGCTTTGGCCTGCCATTTGCGCCCTCCTGTTCGTATCAGAGTCGGAGGTGCCCCATGAATAGCCCCTTGAGCCGAGTCCCCGGTCGAGACAACGCCGACGTCGCCTTCTACGAAGGCTACCAGCGCGGCCATAATGACACTGCCAAAATGCTCTCCCGCCGCTCCTTGGCCTACCTTTTCGTAGGCGGGTTCTTTGGCGCGGCTCTGGTGTTTCTGGCCGCCCAGTCGGGGGCCCTGGCCGACTTCAGCCGCGCCGAAAGGATGCTGGAAGATCCGGCCCTGAAGACGGAGCGGCCCAAGGAGTATGTCCGCGCCATCGATTGGGCCAAGCGATTCACAGTAGGCATCATCGCCGAGCAGCCGGGGCGCCGCCGCCAGGACATGTTCGGGCGCATCTACGAATTGCCCGGCTCGCAGCACATCGGCAGCGGCATCATCCTCAACGAGCAGGGATACGTGCTGACCAACAGCCACGTGATTCCCGACAGCGCCACGCGCCTGGAGGTGGTGCTGGGCGAGAAGGCCTATGAGGCCCGCTTTGTAGGCCGCCGCGCGGACTACGACATCGCCATTATCAAGATTAATGCGCGGGGCCTGACCCCGGCCAGCCTCGGCGACAGCGACAAGGTCGAACAGGGCGACGTGGTGATCGCGATTGGCAGCCCCTACGGCCTCTTCCACACGGCCACGGAAGGCATTGTCAGCTTCGTGGGCCGCGAGGGCGGCATGGGCTCGCTGGTGCCCAACTACCTCCAGACGTCGGCGGCCATCAACGGCGGCAACTCCGGCGGGCCTCTCATCGACCTGACGGGCCGCGTCGTCGGCATCAACACCTGGAAGCTCTCCGGCAGCGGCAACGAAGGTATCGACGGCATCGGTTTTGCCATCCCTATCAACGTGGCGCGCCGCGTCAGTGAGCGCATTCTGGGCAGCGATGACCAGCGCGAAGACACCAAGATTTCCGACCAGCCCCGCGACATGCGCAGCGCCTACCTCGGCATCCAGGCCGAGACCGGCCTGCGCACTGAGCAGCCCTCCGACGGCGTCATCATCAAGGAAGTGGTGGCGGGCAGCGCGGCCGACATCGCGGGCCTGCGCCCCGGAGACAAAATCACCCACGTCAACCAGACGGGCGTGAAGTCCTTCCAGGAGCTGGCCCAGTTGCTGGCGGCACTGCCGCCGGGCGCGGAGATTGACATCCGCTATGTGCGTGACGGGCTGGTGGCCGGCGTGAAGGTCAAGCTGGGCGGGCGCAACCGCTAGCAGAGTGACGGGCGTTGCCCGCCCCCGCAGCCCTGGCCCTTGGCTGAATGCGCCGGCCTGTCGAATCTTCCGCGCCTGCTAGCGCGAAAGCGCAAGCCATGTCAGGGCAGCCACACCCGCCAAGGCGCAGTAGGCCGAGAACCAGCGCAGCTTGCTTTTGGCCACGATGAACCTGATGGCCGTCAGGCCCACGATGCTGAAAACCAGACTGGCAAAAAAGCCCGCCAGCACAGGCAGGGGGTCGGCCTCGGCCAGGCCCTTGATGTCGCGGGACTTGATCAGGCCTGCGCCGCCAATGGCGATCAGGCCCATCAGGAAGCTCAGCTTCACGGCCTCGGGCCGCACCCACTTCAAGCTCAGGGCCGTGGCAATCGTGGAACCCGAGCGGGAAACCCCGGGCAAAATCGCCACCATCTGCGCCAGGCCCACCCACAGGGCCGTCCAGAAGGCAGGGCCCCGCGCGCTGTCAAAAGTGATTACGGCTTCACGCTTTATCTCGGCCACCCAGAGCACGGCGGCCGTCAACAGCAGGCCGCAGGCCGCTACCAGCGGTGAACTCAGCACCTGTTGCTCCACCCAGGCCTCGGCGGAGTGAGGCAGCAGAACCTTGATTATGATTCCGGCGATGGCCGCCGGCAGACTCGCCACGAACAACAGGGCGATGCCATGCCAGTCCAGCCTCGGGTAAACCAGCTTGAGCACGTCGCGCCAGAACACGATGACGATGGCGAGCAGGCTTCCCAGGTGGAGCAGCACTTCAAAGGCGAGCAGGCCCGGGTCTTCACTTGCCTCATAGCCCAGAAGAGCCCCGGCCAGCACGAGGTGGCCGCTGCTGCTGACCGGCAGGAACTCCGTCAGACCCTGGATGGCACCGAGAATGATGGCATCGAGCGTGGTCATGCCCCAGTTTATCGGAAATCCACGGACTCCTGATGCAATCAAAGCGCTGGGCCTTGCGCGTCCGTGCGAGCGTTGCTATTTATTCTGCGCTGCGTCCGCGGGGGCGTAGCTCAATCGGTTAGAGTGCCGGCCTGTCACGCCGGAGGTTACGGGTTCGATTCCCGCCGCCCTCGCCAGCTTACGGCGCCATGCAGAATGTGCCTGCATGGCGCCTTTGCTTTGGCACCCTGGCCGCCATGCCATCATCGCCCGCGCCCATTTTGCTCTTCCACAAGCCCAAGGGCGTCACCGTCACCCGCAGCGACGAACGCGGGGCCCGCACCATCTACGACCTGCTTCCGCCCTGGGTGCGCGACGACGGCTGGATTCCCGTGGGCCGCCTCGACAAAGACACCCGCGGGCTCCTGCTGCTCGTTCAAAGCGGCAAGCTCATGGATGCCCTGTCGCGCCCCGGCGCCCATGAAAAACTCTACGAAGTCTGGGTCCGCGGCCAGGTCACCCCAGAACAGGCCCAAAGCCTTGAGCGCGGCGTCGCCACGGCCCTGGGCACTCTGCGCGCCCGAAGGGTTCAGCTCAAGGGCGGCGTGGGGCCCAAATCGCGCCTGCACGTCACGCTCGACGAAGGCAAGAACCGCCAGATCCGCCGCCTCTTTGCCGCGCTCAAAGACCCTCAAACGGGCAAGCCTCTGAAAGTGCTGGAACTCAAGCGCGTGCGCTTTGGACCCCTGAGCCTGGACCTGCCCTCGGGCCAGTGGCGCTGGGCCACAGAGCAGGAAACGCAAGACCTCATGGGCCAGCCATGAGGTCTTGAGCGGGTGCCGGGGCAGCGCTACTTCTGCGCCTTCTTCTTTTCTTCGTCGGCGGCCTTCTTGTCTTCTTCCATGCGCTCGATGGCCGGCTTCACCTTCTCGGCCCAGACGCTCTCTTTGTACTTCTCGGCGAACTTCTTGTAGGAATCGATCCACTCTTCGATGGCGGCTTCCTTGAACTGGAGGTCGCGGTCCAGCACGTGGATGGCCGTCTCCGCCTCCATCTCAAGCTGGGCCTTCTTGTTCTCTTTGATCTTCTGCAGGCGGGCCGCGGCCTCGGCGGCTTCGTCCGTCTTGGCAAAGCGCCTTTCGATCACCTGCCACGTAGCCTCGGCCAGGCGCCAGGCATTTTCAACCTCGGCCACTTCCGCGCGGTTCTTCAGGGCCTTGAGCCGGTCCGCCACGCGCTCGCTGATGGCCTCGGCGGCCGCCAGCGTCGCGTCTGAAGCGTCGCTCTTCTCCGCCGCCGCTTCCGCCAGCCTGAGCGCCTGGGCGTAGTCGCGCGCCGCAAAGGCCTTGGCCGCGGACTCCAGCTCCGGCGTCACGTTGACGCCGCCCAGGCCCGGATACTTGACCTTGGCCAGCTGCTCTTCGAGGACCTTCTCGTAGCTGCCTTTGCCCGTGAAGGCGATCTTGCCGTCAGTGCCGATGATCCAGACGGCAGGCAGGCTGGACATGTCCCAGCGCTGCTCTTCATCCTGCCAGCTCAGGGCCAGGGGGTACTTGATGCCCTTGTCCTTGACCAGGCTGCGGATGTGCTCCACCGGGTGATTCTGGGCGTAGATGGTGAAAATGTGGAGCCCCTTGCCTGCGTACTTCTCCTGCAACTCGTTCATGTGCGGCAACTGCCGCATGCAGGGGCCTCAGTTGCTGCCCCAGGCCTTGAGCAGAATTACGTCGCCCCGGACCTCCGAGAACGACGTGAATTCCGGAACATCCAGCCAGTAGCTGACGTTCAAGTCCGGCGCGTTATCGCCTGTTTTCAGCGGTGATTGAGCCCAGGCCGAGCCCGCCATCAAAAGCGCGGCGGCAAGCAGTGCAATTCGCAGCATGGCTACCCCCTTGGAGGCCCGCCAGCATAGCCTTTCGCACCCCCCGCGAGTAGGTGCCGCGTGGCACCCGCGATGGATGGAAACGAACCCGCCCCATGGCCTGTAATGTTGTGAGTCCACGGTGCCGCGCGGCGCGGAGCCCTGCTAAACTCAACAAAGATGCCCAAGGAAGCGCCCGACGATACTCTGCTTTCCGCCCTCCGCCGCGCCAGAACGCGCTGGCTCAACGCCGCCGCCGTAAACGCGGGAGGGCCTTTGGCGGTGCTGCCGGCACTGGCCTGCCTCCTGGTCGCCTTGGTCTGGTCACTCCTGGACAAGCCCGGCCTGCCGGCCCTGGCGGCCTTGAGCACGTTGGCCGCCGCAGGCATCCTTGCCACGCTGGGGCTTACACGCCGCGCCTTTGCCCAACCCCGCCGCCCCGGAGCGCCGGACTGGTCCCTGGCCCTGGACCGTGCGCTCAAGCTCGACGACGCCCTGGTCACCATGCTCGACGGGCCCGGCCCCTTTGCCGGCGTGCTGGCGCGGCAGGTGCGGCAGCGCTTTGACGAAAGCCTTGCACGGGCAGCCGCGCCTCGCCGCCGCTTTGGCCCCCTGGCTGTGGCCCTGCTGCTGGCGCTGGCCCCATTGGCCCTGTGGCAACCCCAGCGTGAGAACGCCCCAGGCACCGATGAGGTGGCGAGTCAGCCCCCCCTGCCCAGGCCCGCGGGCGCCCCTGACGGAGTCAAGGATGGCGCGCCGCAACCCAAGGCGGAAGAAGCCAGGCGCGGCCCACCCAAGACGGGGGGAGGCAGCGGCGAAGGCGAGGGAGACCAGGAGGCGCCGGGCCAGCCTTCGGAAAAGGGCCGGAAGTCAGAGAGGCCCGGAGAAGCCCCGCCCAAGGATGCCCAGCCGCAACCTTCAAACTCGACCGGCACCCCGCCGAAGTCCGGCGACAACAACTCGCAGGCACAGCCGCAGGCCGACGATCCCAAGGCCAAGGTGGACGCCAAGGATGTGCCCATCACTCCCGACGCCGGCGAAGGAGAACGGCGAGCCGAGGAGCGCCGCAAATGGGTCTACAACCCTGACGGCCAGCCGGCCCCCGGCGCTGAGGCCTCCGAGCCCAACTGGAAGGCCAGGGCGGAGGATGTAATCCCGCGCATGAAGCTGACAGGCCGGGAACGCAAAGTTCTGGAAGACTGGTTCCGCAAACTGGGCACGCGCTAGCACACAGCTTCCCCACAATCTCAATGCAAACCCCGCCCTGGCGGGCGGGGCTTGGTGGCCAGGGGCGGGGCGGCTATCGGCCGGCGCCCATAAGCTCACGCAGGTCGCCTGCGGCAAATTGCTCTTCCTTCTCTTCTTCGGCCTTCTTGTCAGGGGCCGGCGTGGCCTTGGGCGTTTCTGGCGTGGCCAGCACGAGGTCATAGAGCACCTTGATGCCGGCGTCCTTGATGGTGTCGCCGCCCTCGGCGTACTCGAGCAAGTCCTTGACCGGGTGCGTCGGGGTCACCCCGTTGCCTTCAAGCTGAACGTTGCCGTAGGTCAGGGAGCCGACATCCTGCATGGGCATGATCATCTGGCTGCCGTCGGGCAGGGCCACAAAGCTTGAGCCCAGGACCGCGCCCGGCGTCGTCTCGCCCACGAGGGGCCCGATTTTCAGGTACTTCCAGTTGTGAGCGTAAACTTCCTTGGCGCTGCGCGAGCCGGCATCCTGCAGGGCCACGACGGGCTTCTCCCACTTGGGCATGGATACGCGCCCGCCAAACATGCCGCGGGAGCGCGGCGGCTCGCCAAAGGGCGTGAAGCAGGCGTTCATCACCAGGGGGCTTCCGCCGCGGCCGCGCAGGTCGATGATCAGGCCGTCGCAGTTCTCCCAGTCACGGCGCAAAGCGTTGCGCAGGGCGCTGGTCATGCCGTCATGGAGGAAGTGCCAGAAGCGGATGTAGCCAAAGCGCTTGCCCTTGTACTCGATGACGCTGACGCTCTTCTTCGTCGAGTAGATCATGTTGATACCCGAGGGCTTCACCGTCACGGTCGTGAGCTTGTCATCGCCGCGCCGGCGCTGCACCGAGAGCGCCAGTTCCGTCACGTCGTCGGTGACGCGCAGGAAGAAGTGGGGCTCGCCGGGAAGGCCGGGGTCGCTGCCCGCGTCCACCAGCAGTGAGCTGCTTTCAAGGGGCTGGCCGTTGACCAGCACCAGGCGGTCGCCGCGCAACAGGCCGGCCTTCTCCGCCGCGCTGTCGTGGTAGACGTTGGCCACGAAGTACTCGCCCTTGCTGCGGCTGATGTCAAAGCCCGGCCGCACCGAAAAAGTGTTGTTCATCTCGGGCGCGAAGTTCACGGCGTAGACGTCACCCTCCATGATGCCGAAGTGACTGACCTTGAACTCGGCAATCATCTCGTTGAGCACGGCATGGAGCGGCTGGCCGGGCTTGGACTCCAGCACGCGCTTGAGGTATTTCTCGCGCAGTTGAGCGAGGTCAAGACCGCGGAACTTGCGGTCATAGAAACTGCGCCGCACTGCAGTCAGCACGGCATCCAGCACATCCTGATTGGACTTCTGCTGGGCCGTAAGTTCGGAATTTGCTCCCGGCAGCTCCTGGGCGTCGGCCCTGGCGAAGGAAAGCAATGTGGCGGAGGCACAGAACAGGGCGAACATCAGAAGGCGGCGCGACATGACATTCTCACCGGGTTTGTAAACGTGGTCACGCCCAGGACGACTTCCTCACGCAATCGTGATACGAATTCCGGCGCGACGTTGACCCGGCGGCCCCCTTGGCCCATGATGCCCGCCCTTCACACCCCGGGAGTTCATCATGCACAACCACCAGAACACCGCAGGCAGCGAGTACCTTTCCTGCTGCGCCAAACATTTCGTGGACGGCAACGGCAAGAAGTGGCGCCCCTTCCAGAAGGAAGGTACCCCGCCCATGTGGTGCCGCGACCGCCTCGTGGACGTCGAACATATCCGCCTTGACCTGGAGCCGGATTTCACCTCGAAGACCCTCAAGGGCCGCAGCACCCTGACCGTGCGCCCCATCAACGAGAACACGAAGTTCGTTGAGCTGGACGCCTGCGAAATGCGCATCAGCGCCGTGCAGGTGGCCGGCAAGCCCGCCGAGTTCGCCTACGACGGCCAGAAGCTGACAATCCAGTTTGACAAGGCGCCCGCGGCCGACCGCGCCCTCGAAATCGCCGTCGATTACTCCACCAAGCCCAGGCGCGGCGCCTACTTCGTGGGCCCCGACGAGCATTATCCCAACAAGCACCGCGAAATGTGGACCCAGGGCCAGGATGAGGACAGCCGCTTCTGGTTCCCCTGCTTTGACTACCCCAACGAAAAGGCCAGCAGCGAAATCATCGTCAAGGTGCCCAAGGGCATGACCTCGCTGTCCAACGGCAAGCTGCTGTCCAAGACGGTGGAAGGCAAGCACGAGATTCACCACTGGCGACAGGAGATCCCTCATGTCGCCTACCTCGTCACGCTGGTCGTGGGCGACTACGTCAAAGTCGAGCAGGAGTGGGACGGCCTTGAAGTCAGCTACCTCGTGCCGCCGGGCCGCGAGGAAGACGGCGCACGCAGCTTTGACAAGACGCCGCGCATGGTCGAGTTGTTCTCGAAGGTCACCGGCGTGCGCTACCCCTACGAGAAGTACAGCCAGATCACGGCCGTGGACTTCATCTTCGGCGGCATGGAAAACACGACGGCCACGACCCAGACCGAACTGACCCTCCACGACGCCCGTGCCCACCTCGACTTCTCCAGCGAGGGCCTCGTGGCCCATGAGCTGGCCCATCAGTGGTTTGGCGACTTCGTGACCTGCCGCGACTGGTCCCACGCCTGGCTCAATGAGGGTTTTGCCACCTTCATGGAGATTATCTGGCACGAGCACGAGCACGGCTGGGCCGAGGCCCAGTACTACGCCGAAGGCGACATGAAGGCCTACCTGGCGGAGGATCGCGGCTCCTACCGCCGCCCCATCGTCACCAACGTTTACCGCGAGCCCCTGGACCTCTTTGACCGCCACCTCTACCAGAAGGGCGCCCTGGTCCTGCACCACCTGCGCTTCATGGTGGGCGACCGGCTTTTCTGGAAGGCCATCAAGCTTTACCTCGAGCGTCACGGACGCCAGAGCGTGATCACGCAGAACCTCATGGACGCCTTCCAGGACGTCACGGGCAAGAACCTGGAGTGGTTCTTCGCCCAGTGGGTCTTTGGCGGCGGACACCCCGAACTGAAGGTCAGCGCGAAGTGGAACGACGCCACCGGCCAGCTCGAATTCTCCGTGACCCAGCAGCAGAAGAAGGACGAACTCACGGCCATCTTCCGCCTTCCGGTGAAAGTGAAGTTCGTATGGGAGGGCGGGGAAGAAACCCGCGAGTTCGAGATCACCGAGGCCTCGCACCGCTACTTCATCAGTCTGCCCAAGCGGCCCAAGATCGTGCTCTTTGACCCGGGCAACACGGTGCTCAAGACCGTGGAGCTCGATTACGGCGAGGACCTGCTCATCGCCCAGCTCAAGGGCGCCGCCGACGACGTCATGGCCCGCGTGCATGCCGCGCGCGAACTCGGCAAGAAGGGCACCGCGGCCGCCGTGGAGGCCCTGGCTGAAGTGCTCAAGCATGACAACTTCTGGGGCGTGCAGGCCGAGTGCGCCGAGGCCCTGGCCAAGATTCACAATGAGGCCGCCCACAACGCCCTGATTGCGGCGCGCGGCGTCAAGAACCCCAAGGCCAGGCGCGCCGTCGCGTCTGCCCTGGGCGAGTGGCTGGGCGACAAGTCAGCCAACGCGCTCACGTCCCTGCTCAAGAAGGACGAGAGCTATTACGTGGAGGCCGAAGCCGCGCGCGCCCTGGGCAAGACGCGCTCGGGCCTGGCCTTTGATGCCATGGTCAAGGCCCTGGCCAAGGAGAGCCACAACGACGTGATCCGCTCCAGCGTGTTCTCGGGCTTCTGCTAGCTGCGCGACATGCATGCCCTGGACGTCATGAAGGAGTGGCTGGCCTACGGGCGGCCCTGGCAGGCGCGGCTGAGCGCGATCTATAACATCGGCCGCCTCGCCCATCACAGCACGGAGGAACGGGCCAAGCTCGAAGTGCGCGAGATGCTGGAGCCTTTGCTGGAGCAGGATTTCCGCACGGTCATGAACGCCATTGGCGGCCTGGAGGCCCTGGGCGACACCAAGTCCATCGCCGCCCTGGAGCGCTGCGCCGCCGGCGCCCTGGACGGCCGCATCAAGCGCCGCGCCCAGTACGCCGCAGCCGCCATACGAGAGGGCGCAGGCTCGCCCAAGGAAATCAAGTCCCTGCGTGAGGACTACGACTCGCTGAAGAAGGAGTACGACGACCTCAAGAACCGCCTGCTCAAGCTGGAGAACCCCGGCAAGCCGGGCAAAGCGGTCAAGCAGGGCAAGGCCGCCAAGGCCCCCGCCCGCAAAGCCGCAAAGAAGGTCGCCCGGGCAGGCAAGAAGAAGCGCTGATGGCAGCAGGGCTTCCGCAGGCTTCGGGAACCACGGTTTGAAAGATGGGAGCAACCATGCGTCTTCTGCCTTTCGCAACGCTGCCGCTCTTTGCCGCGGTGATGTGCCTTCCTTTCACTGCCGTTGCACAGGAGAAGACGGATGATGTGAACGAAGCCGTGAGCATCGACTTCGTGCGCAAGGACATCCACGTCGTCGCTCACTATCTTTCCATCAAGTCCGGCTGGAGGATCACCGTTGATCAGGATGTTCAGGCGGAGGTGACGTTCTCGGCCAGGAGCCGCACCTGGCATGAGATGCTGGAAGTCATCTGCGAAGCCAACAACCTGACCTTCGATGTGGATGAGGCGGTCAAGGAAGTGCGGATTCACGAAAACTCGGGCCGCTTCGCTGAGTGGAAGGAAGTACGAATCGAAACAGCGAGCAGGAAGCTGACGGCCTGCCTGGCTTATGTGAGCGTCAGCCGGGCGATTGCTGCCATCGCCCGTGAGTCACAAACACCGTTTCTCATCGTGACGAAGCGCGACGGCACAAGACAGTGGAAGAACGGCGTGTTCGTGTATCAGCATGCGCGGGCATCTCTCTACACCGATGACATGACGGTCGAGGAAGCACTCCGTCAGGTCGCGAAGCAAGGCGACCTGAGCACGACCTGGGGGCGCGTCGACAAGGACGCCGAAGGCTGGCTCTTTGAACCCATGCCGCTGAGTTAGGCAGCGCCGAGCAGGGCCTCGAAACTGCTCTAGCCGCCCTCGTACAGGGCGCCCAGCATGTCCGTGTACAGCACGCCGCGGTCAAGGTCTTCCTTGGCCAGCAGGCTGGACTGGTGCAGGCCCTCGAGTACCAGTTCCATGGCCGCGCTCAGTGCGCCGCCCCCGGCCTCGGGCAGGTGTTCGCGCACCAGCGCCTTGAGGCCCGGCACACCAGCATAATCGTTAGCCCGACGCGCTGGGCATTGTGTGCAATTGCAACTGACATCAAGAAACCTTGAAAATATTCCTATAACTGATTTGCCCTTCCCGTTGTGGGGTAGAATTGCCATAGGATTGAAGCTGCGCATGGCGCGGCTTCAGGCAAAAGGTGGACACGATCATGGCAAACATCAGGAAGCTTGTGTTTTCGCTTGGGCTGTTTCTGTTGTGCGCGACTGTGGTGTGGGCCGCGTCAGCCACGGCGAACATCGCGCCTGACGGCTGGAACGAGGGCTGCAAGTTCAACGACGACAACGGCTTTCTTCTGGATACTCGCGGCGCCGACGCCACCTGGGCCGACTCGGTGGGTACATTGATGTCGTGCGACCCGAATGACACCAAGAACATCTACGGCGGCCCTGTGGACTGCAAGTACTTCGACGGCGCGATTGATGGGGCTGAGCAACCGATGTGGATCGTGTCTTTGCAGGCTGAGAGCAAGGTCGAAGCGGTCGGCTACAGGGGCGGCAATTTCACACGGCCTATATCCTGCTGCGCCAAGTCCGAGCTGACGGTTTATGGCGACGTTCGCCACTGGGCCGCAAGTGAGCGGCAGCTCAGCGGTACAGTAACGCCCGGCTATTATGACATTCCCGTGCTGGTAGGGTTGGCCACGGAGCAGGTGACTGATGGAGGCCACTCGTCGAATCTTGCCGTTTACCCGAGCATTCAGACTCGAACGGATTGGGCTATTTTCAGCCACTCGACCTCCGTTCCGGCCGCGACATGCGAGTTCACCTACAAGGCATATGTCTACACTTTCATGGAGATCGACTTCGTGACCATGGGAACGGAGTGTGTCGGCGTCGAGGTGGATCAAGAGGGAGAAATGCCATGGTCGGGCGTTGCCTTGGCTTACGACGGTGCAGTTCAACTGGAACAGTATCTCCTTGATTGACAGCCAATGAGCACGGGTCGCACAGTCAGTATCGCGCTGGTTCTCATTGCCCTGGCGGCGCTGGGTGCATGGGTGGCTGCGTTCTGCGCCTGAAAGCAGCCCGCGGCCAACAGATTCCGAAGTTTCCGGCTCAGTCGTCCCGGATTCTGCCGGCCCAAAGGCCAAGCCGCGCACCGAAAGTATCGAGAGCGACGTACCCGCAAAGGCTGAACCGCCCTCAAGGGAGCCTACCGAATCGCCGAAACTGCCGGCCTCGCCCAGAGTCAGGATTCTCGACACCCAAGGCGCGGCTATCGAGAACTTGTCGCTGCGCTGGACTTTGAAGCGCGGCAGCACGGTTGGCAGCGGGGAAGGCTGGACGAACGCCGACGGGGAGATGGCCCTTCCCGGAAGCGAGCCCTGCCAGGTGAGGGTCTGGAGCGACGACGACAACTGGTCGCTGCCAAGCGAAGAGTTCACATGTACCCCCGAAAACCCCGTCGTGATTCAGGCCGCACGCAACATGACTTTGACGCTGCTGGTGGTGCTGGCCGATGGCACTCCCTTTGCCTGCGAGGCCACGCTCATCCGTGAGGCCGGCACGCAAGCGGCCTGGCGGCGGGAAGTCCTGTTTGACGGCATCTCGGCCACGCGAGTTCGAGGCGTTCCGCCCGAGGGCAACCTGAGCCTTCGAGTGCGCAAGGCGGCCCTGGGCTACGTCGCCCAGACTCACGCCATCGCGCGGGCGGACATTTCGGAAGGCCGCACCCTGGTCATCACGCTCAAAAAGGGAACGATTCGTGAGGAGGGTTTCCTCGAGGTCGACTTCTCGAATCTGGGCTGGCTTGTGACGCGCATTCAATTCGCGCCGCCGGGAAAGCTGATGGGCGGCTCGGACTTGCCGGTAAAGGTAAGCCAAACGTTGTGGCGCTCCAAGCCCTGGCCCGTGGGCCAGTACATCGTGCGCATCTACGGCCGAGGGTATTGGGAGTCCGGGCTGGTCGAGATTCGGCCCAATGAGACCACCACGGTGATAGCGGACAGCTACCTGCCGGCATCCATCAGCGTCACGGTCTTGGATGAAGACGGCAAGCCCTTGCCCGGCGCTGTTCTGAGAATTGCCACGACCGAGTATATCTCCTTCCACTTTCGTCCAATGCCCCAGGCAGGGGTAACTGCTTTAGCAGATTCGCTTGGCAACGCGGAGCTTGCGGGATTGCGCGCAGGTGATCACAAATTCCAAGTGGCGGCAGAGGGATACGAACCGCAAGAAATATCTGTACCGCTGGCTGACGGCGAGCAACGTGGGGGAATCAGAGTATTTCTGGCGCGAGCCCTGGGGAGTATCGAAGTCAAGCTGGTGGGAATGCGTGAAGGCCACACCTACTTCCTGATTCTGTCGCAACCCGGGCCTGCCAGCGTCATGAAAGTAGCCAAGAATGTGCCCGCCGTGACAACATATGACCGCCTTGCTTTCAGGGACTATTCAGTGGCTGTGGCGGCAGGAAGGGGCGGGCCGGTCGTAACGGCACGCATTACGCTATCTGCTGAACAGCCACACGCATGCGTCGAGCTCGACGTCTCAGATCTCAAAGAGCGCCAATGAATGCAGGGATCATTAGCCGGGCACCCCACATCCTTATGGAAGTCGACTTCATGACGCTGGGAACGGAGTGCGTCGGTATCGAAGTGGACCAGGAGAATGTCCAACCGTGGACAGGCTGGGCGCTTGCGTACGATGGCGGGAACTTCAGCCAAAGATTTCCGTTGGACTAATCCCAACTGTAGCTGCCGTTTGGCAACATTCTGGTCCCGTGCAGCTTTGGCGGCCATCTTGTGGGTTGGGCTGTCCCTCTACCTGCAGAACTCCGGCGCCAGTCTCGACGTGTCGGGCCTCGCCAGCTTGTGCAAGCCGGCCACACAGGGCTGGCTCTTTGAACCCATGCCGCTGAGTTAGGCAGCGCCGAGCAGGGCCTCGTAACTGCTCTAGCCGCCCTCGTACAGGGCGCCCAGCATGTCCGTGTACAGCACGCCGCGGTCAAGGTCTTCCTTGGCCAGCAGGCTGGACTGGTGCAGGCCCTCGAGTACCAGTTCCATGGCCGCGCTCAGGGCGCCGCCCCCGGCCTCGGGCAGGTGTTCGCGCAACAGCGCCTTGAGGCCCGGCACAGTCTCGAGGCGCTGCTCTACTTCGCGATCCGACAGGGAGTCGCTCAGCTCCAGACGGTGGCCGGCCGCGAAGTGATCAATGATCGGCTTGTAGATTCCCTCACCCTTGGGTTTGCCCGTCTGGGGCTGATTGCGCTTGGGCTGCTTGGCGGCGCGCTCAATCGCCGGCGGAAAGTGCCGCTCGAAAATCTTGCGCGCCGCGGCCCCCACCAGCCGCGTCGCCACCTTCTCTCCGCCCTCCTGCTCGCCTTCGTACACGAGTTCCAGTTTGCCGCTGATAGCGGGAATGGCCGCCTGCAGGTCCAGCAGGCGCAGCGTGGTGCGCGGCTGCCCCAGGGCCAGGCAGCGGCGCTCGGCGTTACTGAGCACGTTTTCGTAGATCGCGATGGTCATGCGCGCCGACACGCCGCTGCCCTGGTCCACGAACTCGCTCTGCCGCGCTTCAAAGGCAATCTGCTCGATGGCGTCGCGCACGAAGGGCGGCACTTCCACCGCCGGCCCCGACCGCTTCGTCCAGGCCTCCTGGTCTGTGATGCGCCGCGCCTCTTCCAGCGTGAGCGGGTAGTGGGTCAGCACCTGGCTCTCGATGCGATCTTTCAGGGGGGTGATGATGCTGCCGCGATTGGTGTAGTCCTCGGGATTGGCGCTGAAGCAGAGCATGATGTCCAGGGGCATGCGCACCGGAAAGCCGCGGATCTGGATGTCCTTCTCTTCGAGGATGTTGAGCAGGCCCACCTGGATGCGCGGCTGGAGGTCCGGCAGCTCGTTGATGGCAAAGATACCCCGGTTCGTGCGCGGGATGATGCCGAAGTGAATGACCTCTTCGTCGGCAAAGGTCAGCTTGCGCGAGGCCGCCTTGATCGGGTCCACGTCGCCGATGAGGTCGGCGATGCTGACGTCGGGCGTGGCCAGCTTCTCGTTGTAGCGCGCCTCGCGGGATATCCATTCAATGGGCGTCGCGTCGCCCTTGCTCGCCACCAGCGCGCGCGCGTGCTTTGAGATTGGCGCAAAGGGATCGTCGTTGATCTCGCTGCCCGCCACCACGGGAATGTAGTCATCCAGCAGGCCCGCCAGGGCGCGCAGAATACGCGTCTTGGCCTGCCCGCGCAGACCCAGCAGGATGATGTTGTGCCGCGACAAGATGGCGTTGATCACCTGCGGCAGCACCGTGGCGTCATAGCCCACAATGCGCTCAAACACCGGCTGCCTGGCCTTGAGGCGGGCCATGAGGTTTTCGCGCAGTTCGTCCTTGACCGGGCGGGGCCTGTAGCCCGACTTGCGCAACTCTCCCAGCGTGGTGGGTCGTGCCATGGGCGCCCATGCTAGGGACGCGGACTGGCCGCGTCCACGGACGGCGCAAACTGCGCCTTCCTGAGGCTTCCAAAACACGCGGCTGCGCCCTAAACTTCCGGCATTCCACCGAGGAATTGCCGTGGCAAAGAAGCTTTTGAAAATGATGGTCAATGGCCGCGCCGTTGAAATCGCCTGCGCGCCCAATCAAACGCTGGCCGTTGCTCTGCGCGACGAACTGAACCTGACCGGCACCAAGATCGGCTGCGACATGGGCACCTGCGGCTGCTGCACCGTCGAGATCAACGGCAAGGCGAAGCTGAGCTGCCTCACGCTGGCCCACGAGTGCGAGGGCGCGAGCATCACCACCATCGAGGGCCTGAACCAGTACCAGATGCACCCGCTGCAGAAGGCTTTTGCCGAATGCGGAGGCTCGCAGTGCGGCTACTGCACGGCGGGCTTCGTGATGAAGTCGCACGCGCTGCTGGCTGAGTGCCCCAATCCCACGCGCGAACAGCTCAAGGAAGAACTGGCCGGCAACCTCTGCCGCTGCACGGGCTTCGTGAAGATCTACGAGGCCGTCGAACGCGCCGCCAGCGAACTGCGCGAGAAAGCACCCGTGGAACCAGCACCGGCCACGGCGCGCTAACAGGATTTACCGCCAAGGACGCCAAGTGCGCCAAGAACAACGCACAAAGGAACCGGACGCCGAACTGGATCAACTTGCCCGGGGGGTCATCGGTGCGGCAATTGCCGTGCACAAGGAACTGGGCCCCGGCTTCCCAGAAAGCGTCTACGCGAAAGCGCTTGAAGTCGAACTTCGACAACGACGGATTTCGTTTGAACGAGAGTACCCGGTCAGCGTGGTTTATCAGGGCCAGCTTGTAGGTGAAGGCAGGGCGGACTTCTTTATCGGAGGCCGGCTCATTGTGGAATTGAAGGCAGTCGAGAAGGTTCTCAACATTCATCTGGGTCAGGTCATCGCGTACTTGAAGATGGTCCGCCAACCCTTGGGATTGCTGCTGAACTTTCACGTGTCCAAGATGAAGGAAGGCATTCATAGGGTTGTGTATTCGCCGCAGTAGCTCTTGGCGATCTTGGCGTCCTTGGCGGTAAAGGTTTTCGAATCATCGGAGAAGCAATGCCCATCGTCCGCACCAGCAGGCTCAGCCGCAATGACCACCAGCTCAACAAGGGCGTCTGGACGGGTGCTGAAAACCGCGCCGCCAATCCCTTTGCCAACGGTGACAGCGCCGAGCCCGAGTTCAACGTCATCGGCAAGCGCATGCCGCTCAAGGATGCCTACAAGAAAGTCACGGGCGAGGGCGTCTACGCCGACGACCTCAAGTTCCCGGGCATGCTCTATGCCCGCATCCTGAAATCCACCAAGGCCCACGCGAAGATCAAGCGTATTGACACGTCAAGGGCTGAAGCTCTGGCCGGCGTGCGCGCCGTGGTCACCGGCAAAGATGCACCCATCAAGTTCGGCGTGCTGCCTGTGAGCCAGGACGAAACGGCCATGGCCGTCGACAAGGTCATTTTTGTGGGCGAGCCCGTGGCCGCTGTCGCCGCCGACAGCGAAGCCATTGCCGAGCAGGCGCTCTGGCTCATCGAAGTCGAATACGAAGACCTGCCGGCCTTCCTCAAGCCTGAAGAATCCCTCAAGCAAGTCGCGCCCGAACTGGCGCTCAAGGACAAAGTCGAAAAGGCCCTGCCCGGCACCAACGTGCACAAGGCCGTTGACCAGGAATTCGGCGACCCCACGGCCGCTTTCAAAGCCGCACGCGCCACACCCAGCGGCAGCTTCTGGTTTGATGGCATCAATCACGGCTTCACGGAGCCGCATTCAGTCGTTGCGCACTGGGACGCAGACGAGCGCGTTGTGCTCTACACGCCGCAGCAGGTGCCGCACTACACGCACCGCGCCCTGGCCAAGGTGCTTGAACTGCCTATGCACCGCATCAACGTCGTGCGCACGATGGTGGGCGGCGGCTTTGGCGGCAAGAGCGATCCATTCCCGCACGAAATCATCGCCTGCCTGCTTTCCAAGAAGACGCGCCGCGCCGTCAAGCTGACCATGGACCGCGAAGAGGTTTTCCTGGTCAATCGCGGCCGTCACCCCAGCGACATCAAGATGGCGCTCGCCTTTGACGCCCAGGGCAAGCTCATTGGCATGGATTCCAACGCCCTGATTGATGGCGGTTCCGCCGGCAGCTTTGGCGTTGTAAGCACCTACTACAACGGCGTGCTTTCAAACGGGCCCTATTATCTGCCCGCCTTCCGCTACAAGGGCCGCCGCGTTTACTCCAATCACCCGGCCAGCGGCGCCATGCGCGGCCACGGCAGCGTCAACCCGCGCTTTGCCATGGAAACCCTCATGGACATGGCGGCCGTCGAGCTGGGCGTCGACCCCTGTGAGCTTCGCCTGCGAAACTTCTTGCCCGAGATGTGTTTTACGCCCTACCACAAGTTCCGCATCACGAGCAACGGCATCCGCGAAGGATTGGCGGAAGTCATGCGCCTTTCCGACTGGAAGAACAAGTGGGGCAAACTGCCCTATGGGCGCGGCATCGGCGTTGGGTGCGCGTTTTATATTTCAGGCAGCGCGCTGCCGATTCACTGGAACAAGCTGCCGCAGAGCACGGTGCACCTGAAAATCGACATGGACGGCGGCATCACCGTGCATTCGCTCGCCGCTGAAATCGGCCAGGGCTCTGACACCGTGCTGGCGCAGATGGTCGCCGAAGTGCTGGGCGTGAACATGGATCGCATCCATGTGCGCTCCCAGGAAACGGATTTGGCGCCCATTGACCTTGGCAGCTACAGCTCGCGCGTCACGTTCATGGCGGGCAACGCCGCGCGCGACGCGGCTGAGAAAATCCGCCACGACCTGGCGCAGGCCGCGGCCAAGCTCACGGGCCAGCCCGCGCAGTATTTTGATTTCAAGGACGAGAGGCTCGTTTGCCGCAGCAAGCCCAGCGTGGCAGTAACTTTCATGGAGGCGCTGCACGAAGCGCAGGCCGACCGGGGCGCGCTGATTGCCAGCGGCTGCTACCAGAGCCCGCCGCTGGGCACGGAGTTCAAAGGCAGCAACGCGGGTCTCTCTCCTTCATACAGCTTCAGCGCCTACATCTGCGAAGTGGACGTGGACCCGGAAACGGGCTTCGTGCAGCCGCGCCACATCTGGGCGGCGCATGACTGCGGCCGCGCGCTGAATCCCATGGCCGTGGAGGGCCAGCTTGAGGGCAGCATCCACATGGGACTCGGCCAGGCGCTGACTGAGCAAATGCGCTACCGCGGCGGGCAATTGCTCAACGGCAACTTCCTCGACTACAAGATTCCAACGCCCTTTGAAACGCCCGAGATGGACATCGTGATCGTCGAGAGCATCGACCCCGAAGGCCCCTTTGGCGCCAAAGAATGCGGCGAAGGCGGCCTGGCACCAATCATTCCCGCCGTAGGCAACGCGATCTACGACGCGGTAGGCGTGCGCATGTTCGAAGTGCCCATGACCCCGGACAGAGTCCTGCGCGCGATCGAGGAGAAGAAACGGGTAGGGAAGTAGGCGGCGAAGAAAGCAGGTTGGAGTATGGCCATAGGCCGCGAGCAACAGTCTCAACACGAAGCGCTGGTTTGCACGACCTGCGCGGCATGGATTGCGAAAGACGTTGGTTTACCGCTGAACGACGTTGTGCAGCCGGACAAACTCGAAAGAAATAAGAAGGCCGTTGATCTTGAGTTCATGTTGGGGCCAACGCGTTACGTGCTAGAGCACACTGAACTAGAACCGTTCGAAAAATACAAAGAGCTCGGGGAGCGATGTCAGGCTGAGTTTGGGCAATGGGCCCTCGGTATTGAGAAGCGTTTGCCAAAGGGTGGCTATTTCATTCTGGACGTTCCGGCGCAGACCAAGTGGTGGAAGACATCGCGAGCGCGAGCCGACGGAACACTTGCCTTAGAGGATTGGATTCTGCATGAAGTACCGGCCCTTTATCAACAAGCCGTACAAGAGGTGAAACGCGCTCGGTCACCATCAGGGGTTAGTTTGAAGAGGAGTAAAGATGCTGCAATTCCGTTTGACGTGACGCTGTACTGCAAGAGTTGGCCAGCCGACGCAAGACGGACTTTCTCGGTTCAAGCAACTGGTACGCGGGTCAAACTCAGCGAGGCAGACATAGAAGCGCGCGTTTCTCGCGCGTTGACGGCGAAGTTGCCAAAACTCCAGAGTGCTAAAGGTGCGAATTCAGTTTCCGTGATGCTGTTCGAGTATCGGCTGAATGCGGTTCCAACATCGGGCACTAGTTTCGTGTTCAGTCAGGATTTCGTGATTGAAAAATTTCCCGACCTTACCCGCGCTCGAGGGGATGCACCCGACTTAGCGTTTGTGGTAAACACCACAGCAGCCAACCAATATTGGCTTTACTGGCAACTCAAAGGCGGCGATAAGTGGGTCGACACTACTCCCGAATGGAAGATGCATCGCGTGGCATGGCCGCGCTTTCACCAGGAAACTACCTGAGTCGCATACTATGACCATGCTTCTTCCGCAGTTTGAGTTGCACAAGCCGACTTCGCTCAAAGAGGCGCTCGACCTCGCGCGCGGCTTTGGTGACGACTTTGACTACCTCTCCGGCGGCACGGACCTTTTGCCCAATTACAAGTGCGGGCTCAATGCCAGCGCCAACGTGATCTCGCTGGCGCACATTGCCGAACTCAAGGCAATCTCCCCCACCGAGATTGGCGCGGGGGTCTGCCTTCGCGATCTTGAACGCAGCAAGGAAGTGCCCGCAAGCGTGGCCTACACCGCGTCACAGATTGCATCGCCCTTGATCCGCGAATCCGCCACGCTGGGCGGCAACCTGATGCTCGATACGCGCTGCCACTTCTTCAACCAGAGCTATTTCTGGCGCCGCACGCTGGGCTATTGCCTCAAGGCCGATGGCGACGTGTGCCACGTCATTCCCAAGATCATGAAGGACGGCAAGAGCGTCACGAACTCCTTCACCTGCGTCGCTACGCACTCCAGCGATTTGGCACCATTGCTCGTGGCACTGGGCGCATCCTGCACGCTGGCGGGCCCCGCCGGCACGCGCACCCTCAAACTCAGCGAGTTCTACAAGGGCGATGGCATTGCCCGCTTTGACCTCCAGCGCGGCGAGATCTTCACCAAGGTTAGTCTGCCCAACACCAGCGGCATTCGCAGCGGCTACAAGAAACTCGCGCCGCGCCGCAGCATTGATTTTCCCGTGCTCGGCGTCGCCGCCGCGCTTGGCCTTGGCAAAGACGGCCGCGTCGAGAGCCTGCGCATCGGCCTTGGCGCCTGCGAGACCATTCCCGTGCTCTACGATTTCTCGGGTAAAGACAAGCAAGCCGAGCGCGGCAACGCGATTTTCACGGAGCCCACCAAGGGCATGCCCGAGGTGATTGGCAAGAAGCTCGACGACGCGCTGATCCAGACCATTGCCGATCACGTCACGCGCACAGCGCAGCCCAAGCTCAACGTGCCCATGGAGCCCGCGTACCGCAAGAAGATGGCGGGAGTGTTTGCGCGGCGCCTGTTGACGGAACTGCGCTCGTAGGGGCGCGATTCAGTCGCGTCTGAGCACCTCAACAGCCAGCGGCGCGTTAATGGCCTCGTAGAAGGCAGTGCAACTGCTGGCGTTCACGAACCTCGTGCCGTTTCGCGTGTACGTTCCGTAGCCTTCGTGGATGTGGCCGAACACGTGAACGTCAGGCCGCAGGCGTTTCTCCAAAGCGGCCGCAAGTTCTTCACAGCCGACATTGAGGCCATGCCGCGTCACATCGAGAATGCCCAGCGGCGGGCCGTGGGTGATAAGCACCTGCGTGTCGAGGGGCACCTGCGCCCACTTGTCGGCGAGCGGCCGGCCGCGCTTGAGGTTGAAGGCCCAGTTAAGGAAGAGCGGCGTCCAGGGCGAGCCCCAGAACTTTACGCCCTCAAGGCTGACGCCGCTGTCCTGAAGGTAATGGGCCCCGGGGCAATGGCGCGCAAGCAATGCCCGCGCCTGAGTGTGGTCGCGCTCGAAGAGCCAATCATGGTTGCCCGCGACGACGATTTTGTGCGGGTGCGACTGAGCGCCGAACCACTTCGCGAAGGCCTCAACCTCCTGCACGCGGCCCATGCCTGTGAAATCGCCGGCGTGAATCAGCACGTCGCCTGAGGGCAAGCGCAGGGCGTCGTGCTGGTTGTGGGTGTCGGAGATGCAGACGAGACGCATTACGCTTTCAATTCCGGCACGGGCACCAGCAGGTTCTTCTTGCAGTAGCGGCAGGTCAGCAGTTCGCCCGCGCGCAAGACATCGACCTTGTAGCGCTTGCCGCAATGGCAGGTGAAGGTGAGCTTGCCGCCCGCTTGATAGAGAAGGCGAGAGGGCACAATCTCGCCTCCGGCTTGCCCTACCAGCGCCTCGCGCGCGGCCTGGCTAGAACTCGTGGCCACCTTCATCGGCACTTGACCGCGGGGTTTGGCCGCGGGCCTGGCCACGGGGCCGCCGCCGGCGGAGAGTTCCAGTTCGTCGGGCCCGGTGTCGAGGTCGTCGGTGTCCGAGTCATCAACATCCACTTCGCGGCGCGCCGCGGAAAAGCCCATGGCGTTGATGCTCTCCAGGGCATCCTTTACATCAGGGTCGTCCTTGAAGGCCTCGGTCGTCTGGGCCGGCAGTTCGGCGGCCCCCTCGGGGCTGCTCTTCTCCCTGTCCGGCAGCAGCACAAGAATCACCACACCAAGCACGCTGAGCAGGCCCAGCAGGCCCAGCTCGCGCTTGTAGCCGCGCGCCCGGGCGTAGTGCATGCACCCCACGATCAAAAGGGCTGCGCCCACGGCCGCCAGGGCCACAAACAGTTCGATGCTCACAAAGCGCAGGAAGGAACCCCCTACCTGGAGCAGCAGACCCCCGGCAAGAAAGGGAACGGCCTTGCGCTGAAGCTCGGCAATCATGGCGGCATTGTATCGCTGGCGGCGCCGGATGCGCTAGCGCTTGAACGTCCAGGCCCGGCCGTCAAAGCGTCCGCGCGGCGCCGATGGCTCAACGCCGAAGTAGCGCAGGACGCTGTCACCGACATCAATGAGCCGAAGCTCGGCGGCCTCGATCCTGTGGTTGCAAAGCACAACGCCGGGCACCAGGGAGGGCGCAAAGGTGCAGTGATCGCCCGACCAGTTGCGCAGGTTGTCCGAGATCACCTGCTCGTGCGCACCGCCCAGGGCCGTTTGCCAGCTCACGCGGTAGCCGTGGCTGAAACCCACCATGAGGTCGGCGTCGTCGCGCACAAAGGGCCCCTCCCAGATTTCGTTGCCGCGCCTGATTTCGTGGAACACACGGCGACCCTTGAAGTGGGGCCGGGGGTCGTCGTCCTCAAGGCTGAGCAGCCTGGCGCGGATTTCCTCGATGAGGGCGTGGGCCTGCGCGCCGGGCGCGACGATGCCCGACGGCTCGCGGCCCTTGAGATTCAGGAAGATCTTGCCCAACCCCATGGAGTAGGCGCGGGTGCGGCTCCAGTCGTAGGGGTCGTAGTAGCGATTGTGGGGCGAGTAGAGGTCCTTCATGCTGACATCGCGGGTCTGGTTCTTGAGTACGAGGTAGCCCTGATCCAGCAGCCAGCGGTTGAGGTTGACCGAGCGGGCAAAGGACGAGAACCCGTGGTCGGAACAGACAATGAGCAAAGCCCCCGCGGGCATGCGCTCCATGATCTGGCCCAGCAGGGCGTCGGCCCGCTGATAGGCATCAAGGATGGCATTCTTGTATCGGGCGGGGGCGTTGGGCTCGTGATTGGGATGCAGAGGATCGAGATGGCGCCACATCATGTGGCACACGCGGTCAATCTCGTAGTTGAAGCACACCAGCAGGTCCCACTCCTGCGAGCGTTGGAGCAGTCCCAGCACCTGGGCCTGCCGCTCGGAAAAACTCTGCTCGCAAGTGTCAAGGAACGTGCCCTCGTCAATCAGGTTGTCATTGAGCGCGGCCGTCGCCTCCGCCCACCCCAGGGTCTGGAACAGGCCGTGATCCGTGGCCAGGCGCCGGGCGAAAGCCGCCGGAGCCGAAACAGCAAAGAGGTCAGGCGTGTTCAGGGGGTCAAAGTTCACGGCCGTGGCGTAAAGCCTCGCCGTGGCGCCCCCTGCCAGCAACTTGAAGCGCACCGTACCGTGGAGGTCAGCCAACTGGCCGATGCGATAGACCACGCGCAGCAGCGGCGACCACTGCCCGGCCTCGAGCTTCACTTCGCCCTCGATCAAGGGCTGGCCCTCAAAGCGCAGCGCCACCCCCGCGCCCTGCCGCACCAGTTCAAAGGCAATCACCTCGCGCGGCATGGTGGCCAGCTCGCCTTGCTCAAAAGCGGACCAGCGGGAGCGGTCAAAGCGGGCAGGCGGCCCGTAGAGTTCCAGGCGTGCGACATCGCGCTCGAACTCCATACGCTCGATGCGGCAGCCCATTTCAGTGGTCGTTCCGGCGCGGCTGTCGTGCTCGGCCGTCCAGAGCGTGCTGGTGTGATGGGTGCCCAGGACATCGGGCGTGGCGAGGCCCGTGGTGAACTCGGTGTTCTCCTTGAGGCGGGCGGGCCAGTCAACGGGAGAGCCGATGACCTTGCTGCGAATGCCCTGCTTGCCCAGGGTCTGCCAGAACAGCTCGCCGTGGCGGGCCGTGCGCGGCACAGGCAGGGTCTCGGGCAGGCGTTGCAGGAAGGCCAGCACGGCGACGCTCAGGGCGAGATAGGGGAACAGCCATGCGCGCAAGCTCAGGTGCAGACGCACGGCGCCGTAACCCCAGACAGCGCCGGCCACCAAAACAACGCCAAACACCGCCGCCACCTGCCGCGCGTCCCCCCCATGGGCGAAGGGCCCGGCGATCAGGGCCGCCAGAGTAGCGCCGGCAGGAACAGCGACGTGGGGCTTGGTGGCCGCGCCCAGCAGGGTTGCCAGCACAGCCTGCATGACTTTGCCCAGGGCGACACAGATGGCCACAAGCGCCAGGCCAAAGGCCAGGGCCAGCAGCACACGTGCGGGCGTGCTTCCGCCGGCGATGCGCGTTTCATTGGCATCGACGAGCGCGAGCGTCGGCTCGTAGCTTCCCTCGCGGCGCTTGAGAAATCCCGAAATGCCGGTTTTGCCGGGGTTGAGGCCGGTGGTCATCGTGGACCAGACGGCGGGCGATACCGGCGGATAGCCAGTTTGCAGCTCGCTGAACTGGCCCTGCTCGCCCAGCTTCTTGAAGTTGGGGAGTTCGCCCTCATCCATCCACTGCCGCATGAGCTTGGGGTCAAGCGCGTCGTACCCAATTACCACGGCCTTCTTGTCCTCCGCGCCAAGGGGCGCGGCCACAAGTAACGCCAGCAGCAACAGGCTAACTGGGCCCAAGAGACGATGCTTCGCAGCCCAGGCCATGGGGGCAGCAGGCCATGCCCGTTGGGGCGTGCCCGTTGATTTGTGAGGCGTTGAGTCGTTGCGCATCATCGGGTCATTCAATACAACGTCAGGGGCAAGAGCCTACCAATATGGCCGCCATGGAACAGCCGACGATCACCAGCGCCTACCGCAGTGTGGGCGTCACGTTTGATTCGCTCGTTTTCAAGAGCGCGGTCATGCGTGAATGCCTGCGTCTTGCGGCCTCGGCGGCCGCGCGCGACGTGGCCGTGCTGCTGCTGGGGGAAACAGGCACGGGCAAAAACCTGATCGCCCAGAGCATTCACAACGCTTCTCCGCGCGCGCGGGGACCCTTTGTCAGTGTCAACTGTTCGGCCATCCCGGACAGCCTGCTGGAAGCTGAGCTTTTCGGCGCAGAAAAGGGCGCCTACACGAGTTCAGACCGCCTGCGCAAGGGCAAGTTTGAGCTGGCGGACAAGGGCACGCTGTTCCTCGATGAAATCGGCGACATGAGTCCCCAGTCCCAGGCCAAGATCCTGCGCGCCTTCGAATACAAGGAATTCGAGCGCGTCGGCGGCGAGAGCACCCTGCACGCCGATGTGCGCATCATCGCCGCCACCAACCGCCCCCTCGAGGACCTGCTCAACAGCGGCAAGTTCCGCACAGACCTGTTCTATCGCCTCAACGAGTTCACGATCCATGTTCCGCCCCTGCGGGCGCGGCGCGAGGAAATCCGCCCCCTGGCGGAACGTTTCGTGGTCGAGTGCAACGAGCGCCTGGGAACCAAGGTCAAGGGCCTGGACGCCGAAGCCCTGGCCAAGCTCGAGGGCCACCCCTGGCCCGGCAACGTGCGCGAGCTGCGTGCCGTGATCAAGCGTGGCTGCGTTTCAGCGCAGGGAGAGATCATCCGCGCGCGCGACCTGCTGTTGACCCTCGCACCGGACACCGGCAAGTTGCTGCCGGCCGCGCCCCTGAACGGCGATTTGAGCCTGGCCGCGCTGGAGAAGAGGCACATCGATCAGGTGCTGACCCAGACGGGCTGGAGCAAGAAAGAGTCCGCCCAGTTGCTGGGCATTTCACGCCCCACACTGGACCGAAAGATCCAGGAGTACGGCCTGGTCCGCCCTGACGGCGCGCGGGACGAATAGGCGCCGCCGAGTCCCGACTTCTCACCCGCTCATTGATAAAGTGTTTCCTGTCGTAACGGGCGGGACATGACGGACTGGCAGACCATCTATCGACCCTGCAGGGTCATCGAGAACCGCGAGATCGCGCGAGGTTCGCGCTGGATCAAGCTCCACGCCGAAGATCAGCACCCCCTGCCCTACGAGCCGGGCCATGTACTGTCGCTTCGCATGACCCAGGGCGGTTGGCAGATGCGCCATGCATACACCATCACCTGGGCCAACGCCGACGAACGCACGTTCAACATCATTTACCGCGTGATTCCGCACGGCCGCATGACGCCCCGGCTGGCCATGCTTGAGGCGGGTGCACCGCTGGAGTTCTCCGGCGTGCACCACAACCCCATCCGTCACGAGGTCAACGCCGGCGCGCAAGCGGTCGTCGGCATCGCGACAGGCACGGGCGTGGGCCCGCTCTACGGCTACTTCCGTTATGTGCTGGAGCGCGGCTTGGAAAGCCGCCCCTGCTCCCTGTTCATCGGCTTCCGGCAGGAGGCCGACCTCGGCCCGCGCAGTGAACTTGATGCTCTGGCCGCCCGCTTTGCCAACTTCCGCTGGACTCCCACGCTCACACAGCCCACGCCATCGTGGCCGGGCTTGCGCGGCCGCGTCACGGAAAGCGTGCCGGGGCTGATTGAAAAGCCACGCGAGACGCACTTCCACCTTGTGGGCAACGGATTGATGATAGTGGAGATGGAGGCTGCGCTGGCGAGGATCGGCGTGCCCGGCGACTTCGTGAGCGACGAGTACTACTTCAACTGGAACGCAGAGGCGACGCAGGAAGCCGCCGCCGCGATTGCGGGGCGGTTTGTGGCCTAGAAGCCTGCCGCAGAAGTCCGTTGCAGCCGGCTAGAACCCTGTGGGGCTCGAGAAGCGGAACTTGTTGAGCTTGAGCGCCGGCACCACGAAGTTGCCGCCAAAGAGCGCGCCTCCGGTGGCGTGGGCTTCCTTGCCTACGGCCGCGACATCGGCCAAGGCTGTCAGCAGGCTTTGCGTGAAGCGCATGTTCTTGACGGGGTAAGCCAGCTTGCCGTTTTCAATCATGAAGGTGCCGCTGCGCGTCATGCCCGTCAGGCTCAGGTCCATGCGGTCCACTACGTTGCAGTAGTGGAACTTCGTGATCAGCAGGCCCTTTGGGGTGGAGGAAACCATCTGCTCCAGGGTCTGGTCGCCGGTGCTCAACACCAGGTTGCCGGGGCCCGGGCCCTGAGCGTCAGGCTGCATGTTGGCGTGGCCGGTGTTTTTCTGGCCGCACAGCTTGGCGCTGCGCCGGTCATGGACCACCGCGCTGACCACGCCCCTGTCAATAAGCGTGACCTTCTGAGTGGCAAAACCCTCCATGTCAAAGGGGGTGCCGCCCAACTCCGGGTGATAGGGGTCTTCCGTCAAGGTCAACTTGTCGCTCAGCTTCTGCCCGAGCGTGCCCTTGTGAAAGGTGCGGTTCTCCGCAAAAGCGAGGCCGTTGCCGGCCAGCCAACCATAGAACAACAGCAGCTCCGCCACGGCCGGCGCTACGAGCACCACGGTGTATTCGCCGGGGTCCACAGCGCGCGGCTGCACGCCCGTCACGGCCTTGTCCATGGCGCGCCTGGCTGCCGCCGCCACGTCGAGCCTGCCGATATCAAGGCCAAAGGCCTCCGCCCAGCCCTTGATCTCGCCGCGCTCCAGAAACGCGCTGATGCTGAACTCCGCCTTGGTGCTGGCCTTGTAGGCGAAGATGCCGCGGGAGTTGGCGTAGGCCACAGCGCCCTGGTCGGCGTCAAAGATGCCCGCGCCCTCGACCTTCCTGGCATCGTACTCGCGCAGGACCTTGCCCACGGCCTCGGCGCGGGCAGCCGGAGTGGACTTGGCCGTGGCTTCTTTGAAAGCATCGACCTGCGTGTAATCAGGCTGTTTGTCGAGCAGGGGCTCAAGTTTTTCATCCTCGGCCGAGACGCGGCAGACCGCGAGCGCGCTTTGCACGCAGCGCTTGATGGAGGCGTCGTCGAACTGGTTGACGCGGGCCACCCCCTGGCGCCGGCCCTGGATGACTCGCAGGCAGAGGCGCTGGTTGACCAGCCCCACGTTCTGCGTAATCACGTTGTTGGAGAACCGCGTCGAGTTGGTTTCGCTGGAGGAGATGATGGCCTCCGCCCCCTCGGCGTCGCAGAGTTTGAGCACGCGCTTGCACAGCGCGGCGGCATCGTCACGTGTCAACATGGCTGCACCCTTTGAACCCGAGAGCGGATTCTAGCTATCAGGAACCTTTGCAGACACAGCCAGTCCGTTTCACGCTTTCGAAAAGATTTCCGGCTATGGCGTGAACAAATCCGGCGCTGGCACGGTAATACAGGTGGCGCGAGAGGCGCGGCCGGCACTGCCCCTGCGGGCGGCGCCCGCCCCGCCCCTGGAGCAACAACGTGGCGGGCACTTCAACGGTCGGGACAGCCCTTGACAGCGGCAACGCTCCCAAGGCAGCGTTTGCGCCCGTGAGCGACTTTGCGGCCCGACAAGAGCTGAACCTGATTGCCGCGGCCCGCGAGGGAGACCGCGACGCCTACGGGCGCCTCGTGGAACTGCACCAGGACCGCGTGTTTGCCACGCTGCTGCGCCATGTGCGCGACGAGCACAAAGCGCGCGACCTCGCGCAAGAGACGTTCATCCAGGCGTATAGAGCGATTCACACCTACGAAGACCGCGCGAAGTTCTCGACGTGGCTCTATCGCATCGCGCTCAACCTATTGACCAGTCAACACCGTGCCGACGTCGCGCTCAAGCGCGGCGGCGGACAGACCAAGGCCAGCCTCGACGCCGAAGGCATGCCCGAGCCCGACGCCACGGTGCGCGGCCCCGATGAAAATGTGGCGGCCAAAGAAATCGGCGTGATCGTGCGCGAGGCGATTGAGACGCTCGATGACGAGTACAAGAGCGTCGTAATCCTGCGCGACCTGCAGGGCCTCAGCTACGAAGAGGTTGCGGAAGTGCTGGGCCTGGCACCGGGAACGGTGCGCTCAAGGCTGCACCGCGGCCGCGAAAAGCTGCGGGAGAAACTGAAACATCTGGAGTAGGCAGATGCCCTCGGGCCTGTCGTGCAAACGACAGGCTTCGATGTCAGGCACCCATGAGCCTCGTTGTCGCGCAGCACTGGCGCATTTGAACGCAGAAGCCCGCCGGTTACCCGGCGGGCCCTTTCTGATTCGGGGGGTGCTTACTTCTTCAGCGCTTCGGCGCCGCCCACGATTTCGCTGATTTCCTGCGTGATGCTCGCCTGGCGCGCCCGGTTCAGGTTGCGTGTCAGGTACTTGATCATTTCTTCCGCGTTGTCGCTCGCGCTCTTCATGGCCGTGCGGCGCGCCACCTGCTCGCCCGCCGTGTTCATGACCAGGCAGGTGTAGGCCGTCTGGGTCACATAGCGCGGCAGGAGATCTTCGAGGATTTCCTTGGGCGAGGGGCTGAAGATGAACTCCGGCAGCAGGTACTTGCTGTCTCGCTTGAGTTCTCCGGCGGGCGGATCAATAGGCAGCAGTTTCAGCACCGTTGGCGGCTGCGAGCCCATGCTCTTCCAGTGCGAATAAACGACATAGACTTCATCCACCTCGCCCTTGAGGAAGGCTTCGATCAAGGGGTCGATCAGGCGCCGGGCGTCATCGAAGTTGGGACGGTCGCCCATGTCAGTGATCGTGCGCGCCAGGCTGTAGCCCTGGAACTTCAGGGTGGAGATGCCCTTCTTGCCGCAACAATCCAGACGCACCTCGCGCCCGGCTTCCTTGTGTTCTGCCACCACGCGCTTGACCAGGCGGATCAGGTTGGCGTTGAAACCGCCGCACAGGCCGCGATTGGCCGTGATGAGCTGGATGGCCACCTTCTTGACGGGGCTGCGGCGCTCCAGCAGCGGCAGGTCAAGCTTGACCCCGCCGCGCACAATGGCGCTCAGCATCTCGGAAAGCTTGGAAACGTAGGGGCCGGCAGCGTTGACGCGATCCTGCGCGCGCTTCATCTTGCTGGTTGCCACGAGTTCCATGGTCTTGGTGATCTTCTTGGTCGAAGTCACGGAGCGGATGCGGTTGCGGATTTCCTTCGTCTTCGCCATAGTCTTGCCTGTGCGGTAAGGGCGGCAGAGTGTCGATACCGGCCGCCCTCAAGTCAAGGGCTTTGAAACGGGGTTTTGGCACGTGGAAGACAGCCTCAAGAGGCCCCTGGGTCACACGCAGGTCCGCGCCTGGCTGGGCAACGTGCTGAAGTCGCGGCGTATCAGCGGCAGCTACCTGTTTGTCGGCTCCGCGGGCATCGGCAAGCGGGCTTTGGCTGTGGAGTTCGCCGCTGCCTTGCGCTGCGCCACGCCCCAGAACCACTGGGCCTGCGGTCGCTGCAACGAGTGTGCCCGCGTCGCCCACGGTGTGCACCCCAACGTTCGCCGCTATGCCAAGCCCGAAGACTCCCGCGACCTCCCCGTGGAGCTCGTGCGTACCATCTGCGACGACGCCTCGCTCTCGCGCCTCGAACCGGGCTATCGCGTCGCCATCATTGACGATGCCGACCGCTTCAATGAAAGCAGCGCCAACGCCTTCCTGAAGACCCTCGAGGAGCCCCCGGCCCAGTACGTATTCATCCTGCTGGCGGCCAACTCCGCCCAACTGCTTCCCACCATTCTCTCGCGCTGCCAGATGGTGCGCTTCTCGCCCCTTTCCGCCGCGGACCTGGCCAGGGCCGTTTCCGGCTTTGAGGACTTGCCGGCTCGCCCCGAAGACCGCGACCTGCTGCTGCGCGTGGCCCAGGGCAGCGCCGGCCGCGTGGCAGAGATGCTCACCCTCAACGTGCCGGCCCTGGCCGAGAACTTTTCCTCCGGCCTGGCAGCGGACCCCTTCCGCGCCGCCGAGCAACTGGTAGCCGCGCTCTCCAAAGACCTCCCCGCCGAACTCGGCACCGAGGGCCTGCGTGAGCGCCTGCGCAACGTCATGGCCGTGCTCAGCGCCCACCTGCGTGACCGTCTCATGGCCGCTCTGAGCCTTCAGGGCGTGGCGCCGCTGGCGCGCGGCCAGGACCGCGAGGCCCGCAGTGCCGACGCCCTGGTCACGGCCTTGAACCAGCTTGAGACCCTGCGCGAGCGCATTGACGCCAACGCCAACGTGAAACTGGCCTGCGACCTGCTGGCCCTGCGTTATCCGGTTTAGAGCCCTCGTTATCGGCGCGGGCCCAAGCTAGGTTGAGGCACCCCCGAGAGTACCGACCTTCAGGCTCCATGGCCCGGCACGCCCTCCAATTCCTGCTTTTGCTCTGCGGCGCCTGCCTGCAGGCCCAGGGCATGCCGAAGATGCCCCCGCCGCCCATGCCCGGCGGCGAGGCCCCGAGGCTGCCGCCCGAAATGCAATTGACCTTCGTGGCCCCGGAAGAGGCCACCACCTGGTTTGAAACCTGGCGCGAAACCGCCGCCGACGGCACGCCCGGCCCCTTTGTCATCGCGCTGCCCTTTGCCGTGCGGCTGGAGTACCGCGAACCCGCCTCCTCAGACGGCAAGGCCCCGCTCAAGCGACTCGAACTGCTGGCCGACCAATCCCTGGTCTGGTTCACGCCCGACAGCCCCGAAAAAGCGCAGGCCGACCCCCTGGGCTCCCTCGCTTCAGGCGTCAAAAGCGTGCAGTTTTACGGCGAAGGAAACGTCTGGCTCGAGTACACCGTGGGTGATGAGTCTTTCAAGCTGCGCGCCGACCGCGTGTTTCTGGATTTTGAGCGCGGCCGCGTCACCAGCTTCAGCCTTACGGGCAAGCTGGACAACGTCCGCGCCCACAGCGGTCCCGATCAGGGCGAGCGCGACGAAGGACCCGTGCGCGTGGGCATCGGCGCCGGCAACGCCGCCGACAAGGCCAGGGGCGCCCCGGAAGACATCGGCGCTCCGCCCGGCCAGAGCGACGCACCCCAGCCCGGCGGCCAGGCCCGCGCCCTGCCGCAGGAGCGGGGCCAGAGAATGTTCATGCGCGCCAAGACCCTGCGCATCATCAGCCTCAGCGAAGAGCGAAAGGAAGTCGAGCTGGAGCAGGGCAGCGTCTCGAGCAGCTCGCTGGCCGTCGCCAGCTATTCCCTGGCCAGCGAGCGCCTGCGCATCGTGATTCGCAAAGATCGCGGCACGATTTACACGACGCGGCCCTCGGTCCGCATTCTCGACTGGCCGCTGCTGACCTTGCCCGTCGAGGAGTATCGCTACGACCTCGACAGCATCTTTCCCGTGCGGCAGTTCGACTTCGTCAGCAACAGCCGCTTTGGTTTGGGCGTGCGGACCTATGTGGACGCTGTGGCCGCCTATGACTTCTTCGCAGACCCCGAGCCGCCCTTTCACCCCCTGGCCCTGGGCCCCCAGGTGGACTATTTCTCCAAGCGCGGGCTGGGCCTGGGCGTAAATCTCGAGTGGGGCGGCATTCGGGCCTTCAAGGACCACGGCCGCGCTGAAATGAGGCTTTACGGCATCCGCGACCGCGGCGACGACCGCAAACGCGCCCGGGACCTCGGGTTTTTTCCGCTCGAGCGCGAGGGCCGCGGCCGCCTGCACGCCGACTTCACCAAGAACTTCGGCGCGGGCTGGCAGCTTGACGCCATCTTCGGGTCCTACACGGACCGCAACTTCCGCCGCGAGTTCTACGAAAATGAGTACGACGCCAACCTGCCCTCGAACACCTTTCTGCTGCTGACCAAGCGCTACGGCGAGTTCAACGCGTTCTTGCTGGCCGCGCCGCGTATCAACGAGTTTGAGAACCGCACGGAGTACCTGCCCACGCTGGGCTTTGATGTTTCGCGCACGCGTGTGGGTGATTTCGGGCTGCAGTTTTCAGGCCACACCGAGGTATCGCTGCTGCGTTTTCGCCCCGCTGACAACGACCCCCGCCGCGCCATTTCCGCCGTGCGGGTGGACAGCGCCAACTGGTTCAACCTGCCCCTGGACCTGCGCTGGTTCACCCTGGACCCTTTTGCCGGCGCAAGGGCCACCGTCGCCCGGGACTTCCTGACGTTGCCCCAGGACAGTTCGCGGCCCGGCCTCTCGCCGGATGGCACGTTCCCGGGGCTGGCGCCCGGCGTGGATCGCCGGTCCGGCCTGCTTTACCGGCTCTTGCCCTTCTTCGGGCTACACGCGCAGACCTTCTTCACGGGCGTGTTCCCGCAAGCGCGGGTACCCTGCCTTGGCATTGACGGCCTGCGGCACGTCGTGATGCCTTACGTGCGCTACACCAACGTGGCCTTCAACAGCCTCGACGAAATCCGCGAACGCGCCTTCATTCCCTTTGATGAAGTGGACGTGCTCGACGAGTTCCATGAAGTGCGCCTGGGCCTGCGCAACCGCCTCCAGACGCGGCAGGGCTCGGGCGAGAATCGCCGCACCGTCGATTACCTCGACCTGATGGTGGAACTCCCCGTCTACCCCCACCCGCGCCGCGACAACAACAACCGGGTGTTCGGCACCCTGGAGCTGGCGGGAATCTGGCGGCCGGCACCGGGTTTTGCCATCGCCACGCAGGGCTTCTTCGACCTTTACGAGGGAACCTTCATCCGCGCCAACGCCAGCTTCAACGTGGACTTTACGGATGTGATCCGCGGTTCCCTGTACTACCGGCTGCTGCGCGACGTCCATCAGGTGGTGGGCATCAACGTGGAGCTGACGCTCAGTGAGGTCTACGGCGTGCGCTTTCAGCAGGAGTACGACCTGGAACTTGGCAAGTTCCGCGACACCCGCATCGAATTGACGCGGGACATTCTCGAGGCATTTACCATCGGGTTTGTGTTCGTGCGCGACGCCAGCCAGGGAGATCTCGGATTTTATGTGAGCCTCGCCGCGACATTCGCGGGCCCCGGGGGCTCGGGCAACTTACTGCGCTGATTGGCACAGCGGCGCCCCGGGGTAACGGCTTGAAAGGCGGGCCCTGAAAGTGGAAGCTGGCCCGACTTGGACGGGCGGCCAGGGAGCGTTCATCCTGGCGGCTGTCCCGGAAATTGCGAGATTGAGGCCAGTTCATGAAGATTGCGATCATCGGTTCGGGGCATGTGGGCCTGACGACAGGCATCTGCTTTGCCGAGAAGGGCCACGAAGTCATCTGCGTCGACCACGACACCGACAAGCTGGCGCGCCTGCGCAACGGCGAAGTCTGGTTCTTCGAGCCCAAGCTGCCGGATCTGTTGAAGAAGCACCACAGCTCCAGGCGCCTGCGCTTTACCGACAGCACGGCCGAGGCCGTGAAGTTCGCTTCGGTCATTTTCATCTGCGTCGGCACGCCCACGGGCGAAAGCGGCAAGGCCGACATGCGATACGTTGAGAAGGTGGCGCGCGACATCGCCGAGACCATGACGGATTACCGCCTCATCGTGGAAAAGAGCACGGTCCCGATCATGACGGGCGAAAGGGTCAAAAGCACAATTCTGCGCTATGTGCGCGGCGACGCGCACTTCGACGTCGCCAGCAACCCCGAGTTCCTGCGCGAAGGCAGCGCCATCGACGACACGCTGAAGCCAGACCGCATTGTCATCGGCGTGGACTCCGCCAAGGCGGAAACCCTGCTGCGCGAGATCTACGCGCCGTTTGAAGCGCCCATGGTCGTCACCAGCATCGGCAGCGCCGAACTGATCAAGCACGCCAGCAACAGCTTTCTCGCCCTCAAGATCAGCTTCATCAACTGGATCGCCCGGGTGTGCGAGCAAAGCGGAGCCGACGTTCACGAGGTCGCTCGCGGCATGGGGCTGGACGCCCGCATCGGCGCGGCCTTCCTGAATGCGGGCATCGGCTACGGCGGAAGCTGCTTCCCCAAGGACGTGGAAGCCCTGGCGGCCATTTCCGAAGAGCTGGGCGTCGAGGCGCCCCTGATCCGCCTCATCAGCCAGATCAACCGCGAGCAGCGCGAGCGCTTCTTCGAGGCCATCCAGCATGAACTTTGGGTGCTTCAGGACAAGACCATCGCCCTCTGGGGCCTGAGCTTCAAACCCAACACCGACGACCTGCGCGAGGCCCCCAGCCTGTGGCTGGCCCAGCGCCTGCTCAAAGCCGGGGCTAAACTGCGCGTCCACGACCCCGTGGCCATGCCCGCCTTCAAGCGCGCCATCAGTGATGTCTATTTCGCCAAGGACCCCCTGGACGCGACCAGCGGCGCCGACGCCCTGGTGCTCTGCACGGAGTGGCCGCAGTACCGCGAAGTGGACCTGGCCAAGGTCAAGGCCACGCTGCGCGTGCCTTTGATCTTTGACGGCCGCAACTGCCTGGATCGCAAGCAGGCTGAAGAACTGGGCATGACGCTGATCGGCATCGGCAAGCAGCGCATCGGGCCGCGCGGCAAGCACTGACAGACCGCGCCAAGCGTCTAGTCAGCAGCCTGGCCGGCCGCGCGACGGCACGGGCCGGCGTCCCTCAAACAAAGGGGCGGGCCCGCCGGGCAGTTCCATGGGGACTTGTGAACTGTGAATGGTAAATTCCAACCATGCTGATCCTCGGCATCGAATCTTCCTGCGACGATACCGCACTGGCCCTGGTCGAAGACGGCAAGAAAGTTCGTGCTTCGCTTGTCAGTTCCCAGGCCAAGCTCCACGAAAAGTACGGCGGCATCGTGCCGGAGGTGGCCTGCCGCGCGCACTATGAAGTGCTCATGCCCATGCTGGATGACCTGCTCAAGCAGGCCAAGGTCACGCTGGCTCAGGTGGACGCCGTGGCGGTGACCAACCGGCCGGGCCTGGTGGGCTCGCTCTATGTCGGCCTGTCCGCGGCCAAGGCGCTCGCCTGGGCCACGGTCAAGCCCATCGTCGCCGTCGATCACATCGAGGCCCACATCTACGCCGCCCAGATGGCAGACGACCCGCCGGCCTACCCCTATGTCTCGGTCGTCGTCAGCGGCGGCCACACAGATATCTTCCTGACGGAAGGCCCCGCGCAACACAAGCCCATCACCCGCACGCTGGACGACGCCGCGGGCGAATGTTTTGACAAAGTCGCCGCCCTGCTGGGCATCGGCTATCCCGGCGGGCCCGCCATCCAGCTCACGAGCCTCGGCGGCAATCGCGAAGCCATCAACTATCCTCGCGGCGACGGCGGACCTGACGGAACCCAGATCAGCTTCTCCGGCCTGAAAACGGCCGTGCTCAACGACCTCAAGAAGCGCGGCTTCGTCATTGACGCGGCACGCAACTCCGGCCGCGCCCTGAGCGCCCGCACACCCGAGCCCAACACACGCAGCGTTACGCGGACCCTGAGTGTGCGCATTCCGCTGGCCGACATCGCGGCCAGCTTCCAGGAAGCGGCGGTGGATATCGTCATCCGCGCCACACTGGCCGCGACACGCAAGACTCGCTGCAAGAGCGTGGTGCTGGCCGGCGGAGTCGCGGCCAACAAGCGGCTGCGCGAGAAACTGGGGGAGGCCTGCGAAGCCCAGAAAAAGACGAAGTTCACCGCCGCGCCGCTGCCGCTCTGCACCGACAACGCGGTGATGGTGGCGGGGCTGGGCTTCCATGAATTGTTGCAGGGGCGGCGCCAGGGCCTCGACCTCGACGTGATGCCCAACAAGGATGAGAAGCGCGAAAAGCAGAAGCTGAAGCTCTCGTCCAAGCCCCTGGGTAGTTGACGCCTGGGGCTTGCCCCGCCGAACCATTCGCCGGGCGCCGGATTCTGGCTTCTTTGCGCCCTTTGGTCTCACATCCTGGTGCACCGTGCCGCTTTACCGCTACAACCCCCGCCACCTGCGCGAGCCCGCCACCACGGTGCTGCTGGCGCTCAACCTGCTGATCGCGCTGGTCGACGGCTTTTCGGGCGAAATGCTGAGCCGCGCCATGTGGTCGCGAGGCTTTGATGTTTACTACGGAGACTGGTGGCGTCCGCTCACGGCGGGTTTTGCCCACTCGGATCTGATCCACATCGGAATGAACGCCTACTCGCTGTGGGTGCTGGGCAAGATTGTCGAGCCGCTCTACGGCACACGGCAATTCCTGGCCATTTACTTCCTGGCGCTGCTGGGGGGCTCGGCGCTTGCTCTGGCCTTCTATGACCCCAACACGCCATCGCTGGGGGCTTCCGGCGCCATCTTCGGGCTCTTTGGCGCCATGCTGGGTTACCTCTACTCCCGCACGGGAAGCTGGCAGGGAGTCATGTCCACGCCCTGGGGCCGCCAACTGCTCATTGTGCTGGGCATCAATGTCTACATCAGCCTGATGCCCGGCATCAGCCTGCTGGGTCACCTGGGAGGCTTTGTGCCGGGCTTGATTCTGGGCATCTGCTTTGAGCGAGCCGCACGCCGCGATGACTCCTTCGTTGACCGCCTGACAGCCTGGCTGACGCTTGTGGCCGTGGGTGGCCTGCTGGCCTATGCCGCGGTGCCCTGGCACCAGCCCGGCTACATTGCCACACGGGCCCTCAAGGCTTTTGAGTCTGGCGACCGCGACCTGGGGCTGGAACTGCTCAACCGCGCCGAAGCAGAGAGCACGGCCCGCCACCCGGGCGTGGGGCTGATGATCCGCCACCTGAGCGCCTGGGAGCGAGGTCGCCGTCATGCTCCCGAAGCTTTTGACTACGATACCCTGCGCTGGCCCCTGACCCACATCAAGCTGGACTGGCCAAGCACCATTCCCCCAGAAGGGCGCGAGCACCCCTTCCACTTCCTGCGTCAAGGGGATGATTCATGACGGCTTCCCTTGAAACGTCGCATGGCCGCGCCTAAAGTCCGGCCATGGCCACCAACCATGAAGCGTTTGATGAGGCGCGGCAGTTCATTCCCGGCGGCGTCAACAGCCCCGTGCGCGCGTTTCGCGCCGTAGGCGGCACTCCGGTCTTCTTTGCGTCAGGATTTGGCTGCAAGGTCACGGACATTGAGGGCCGCGAGTACATTGATTACGTCGGCTCCTGGGGCCCCCACATTCTCGGCCACGCGCAGGAGAAGATTGTCAACGCCATCGCGCGAGCGGCGCGGGCTTCCACCAGCTTCGGCGCGCCAACCGTAAGCGAAACCGCGCTGGCCAAGGCCATCATCGAAGATTACCCCAACTGCGAGCGCGTGCGCCTGACCAACAGCGGCACCGAGGCAGTGATGAGCGCGCTGCGCCTGGCGCGCGGCTTCACCCACCGCAGCAGGATTGTCAAGTTTGCGGGCTGCTATCACGGCCACGTGGATTCGCTGCTGGTGGCCGCGGGCTCCGGCGCCCTGACATTCGGCAGCCCGGACAGCGGGGGCGTCACCCCCGCCGTGGCACAGGACACCATTGTGCTTCCTTACAATGACGTGGACGCCGTGGAGCGTGCCTTTGCCCAGTGGGGCGGCGAAATCGCCTGCACGATTCTTGAGCCCGTGGCGGGCAACATGGGTGTGGTGCTGCCGACCAGGGGCTTCCTTGAGAGCGTCGCCGCCATCACGCGTGAGAATGGCGCGCTGTTCATCATGGATGAGGTCATGACGGGCTATCGTGTGGCACTGGGCGGGGCGCAGCAACTGTTCAACGTCCTGCCGGACCTGACGGTGCTGGGCAAAATCATAGGCGGCGGCATGCCCCTGGCGGCATTCGGCGGCCGCTCGGAAATCATGGACCAATTGGCGCCTCTGGGCCCCGTGTATCAGGCGGGCACGCTCTCGGGCAACCCCGTTGCCGTCTCGGCGGGCCTGGCGGCCCTGACCCAGTTGCGCTCGCACCGCGAAATCTACGCGCGCCTTGAAGTGCTTTCGGCGCGCCTGGCCGCCGGCCTGTCCGACGCCGCGGAGGCTGCGGGGGTACCGCTTTACCTCGCACGCTGCGGCAGCATGCTGACGCCCTTCTTCCAGCAGGGCCCCGTGCGTAACCTCGAACACGCCAAAAAGAGTGACACGGCGCGCTTTTCGCGTTTCCACGCGGCCATGCTCAAGCGGGGCATTTACCTGCCTCCCAGCCAGTTTGAGGCGTGGTTTGTGTCCAATGCGCACACGTTCAAGGACATCGACGCCACCGTGGAGGCGGCCCGGGAGTCCTTCGTCGACTGCGCGGCCTGAAAACCCACGCGCCGATTCTCGAAACAAGGCGTTGCCCCCAAGCGTTCACCATTGCAGGGTGACGCCGTGCAAGACGCCATCATCACTATTTCTGAAGCCCTGCCGACTGCCCTGCGCGAGCCCCTGCGCCGCGCCCTGGCATCGGGTTCAACGGACGACTGGCTTGAGCTCGAGCGGTCCTGCGCCCAATGGCCCCAAGTTGCCGATGAACTCTACCAGGCAGCGGCCCGGGCCCGCGAGCTGCGCCACCCCTTGGCTGAGAAGCTGCTGGCGGCCGTGCTGACCCTGGCCCCCGACCACCTCGACGCCAGTGGCGCCCTGGCCATGGGCTATCTCGCGCGAGGCCATTCCCGGCAGGCCCACGCCCTCCTGGCCTCATTGCGCAAGCGCCGCGCCGCCGCCCGATGCCCCGAGAACGCAAGGCTGGACGAGCTTCTGCTCGGTGCGTCTCTGGCCGCGGGCATGAGCGAAGATGCCCGCGCCGCCGCCTACCGACTGGCCATCGCTCAGGATGCCTCCTGGGAAGCCCTGCTGGCGGCTGCCGAGTTTTTTCGCGCCGAAAAGGACCTCGATGCCCAGCGCACACTGTGCGCGCGCATGGTGGCCCTGCGCCCCCAGGACCCCGACGCCCATCTGTTCATGGCCCAGTGGCTGCACGACGAAGGTTACGACGAAGAAGCCCAGCGCCACCTCGAGCAGGCGGCGGCTTTGGCCTCCACGCGGCAGCAGGCTGTGCGCGCGCGCCGCCTGCTGTTTGAGTTGCGCCATCCGGAGGATGACGCGGAGTTCCGCAAGCTGACGGAAAGCTTCTTTGCCGTGGCGCCCGCGGAGTCACTGGCGTCCCTGGACCGCCTGACGCGCCGCCACCCTGACTTGGCCGAAGCCTGGCTCTTTTATGGCTTTGCTCTGCGCCGCGAACGCCGGCTCGACGAGGCCATGCGCGCCTTTGAACGCTGCGCGCGCCTGAGCGACGACCCCAACGCCCACAAGGAACTGGCTGCCGTTTACGGCGAACTTTTGGAACCGCGCCTGGCTGAACGCAGCGCGCGCCGGGCCCTGGAAAGCCTGGGCGAGCACGACCGCGTCTCGTGGATCAATCTCGCCGCCGCCCTGGCTGAGCAGCGCCGGCTACCCGAGGCCCGCGAGGCCCTGGCCCGCGCCGCAAGCCTCAAGCCCGGCGCCCCGGAGGTCGAGAGTGTTCAAGAACTTATCAACGAGCGCGAGAAGCCGCGCCGGGGCTTCTACAATGCGAGGCTGGTGAAGCTATGAGCGACAGCCCCGTGCGCGCCGCGGTAATCCCGTTCTCGAGCGATGAGAGCGACAAGCAGGCCATGTATGTATGCCGTGGCCTGGCGCTGGAGCTCATTGACTGGCTCAAGCAGGCCGAGGTGGACTGCATCCTGCTCACCAGCACGCACGTGGATGATGACGGGCACCATCGCCGCCTGGTCAATTTCAGCGAAGACCTGGATACCGCGACGATCTCCGAGATCGTCAACATGGCCCAGGAAGAGCAGCCCGACGACGACACAGACAGCCTGCCTGACATCCAGATCGTGTTCTCCGGCTACCTCAAGCGCGAGGGCGAGAACTACGAGGTCGATGTCCAGGTTACCGACGCCGCCGGCGCCTACGCGCGCGGCCGCACCAACGCGCGCATCACAGCCGGAGGATTTGGTCGCGAGGTGAACAGCCTGTTTCTGGAGAGCGCGCGCCTCGCCGGCGTCAGCCCGCCCAAGAGCTACAACCCCGGCACCGAGCGCCTCGCTGCCTGGAACCAGCTCATGCTGACTCGCGCCCTGCGCCTCGCCGGCGAGGTGGGCGCCATTGGCCGCGATGTGCAGGATGTGTTTGAGCCCGCCATCAAGGCCGCGCGCCTTGACCGCTCCTGCACTGCTGCCCGCGAGCGCCTGTGCGAGCTGGCCGAGGTGCTGGTGTTCGAGCGCGGCTATGACGCCCAGAAAGCGCTGCACGCGCTCGACGACGTCACGCGGCTCGTCGGACCGAACTGGCGCAGCATCCAGGTGCGCGCCCAGCTTCTGGAAACTCTGGGCAAGCCTGCGGAGGCCGCCAAACACTACGCGCGGCTGCTCAAGGGTGAGCACGAAGCCCCAGGCGAAGACGTGCGCGGACGCGCGGCGCTGGCCGCGGGACGCTCTTTCAACGCGGCCAACCGCCACGAGGAAGCCGCGCGGGTGCTGGCCCGCGCCATGAAATACGAGCCCCTGCGCGTGGAAGCCATCGTGGAGTCCGGCGTGGCCAGCCTGGGGCTGGGCGAGGGGGTCGTGGCCGAGCGCCTGTGGACGCGAGCGCTGGAACTGGATCCGGTCCATGTGGTCGCGCGGCTCAGGCTGGCCCAGTACTACGCCCACCAGGGCCAGGTCGAGAAAGCAGCCGAACAGTATGGCCGGGTGCTGGAAGGCAGCGAGGTGCCGCGCGAAGTGTTCGGAGACGCGGCCGAGTTCTTCTACAACAACCGGTTGTTTGAAACGGCGGAGACGGCGGCGCGGCGTTTTGCCGAGGAATACCCCGGCGAGGCAATTGCCCACCTGCTCTGTGCCTCCTCGCTCAACGCGCTGTCGCGCCATGAAGAGGCGGGAAAGGCGCTCGACCAGGCCGAGTTGTGCGCGGGTGTGAGCGCCCTCAAGGACCTGATGCTGCGCCAGCGACGCTGGGCCGAGTTCCCCCAGACGGAAAGCCGTTTGCAGGAAGCCGCCGAGCATGTGTTCACCGAGAAGGTCGCGCTGGCGGCGGACATGCTGGGCAAACTGGCCGCCGAACACCCGGATTTCTGGGAGGCCCGCATGCTCTACGGCATCGCCCTGCGGCGCCTGGAGCGCTTTGAAGAAGCGCGCGTCGAATTCGAAGCGGTGCTCACCGGCCGCAGCGTGCCCTCCGCTGAGAAAGAACTCACCGGCGTTTACTCCCAGCTCGGCCAGCCCGAAAAGGCCCTGGAGTGCGCCAGGCGCGCCCTGGACCAGAACCCCGATGACGCCGAACTGCTGGCCAATTACGCGGCCGCCCTGCTCGAAAACGACGAACTGACAGACGCCTACAAGTTCGCCCGCCGCGCCCAGGACCTCGCGCCCGACGACGAACTCACCCGCAGCCTCATCGAGCAGATTCTGGCGCGCAGCGAAAAGCGCGGCTTTCTGGCCAACCTGAAGGCCGCGGCCAAGTTCGTCACCAAGAAACTGAAGCGGCGCCGCAAGAAGCCCGCCAGTCCTCCCGAAGACAAAGCTTGAGGAGAAGGTGCGGGCCGAGCCTGGCCCGCGCCCTTTCCTGTCGCACGGCCTGCTAGAATTCTCTCATGTCCAACGTTCACGAGATCCTGGGCAAGGAAGGCCTCATCAGCCGCAAGCTGGCGGGCCACGAAGAGCGGCCGGAACAACTGGCCATGGCTCAGGCCGTAGAGGCCGCACTGGCGGGCGACTTGCACCTCTGCGTCGAGGCCGGCACCGGCGTGGGCAAGAGCTTTGCCTACCTCGTTCCCGCCATTCAGCGCGCCCTGACGTGCACTTCCGACGAGCGCCCCATCGTCATCTCCACGGGCACCATCGCGCTGCAGGAGCAGCTCATGGGCAAGGACATCCCCTTTCTTCGCAGTATTTGGGGCGAGGAATTCACGGCCGTGCTGGCCAAGGGCCGCAGCAACTATGTGTCTCTGCGCCGCCTGGACCTGGCCCTGAAACAGGAGCAGGGCAATGTGCTGGCCAACGACGAAATGCGCGAACTGCTGCGCATCAAGCGCTGGAGTGAGGAAACATCCGACGGCTCGCGCTCAAGCATGGAGTTCGAGCCCGCCGCCGAGGCCTGGCAGCAGGCCATGAGCGACCGCACCAACTGCATGGGCCGCCAGTGCCCCAACTACGAATCGCGCTGCTTTTACCAGAGGGCCAAGCGACGCATTTACAACGCCCACATTCTCGTGGTGAACCACGCCCTGCTCTGCGCCGATCTCGCGCTGAAGCTGCAGGGCGTCAACTACCTGCCGGACTACCGCTGCCTGATCGTGGACGAGGCCCACGACCTCGAGCACTACGCCAGCGAACATTTGGGCATCCGGCTCTCGCGCCTGGGCGTGAACTACAACCTCGCGCAGATCTACAACGCGCGCAAGAACAAGGGCCTGCTCACACGCTTTGACCATCTGCGCAAGGTCCATGACTCTCTGCGCCGCGCCCGGGATGCGGGCGAGCGGCTGTTCAATGAAGTGGAGGGCTGGGCCTTCAAACAGCACGAGCGCCCCGCACGCCTGCGGCAGGCCGGCCTGTTTGAAAACGCCGCGGCCGATGCCCTGCGTGATCTCTCGCTGGCCCTCAAGCAGGGCGCCCTCGAGGCCGCCAGCGAGGAAGACCGACTCGAAATCGAGAGCCACGCAACGCGGGTGCGCGACATGGCCGAGGGCATCGAGGCCTTCAACAGCCAGGCCCTGGAAAACCAGGTCTACTGGGTGGAAACCGCCCAGGGCGCGCGCCGCGAGAACGTGGAACTGCGCGCCGCCCCCATTGACGTCGGCCCCATCCTCCAGAAGGCGCTGTTTGAGCGTTGCAAGAGCGTGATTCTCACCAGCGCCACGCTCGCCACTGCCCCCGGCGACTTCTCCTACATCCGCCAGCGCCTGGGCGTGCCTGAGACCGAGCGTGTGGAGACCCTGCAACTCGGAAGCCCCTTCAATTTCCGAGAGCGCGCTCAGATCGTCGTGCCCGACGTTCCCGAGCCGCCCAAGGGCAAAGCCGGGGACCCCGAGTACGAACGGCGCATCAATGAAGAGGTCATCCAGGCTGTCACCCGTTCACGCGGCGGCACCTTTGTGCTCTTCACCAGTTATTCCCAGATGCGCCGTGTGCATGAAGAAGTCTCGGCGCGGCTGCAGCTTCTTGGCTACACGCTGCTCAAACAGGGCGACGGTGCCTCGCGCCAGCGCATGCTCGAGAAGTTCAAGGCCGGCAGCAAAATGGTGCTCTTCGGCGTTGAAACATTCTGGCAGGGCGTGGACGTGCCGGGCGAAGCCCTGACCACCGTGATCCTGGTGCGCTTGCCCTTTCCTGTGCCCACGGACCCCCTGGTGGCCGCGCGCATGGAAGCCATCGTGGCCGCAGGCGGAAGCGACTTCAACGACTACATGGTGCCCGAGGCCACCATAAAATTGCGGCAGGGATTTGGCCGCCTGATCCGCCGCAAGGACGACTTCGGCACGGTCGTCATCCTCGACAGCCGAATTGTGCGCAAGCCCTACGGCCGCCGCATGTTGAAAGCACTGCCAGACTGTGAGATCAGCGACGGCAATGGGCACGACCCCCGGCAGAAAGCCAAGGCCCGAGGCTAGCTCTGCCTGAAAACTGGCAGCTCTCTCGAATAGGCCTTTACGTTGTTGAATGGGGCCAAGGCGCGGCTACACTGAATTCGTTGGGGCCCCTTGCTGATGTGGATCATCGGCTGCGGGCCCCTTTTTCGTACGGCCCGCGGTTGAACAACCACGAGGTAACCATGCGGATAATCTCTAGCGCCACAATGTTGGGATGCGCGCTGCTCGGGCTCTTGGTGCTGGCCACGCCCTCAGAGGCCCAGAGAGCCATCGGCCGGGGCGGCTCCGGCGGAGGCTCGTCCGGTGGATCACCCTCGCCGCGCGCCAGTTCGCCTTCGACGCCTTCACCGCGCGCCAGTTCACCCTCGACGCCCCGTTCGAGCACGCCTTCACCGGCGCCTTCGCCGCGCGCCGGCTCGCCTTCGACGCCCCGCTCGAGCACGCCTTCACCGGCGCCTTCGCCGCGCGCCGGCTCGCCCTCGACGCCCCGCTCGAGCACGCCTTCACCTGCGCCCTCGCCGCGCGCCAGCTCACCTTCGACGCCCCGCTCGAGCACGCCTTCACCGGCGCCTTCGCCGCGCGCCAGCTCACCTTCGACGCCCCGCTCGAGCACGCCTTCACCGGCGCCTTCGCCGAGCGCCTGCTCGCCCTCGCCGCGCGCCGGCTCGCCCTCAACACCTCGTTCAAGCTCCCCGTCGACACCTTCGCCTTCGTCGCGCACCGGCAGCCGCAACGTCGAAGAGCCCGCGCCCACGGCGCGTCGCACGAGTAACGGCGTTCCTGACCTGCGCCGCGCCGAACCCGATACGTCGAGGGTCGCGCGCGACTCCAATCGTGGCGGCGAGGCGCCGACCAACCTGCGCCGCACGACCAACGAGCGCTCCACCATCACGGAACGCAGCACGACGTCGCGCTACAGCGTGGGTTCGCCCAATGCCGCGGCCCGCTCGACGGCTGTTGCGGGTCCCACGCCGCGCTTCTCCGAGCGCAGCACCCTGGCCAGCTACAGCACCGGCAGCGTGCGGACTTCCAGCTACACGACCAAGGGTTACAGCGGTTACTCCCACGGCGGCAGTCACTACCACAGCGCGTGGCGCATCGGATTTGGCTTGGGCTGGACCTGGAGCTGGGGCTGGGGCCGCTTCTCCATCGGCTGGTACTACCCCCACCACTACAGCTACGGACATGGCTACTGGCCAGGCTGCCACTCCTGGAGCTGGGGTGTTCACTTTGGCGTCCATGCGCTGGCCTACCTGACGGGTCACCACAGCTGGTCCATCGTGGCCTACCCGGGATACTGGGGCTACAGTCACTGGGGCCGCTACTGCTACTATCCGCGCCTCTGGCACCGCCACCGCTACTGCCACGACGGCTACTATTTCGTGGTGCACCGCCCCTACTGGTACGACTACAGCTACTGGTGGGACTATCGCCCCTCCAACTACGGCTACTCGCGCTACATCTACGAGCGCCTCTACGACGAGGGTTACGACGACGGCTACGACCGCGGCTACGAGGACGGTGCCGAAGACACCTCGGCCTATCGCGATGGCCGCCGCCGCGAGTCGCTTGAGCGCGACGACCAGCGCCATCGCGACCGGGACCGCGAGCGCGGCAACGCCCGCGAAGAGTTCAATTACGAGATGCAGCGTGGCAAGGCGGCCTTTGCCTCCGGAGACTATGAAGAGGCCACCCGCGCGTTCAAGGAAGCCGTCATCCTTGACCCGACGGACGTCGGTGCGAAGTTGAACCTCTCCGTGGCAGCCTTTGCCTCAGGCAAGTACGCCTTTGCGGCCTTTGGCCTTCGCCGCGCTGTGGCACTGGACCCCGAAGTCGCCGGCCGCAAGCTGGACATTCGCGGCTTCTATCGCGACTCGGCCATGCTGGAGGCCCACATCGCCGAGCTTGAGAAGTCCGCCCGGCGCGAGTCGGATGCCGACAAGTTCCTGGTGCTGGGCTTTGTGCGCCTGCACCTGGGCGAGGCTGAAGCCGCAGCCGCCAGCATCGAGCAGGCGATTTCGCTCGCCCCGCAGGATAATGCCGCCCGCGCGCTCTACGCCGCGGCGCTGGAACGTATCGAAAACAAGTAAGGAAAGGCTGCCAAGGCATTCCGGCCCGGCTAAGACCGGGCCGAATTACTTTTTATGTTTTCTCTATTTTTATGCTTGCACTTATTTTGGGCTATTTTATATTTACTGACGAGGTGATTGACAACTGAATACGACATAAGCGCCAAGGCACGGTCTATGACGCACACCCAGGCAAGCCAAGGCGCTGAACTTCACGACCCGGACTTTCTCGACCGACTGTGTTCACCCACAGCGCGAGCTCCCCGATACTGCCTGCCCTTCCGGGTCTTTCTTGAGTGCGCAGGGCGCCTATTGCCCTGCGCGCGCATTATGGGGCCTTCGACTCAACCCGTCCGACCCTCACCCCCAAAAGTCGAAGGCCCCAATTCTTGTCCAAGCGGTTTCACACTGGCAGACGCTGCAACCTTTGGCACACTTCAGGGTATGTCGGAGAGCAAGCGTATACGCTGGGAGCCCCGCGACACGCGAGAGTGGACCGTGTTGAGCGCCGAGGACGACCAGCTCACGGCGCGTCTTGTCTGCACCTTTCTGGAAGCCAACGAGATTGACGCCCGTGTCGGATCGCGCCAGGGCCGCTTCACAGTCGAAGTGCCCCAGGAACAGCTCGAGCAGGCCCGGCAAATCCACGGAGAAAATCCGACGGACACCAACGTCGTGAACCTGCCGCCACTGCAGGAAGTAGCGACGGTCAGGACTTCCCAGACCACCGTGCGGCGCATTCGCGCCGAACTCGTCACGCGGGGACTCAGCGCCCCGGCTCCCGCCGCCAACCACCGCGGCGCGGCACGAGCCTTGTTGCTGCTCGCGGCCCTGATAGCGATCCTGGGCGCCGTAGCCTGGTTGGTACTCTGGCCCCGAACCTGAAGCAGCTTCAGCTCCCTGACTTCGGCATCCGCACGCTGTCGCCGCGCAGCACACGGGTGTTGCGGTCGTACTTGCCCTTGAGCGCGTCTTCGCCGGTTCTCGGCCAGAGCTTGGCGCCGCTGACGTAAGCCGCGCGGCCAATCAGGTGCGAGGCCACGGGCACGGTCATGAACACGAAGCAGACCACAAACAGGGCCCGCACCGTGAGGCTCAGTTCGGCGTGAAACACCGCAGAGGCCAGCACCAGGGAAGTCACGCCCAGCGTGGACGCCTTGGCTGAGGTGGACATGCGCATGAAGACATCGGGCATGCGAAACACACCAATAGCTCCCAGCAGCGTAAACACACAGCCGACGCCGGCCAGAACCAGAGCAATGATCTCGTGGGGGCTCATGAGCGTTTCTCGATGTAACGGGCAAAGGCAATCGTCGAAATGAACATGACCAGGGCGAGCACGCCGGCCACATCCAGCAGCACGCGCGCGTCAAAAGCCATGGACACCAGGGCCAGCAGGCCCACCGTGATCGTCGCCATCAGGTCATAGGCGACCACGCGGTCGGCCAGGGTCGGGCCACGCACCAGGCGCACCATGGAAATCACCAGCGCCAGGGCCTGCGTGCCCACCAGCACCACCAGGATATCTTGACTCGTCAAGGCCAGTATCATCGCAGCAGCTCCAGTACCCGCGCTTCATACTCCCGCTTGATCGAGGCACGCAGCTCGTCGGCGTTGTCAACGTACATCGCGTGAACGTAAAGCGTCTTGCGATCGTCGGAGACGTCCAGGCTGCAGGTTCCGGGCGTCAGGGTCAGCATGTTGGCCAGCAGTGTGATGGCCGCGTCACTCGTGACATCCAGCGGCACGGCAATAATGGCCGGCTTCATGTTGTGGCGCGGCGTGAGCACTTCCAGGGCCACACGCAGGTTGCAGACCAGGATCTCCTTGAGCATGAACAGCACGAACTTCAGCGCCACCCAGGGCTTCTCGAAGTAGGTAGTCTCGCCCAGGGCCCGGCGGATGCCCAGCAGCAGAACAAAGCCCATCACGCCGCCGAAGGCCAGATTCTCCAGCGTGAACGTGGAGGTCACCGTCACCCACACGAAGGCCAGCGCGATGTTCCAGAGGAATGGCTTCATCGGCGGGCCTCCAGCACGGCCCGAATGTAGGTCTGCGGCTCCAGCAGTTGCTGGGCCGAACGCTCGGCCAGTTGCATCACCGGCTCCACGCCAAAGCCGATCGCCAGGGTCATTGCGGCCATGGCGGCGATTGGCCCGTTCAGAAGGCCCACCGGCGCGGGGGTCAGGCCCAACGGGTGCGGCTTCCAGAAGGCCTCGCTCCAGATTTTCATCATCGAGATCATGGTGAACACGCTGACGGCCAGCGCCACCACCACAAGCACGACCTGCCCGCTCTCCAGGCCCGCCTTGACCAGGATGTACTTGCCCCAGAACCCCGAGAGCGGCGGAATGCCCGCCAGGGACAGCGCGGGAATCAGGAACAGCAGGGCCAGCCCAGGCTGCGCGGCGTAGAGCCCTCCCGACTTCTTCAGCTCGAAACTGCCCGTGGCGCGGGCCACCGCCCCGCTCACCAGGAACAGGTTCGTCTTCACGATGATGTGGTGCGCCAGATAAAACACCGTGCCCGCCAGGGCCAATGGCGTCATCAGCGCCAGCCCGATGATCATATAGCCGATCTGGCTCACGATGTGGAACGAGAGGATGCGCCTCATCTCCATCTGGGCGACGGCCCCCAGCACGCCCACGGCCATGGTCAGGCAGGCGACCACCAGCATGAGTTCCTTGATGAACTCGACGTCGTCGCGGAACACCAGAGTGAACACACGGATCAGGGCATAGACGCCCACCTTCGTCAGCAGGCCAGCAAACAGGGCAGACACGGCCACGGGCATGGTGTGGTAGGACGCCGGCAGCCAGAAGAAGAGCGGAAACACCGCGGCCTTGATGCCGAATGCGATAAAGAACAGCACTGCCAGCAGGTTCTCCAGGGCGGGGTAGTTCAGCCTGGCCAGGCGCAGTGAAACATCGGCCATGTTCAGGGAGTGCGTCAGGCCGTACAGCAGGCCCAGGGCGGCCAGAAAGATGGCCGAGGAAACCAGATTGAGGGTCACGTACTTGATGGCGCCCTCCATCTGCGCGCGCTCGCCGCCCAGAGCCGTGAGCACGAAGGAGGCCATGAGCAACACCTCAAACCAGACGTAAAGGTTGAACAGGTCGCCTGTGAGAAAAGCGCCGCACACGCCCATCAGCAGAATCTGCACCAGGGGGTGGAAACCAAAACGTTCCCGGCCCTCATCGATGCTGCCCAGGGAATACACCGCGACCATGAGCCCCACGATGCCGCCCAGCACCACCATGAGCGCGCCCAGCAGATCCGCCGCCAGCGTGATGCCAAAGGGGGCAGCCCACTCGCCCGCATGGGACACGGCCATGCCCCGCCCGTCAACCTCCGCAAATAACGCCAGCGCTGAAGCCAGCAGCGCGGCCGAACCCGCAACGCCAAGCCAGCGCTGCACGCGCACCGACTTCCACGCCAGCAGGCAGAGCGCCGCCGTGAGCAGTGGGACCAGTATGGGCGCGACGAGGAGCAGGTTCATGAGTCCGTAGTGTGCAATTGGTCGAGGTCGTCTGTGCCGGTCGTCTGATACACGCGGTGAATCATGATGGCGGCAAAAGCGGAGACGGCGAACCCGATTACTATCGCCGTGAGAATCAGGGCCTGCGGCACGGGATCGGCATAGGGGGCAGCCAGTGCCGTCTCGCTTTCGTCAATCAGCGGGGGCCGGTCGCGCCGCAAGGTTGCCATCGTAAAGATGAGCAGGTTCGCAGCATGGGACAGCAGGGCCAGGCCGATGATCAGCTTGACCATGCTGCGCCTCAGCACCATGTACATGCCCGACGCATACAAAATGCCGATGAGGAGGGCCATGAGGGTATTCATTCGCCACGCTCCTCGGCCATGGTCAGCAACACCGCGCACCCCACGCCGATGACTACGAGATAGACCCCGAAGTCAAAGAGCAGCGGCGTGCCGAGATGAATCTCTGTTCCGTCGGGAAGCGCCAGCAGGGCCCAGCGCGAAGTAAGAAAGGCATCTCCGCCCAGCATCCCCGGCAGGCCGCTGACAAGCGCCAGCACCAGCCCTAGCCCGGCAACCGACAACGGGTCCAAGCGCAGCATCTTGCGCACCGTCGCCACATCAAAGGCAAAGGCGTAGAGCGTCAGCGCGGCAGTCGCCGTCAGGCCGCCAATGAAGCCACCGCCGGGCGCGTTGTGCCCGCGCAGCATCAGGTACACGGAAAACAACACAAGCAGAGACAGCAGGAAGCCCGTGGTGGTGCGCAGGATGAGCGAATTCATGCTCCCTCCTTGCGTGCGGGCTTGAGCCGCAACATGGCCACCACGCCAATAGCTGCGGCCGCCAGCACGGTAATTTCACCCAGGGTGTCGAGGGCGCGGAAGTCCACGAGAATCACGTTGACCACGTTGCGACCGTGGCCTTTGACCAGGCTGTTCTGCGCGTAGAACTCGCTCAATGGGGCATCCAGAATGTCCGTCGAGGATGCCAGCACCAGCAACGTCATGAGGCCGCCAAAGATCAAGGAGACCAGGAGGTCACGCACCCGTTCAAAGCTGCTGGAAAGTCGGGCGTACTGCGGCAGGTGATAGAACACCAGCACAAACAGCAGCACCGTCAGCGTTTCGACCATGATCTGCGTCATGGCCAGGTCCGGGCCGCTGAACAGCGCAAACAGCAGCGTCACACCCAGGCCCGCCACTCCCAGGGCCACGATGGCCGCCATGCGGCTTTCCGAGCGCACCGCCACCAGACAGGAAACCAGGATCAGCGCCACGATGCCGATCTCGTAAGTCCTTATCTCTCCCACATTGAACGAAACCATCAGGTGCGGCTGGCGCCACAGCGACCACAGGGAGATGCCTACCAGGGCAAGGACCACCGTGCGCAGGTACGAATTCAGAAGGCCGTTCTGCACACGGCGCGTGAGCAGCGCTGCCGCGCCGAGGCTGCCCTCGTACAGGAGTTGATAGACCCGTTGCGGCGCCAGGGCTGCCGCAAACCTCAGGCCGCCTGCCAGACTTCTCAGGGGCGCCCGCAACGCAAACAGGAGGGCGCCGATGGCCACTGTCGCGCCGCTGAGCAGCAGGGCCTGGCCGTAAACGCCCTCCGTCCCGGCCCAGAGCTTGAGGGCAACCTCGAACTCGCTGCCGTAAACGGAACCCGCGGCGGCCTCCAGCAGCCCCGCAAAGGGCCAGCCCGCTGCCACGCCCAGCCCCAGACTGCACACGCCCAGCAGCAAGGGACCCAGCCACAGGTCGAAACTACCTTCGTGCGCGTGCTCGCTCTGCTCCATGGGGCGGCCCAGAAAGGGCCGAACACCCACGATGGCAGCCATGGCAAAGGCCGCAGCGTTTGCCGCCAGCGAAGCCGCGACAATCCAGGGCGCCAACTCCGGCGCGCCAAGGGCCGCGACGTAACTCTTCTCCTTGGCAATGAAACCCAGCAGCGGCAGCACACCCATGCAGGAGAGCGCCGCCAGAGTTGCCGCCGCCCAGGTGATGGGCATGGCGCGGCCGAGGCCGGAGAGTACGGTCGCATCGCGCGTGTGGACGGCATGATCCACGCCGCCCGCCACCATGAACAGGGCACCCTTGTAGAGCGCGTGAGCCAGTAGCATGGTCACGCAGGCGGCAAGCGCGGCCTGGGTGCCAATTCCGATGAGCAGGACCAGCGTGCCCAGCATGCCCACGGTGGAATAGGCGAGCACGCGCTTGAGGTCCGTCTGGAACAGCGAACCCAGGTTGCCCACCAGCATGGTCGCGCCGCCAAAGCCGCACAGCATGCCAAACCAGAGTTCAGTGCCCCCCAATGCGGGGTTAAGTCGGGCGAGCAACACGACGCCGGCCTTCACCATCGTGGCCGAATGCAGGTAAGCGCTGATGGGCGTGGGCGCCTCCATGGCGCCTGGAAGCCAGAAGTGAAAGGGCACCTGGGCAGACTTGGTGAAAGCCCCCGCCAGCACAAGCAGCAGCGCCGGCACATAGAGTCCGTGCTCGCGCAGGCCCGGAGCGGCGGCAAGCTCGACCAGCTCATAGCTTCCGCCGGCCACGCCTAGCAAAATAACGCCCGCCAGCAGGCACAGCCCCCCCGCCCCCGTCACCAGCAGGGCCTGCAGGGCAGCCGCGCGGGCGGCCGGGCGGTCGTGGTCAAAGCCGATAAGAATGAACGACGTAACGCTCGTCAGTTCCCAGCACACGAAAATGAACAGCAGGTTGCCCCCGAGCACAACTCCCAACATGGCTCCCATGAAGGCCAGCAGCGCGGCATAGAGGCGCGGCAAGCGCGCATCTCCGTGCAGATAACCGTTGGCGTAGAGAAGAATCAGCGAGCCGATTCCGCTGACGATGAGTGCCATCAGCTTGCCCAGTCCGTCGAACAGCAAGCTGACATGCAGGTCAAGGGAGGGCGCCCAGGCGTAGACCAGCGGCGCAGCTTCGTGGGGCGTCAGGGCGAACAGGGTAAACAGCGCGGCCACGGCCAACGCCAGAACGCGCCCCGCCTGCTCAGGCGCGACCCGATGGAGCGCCGGCGCAATCACCGCCAGCACCATGGGTGCTAATGCCGCCGCTAATAGCATGGGTCATACCCATTGCCCCGCCCGCAGCCTCCCTTGAGGCTGGGCAATAAATAACGAAGTTTGAAACAAACACAATCGAAATGCGCCCACACCCCGGCGAATTCCGGACAGCACCAAGGGAGGCTCGAACTGGAACCGCAAAGAGCGCTAGCGCAGGAACAGCAGGGTCAACACAACGAACAACGGAACGAGTATGCCCACGCTCCACAGCATGTAGCCAATGAAGCCCGGCATGCGGATATCGTTCTGCTCGGCGATGGCCTTGACCATGAAGTTCGGCGCGTTGCCGATGTAGGTGTTGGCACCCATGAACACCGCGCCGCACGAGATAGCCACAAGAATGATGTGCGG
>JABARW010000048.1:34976-71355 GCA_019186845.1 Planctomycetota bacterium | reverse complement strand
CGCCTGCTCGAAATCAAGGCCCTGGGCGACGACGCGCGCCGCGAAGTCGAAGAAGAGTTCAAGCGCCGGCGCGACTTTTCACGGCGCTGGCACGAGGCAAGGATGGCGCACATGGAGACCAACCTGGGTCTGGGCATGCACCCGGACCTGGACCCGCGCTTCTGGTCAAACTTCCAACCCCCGACTTACCTTCCGCGCGAACTGCCCAAGACTGAGCCCGTGCCCGATGCACCGGCTGCTGCTTCGGGGCAGGAAAAGGGCCCCGGGGGCTCCCTGCCGGCGGCCATGCCGGCACCCGCGCCCGTGGCCCAGGAGTCCGTACCGCTGGGCACGTGGATGCTGATGCTGGGCGGAGGGCTGATTTTTGTGGTGCTCGTGGGGGCCGTGTGGTTCTTGAAGAAGCCAGGCCGGGAGGGTCAGCCATGATGCGCGCGGCAGCCTTGACCTTGTTGATGTTGGCGGTGCAGGCCCCCAGCGCGGCTGAACCGGCTGCGGCCTCGCAGGCCAAGGCTGCAGAACAGGAGGATGCGGCCAGCCAGGGGATGTTGCTCGCCGGCATTGCTACGGCGCTGATCGTTGTAGCGGTGTTGGGCGGGCTGGCGGTGTATGTGACGCGGCGGCATCAAGCCGTGCCGACGATTCAGGACATGTGATGCTTCTTCTGCTGGATGAGAACCTGGAAATCGAGGGCCTGATCTCGGCTTTGTTCGTGGCGGGCGGGGTGGGTTTTGGGTTCGTGGTGGCTGTGAGCCTGTGGATGATCTTCGGCCGCATGCGCCGGCGGCGCTCCCCGCGCTGATCTCCCGGTCGAGATACGTGAACCGCTCTGTATGAGGTGGAATTGACATGCGCGCCATGCCAGCCAAGGCGGCGCCTATGCTCGTGGGTCCTGGCTTGTCTGCGGCTGCGCCGCAACCCACTGGGCCGCTCAGGCGATAAGGCGCCACAAATCCTCGCCGGAGATGGAGGATCTGTGGCGCGTGTTTGCGCCGTGGCTTGGCATCGAGTGGGTATATGGTTCCTCTGTCGACGAAGGCAATGAGGTCGAGGCGTTCAAGCAACGGCTGATCGTGTGGATCGGCGTTGGCATGGGCATCGTGGGCGAGGTGGCGTTGTGGATGCCGTTCACGCGCATGAAGCTCAGGCGCGCAAGTTGATGCAGGAAAGCAGCCGGCAAGCGCGGTGAAGGCTGCCTCAAAACCTCGGCCAATCATGCGGCCTGCGTCGTTCCACCGTGTAGAATCAAGCTGCGCGCAGATCAAGCTGGGGTCGCTTATGCGTAAGTACATGCTTCTGTTCATGCTGCTTGCGGCCGAGCCCTTGAGCGCTTGCCTTTGGGACAGTGATACCCTCGCCCAGGAATCGGCAGGATTGCCAGACGTCAAGGCCATTATTGTTGGGGGATTTCCGCGCAACCCGCCGTTGTATTACGAAATTCGCCTGGGACGTGCCGCTGAGCTGCTGAAAGCCAAGCCCGACGATCTTGAAGCTTACGACGATGCGGCCGTTGCCTGTGACCGCCTTGGACGCAGCGACGAGGCCATCGAGTGGATGGCGAGAAAGGCAGCCGCGCTGGAGCAAATCAAGTACGACCCCAAGGCGCACGCCCAACCCAACCATAGGTATCGCTATCTGGCCAACCTGGGAACGTTTCACGCGCACCGCTGGTTCAAGAACGGCGCCAGGCGTGACGCCATGGACGACCTGCAACGTGCCCGCGACTTGGTCAAGCAAGCCATTGCGGAGAACCCAGACGCCCACTTTGGCCGCGAGAAGTATCAGTTGATGGCTCTTGAATGGGTGATTCTGGGAGAGCCATTCGTTCCATCGTCTGGCGCTGTCGCAGATCGGTGGGCCAATCTGACTGCGGAGGAGCGAGAGAAACTCGCCCCTCCGGGGCGACTCCCGAACATGCTCGGGATTACGAGCCGGCAGGCGCTTCGCATCAAAGACGATGATTCGAACTTGGATGAACTGGGGCTCAAAGGCGCTGTTGATGGACTCTGTGGATTGATCGTCCAAGGGAACGCCTGGGAGAGTGTCGATGTGTTTTTCGCGCTGGCCATGGCGTTGCAGGCAACGGGCCGCTCATCATTCGCTTACATGGCAATATTGCGAGCAAATGATCTGATAAAATCGGGCAAGAACTCGATTGTCCCGCATGCTCCAACAGGTGAGGCGCTTTTCGCCGCGATTGCGGATCGTGGCGAAGACCTGGGTCTCTTTGCGAACCGGCTGGAAAACCGAGGTTCTGAAGTCAAAGCTGAATTCGAGAAATTGAAGGTCAAAGCAGCCCAGTGGGCCAAGGCCCGAAACGAATACCTGCTTGCCAAGCTCAAGGCCGGTGAGCATCCGGACACCCACCCCGAGTTCTGGAAAGACTTCGACGGCAACCCCGACCGCATGGAGGTTCCTTCCGGAGCCTTCTACATGGCTGCTTCGTGGTTCGCATCACTTCGGCAGGGTGGATGGCTGGCACTTGCCCTCGCTTCGGTTATCCCGTTGGCCGTATTGCTCTATATCTACGAATTGATGCGGCGCAGGCGTCGCCGCGCGGCTGGATTGGGTGAGACGCCTGCACAATACCGCTCGTTTCGGCTGACGCGTTAGCGGGCCTACATCCCCGGTCCCTTGCCCAGTGGCTTGTCCGGCACACCACTGTTGCGGGTGTACCAGCGTTTGGCGTTTTCAAAGTAGGTCATGGCCCGCCACTTGGCGTGTTCCACTTCCTGTTCCGTTACCTGCCGCACCACCTTGCCGGGAATACCCAGCACCAGCGAGCGCGGAGGGATCACCTTGTTCTCGGTCACAATGGCGCCCGCGCCGATGATACAGCCCTCGCCGATGCGCGAGCCGCCCATCAGCACGGCGTGCATGCCTATGAGGCAGAAATCGCCGATCTCGTCGCCGTGGCACAAGGCGTGGTGAGCGACACTGACGTAGTTGCCGATGCGGTTGGGCGCGTCAGGGTCGATGTGCACGCAGGCGAGATCCTGGATATTCGTGTACTTGCCAATCGTGATGGGCGCGATGTCGCCGCGGATCACCGCGCCAAACCAGACCGAACTGCCTTCGCCCACCGTCACGTGATCGACTACGATGGCATTGCTGGCCTTGAACCATCCGCCCGGCATCAGGCTCATCATGGGTTCAGTGTTTGCTGGTTGGCGCGGGTCGTGCATGGTCATCTCTCAGAAGGACTCCAGGGCCTGGCGGACTTGACTGAGTCTGGGTCTGGGGTTTGTTTACCTGTTGTCCGCCACCGGCGGCAACTCCGGCGGGGTCTTGGCGTGTCGAAGATAGACAAACCAGTACACCGCGCCTACCAGCAAAGAGCCGCCCACGATGTTGCCCAGGGTCACAGGCAAGAGGTTGTTGAGCAACAGCGCGGCCAGATTCACGGTGGGGTAGTCCGCAGGTGTTTTTCCAATGCTCTGCCAGAAGCTCTCCGGCCCGAACTCTTTGAGCGCCAGTGCATAGGGCACGTAATACATGTTCGCGATGCAGTGCTCAAAACCCACGGCCACAAACGCGGCAATGGGCGGCACGATCACGGCGACGCGGTCCACCACTGTGCGCGCTGAGAAGCTCATCCACACCGCAAGACACACCAGCGAGTTGCCCAGAATGCCCAGGGCCAGGGCCTGCATGAATCCCAATTCGCACTTGGCCGCCGCCACTGACAAAGCCACGGCTCCCACCGCTCCTTTTCCGTACAGATGCTGGGCAGCCATGAAATTCAGCGCCGCCGTGCCCAACGCGCCCACGAAGTTCCCGGCATAGACAATGGCCCAGTTGCGCAGCAGAAGCGGCGTGGACACCTTGCGGCCGGCCCAGGCCATGACAATGAGCGTGTTGCCGGTAAACAGTTCCGCCCCGCCAACGATGACCAGAATCAGGCCGATGGAGAACACTGTGCCCGAGAGCAGCCGCGCCACGCCAAAGGGAAGGGCGGAGCTGCCGGCAGAGACGGTGGTGGCGAAGATGGCACCCATGGAGATGAAGGCCCCGGCCAGCACGGCCAGCACGAAGGTGCTCCAGAAGTCCAGCCTGGCTTTCTTGACGCCGATGATCTCGGCCCTGGCGGCCATGTCCGGGGGCAAGAGTGCGTCCATGGTTTGGATGGAGTTCTCGGGCATGGGGTCAACGCGTCCTGACGGTCCGGTACCAGATCACCAGGTCTGTCTCCGGGGGCTGTTTGCCCAGGGCGCGCAGACAGCTGGCCATCTGGCCGCGGTGATACTGCCCGTGGGTGATCAGGTGCAGCAGCAGCTCGGCCAGGGGCTGCGAAAACTCCTTGCCTGCCACGTTGCGGTAGGTCACCACGCGTTCGAGGTCTGCATCCTTGAGCGAAGCGACGAACGCGGCTTTGCGATGGCCCACCTGCAGCAGGTGCTGGCTGAACTCCGCCACCGTCTTGAAGCGGCCGTTGTCCGGCATGGCCGTCGGGCTTTGGCCATCGACGATGCGGTTCAGCCAAACGGCGTCGGCATCCGTCACGTGCGCCCACTTGCGTGCCAGGGAATCCAGGCCTGGGCCCAGGGGGCGCGTGAACTCTTCGTCGCTCAGTTCGCGCAGACGCGCTACGAACTGGGCCCTCGCCCAGGCGTCGTACGCAGACAATTCCTTGAGGGAGTCAAGCAGGTTGCGAGGCATGGGTCTCTCAATGGCAGAATCCGGAGTGCGGATTCTGTTTTGGAGGCCGCCGCGGCGCGAGGCCAATCCGCCATCGAAACCCCTGAATCGATCAACCTCCGCTTACGGGCGGTATCAGAGCCACTATGTCGCCGTCCTTCAGTTCCTGGTCATCGGGGGCGAACTCTTCATTGATTGCGACGCGGCAGTGCATGAACATCTCGCCCACCTGGCGATAGTCGTGCATGAGCGTTCCGCGCAGGCATTGGGGCGTGCAGCCCTGGGGCACGTCGCGAGATTCCTCGCGCTTGCCCAGTTTCTCGGCGACATTGGCAAAATAGAGAAGGGTCACGGTGGGCATGGAGGCAGTGTAGCGCCCCGGTGCTCCTTGGGGAGTCCTGGACTGTTGCGGTCCAGATTCGCCGCTAGAATCGCCGCCATGGTCAATGTCCTGACGCAGGTTGAGAGGCACCTCCTCCGGGTCAAGACCCCCGCCCAGTATATGGGTGGCGAGGTCAATGCCGTCCGCCGGGAGTGGAAGGCCGCCAGCGTGCGCTTTGCGCTGTGCTTCCCGGACACCTATGCCATTGGCATGAGCAATCAGGGTTTTCGCATCCTGTATCACCTGCTCAACGAACGCTACGAAGACCTCATCTGTGAGCGGGCCTTTGCTCCCTGGCCGGACATGGAGGCCGTGCTGCGCGAGCAGGATATCCCGCTCTATTCGCTTGAGAATTATCGCGGGCTGGGCGAGTTCGACTGCCTGGGCTTTTCGCTCCAGAATGAAACCAGCTACACGAACCTGCTCAACATGCTCGATCTCTCGCGCATCACGCTGCGCTCGGCCGAGAGACTCCATGGTGAGCCGGTCATCATCGCAGGCGGCACGGGGGCCGTCACACCCGAGCCACTGGCGGAGTTTGTCGACTGCTTTCTGCTGGGCGAGGGGGAGGAAGCCCTGCCCGCGTTTCTGCACTTGCTGGGCGTGTGGCGTGGCCGGCTCGACGCGCTGGTGCTCGATCGCTACCGCCCCGATGGTGCGTTCTCACGCAGGGACGTCTACGCCGGCGAGCGCTTCACGCTCGAGTTCAAGTGGGTGGATGACTGGCTGAAGTCGGGACGCGCGCAGGCATTGACACGTCAAGAGTTTCTGCTGCTTTGCGCGCGGGCCATTCCAGGCTGCTATGTGCCCTCGATGTACGAGGTGCGCTACCGGCCAGACGGTGTCATTGATTCCATCACGCCGCGTTTTGACGGCGTGCCTGCCCGCGTCAAGAAGAACGCGCTGGCGAACCTGAACACGGCGTTTTACCCCACGCGCCAGATTCTGCCCTACTGCGAGGTCGTTCAGGACCGCGTCACCATCGAGGTCATGCGCGGCTGCACCGAAGGCTGCCGCTACTGCCAGGCGGGCATGATTGATCGGCCCCAGCGCTACCGCACGCCTGAAACCGTCCTGAAGCTGGCCCGCGAACTCGTGGCCAACACCGGCTACGACGAGATTTCGCTGTTGTCGCTCTCCAGCAGCGACCACCCCCAGCTCATCGAGATGATGAAGCTGCTGCAGAAGGAGTTTGAGGGCCGCCACGTGAGCGTGGCCTTGCCGTCGCTTCGTATCAACGACCAGTTGCAGCACCTGCCCTCGATCACCAAGAACGTGCGCAAGGGCGGTCTGACCATGGCACCCGAGACAGGCAGCGAGCGCCTGCGCCGTGTCATCAACAAGTGGATCTCGCAGGAAGACCTCGTCAACGGGGCCAGGGCCGCCATTGAAAACGGCTACACCACGATCAAGTTCTACACGATGATCGGCCTGCCCACCGAGAACGAGGACGACATCCGCGAGACGGCGCGCCTGCTCAACGGCATCGCCCAGATGGCGCGTGACATGGGACGCAAGAACCTCGACATCAACGTAACTGTCAGCCTGTTCGTGCCGAAGAGTTTCACGCCCTTCCAGTGGGAGCCCATGATGTCGCGCCAGAAGTTGGAGAGGCACTCGGCACTGCTGCGCTCACTGATCACGCAGCGTGCGATTCGCCTGCGCATCAGCGAGTATCCCACCAGCTGGCTGGAGGGCATATTCTCGCGCGGCGACCGGCGTCTTTCCCGGGCCGTGGAGGCGGCCTGGCGGCTGGGCTGCCGCTTTGACGCCTGGGAAGATCAGTGCCGCCTTGACCTCTGGGAGCAGGCCATGGCCGAGGCCTGCCTGAGCGCCGATTTTTACATTCACCGTGAGCGAGGGCAGGAGGAAGTGCTGCCCTGGGACATGATCGCCGTCGGCGTCAACAAGCGCACGCTTTGGGACGAGCGGGTGCGGTCGCGTCTTGAGGAGTACACGCGTGACTGCAGCGGCCACACGCCGGGCTGCATTGCCTGTGGGGTCGATCCGCTCTCATGCCGCACCGGCATTGACCAGCCTGAAGACGACATGGATGCTGCCATGGAGCGCCGCAAGTCCGTGCGTTACGCGCCTGAGTTCAAAGTGCGCCTGGCGCAGCGCAGACAGTTGGACGACACGGCCCGCCATGTATTTGGTTGAGGCGGGTCGAGCTTGTCCCCCTGCAATTGGGGCATGGCGTCACGGAATAACCGGTTGGGACGTCCTGTTTAAGCATACAGGAATAGCGGCTCACACCGGGAGACACCATGGAATCCATCGCCACCATCACCCTCGGAGCCTTTGCCTTGGCCGCCTTGGCCGTGGCTTATCTCGTTGTGGAGTCGGCCCTGGTGGCGAGGTCCCGCTACCGCGAGCGCGGCGCCGATAGCGGCGCCTGGATGTGACGACTCGGCTGCTCCCCGCCGTCAAAAATCACATTTTCCGAAGCTGTCTTGAGCCGCTTGACGATGTGGGACAGTGGCCCACCCGGAGTACGCCATGAACATCCTCCAGATTGCTTCTCTCCTCCTCATCGCGACGGGTTTCTCCCTGATCGCCTACGCCCTGGGCTGGCTCATTCTCCAGGTATTGACAGGGCGCGGCGGCGACTTCGGCTCGGCGGGTGATGCCGTCGTGGCCCCGCAAGAGTCCAGGCCGGTATTCCGACTGCTGGTGGGAAGCGGCCGGCAGGTTATTCGCCTGATTTCGGGTCGTCGCCGGGCCGCTTGAGGTTGTCCTCAACCCGGCGCAACGCCTCGGCGGACAGTTTGCGCCGCAGCATCAGCACGCGAGTGCATGTCAGGGCTGTCGTGACTGTGAGGCCGACGTAACTTCCAAGGTGAACTTTGAAGGCCAGGGCAGCCTCGCCGGCCTGTGGTTCTGGCAGGCGATCCATGCCCTGTGAGAGCCCATGGGCGACCCAATCCGGTAGCAGTGCGGACAGGACTCCTGCTGCCAGCGAGCCCATTGCTGCCGTTGCGATGCTGCGCCACAGCCGTCCTATAGGCATGCGCGGCCAGCGCGTCAGCGACGAACTGGCGATAAGCAGGCATCCCGCCGCCACGGCCCCCGCCGTGAACCCCGCTTCCACGGCCCCGGCCAAGGCGAAAGCCGCCAGGCCCTCCCCCTCTGGCGCGCCCTTGCCATAGACGAAGTAGGCCGGCGCCAGATGCGCCGTCACCAGGCTGACGCCGGCGGCAGCGCCCGCGCCAAGGGTCCCGCAGAGGCACAGAAACCCGTACTCGCGCCATCGCTGCGCCTGATGCCGTTTGGCCCACCAATCGGCAACGGCCAAGGGCATGAACACCGCAACCAGCAGGGCCAGTTTGAACACAAGCGGCTCGAGGAGATGTGTGGAGGCGCTGGGCACCCGTCTGTAACGCGCAAGGGCCGGGTTGCGTCAAAGTCCTCCGCCCGGAGGGCCACTCTCGCTACAATTCTGCCTTTACTGGCGGGTTTCTCCTTTGGCGCTGATTACCACGGCCGCGCTTTGTCTTCGCAAAGTCGACTTCTCGGAGTCGAGCCAGATACTTACGTTGCTTACCGACAAGCTCGGACTGGTGGGGGCCATTGCCAAGGGGGCCAAGAGGGCGAGATCAGGCATTGGGGGCCCGCTGGATGTCATGTGCCTCTACGACGTGGTCATTTACGATCGTTCGCGGCGCGATGTGCTCAGCATTCTGGCCCAGGCCCAGCTGCTCGAATTCTTTCCCGCCGTTCGAGAGAGTTATGCCGGATTCTGCGCGGCGGAGGCCTTGCGAGAGCTGCTGCTCAGCATTGAGTGCAATGCTGACGACGGCCAGGGCGTTCTGCTGCTGGCCGTGGCCTGCCTGCGGGAGTGCGGCCAGCGGGGACGCGAGTGGCAGGCCCTCGCGCGATTTGCTTTTCAGTTGCTGCGGATTTTGGGCGTGGAGCCCAGCTTCACTCACTGCGTGGTGACAGGGCGCGAACCTTCGGGTCGTGTGGCCGTCAGTTTCAGCATTGACGCCATGGGGCTGGTCAGCCCGCCCCACGATACGGGCCGGCAGCGGCAGCTGAGGATTTCGGCTCGCACGCTCAAGGCCCTGCGCGCGCTGGCACTGGATGAGCCGGGTTCAGGAATAGGCGTTGACGCTTGGCGCGGGGCCTTTACGCTTCTCGCCTGGCTTGTGGCCCAGCAGGGAGGGCGCAAGCTTACGGTGGCGCCAAAACTGGACGCCACCAAGGCGGTGTGATGGCGGCTCTCGATAACTCGTCATGGCAACCTCTGGCACCGGTGCTGGCCCTGGTGGGCGTACTCGCCTGCCTGTCTGGACTCTCCGGCTGCAAGTCGGGGCCGGAACCGGTGTATGAAGGTCCTGGCGGCACGGGGCGCTTTCGCTATGAGCCGGGCTCCGGCATCGTGCGTGAGGGTTCAAAGCCCGCCGGCGGCGAGCAGAAACTCTTTGATTTCGCCCAGATGGCCTTTGATCAGCGACGCTTCAACGAAGCCATTGGTTACTGTGAGCAGCTCACGCTGTCCTTTCCGGATGGGGCGCGGGCGGTCGATGCCATTTTGCTGCGCATGGCGGCGCGCATCGAGGGCTCGCGGGGTGAGGATAACGCCGGCCTGCCCAATTCCGTGGCGCTCGCCGACTGGCTCTTTCTCTACCTCACGCCCAGCTACGAGCCCCGCTTTCAGGCCTTCATGGAGCGCGGGGGCGAGAACGCCGCCGTGGTCACCCGCCTCCGGGCGCGCACGTTCGAAGACTTCATCGGGGTACTTGCTCCGGATGCGGACGCGATCACAGACGACGGCCAGCTCCGCCCGCTGGTCCGTGATCTGAAGCTGCTCGTGACGTACTACATCCCGGCCATGGATGTGAAGGACTACCGCCTGCGCACCGCCGAAATGGGCCGCAACATTGCCTGGATCGCCTATGCCGCGCGAGACTTTGACTATTGCCTCGATGCTGCGGCGGAACTCACGGTGCTGAACCCGCCGCCGGGCATCAAGGCCGACGGACTGTTTGTGGAGGGCAAGTCGCTCATGCGCAACAGCGCTTATCCGCTTGCGGCGGCCACCTTTGAGCGTCTCTTCCGCGGCGGAAACCTCCGCGACACAGACACACCCTGGCGCCCCTACGCACTTTACGAGTTGATTGTCTCCACCTCGCGCATGGCCAAGGGGCCGGAGTATGACATCAGCATCTACGAGAAGTGCATCGAGCTCTTCGGGGACTACGAGCTCTATCTGTTGGAGAACCCAAGCGTGCCCAAGTCTCTGCGTGAGCGCTTTCGCACGCTGATAGCCGAGATCTACCAGGTTTTCATCGACCGTGACCTTCAGGCCGCCAAGACCTACCGCAAGCTGGGACAGCGGATTTCCGCCGAATACTACGAGAAGCACGCCCGTGAATGGCAAGGCCAGCTTGAGCAGCGCTTGAAAGCCGATGCCGCGCGACCGTAGAGGCCTTACGATTTCACCTCTCGCACCCCAAAGCCGCCCCCTTTTCCCGCGCCAAGTGCTGCGCCTGGCGCTCCTAGGCGTCTGCGGCTTGGTTTTGTGTGCGACTCTTGGCGGATGTGGCTATGTGATGACTTCCAGCCTCGATGACATGCCGGAAAGAAGCGTTGAACTCACGACGGTTGAGAACCAGCTTTTTCCGCCGCGTCCCGGGCTTGAGTACGACCTGACCCGGCGGATCAAGGATGAAATCGCCCTGGACCGCCGTTTAAGGCTGGTGTCTGAGGGCGGCGACGTCCGGGTACGGGTTTCTCTGGTGCGGTTTGAAGAGCCCACCATCGTCAAGGACCTGAAGACTGCCGCACCAAGCGAGATTCTGTTGCGGGCTACGGCCGTGGTGGAAGCGCGCGGCTATATGGTGCCCGGCGGCAGCCTGAGGCGGCGGGTGACGGCCACGGACGGCTACGCGCCTTCATTGGGTGAATCAAGGGAGGAAGCGCTGGCGAGGCTGTGGCGCGATTTGTCACGCCAGATACTGGATGCCGCCACGGACCGCGAATGGGCGGCTTCCGGGGCGAAATGAGGCAGCAGGGCGGACAATCTGTTACAGTGCAAGGGGTTTGGTAGGCAGGGCCAACGTTTAGCGAGGCATCATGAAGTTTGAGGACAAGAGGCCTGAAGAAGGGCGCGATGGCAGCAAAGACACCCGTCGCCGTCTGCCTCAGGGCAAGCGCCCCAAGGGCCTGCCGTTGCTGCTGTTTGCCATCAGCTCGCTGGTGCTGCTACTGGTCCTGATTGCGAACTTCGGAATGGAGTCGCCTACCAAGGAGCTCAAGAACAGTGAGCTGATGGTGGAGCTGGACCAGGGCAAGGTGAAGTCCCTGGAACTGAACTCCGCTTCGGACAGTGGTGACTTTGAAGTACGGGGTGAGTTCCGCAACCCGGCGGAAGGAGAGCCCAAGGCCTTCAAGTCGCGCCTGTCGCGTCAGGAGTGGGAACTTCTGGTCCGGGAGTTTCAGGCCCGTCCTGACAAGAGCCGGCTCACCGGCGTAGCCTTCAATACCAGGATGGTGGACGACCTGCTGGGCAAGTTCCTGATCAGCATTCTGCCCTTCATCGTTCTGGTCCTGATTGTGTGGTTTCTGTTTTTCAGGCGCTCCGGCGGAGGCATCGGCGGCGGTGTCATGCAGTTTGGGCGCTCCCGCGCCAAGATGTTCACCAAGGAAGACGTCACCATCACGTTCAACGACGTGGCCGGCGCAGACGAAGCCAAGGAAGAAGTCGCGGAGATTGTCGAGTTCCTCAAGAACCCGGCGCGCTTCACCCGCCTCGGCGCCAAAGTGCCTCGCGGGTTGCTCATGGTGGGGCCTCCGGGCTGCGGCAAGACCCTGCTGGCTAAAGCCATTGCCGGCGAGGCCGAGCGTCCCTTCTTCTCCATCTCGGGCTCCGACTTCGTGGAGATGTTCGTGGGAGTGGGCGCCAGCCGCGTTCGCGACCTGTTCAAGACGGCGCGTGACAACGCTCCCTGCATTATCTTCATCGACGAAATCGATGCCGTGGGCCGCAGGCGCGGCACGGGCGTGGGCGGTGGTCACGACGAACGCGAGCAGACCCTGAACGCGATTCTGGTGGAGATGGACGGCATCGGGACGGCCGAAGGGGTGATCATTCTGGCCGCGACCAATCGCGCCGACGTGCTGGACCAGGCCCTGCTGCGCCCCGGCCGATTTGACCGCCAGGTCGTCATTGACCTGCCTGACGTCAAAGGCCGCGAGGAGATCCTCCGCGTCCACCTCAAGAAGATCAAGGCGGGGTTGGACATCGACCCCGGCGAGATCGCGCGCCTGACGCCCGGGTTCTCCGGTGCCGACATCGCCAACCTTGTGAATGAAGCGGCGCTGCTCTCCGTCATCCGCAACCAGGATTACGTGGATCGTGATGCCATGCTCGAAGCCCGCGACCGCGTGCGCTTTGGCCGTGCCAAGAAGTCGCGCGTCATGGAAGAAGAAGAGCGGCGCATCACCGCCTACCATGAGGCCGGCCATACCGTGGTTCAGATGTTGAACCACCCGCACTCAGACAAGGTCCACAAGGTCACGATCATTCCGCGCGGCCACGCGCTTGGCGCCACCATGAGTCTGCCGGAGAAGGACCGCTACAACATCGGACAAAGGCGCGCCCAGGCCATGCTGGAGGTGCTGTTCGGTGGACGGGCGGCCGAAGAAATCGTGTTCAGTGAAATCAGCGCGGGCGCGGCCAATGACATTCAGCAGGCGACGAATCTCTCGCGGCGCATGGTGGCTGAGTGGGGCATGAGCCCCAAGCTCGGGCTGCTCAACTATTCGCCGGACGAAGACCAGACTTATATGGGCTACGCTACCAGCAAGCCCACGCTGCACAGCGACACCACGGCCAAGGCCATTGACGAAGAAATGCGCCGCCTGACGGACGAAGCCTACGTTCAGACCAAGGAGAAACTGGTCACGCACCGTGACCGCCTTGATGCCATCGCCGAAGCGCTGCTCAAGTACGAGACGCTGGAGCGTGCCGACGTCGAGTGGATCATGGAAGGCAAGAACATCGACGACAAGCGCAAGCACGACGAAGAAGAACGCAAGCGCGTGCAGGCGGCCATGAAGCACAAGCAACTTGAGGAACGAGCCAACGAGAAGGCCGCGCTGGACCGCGCGGGGTACGTGCCCCCCTCGGAGCAGCCAGGAACGGCCTAGCCTGAGTCGAGTTTAGTCGGTACTGATCTGGGGGCGGCCGGCGGGTCGCCCTTGTCGGTATTATCCCTGAAGGTTTGGCAAGCGGGCATTCGTCATGGCATCGCCCCTGGATCTGCTTCGAGTTCCGTCGCCCGTGACCGGCCTGACACTGCCCCTGGTCATGGGCATCGTCAATGTAACGCCCGACAGCTTTTCTGACGGCGGCCGCCATGATTCGGTTCAGGCCGCGCTTGAGCATGGCCTGAAGCTGATCGCCGATGGCGCAGACATCCTCGACGTCGGCGGAGAAAGCACGAGACCCGGTGCTGCGCCCGTGACCCCGGAGCAGGAGCAGGCCCGGGTCCTGCCGGTGATCCGCGCGCTGCGGGCCCAAGGCGTAAAGGTGCCTGTCAGCATCGACACGCGCAACGCCTCCACGGCCCGGGCCGCCCTGGACGCCGGGGCCGACATTGTCAATGATGTCAGTGCAGCCACTCACGACCCCAGGATGCTGAGCCTCTGCGCCGAGCGGCACTGCGTGCTCATACTCATGCACATGAAGGGCGACCCCACGAACATGCAGCAGGAGCCTCGTTATGACGACGTGGTCCGCGAGGTGAGGGACTATCTGCTCGGGCGCGTGGAGGCGGCTGTCGCGGCCGGTTGTGCGCGCGAGGCGCTATGGCTCGACCCCGGCTTTTGCTTTGGCAAGCTGCCCGAGCATAACTTCGCACTGGTCCGCTCCCTGGGTGAACTGTGCGCAACGGGGCACCCGGTGCTGCTGGGGGTCTCGCGCAAGAGTTCGCTAGGGGGGCTCACTGGCAGGCCGGTCGAAGACCGTGAGCCGGAGTCGCTGGCGGCGGGGCTGATCGGGGCGCTCAAGGGCGCTTCGGTGCTCCGCGTGCATGAAGCGGGATGGATGAAACGCGCCTTGCGGGTGGCGCAAGCGCTCTGGTAAGCCTCTGCTTTTCTCCTGAACTGGCGGCAAAGCGAAATCGAAAATCACCCCGACTTGCGCTATGGTGGGGCGCAGGGTTTGGAGACTGCGGCGTCATGCAAGAGTACATCATCTACAGCGTCGAGATCCTGCTCATCTATCTCGGCCTGTTTGTCATGTACAAGTTTGTGCGCGGCTCCACGGCCGACAGCACATTGCGCGGCGTGGCCGTGCTGTTCTCGGTCATCCTGATTTCGGTGTATCTGGTGGCGGGCGGCTTTGGCCTTTACCGCATCGAGACGCTCTTGGAGAAGGTCGTCAACTACTTCTTCATTGCCGTCATCGTGGTGTTCGCCCCCGAATTGCGCCGCGGACTGACGCGCATCGGCCAGAACCCGCTCTTCAACCGGTTGCTGGCCACCAAGGAAAGTGTCATCCCCAAGATTGTGCAGGCCGTGTTCCGCCTCTCGCGGGGCAAAACCGGCGCCCTGATTGCCATTGAGCGCGGCGTGGGTCTGCGCAACTACGCCGAGCGCGGTGTTGAACTGGACGCCAACTTTTCGCCCGAGCTGCTGGATACGATTTTTTACCCCGGCAGTGCGCTGCATGATGGCGCGGTCATCATGCGCGGATCGCGGCTGCTGGCGGCGGGTTGCCTGTTTCCGCTCACGGAGAATCCCGACGTCAGTAAGCGCCTGGGCACCCGCCATCGCGCGGGACTGGGCTTGAGCGAAGATACGGATGCGCTGGTGATTGTGGTCAGCGAGGAAACGGGCCAGGTGTCCGTCGCCCAGCGCGGCGAACTCCAGCAGGACCTTTCACGCGACCAGCTTGAACGGCTGCTGCGCGAGGCGCTGGGCGACCACGGCGCCCAGGGCGGCCGTGAGAATCTTGCAGTGGGGCAGGCATGAGCGGAGGCGCCAATACGACCACCCAGATCGGCGCTTCGCGCACGGCCGCTTCGCTGCGGCGTGAGGAACGGCGTGGTTTTGCCATTTTCGGCATGAGCCCGCTGTCTCACCTGGTCATTCTGGGGCTGGCGGCCCTGATCTGGTGGATTGCGCGGGGTATGGTCAACCAGACCCTGACGGTGGACAACGCAGCCGGAGTTACGTTCACGATAAACGAGAGTCTGCGCTCGGAGTGGGTCATTGTGCCGCCGCGTAACCCTCCGACGGTGAGCATTGATCTTTCGGGCCCCAATGCCGAGGTCAGCCGCTTTGCCAGCACGCTCACGGCCAACCGAGGCGTATTCCGCTACACGTACAACATCAAGCCGAAGGATGTTGCCCAACTCGAAGTGGATCGCAGTCTGCAGGCGACGCTCGAAGTCGAGCTTTCCGAATTCAAGGAAGAGGGCGAGTCATTGAGGCCCGCTGAAGTGCGCATCCTGCCCCCGGCCCCCGGGCGCAAGCAGTCCGTGCGCCTGGAGAAGATCGTGCGCAGCGACGCGCTTATTCTCGTGAACGAGCGCATCACCGGCGAAGTTTCCGGCCATTCCGTCACGGCCAAAGTCCAGGACGGTTTCGAACTCGAGGTCAGCGGGCCCGCCAGCCGGGTGCGCGAGTTGAGCAACGAAGACGGGCGGCCCCTGCTCCGCATCGTGAGTGTGAATGTGGGCCAGCTTGTGGCCACCAAGGCCCAGGTTGAACGCAAGGAGCGTGAGATCATCCTGCGCGAAGGATTCACGGAGAACATCGATCTGGTCGCCGTTGACGGCGTGGTGATTCGGCGCAAGGGAACGGACGCGCCGGTGAGCCAGGTGCCCCTGCGCTTCACGTTTGAAACGCCGCGCGACTGGGCCCAGCCGCCTGGAATCACCATGGCCCCGTCAGTCAGGCTCGCTTCGTGGATGGTCGAAAAGGGAGTGAGAGTGGAGGGTTTGCCCGCGGGTGTGACCGTAGTGATGCAGGTGCTGCGCCCTCTCGTGCCGGAGTTCAATGACAAGAACGTAAGCGTGGTGCTGGATCTGTCTCGCGTCCAGTTTTCGGAACTCAAGAATGTCGAGGCGCCCGAGGGCGGAGGGCCGGGCGTCCGCCGTGCCCGCCTGTCCGGACTCGACTACTCGCTCGATGTTGCATTTGAAAAGGGCACCTACCGCTTTGCGCGAAGCGACGTGAGCGAGCGCCGCTACCTGCCCGCTGAGGAGATCCGGCTTGTGTGGGAGGAGTAAGCTTGCGCTGATCCTCTGCTGCGCGCTCTCCGGCGCGCTGGCCGCCCAGTCTTTGCCGGACATTGGCGCGGCCAAGGTTGAAGGCCTCAAGCTGGCGTTGCTCGACGACAAGGGAAACCCCGCGGGCAGCCTCAGCGGCAAGGTGGCCAGCAAGGACCGGGCGGGGCGCATTACAATTGAGGGCGCCGTACTGGAAGTCTCCGCTTCCGACGGCAGGTTGAAGCTGGCGGCGCCGAAGCTGGCCTATGATGCCGGCAAGGAAGTCATGGATTTTCCTGAGGGCCTGCAGGCCGACTTGCCTGACGGCGGTCTTCTGACTCTGGCTGCAAGCTCTGCCAATGTTTCAGCGGCCGCCACCCTCTCCCTGGCATTCACCAGCCGCGGCGATTCGTTTCTTCGCCTGGGCCCCGAGGCCGCTTCCTACCTGACGGTGAAACTGACGGACGCCGAAGGCCATCTCAGCTATGGCAAAGGTCGCGTTGACAGCGTCCGACTCAAGGGACCGCGCGGTGGTCGATTTGCGGCCTCTCTCTCGCGCTTTCCTTCACTGGTTCGTGCGGGCAGCGACGCGGGCCAACTTGAGCTTCTCTGCTTTGGCGAAGCTCAACTGTCGATGACCGGTGGCACAGACGAATGTGTGCTGGGGCTCAACGGCCGCGTGAGCTGCAAGGCACTCGACCAAGGGCGGGCTTTCAAGCTCAGTTGTGACAGCCTTGAGTGGCGCAGCCGCCTCAGCGGCGGATCCCTGTTGCCCCTGGGACTCAGGGCCGAAGGTGGCGTTCGCATGGAGGCCGAGGGTTCCAGCGTCAGTGCGGGCGCACTCACACTGGACGAAGGACCGATCGAGCGACAGGCAGTGCTCAGCGGTGGCGCTGTTGCCAGATTCTGGCGCGAGCAGGAGCGGCTGTTCGTGCGGGCCAGGAAGCGCGCCACACTACGCATGCCTGCGGGCTCCAGGACGGGCGCTGCTCTTCACGTCCTGCTCGAGGGTGACGCTCAGCTCAAGGGCCTGACGGCGGCCTCGAGAGGCGGTACCGAGCATGCGGATTGGGAGCTCCAGGGCGACTTCATTTCCTGCAGACGTCAGCAACTGGCCCATGCCTTGGCCGGTGGAATGCCGGAGTTCTATCAGTTTGATGTGCGGGATCGCGGCTTTGCGCCCCTGCTTTCCCTGGCAAGGTCCGACGGTACGGAGAGCCTGAGCCTTCGGGGCAAAGCGGCGCGGGGGCTGCTGCTGGGCTCGGCCCTCAAGGCCGACATTCATGCGGGCGTCGCCCAAGTTGACGGCCCCGATGTTCTGGCGATTGCCGCGGGGCCATTCAACCTGCTTCCCGCCCTGCGTTACAGCTTGGGCCTGCGCGAGCAGGCTGACGGCGTGAAGCCTCCGGCGCCTGCGCCGGGCCGGTTATGGTTCAGGGCTCAAGCCCGCGTCCAACTGGGTTTTTCCCGCCGTGGCGCGATGCTTCAGGGGTTGGCGGCGACGGCCGATGACACCGTAGAGTTGCGCGAGGAACCTTTGATCCGCAACGATCGCGAACTGGTCACGTTGCGCGGGGCGCGCATCGCGTGTGCCTTACGCGAAGAATGGCTGGAGTCCCTGCTCGTCGAGCCGGATGAGAGCGGCGAGGCCAGGGCCAGTCTGGGGTTCGACTTGCTGCATTGTCGGCGTATCGCTCTCAAGACGGAGCAGGCGATTCAGACCCTGCGCCTGGCGGGGCCGGGGCGCCTTGTCATGCGCGATCGGGCCACGCTGGATTACATGCACGCCCTGCTGGCGCGGCAGGACCTCGCCGGTGATTTGTTTCGGGGCTCCCGCGAGCTTCGAGCCGACGCGGGCTGGGCCCGCTTCGAGAGCCAGGCGGTAGTAATTAATGCGCCGCAGCGGCGTACTTTTGAACTGGAGGGCGCGTCGTTGGCGCTGGTTCGCGGCGGCTTTGAGCCGCCGCGGGCTGGGCAGGGCGCCTTTTCGGACCTTGACGAACTGCTGGATGATGACGTCGAACAGCTATACGAGGCAACAGCGCGCCGGTTGCTGGGCGATGTTTCCAAACTGAAGGGCGCCCATGGCAGCGTGGTGACTGCCGTGGCTTTGACTCTTGAAGGCGAGCCTCGCCTGCGCTCGCGCCTTGATGGCCTGTTCGCCATGGCGCGTGACAGTCTTACGTTGGCGGGGGCTGAACTCCTGTTGCCCGCGGCCGGCTCTGGGTTGCAGCGCTTTGACCAAGGAACGCTGATTCAGATGCGAGGTGGGGCACGCATCGAATTCCTGCGGGCCGCGAGCTATTTCGATGAAAGGGGACGTCTGGGGGGCGTCAGCTACGACGGACCCTGGTCCTTGCGTGCTGACGATGAACTGACGGTTTCCATCCTGGCTCCCGCCCTTGAGATCCAGTCCTTGCGCCAGGAACTCAAGACACTGCCGCCAACGCCGTTGAGTCTTTCCCAGTTTGACGAGCGCATCAAGGGCTTCGCGCAGCGCCTCGTTGCCGTTGGCGCTGGCTTTGAGGCTGGCGCAGATCGCCGGCGAGTCAGCCGCGCGGTGCAGTTCTTGCGTTTGGCTCAGGAAAGCCTCGATCTATCCTGCCGCATGGGTTCCTTGGGCCACGGGGTCGTCGCCCAGAGCCTGCTGGACAACGCGCGGGGTCTGGAAGCCGCGGCCTTTGCCGTGCTCGGACCCGAAGTGCAGGCGCTGGCGCTGGGAAACGTGGAAGTGCGGCTGTCCAGCAGCCGGCCCGGTACCCTGCCCGTGATGCTGACGATGCGTCGCCTGGATCTGAGTCTCGATGGCATGGGCGCGGCCCAGGGGCTGGAAGGCGAGGGCCCGGTACGTGTCAGCCGGGGGCGCTATGCCGTCTCAGGACGGGAAGTCCGCATGGATGAGAGCGGGGTCTTGACGCTGGATGGCGCGGGCATCACCCTGCCCGTCGAAATCGGCTTTGAGCTTGGCGGCGTTACGGAGGTCGCCCTGCAGACCAGCGGGCCGCGCATCGGGCGCGTGCGCGTCAGCGGGCGTGGGCTGACGGTAAAGGCCACTCTGGCGCGGCCTTCAACGGAGGCGAAGTGATGTCCAATAACATCATCACCATTGACGGCCCCTCCGGCGCCGGCAAGAGCACCATCACGCGCCTGGCGGCCCAGCGGCTGGGTCTGCGGTATCTGGATACGGGTGCCATGTACCGCGCACTGACCCTCCACTGTATGCGCAAGGGCATCAAGCTCGACAACTCCAAGGCCGTGGCCGAAGCGGCGCGTGGCGCCGCCCTGCGGTGCGAACTCACGCTGGACGGACCCATGCGCGTGTTTCTGGGCGCCGAAGACGTGACCGACAAGATCCGTACCCAGGAAGTAACCCGCAATATTCACTATGTGGCCGACGTATTCGAGGTGCGCGACCTCATGGTCAAGATGCAGCGCGAGATTGGACGCGATGGCAATCTTGTGACGGAGGGACGCGACCAGGGAACGGTCGTATTTCCGGATGCTGCGCTCAAGGTGTTCATGTTCGCCACGCCTGAAGTCAGGGCGCGGCGGCGCCACGCTGAGCTCAAGGCCAAGGGTGTGGAAGTCAGCTATGAGGAAGTGCTGGAAGACATCTCGCGCCGCGACTATCTGGACCAGGGGCGCGAAGTGGGGGCCCTGCGCAAGGCGCGCGACGCCGTAGAATTGGATACCAGCAGCCTCACCCCCGAGGAGGTCTCGGAGGCCATTGTAAAACTGGCCAAGAACCGGCTGATGATGCGCACGCGCAAGGTCGAGCGCCCCAAGCCTTGAACCGCGGCCCGCGGCGGCTATCCTTGCAATCCCCGAAACAACGGAATTCACCATGCGCGTGTTAACCGTGCTTCTGCTGGCGTTGGGCTTTTTCGCATGTGGCTGCGCTTCGAGCCAGGCTCGGCCCAGCCGCGTCGGTGAAATCGGGTTGAACAGCGCCTACGAGCGTGCTCTTTCGGCCGAGAACAACGCGCGCCGCACCTATGAATTCAGCGCACCCAAGACCGGCGCGTTGATCCGCAGTGAGCCGCCGGGCGCGACCATCGAGTGGCTGAACCACGATGGCACCTGGGTGACAGTGGGCAGCACCCCCTCCAAGCAGATCGTCATCGAGGCCACCGGGAAGCCCGAACTGTTCCGCGTCTCGCGCCTTGGATTCTTGCCCCAGACCCGCTGGGTGGCGTCGACGGGTGGTCGCGGCAACGTGGAAGTCATGTTCGAACTCGAGCCCGACCTTCCCGTGGGCCACGGCGTGAAGAGCGGTGTGCGTTGATGTTCCGCCTTGTCGCGCCTCAAACGTATTGAATACAGGACCGCTCGGGCGCCCCAAGGCGCCCGTTGCATTGAGAGAGGAACCCGTGAAAACACGAATGCTCCTGGGCGCGTTGTCTGCGGCACTGTTGCTGGCCGCGGCTCTGGCCCCATTGGGTGCGCAGGAAAAGCCGGCCGCCGAGGTTCAGGGTCTGGATGTTGCGGAGTTCACACTGGACAACAGCTTGCGGGTGCTGGTGGTGAACCGGCCCGGCGTGCCCGTGGTCTCCAGCTTCGTGTGGTACGCTGTCGGCGCGGCCGACGAAGAGCCCCAGAAGACGGGCATGGCCCACTTCCTGGAACACATGATGTTCAAGGGCAGCAGCCGCTACAAGAAGGGCGACATCGACGCCATCACGGCCAGAAATGGCGGTTCGAACAATGCCTTCACCAGCAACGATTACACGGCGTATTTCATTGACCTGCCCAAGAGTCGCTACGTTGAGGCCTTGAAGATCGAGGCGGACCGCATGCGGCGCCTCACACTCGATCAGGCCGAGTTCGACGCCGAGAAGAAGGTCGTCCAGAGCGAAAGCGACATCTCGGCCGACAATCCCCAGAGCCGCCTCTGGGAGCGCCTGGACGTTGAGCTGTATGGGCCCGCGCATCCCTATGCCCATCCGGTGCTGGGCTGGCCGCAAGACATCGCCGATACCACCCGGCGCGACATGCGGGCCTTCTATGACCGCCACTATCACCCCAACCACGCCACCCTTGTGCTGTGCGGCGACATTACAGAAAAGGAAGCCCGTCCGGTCGTAACAGAGCTGTTTGGCTCCATCGCGCGCGGCCCGGAGATGAAGCGTCCTGTCTACAGCCCCGTGCAGTTCAAGGGACGCAAAAGTTTTGAGGTGCGCAGCGACGCCGAAGTCGTGCAGATGGCTCGGGCCTACATGGGCGTGCCAGCCGGCCACGATGACGAGCCAGCTCTGGACGTTCTAAGCATGATTCTTGGCGATGGCGTGACTTCGCGCCTCTATCGACACATGGTCGACGAAACCATGCAGGTCAACCAGATCGGCGCAGGCAACCTGACACAGATGCTGGGTGGCATCTTCTACATCTGGGCTGAACTGGCCGACGGAGTCGAGCGCGCTGACGTCAGCGCCGGCATTGACGGCCAGATTGCGCGCCTGATCAAGGAGGGTGTCAAGCCCTCTGAACTCGATCGCGCCAAGCGCCTTGTTGTGGCTCAGGATGTATTTGGACGAGAGAAGTCCAGTGACATCGCCCAGCAGCTTGGCGCAGCACAGATTGTGCAGGGCGACTGGCGCGCCGCCCTGCGTTACCCCGAGCGCATCAAGCAGGTCACGGTCGATGATGTTCTGCGCGTGGCAAAAGGATACCTCGGCGAAGGCCACCACGTTACGGGCTGGCTCGTGCCCAAGCTGACGGAAAGTGCGACGGGTTCGGGCGCTGAAGACGCCAAGCCTCAGCCCCTGCCTGTTTCGCGCCACGTGCTGGAGAACGGCGCCGTGGTACTGCTCTACGCGCGGTCGGGGCTGCCGGTCGTGAGCGCCAGTGTGGGCATCCGCGCTGGACGCGCCACGGAACCTGCAGGCAAGGCGGGCCTTTCATCCTTTGGAGGCGGCCTGCTGGACACGGGAACCACGAAGCGCGACAAGTTGGCGATCGCTGAGGCCATTGAGGGCGTCGGGGGAGAGCTGAACGTCGGCGCGGGCGGTGGTTCGCTGCGGGTGTTGTCAGAGCATGCGGCGCTGGGCCTGGACCTGCTGGCGGACTGCCTGATCAACCCGGCCTTCAAGCCCATGGAGATCGAACTGCTGCGCAAGCAGATGCTGGCGGCCATCGAGTCCGGCAAGGATGAGACCTCAGTGTTTGCCCGCGATGCAGCCAACGCCTGGCTGTACGGGCCGGATACTGCGCTGGGCGCGCCCGCACAAGGAACCGTGGCCAGTGTCAAGAGCATCACGCGCGAGGACATCGTCAAGTGGCACAAGACATGGTTCAGGCCCGACAACGCCGTGATTGCCGTCGTGGGCGACTTCAAGGAAAGCGAAATGCTGGCTCTGCTGCGCGAGCGTTTTGGCGCCTGGAAGAAGCCGGTCGAGCCTCTGTTGCATCCGCGCTTTGAGTTCAAGAGTCCCGGTTCGCTCAGCGGTACTCAGGGCCTGCGTTTTGACAGCTTTGATTTCGCGGCTGTCGATCGCAGCAAGAAGCGCATCACCATCGACCACCCTGAGAAAGACCAGGTGGTGGTTCGTCTCCAGTGTCTGGGAATCCGTCGCGACAATCCGGATTACTACGCGCTCATGGTGCTCGACAGTGTGCTGGGCACGTCTCCGGGCTTCACGGATCGTTTCAGCCGCAAGCTGCGCGACGACATGGGACTTGCCTACAGCACCTATGCCAACATTGCGGGCTCCAGCGGACTGCAGGAAGGGGCCTTCCTGGGCTACATCGGCACCCGCGCTGAGAACGTTGAGGTGGCGATTTCCACCATGTACGAGCTGGTCCGCGAAATCCGCGAGCAGCCCGTCAGCGAGCGCGAGCTGCGCGATGCCAAGGACTATCTGAAGGGCAGCTTCGTGTTCAGCCTGGAATCCACGGGCCAGTTGGCCGATCTGATGCTGAGCATCGAGCGTTATCAACTCGGCAACGACTATCTTGTGCGCTATGCCCAGGCAATTGAAGCAGTCACGGCCGAAGACATTACGCGCGTGGCTCGCAAATACCTCGTGCCCGAAAACATGGTCGAGGTGCTGTGCGGGCCCGTGTCGCGCATCGGCCAGCCCGGCGACAGCATGCCCGGCGGCAAGTAGACCCGTCGCTGCACCCTGGAGTACACTGACCCGCCGCAGAACACGAGATGCGTCCATGCGTGTCTTACTGATAGCCCTGTTTTTCTGCGGGCCTTTGCTGGCCCAGGCGCGGGTGTATGAATCGGCCTTTGGCGAGAACACGCTGGCCAAGTGCGACGTGATTCTCCATGCCACCGCCTCGGCGGTGCGCAAGAGCCTGGGCGGCGCCATCAGCGTGGACCTTACGGTCCAGGACGTGATCTGGGGCGAGGAGAAGGCAAAAGAAGTCAAGCTGATCTACACCGACAAGACCCTGCTCAAAGAAGGCGAATCTGTGGAAGGACTTTTTGCCCTCAAGGCTCTGGCCGGCCAGGGTTATTCGCCGGTGGGCCGACCCGTCGCGCTTTCCAATGGCGACGGCGAGCGCAGCTCAAAGATCGCCGTGTGCCGGGCTTTCATCGAACTGGAGCAGCAGGAGGCCGGCGAAGATCGCCTCAGGGCATTTGAGGACCTGCTGGCCTACCACCTCTCGCTGGGAGGATATCCCGGCCGCAACGCCGCTGTGGAGCTGATGCTTTGGGTGGCCCGCAAGCCCGGCCAGGTCACCCGGGCCCGCTTTGACCGCTTCAAGACGTTGCTGGCGTCTGCCCGCCAGGCCCTGGACAACCGCACCCGCCAGGACGTGCAGCTTGCCCTGCAGGGTATGGTCGAGACTCGCCTCAAGAACGACTGTTTTCGCGAGGCGCGGCGCGGCAAGGCCAAGGCCGACCGTGTGAAGGCCATTGCCGAGCTGGCGGAGTTCGTCAAGGAATACCCCCGGGCCTTTGTCGAGGCGGATGCCAAGCTGGCGGATGCCATGGCCAAGGAGTGCCAGGACGGCGAGACAGCCAGGACCGCGCTCGAAGATCTGGCCTCCGAGATTCGCCGCGAGCTGCGCGCGCGACAGATTGAAGAAGAGGCCCGCCGCGCCGAGGAAGAAGAGCGCGTGCGCCACGCCCAGGGCGACAAGTAACCGATTTTTCCGGAATCGCTCAACTGAGCCGCGCCCATCTGCCGATGGATGCGCAAGTGCGCCTTTTGGGGCGCAGCGCCAGTCGATGAAACCAACCCAGACAGGGAGCCAGTTATGAAGAAGTTGATGCTGCTTGCCGCGATGACCGCCTTCCCCGCCCTGCTCGGAACGGGCTGCGTATCGACCGGCCAGTATGACGCGATGGTCAAGCACAATGAGACGCTGAACTCCGAGAAGACGGCCCTTATGGCCGAGAACGAGCGCCTCGAGGACTCAGTGGCCAAACTGCGCGGGGATAATGAACGTCTGCGCAACGCCCTGGCTTCGGCTGAAGCCAAGCCTGCCGAAAAGGTCAACGAGGACGAGATCTACTCCAAGCTTCGTGCCATGTGGGAAAAGGAATCGGGCGGCGACTTTGATGTCATTCGTCGTGGCGGCGCCATGGGTGTGCGCATCGACGACCGCAACGTGCTGTTCAAGAGCGGCTCCTGGGAGCTGACCGACAAGACCAAGGAGACCCTGACCAAGGTGGCCGCACTGCTCGAGAAGAAGATGGACGCCATGACCTTTGTGCGCGTTGATGGCCACACGGACAGCGATCCCGTTCTCAAGGCCAAGGCCCAGGGCATTCTGGACAACATTCACCTGAGCACCATGCGCGCCATGGCAGTCCGCACGTTCCTCATCAGCAAGGGCCTGCCGGCGGATCGCGTCTACGTGTCCGGCTACGGCGAGCACTGGCCGATCTCGAGCAACACGACCAGTGTGGGCAAGAGCAAGAACCGCCGGGTTGAAATCTTCATCGGCACGGCTGACGGGCTGAGCATCGGCGACACACCGGCCGTCAGCAAGGACAGCGGCAAGGGCAATGAGCAGGCGTCCAAGAGCGGCAAGGGCAAGGAAACCGTCAGCAAGAAGTAGCGCACCGTCATAACGCGAGGCGCCCGGGGAAACCCGGGCGCTTTGCTTTGGGCATCATCCTTTCAGCGTTCGCTCATACAGCGATTCCCATTGCGGGAGAATCTTCTCAAGGGCGAATCGACCCACGGCCACCTCGCGGGCCGCAGCGCCAAAGGCCTTGCGCTTGGTGTCGTCGGACAAAAGCTCGATCATGGCATCGGCATGCACCTGGATGTCTCCCACGGGCACGAGAATGCCCGTTTGGCCGCTGGTGACGACCTCCGGCAGGCCTCCTGTGTGGCTGGCAACGACAGGCACGCCGCAGGCCATGGCTTCGAGGGCCGAGAGCCCGAAACTCTCATACTCGCTGGGCAGGTAGAACAGGTCGGCCTGCGGCATGAGCTCCCAGATGGCGTCGTAGGTGCCAATGAACGACACCTGGCGGCGCAGACCGAGCTTCTCGACAAGTTCCTTGCAGGCCGCAAGTTCCGGTCCATCTCCTACTAGAGCCAGACGGGCGTTGATCTTGCCTACTACCCTCGCAAAGGCATGAATCATGTCCCGGGGACGTTTGACTTCACGGAAATTGCTGACGTGCAGGATGATCTTTTCATCGTGGCGCCCGAGCTGTCGTCGCTTGTCCGGGCAGCAGCCAGGTACGAAGCGCCGCACGTCAATGAAGTTGGGCAGTACCTCAACATGATCGGCGTCGCACTCCAGCAGGCCTAGGGTGCGGCTGCGCAGTTCATGGCTTACGCAGGTCACGCGGTCACTGCGTGCGATACCGAAGCTGGTGACTTTCTTGTACACGCGCTGCTGGCCGATGATGGTCATGTCGGTGCCGTGCAGTGTCGTCACGAGCTTCATTTCCGGCCTGCCGTTACGAAGCATCTCACGGGCAAGGATGCCGGAGATCGCGTGAGGAATGGCGTAGTGGGCGTGGAGCAGGTCGAGACCGTTGGCCTCGGCCACTTCCATGATCGTGCCGGCCATGGCCAGGTCATAGGGCGGGTACTTGAACAGCGGATATGCGCTGACTTCGACCTCGTGGTAGGTGAGGTTGCTTCGGTAACTCTGGAAGCGGAAGGGCAGTGCATAACTGATGACGTGAACATTGTGTCCGCGTTCAGCCAGGGCTGCGCCCAGTTCGCTGGCAACGACGCCCGACCCGCCGTGGGTGGGGTAACAGAGAATGCCGATATTCATGCTCTGGTTGTAACGGAAGTGGGGGCCCGCTGCTTCCGTGCAAAACGCCAAAATCTGACCGAAAAACGCAAAGAGCCCAAGCGCGAGGAAAGGGCCGGAAAGGAGAGCGTAAAGCTACCCTCTCGAACGCGCTTGGGCTGATGGCGGAAATTCCGCGAAGTTCAGACCGGACTCCATGTGCAGGATTTGTCGAGGGGCCGGGGAAGGGAGTCGCCCGACGTGCGCCAAACACCTGACTCCAACAAAGTTAGTATACCCTAATCTGGCGCCTTGTCAATTTACACACAAAGCAAAAACCGGATTTGCGCCCCAGCCGCCGCCAAACCCGCTCTGGTCATGCCTTCCAAGGCCGACCTGCAAAGAGGCTCTACGGCTCCGCATTCTAGAACAGGATCGGTGAAGACTTTCTTCCCGCGAATTGCGAGATTCGGCCGGTCACGCGCGCTGGACTTCTGCCAGCAGGTCAAAGCCTAGGGAGCGCACGATTCGCGCTTTCAGCCATTGGCCGGGTGCGAAATCACCTTTGAGGCGCAGGGTGCAGTCGATTTCAGGGGCGTCCATACTGCTGCGCGCCTCGGTGGGGTACTTGGGGTCTTGGCTCTGCCCCTCGGTGACACACTCAAGAGTCTGGCCCACGAGGCGCTCGTTGCGCGCAAACAGGGCCTGCTGAGCGACTTCCATAACCCGCGCGTGGCGCCGCATTATCTCGGCTTCGGGGAGCTTGCCGTCAAGCTGAAAGCTCTCGGCCTGGCTTTCGTCGCTGTAGGGGAAAACCCCGGCCCGGTCCACGTAGCCTTGCCGCAGAAAGTCGCAGAGTTCCTCAAACTGCGCCTCTGTTTCTCCGGGGAACCCGACAATGAAGGTGCTGCGCAGAGTCAGACGAGGCACGCGAGCGCGCATGCGTTCCAGCAGGCGCAACGTGGATTCGCCGGTGGTACCCCGCTTCATGCGGGCCAGCACGGGGGTTGAAACGTGTTGCAGAGGCATGTCGATGTAGCCCAGAAGCTTTGGCTCGCGGGCGAGGAGGTCGATCAGCTCGTCTGTGACCTGCGACGGGTAGGCGTACATCAGGCGCAGCCAGCGAAGGTCGGGAATGCCGGCGACTTCGGCCAGCAGTTCATGCAGCGTCTTGCGGCCCTCGTTGTCCAGGCCGTAGTAGGTGCTGTCCTGCGCTACGATGATCAACTCGCGCGCGCCGTCGGACACCAGTTCGCGCGCCTCCTGCAATATCTGGGCGCGCGGCTTGCTGCGAAAGCGGCCGCGGATCGAGGGAATCACGCAGAAGCTGCATGTGTGGTTGCAGCCCTCTGAAATGCGCAGGTAGGCGTAGTGGCGCGGCGTGAGGCGCAGGCGGTGGCGGTCGTCGTAGATGGTGCCCTGGGCGTCGGGGTCGGAAATGACGGCCTTGCGGGCCAGTTCGCCGCTCTGGCGCAGTTCACGCAGCACGGAAGTCACCTGGGCGCGGTCGTTCACACTGACCAGGGCGTCAGCGTGGGGGACTTCGCGCTCCAACAGCTCTCGGTAATTTCCCACCATGCAGCCGGCCACGACAACACGTTTGACCTCGCCCCGCTGCTTGAGCGCGAGCATGCGGCCGATGGTCTCAAGTGACTCTTGCCTTGACGCGTCAAGAAAACCACAGGTGTTGATGACGACCACATCGGCGCCTCGGTACTCGGGCGTGATGACAAAGCCCTCGGCGGCCAGGCCGCCCAGCATGGTCTCCGAGTCAATCAGGTTCTTCGGGCAGCCCAGAGAGACAAAGGCAACCGTGCCCAGCGAAGTGTGCATGCCTGTTTCCTGCAATCTCAGCGCACACAGATAAACACACCTGCCCGCGCTTTGAAATGGGGCGCGCGGCGAAATGTCTGTGTTCATGCCCGCTGATGTGTGGTTAAACACCCTTATGGCGGTGCACATCGGCATTGAAATGTCACGGGATTTGCGGCTGGCCGCCGGCCGCCTCGTGCCGCCGGGCACGCTGGCGGCAGGAGGCGTCAACCTGCTGCGTCACGCGCTGGAGCTGGCCGCTCGCCTGACGGGGCCCGAATTCATTAGCGTGCTGACCATCGAGCCCGATGAAACCGTTCTGGAATTGGTGGCCGACTTCGGCTGCCGTGAGGCGGGCGCAATGCAGTGGGTGGCGACGCTTGCCGATCTCGCCCCAGCGGCAGGCCTCGGCGATGCCGCGCTCATTTTGCGCCAGACGGCTCCGCTGCGGGACGAGACCGCGCTGAAGTTGGCGCTGGGAATGCTGAAGCAGCATCGCTGTATAACGGGGGCGTCCAGGCCGCCGGCCGGCTTCTGGGCATCTCGGGCAAGGGCGGGAGTCCCCCAGCCCGAGCCCTATGCAGTCCGTTGTTTTGAGGCATGGCGACTGTCGGAGTTTGGCAAGTACGGATTCTCGGGCCCCACGTCCGAGATGCCTCTGCTGGAGCTGGACTGGGACGCGTTTGTGGAGATTGACCGGCCCGAGGACTTCGAGCGGGCCGCGAGGCTGTTCAAGCGTTGAATTCGGGCTTGAGGCGGGCCACGACGAACTCGCACAGGGCCTCGCTGAGTTCGTCCTCGCGAATCTCGTACCAGTCAAAGGTTTTCACCTTGGTGGCCTGGGCGGGGCCGAGGCTGCGGCGGATGGCGTTGCGCAAGTCGCCATACTTGGCCCAGCCCGCGAACTTGACGACGCGGGTTTCGTCCCGCAGCAGAAACAGCCCGCCAACTTCCGGCACGCGCTCGATCATCTCCGGCTTGAAGGCCCAATCCCAGGTGCGGCCCGCCGCCGTGTTGGGGTCGGGCTCCACAAAGCGTGACATCGCCGCCTGGGGCAGTTCAGTGAGTTTGAGGCGCAACTGTTCGCCCGTTCCCATGACGCGCAGCTGCGTCTCGCCCGCGGCGATTTCTTCCGGCCCGGCAATCACCACCAGCGGTATGGCCTTGCGCTCGGCGTAGGCCAGCTGCTTTTTGAGTTTGGCGCCGACCTCAAGGTAAACCTCGGTGTTTACGCCTGCGCGGCGCAGTTCTGTGGCAGATTTCAGGGCGTATTCGAGGCAGGTCTCGTCGAAGACGGTGACCAGCACCGAGGCGCTGGCCTTGCTCTTCATGAGCAGGCTGGCGCTCTCCAGGGCCGCCAGCAACCGGTCAATGCCCACGGATATGCCCACGGCGGGCTCGTCTTTGCCGGCGAACAGGCCCACGAGCCCGTCATAGCGCCCGCCGGACATCACGCTGCCAAAAGAGGGGGCGTCGCTCAGCGTCGTTTCGAACACCGTGCCCGTGTAGTAGTCGAGGCCGCGCACGATGGTCGCGTCCACCAGCAGGTGCTTCTCAGGCACGCCCATGCGGCGCGCCTCTACAAGCACCTCGCGCAACTCCGAACAGCCCAGCTGGCCGCTGGCTGCGCTGCCCAGGAACTCGGATAGTTTGCCGATGCGGGCATCATTGCCGCCTTCAAACTTGGCCAGGTCGAGGAAGGCGAGCACGGTCTGGCGTGCCGCCGCATCGACTCCCTCAAGCGCGGCAAGCTCCTTCTCAACACCCTCACGCCCGACCTTGTCGAACTTGTCGACGGCCCGCATGATTGCGGCCATCAGGGCATCCTGATTGATGCCCAGCTTTTCCTGAAGGCCTCGGAACAGCTTGCGGTTGTTGAAGCGGATGAGGTGCGTCTTGACGCCCACGGCCTGCATGACCGCATGATCGACAGCCAGGCATTCGGCATCGGCGAGCAGGGAATGGCTGCCCACGATGTCGACGTCGCACTGCCAGAACTCGCGGAACCGCCCGCGCTCCATGCTGGGCGCCTCGGCGCGCCACACGGGCCCCATCTGGTAGCGCTTAAAGGGGCGCGGCAGGTCGGTGCTGTACTGGGCCACGACGCGCGCGAGGCTGACGGTCAGTTCGTAGCGCAAAGCCACGTCACGGTCGCCGGAATCGCGGAAGCGGTAGAAGAGTTTCTCCGCCTCAGGGCCAAGTTTGCCCATGAGGATGTCGGCATATTCGATAGCGGGAGTGTCGAGCGGTTCAAAGCCAAAGCGCTCAAAAACTGCGGCGATCTTGCGCAGCATGCGCGTGCGCGGAATCATTACCTCGGGCAGGTAATCGCGGAAACCCTTGAGAAGTCGCGGCTCGATGCGTGGCATGGCGCTGCAAGGGTAAGATAGGCCGCGTGGGGCGCAAGGATGGATCAGTTAGAGGGCGGATAGAAGCAGAGTTCGACTGACACAGTGTCGGCCATCGCTGTCTCTTCGGCGCTCGGCACAGCTACTTGGCGGCTTTCAGCGCCGTCAGGGCTGCGGGCTTGGTCTGGGCAAAGGTGAATACTTGTGAGAGGCCCAGCATGTCGAAGACTTCCTTGACCGGCTCCGTGGGATTCATGAGTACGATGTTGCCGCCGCGCTCGTGGGCGGTAGCGAGGCTTCCGATGAAGACGCCGGCGCCCGCTGAAGAGATGTACTCGACCTGGCTCAAGTCGATGGCGATGCGCACTTTACCCTCGGTAAAGAGGTTGTTGACGGTCTGCTCCATGTACTCAAAGGTATGTGCATCCAGCCAGCCCGCCACGTGGATGAGGGTGACCTCGGGAGACAGTTGTTCAAGATTGATCTCGAACTCGCGCATGTATTTGACCCTGGATCTCGGAACCTGGTTGCCCTGCCGCTCTTGCCGTGTCCGCTCAGGCCGGCGCCTTGATGTACTTTACGAGGGTCAGCACGTTCTGCTGGCCTTCACGTGAACTGTACTGCACTTCATCCATCACCTTGCGCATGATGAACAGCCCCAAGCCGCGCTTGGAGCCCGCGCTGATGTGCGACTTCAGGTCGAGGTCGGCGTTGGCATTGGCGCCTTTGGCCGTGTCGTAGCTGATGCCAGAATCAAGGATGCGGATGGTGAAGCGGGAACCGTCCGCCTCGATCTGCACCTCGACCTTGCCGTCATCACGCCCGACGTAGCCATGCTGGATGATGTTGGCCACCGCCTCATCCACGGCCAGCACCACCTTGTTGATGTCGCCAGCCGGCAGCGAAGATCGTTTGATGGCGCCATGCAGGAACTCGCGGACCTTGGCCAGGTTCGCGGTCTTGGCATCGACCTCGATGCGATCTGATACGTGCGCTTGAGACATTCCGTCACTCCAGTGCACAGCCCGGTTGTTTCTTCATTTGCCTGGTCTGCCTTTGGGACACCCCGCCCTGCCTTTACTTCGGGGCAAACCTTGGCACCCCGTTGCTTCCACGCCATGGTTTCCCGGTGCGGCCCCTTCACTCGTCCGCTTGTTCCCTTTATCCCACCTTCACTGTCACGATCGTGATGTCGTCGTGCTGGTCGTCGCTCTGGGCGTGAGCCTGCAGGGCGTTGACCAACGTGGTCAAGTACTGGCTCGAAGGCGCATTGGCGGCCTGGGTCGTGATCTGGATCAGGCGTTCGCTGCTGAACTCCTGACCGTCGGGGCTCATGGCCTCCGTCACGCCGTCGGTGTAGATCACCACGCGGTCGCCGCGCTGCAGCTGAATCGTTTCTTCCTTCATGTTGCGTTCAAACAGACGGCCGTCCTTGTCAAAGCCCAGGGCAATGCCGCCCGGATTGATCTCGACGCATTGCTTGGTGCTGGCCCGATACATCAAGAGCGGGTTGTGGCCCGCGCTGGCCACCGTGAGCCTTGCCGTAGGAATATCCAGCAGCATGTAGAAGGCCGTTACGAACATGCCGCGCTTGATGTCCTTGGCCAAGGTACGGTTGACTTTGCAGAAAATGTCGCGCGGGCTGAGGTTCGACTCGGCCTCGTAGCTGACAAGCGCCTTGGTCATCATCATGACCATGGAGCCGGGGATGCCTTTGCCGGATACGTCGGCGCAGATCATGCCCAGGTGGGTCTTGTCCACGAGGAAGAAGTCGTAGTAGTCGCCGCCGACTTCCTTGCTGGGCGAGTAATAGGCACTGACATCATAGCCCGCAATGCGCGGCACGTGCTTGGGCAGCAGGTTCTCCTGGATTTCCTTGGCGATGTCCAGGTCGTGCTTGCGCGACTGATTCTCGGCCCAGACTTCCTGCGCCTGCTTGAGGCCCGCCGCCATGTCGCCCAGCAAGCGCGAGACGATCCCCACTTCGTCGCCGCTTTGGGCCAGGGGACGATGGTCGAAGTTGCCGCCGCTGATGATCTGGATGTCCTGCATCAGGACTTGCAGGGGGCGCGTAATGTTGCCACCGACGAAGAACGCCATGCCTACCGCTACCAGAATGGCCACGACGGAAACGCCGAGCAGAGTCAGCACCAGGTTGCTCTGGCGGGCGTTGATGTACTTGCGGTCCAGGTAGAGCGTGACAGTGTCACCGGAGCGTTGGTCACGCGAGAAGCTGAAAGCGGGCTCTTCAAAGGCAGTGGCTGCCGGGTCGATCTCGATGTCGCCCGCGGTGCGTTTTGCCGAAGACTGGCTCAGATCAGGCTTCTTGTCGGTTTTGGCGTGGCTGACGAGAGACATCTCGCGGGGCTCAAAACCCGGCAGCATGCCGACCTTGATTTCGAACTGGATCAGGCGGATTTGGCTGTCGTCGGCGTTCGTGAGCGCGTCAAGCGTGCCGGAGAAGTCCTTGCGGTACTCAGTGTAAATCACGCGCCGCAGACCGCCCCTTGTATCGGCGATGAGCGAGTTCATCGTCTCGTTCGCGAGCTTGGTGCGCAGATCTTCCCAGGGTTTGCCTTTGACCTGGTAGGCCGTCTGCAGGTCGGAGAAGTAGTCCTTGAACGTACGCATGGCCTCGTCATTGACGACGCGCGGAGTAGAAGGTTCAGGCAACACTGCGCCCGGAGCCAGCTTCTTGAGGTCCGCCCAGGCTTGGGGGCCGATGATCTGGCCGCGCTGATCGTCCGTGAGGGCGGCAAGCTGACCCTGGTCCCCGACGGTCTTGAGTTCCGAGGCGATCACGACCCAGATGCGATCATTGATCAGTTGCTGATAGTTGGCGAAGGAACGGCAAGCCGGAATCTGTGTGTTGAACCAGGGGAACTGGATGGTCGCGCCCGTTCGGACCTTGGGCCATTCCTTGTGCAGGCCGCGCCAGTAGGTGTCGAACTTGGTGCGAGTGTTTCCCTGTGAAAAGTAGGCAATCATGCCCGTGTCAGACACGGTGTTGCGATAGTTCTCGTACAGCGCTTCGGCCTGTTGAAGGTTGGCGCGGCCCGACTGCTCGACCGTGGCCTCGAGGCTGGAACGTCCGATAGCCTGAACGATAAGGAAGATGACTACCACGATAGCGATGGTCAGGCCGCTCATGGCCAGGACCACCTTCATCTTGATGGGCAGGCCTTGGGGCTTGGTGGAGACAATCACGCGGCGCGCAGGCTGCCCCGGCGCGGCAGCGGCGGTCGAAGTGCCGCGGCTGGCAGGGGGAGGAGGCGGTACGGTGCCTCCGCTGGCTCCGTGGGCCGGGATCTGCCCCGAGGATTTCCGGGCCGCGGCTGGGGGCGGCGTGTTGAGGCGTCCCTGAGCGGGTCGTGAAGCCGGCTTCTCTGCCGGAGCGGATGGGGGTTTGGCTCCCGGGCTGCTGGGGCCTTTGGGCGGTGTATTAGCCATCGTTGAGCCGACCGTCCTTCATGGTTTCTATCCATGGACCTGCGCCAGAAGGCGCACGGTCCAGATTGTCCACGCTCCAAGGCACGCGGCAGCCAGATCGTCCGCGAGTATGCCTGCACTGCGCGGCAGGAGTTCGAAGCTGCTGACGGGCCAAGGTTTGGCGATATCGTAAAAGCGGAAAACGATGAAGGCGAAGCAAAAGTCGGCCCAGCTTGGGTTTCCAAGTAGAGCCAGCAACAGGGCAAAGGCCGCCGCCTCATCCATCACAAACCAGCTGGGGTCATGGTCCTGGCCCAAGCGGCGCAGCACTCTTTCGCCCAAGCCCAGGCTGGCCAGACAAAGGGCTACAGCGGCCCCCCAGAGCGCCAGAGGCTCATTGGCGGCGAGCTTCATCCACAGTCCAAGGCCCACGGCGGCCACAGTCGTGCCCGCCGTTCCCCGGAGTACAGGGGCAAAGCCGCTCAGGAATAGACTGCCCAGCAGGACCTCGGGGCGCAGGCGATCTGCCAGAGGCGGATCCTGGGGTTTTGGGCGGCGTTGCGGGTCTGTGTAGGCAGGGTGCAAAATGCTGCTATCCTGTCGCGGGGGTTGAGGGCCGGCGTTCTTTTAGCGGAATGTGCGGCCATGCAAAAGCTGAAGTTCTCGACAGGCATCGTCAGGAAAGCCTGGGTGCTGCGGGTGGGCGGTTATGTGGATGCCGCCAATGCCCCCATGCTTCGAAAACGGCTGTGGGAAACCTTGTGCATCGAATGTCCGGCGATTCTCCTTGACCTTTCCGGGGTTGAGGGAATGGACAGCGCGGGTGTGGCTGTTCTGGCGGAGTTCCACGCCCAGTTGCGGCTGAAGTCGCGGGTACTTGGGCTGGTGGGGCAGTCGCCTCCCGTGCGGCGGCTGCTCGAGGTGCTACAAGCCATTGACGTGGTCTGTGACTGTTACAGCACACTTGACGAAGGCATTCGGCGGACTCAGAAGCTGAGGCCGCAGGCCACTTCGGGCTAGCCCATGTTGATTCTGACAGAGTCGCTCACCGCAGTAGGGTCCGTCATCAATGCACAGCTCAGCGCATTGGGTCGCACGGTGCGCTTTGGGGGCAGCGCCGCGCTTTATGCGGTGCGGGGGGTAATTAACCGGCGTATCTATCCCCGCCATGATCTCGTGGTGCAGATTGACTACACCGGGGCACGCAGCACGCCCATCATGATCCTCACGGGCTTTCTGGTGGGTATGACCCTGGTAGCCCAGACTACGCCAACCCTGGGCCGCTATGGCCCCCAAGAGCTGGTGGCCGGCGTAGTTGGCGTCAGTGTGCTGCGCACGCTGGGGCCCGTGCTGGCAGCCATCATCTTTGCCGGCCGCGTTGGTGCGGGCTTCACCGCCGAACTTGGCACGATGAAAGTCGGCGAGGAAGTCCAGGCGCTGGAAACCATGGGCATCGATCCCATTGGCTATCTGGTGGCGCCGCGTTTTTTTGCGGCCGTGATCATGCTGCCTTGCCTGACAATCTGCTTTGACGCGGCGGCGCTGATTGGCGGCTTCATCATCGGCGTCTACAACTTCAATATTCCTCCCGAGGACTACCTCGACGTGACCAAGCAGTTTGTCTACATCTCGAACTTCACGTTTGGCGTGTTCAAGAGCGCGGTGTTTGCCGTCATTATCACGGTGGTCTGCTGCTACAAGGGCTTCACCGTGCAGGGCAGCGCCATGGAGGTCGGCCGCGCGACCATGCAGGCCATCGTGGTCTGTCTGGTCAGTATCATCTTCACGGATTTCGTGCTGGCGCTCTTCTACAACATCCTTGCCAGGTACGACATCGTCCAGTAGGGGGCCCATGGCGGGACAGGTGAACATTGATCTTCCCCGGCCGCGCGGCGAGGGCCAGCTGCGCAGCGAGGGTCCCGTCATAAAAGTTGAGCACCTGACCAAGCGCTACGGCGACAAGGTTGTGCTGGACGACATCTCGTTTGAGCTGGCTCGCGGACGAGTGTACGTGATCATGGGCCCCTCGGGGTGCGGCAAGAGCACACTTCTGCGCATGATGATCGGAGCGGAGCCGCCGGACGCCGGCCGTGTGCTGTTGGACGGTGTGGATATCACCACGGCCGACAAGCGCACCCGGGAGGAGGCCCGCCGCAAGTTTGGTGTTCTGTTTCAGAGTTCCGCCCTGCTCAACGGCCTGACAGTGGCCGAAAACGTGGCCCTGCCTATTGCCCAGCACACAGACCTGTTGCGCAGCACCATTGACCTGATGGTGCGCCTGAAGCTTGAGCTTGTGGGCATGGGTGACGCCGCCGACAAGTTTCCCTACGAAGTTTCGGGCGGCATGAAGAAGCGCGCGGGCCTGGCGCGCGCCATTGCCCTGGACCCGG
>JABARW010000048.1:0-34966 GCA_019186845.1 Planctomycetota bacterium | reverse complement strand
CGGCCATCGTGTTCTATGACGAGCCTTCGGCGGGCCTCGATCCCGTCATGGTGGGCGTCATTGACAAGCTGATCAAAGACCTCACCAGCAAGCTGGGTATCACCAGCGTGGTCATCACCCACGAAATGCCTTCGATCTTCCGCATTGCCGACGAGGTCATAATGCTCTACGGCGGCAAGATAGTGTTCCAGGGCAGCCCTGGTGCCCTGCGCAGCTCGACTTCGCCGCTGGTTCGCCAGTTCATCAACGGCGATCCTGAGGGGCCCCTCAATGCTCCCCGCCAATTGGCCGAACTCAGTCAGCGCCTCTTCGGCTCCGGTCGCACCCCGGCAGGGGGTGCTTCATGAACAGGTCCGAAGACAGGCGCTTGAACCTCTGGCTGGGAGCGGCATTTCTTGCGGCACTGGCCTGCGGCGGGCTGTATCTGGCCATCAAGCCGATGGTCGCTGCGCCGCCGGAGCCCGCGCGCCGTTTCGTGGCCTACTTTGACGACGCCGGCGGCATCTCCAAAGGCGATGTCGTGCGCATCAAGGGTCGCCGCGCCGGCAGCGTGCTTGACGCTACGGTGGTCCGGCGCGACGGCCGCTCGGTAGTGCGCGTTGAGTTCGAGATCGCGCCCGGCAGCGGCTCGACTTGGCTGCGCGACGGGGCCATCGCCGCGGACAGCGAAATCCGCATCAGGCCTGCGGGCATGCTGGGGCGCCCTTCCATCAGCATTACGATTGGCAATGACACCTCCAAGCTCATCCGCGAAGGGGAAGAATGGAAGCGGGCCAAGGGCGTCAGCGGGGTGGATCAGTTCACGCAATGGAGTGAGGAACTGCGCAAGATCGAGGCTGGCATCGACCAGTTCATTGCCCTGGTCTCTGACCGCGAGATGATTGACAACCTCAAGGCGCAGGTTGCCGAATTGCGCCAGTCACTGGCCCAGGCCCAGGAAAGGGTCGAGGCTGGCATGGCGCAGTCGGCGGACTTTGAGGCGAGGCTGGAGGAGATGCGCCTGGCACTGGCGGAACTCAATCAGGAACTGGAGGCGCAGGGGCCGCAGCTTTCCAACAACATCAGCCGCCTCCACGAGCAACTGGCTGAAACGCCCAAGGCGCTGGAGGATGCATCAGAGAACATCGAGAAGATCCATTCTCAGGTCCTGGAGTTTGGCAAGAGCCTTGAAAGCAGCACTGCCGGCGGCAGCACCGATGAGCTTTCGAGCGTGCTGCGCAGCTTCAGGCGGCTGTCGGCCACTTTGCGCGCCTCCTGTGAGCGAGCGGCTGTGGACCCCAAGCAGGCCGGCGACATGCCGCCGTGGCGACTTTCGCGCCGCTTCTTCAATGGCGGAGAAACGGTGCTGGAGCCGGCGGATCGGGCCGAGGCCGCTTCGCCGGCCAAGCAGCCGAAGATTGTCGAGCCGCCCCGGCAGCGCCCGACCAAACCCGAAGAACCGCTGCACGACTGAACCTAAAGGACTGTCATGGCCCGCAAAAACTCAAGGTCCGACCTTATCACAGGCGCCTTTGCCCTGTTTGTGATCGCCTGCTCGGTGTTTGTGGTGCTGTTTTGCAGGCCGTTGGGCCGCGGGTCGAGGGCGCCCGCTACACCGTAGTGTTCGAGGATGTCGGCGGCCTCGGCGGCAACGCACCCCTGATTGTTGCAGGGCAGAAGGTGGGCAAGGTCGAGTTCATACGCACGCAGCCCGTCACCCGTAGCGACCAATCCCGTGCAGTGGAAGTGGAGGTCGGCATTATCGTCGATGAACGGTACGCCTCGGCCGTGGTGATTCCCATTGATTCCGTGGCCACGGTACAGATGGGCAGCCTGTTTGGCGGCTCCCAGCTCGTGCTCAAGCTGGGCACGGCCAAGGAGATTGTCCAGCCCGGCCAGCGCCTGCCCAACATGGGCCGGCCCCCGGTCAGCCTCAATGACATCATTGACAGCGCCCAGGTAACCATCAAGAAATTGCAACTCGGACTCGATCAACTCGCAGACGTCCTGGCGGACCCGCGGTTCTCCTCGAACATCAAAGAGTCCATGGAAAGCCTGCGCTCGACCCTGAAAACCCTAGATGAAGGCCTCAAGAAAATGGAGCCGGCTTTTGGCAAGATCGGGCCCACCCTCGACAACGCCAACGACCTACTGACCGAGATGCGCACCCTGATCAAGGACAACAACGAGACCATCACCAGCGCCATCAAGCACATGGAAGGCGCAGCCAAGGGCGCCGACGAGCTGCTCAATGGCGATGCCAAGGCCCTTGTTGCCGACTTGCGCAAGATTGCGGACAACCTCGACAAGCTGGCCGGCAACCTCAACAACGTTGTGCTGGACAACCAGGGCAACATCGCCGTGTCTATGGCCAACATCCGTGAAAGCACTGAGAGTATCCGCGTGTTTGCCCGACGCATCGAGCGCGACCCCAGCCTGCTGATCTGGGGAAGCGATGAACCCCAAGCCGATCCCAACGCCCCCGCGCCCCGCAAGACCTCAGATGTTGATGAGTGGAGCATGCGACGCAGCGGCCGCCTGCCCCGCCGCGCCAACGAGTAGCTTGTGGCACTTCGCGCAGAAAGAACCCATGCTCAAGTTCGGACAACATAAGAAAGTCACGCTGCGCCCCGTCCTGGCCCTGGGCTTGCTGATCATGGCGGTGCTTACGGCCACAGGCTGCGGCGTGCCGCGCCTGACGGTTTTTGAGCAGGGCGTGGAGTATCTTGACGCCAACGATTACCCGCGGGCCATTGAGTGGTTCAAGAAGGACATCACGGAGAACGGCGAGACCCTGTCGAACACCTACAACCTCGGGGTCTGCTATCAGGACCTGCGCAAGTTCGATGAGGCCATCGAGTGGTACGAGCGGGCCCTCAAGATCCGGCCCCGGGACGCTCGCTCTCTGGTCAACCTGGCCATGATCCAGCTTGAACTCAAGCGCGACCTTACAGCCCTGGGCCTGCTTGAGAAGGCCGCGGAGTCCGAGCGCGACCGGGCCTATCCGCTTGTCGCTCTGGGTATCTACTACCAGAGGCTGGGCAACATGCCCAAGGCGGGCGATTACTATCGCGCGGCCGTCGCGCGCGAACAGAAGTCAGCCTATGCGTGGTTTCACTTCGGAACGTGGTACGAGGCCAACGACCTGATGGGCGATGCAGCGCAGGCCTATGATCGCGCGGCGGAGATTGATCCCACGGACCCTCTGGCGTTTGAAAGCGCGGCGCGCTGCTACGCCCGCCTGAAGAACTGGTCGGCCGCGAGCCGCAATTACGACTACGCCATTGCCATTTCTCCTGATCGGCCGGAACTGTACATTGCCTGCGCTGATGTGATGGTCGAGCAGCAGCGCTACGAACGAGCGACGCAATATCTGTGGACAGCGCGCTCCCTGATCCGCAGTGGTGACCAGGGCATCCATGAACGCCTGGTCAGGCTCTACAAGTTGATGCACGAATCCGAATCGAACCGGCAGTTGCCACAAGAAAAGCCTGCCGAGCCTCCACGGTAGCAGGGCCAAGCCCGCCCACGACCCAGCCGCTACTGTTCAAAGTGAGCGCGCCAGGCTGCCGCGTTGGTGCCGTAGTCCTTGCCGCCCGCCAGTTCCGATAGTGCAGCACGGGCAGCCTCTGCCACGACCTTATCGTTGTCCTTGAGCAGGCCAATCAGGGTGCCCGCGGCCTTCTTGTCGCCGACTTTTCCAAGAGCCCAGGCGATCGAGGACTTGAGGTCGGCGTTCTCCTGGCGTCCCAGCATGTCGAGGATGGGCTGGCACGCTTCGCGGGCCTTGAGGTCTGCCGCCAGGGAAAGCGCGGTGAAGCGTACGGTGGATGAATCGTCGCGCAGGGCATGGATGATGGCGGCGGCGGCTCCCAATCCCTTTTCTTTGGCCTCGGCACGAAGGGCCCGCGCGCGATTGGCGGGCTTGCTCATGTCTGAGGTGTCCACGGCGGGAGTCGGCCGGGACTTTCCGGGTCCGCCCGCGGAGGCCGGGGGAGCGTCAGTGGGCTCGCGCGTCAGAGGTGCATCGGTCAGGCGGGCGGTTGAATAACGGTAGTAAACCTCAAGGCACAAGATGGCGCAGGCCGTGCTGTAAAGCCGGCCCGCCACGGGCCCAATCCAGGAGTCCACGGGGTCCCAGCTTCCCTTATGTTCCTCGACCTCAAGTTCCTGATTCTGTAGCAGGGCGGGCTTGAGCGCGGCATTCCAGCCTTCCCAGTCGGGGCCGGCGCCGTCCGTGGCAAGGAACAGCCCCAGGGTGCAGTAATACCAGCCATAGAATGTGTCGAAGTTTGGGTCGTGGCTGCCGGCGTTTGGCTTGAGGAAGTTGCTCCAATTGGGCCGGTGCTCGGCCAGTAACCGCATAGCGGCGACGTTCTTCCTGGCGTGGGCTTCGCGATCAAGGATGACCCTCGCCGTCAGGCCCACGCCGGTCATGGCGATGCCTTTGCGGTAGGGGAAAGGGCTCTTGTCGGCGTAGTAAGTCTCGCCGCTGTCGAGAGTCATTTCACCGTAAAGCTGAGACATGCGCTTCCAGCAGCTCTCGCTCACGCCAATGCCCACGGCGCGCGCACTTTTCAGCGCGAGCACGGCCCAGCCTGCGATGGACAAATCGTTCCGCAACACCTTGCGCGCAGAGTCCGTCACTTCGCCGCGGTAGTCCCAGCCGCCCTTGGCGGATTGGGTGCGTTCCAGAAAGCGCACGGCGCGCTCGGCGCTTCGCTTCAATCGCTCGTCGCCCGTCAGGCCGTAGGCCTCGCACATGGCCAAGGTCGCCACGCCGTGCGTGTACATCTGGATGCCGCTCAAGGCGTGATCAAACGAACCCGATCCCTGCTGCTGGCGCAGCAGCCACTCCAGGGCGCGCCGCACGTTGTCCGAAAACTCGCCCTGCTCCGGCGTGTGACCGGCGGCCAGGAAGGGCAGCACACAGAGGGCGGAAACCGGGGTGCGCATGGCGGCTCCCCAGTTCTCGTTGATGCCGGAATCAAACAGCGTGTCCTGGCGGCCCGTGGGGTCCCAGCTTCCGTCGCTGGATTGCACGGAGGCGAGCCACGCCAGTCCCAGGTTCACGGCGTTTTCCGTGCCGGAGTCGCCGCCGTGGCGCCTGAGCGCCGCCGCGCGGCTGTTGCCGCTGCGGTTCTTGTAAAGTCCGCCGCCTGCGAACTCTCGCCCCGCTGAGGGTGTACGCTGCCCTTCTCCCAGGCCTGCTCCTGAGTTGCGAGGCAAACGGGGCAACTCCGTCGCGCGGCTGGGCATGGGAGGTGCAACCTCCGGCTCGGGGGCGAAAACCTTCTCTTCGGGCGCCTTGTAGTCTTCTGAGCCCGGTGCCAGGTCTTTGAAGACCTGCTCAGGTGAAATCGTGGTTTCCTCGTCCGGCGCGGCGATGAGCGACTCGTTCTTCTCAGGTGCCTCAAGAGGCGCGGGCGGGGTGAGGCCCGCAAAGTCAGGTTGAAACTTGGACGCGGTCACCTCGCGCAGAGGCGAAAGCGGCGTGATGAGCAGCAACATGGCAAGCAGGAGTGCGTGGGCCAGCAGCGCAAAGGTCAGGCTGTGCAGCGTCCACACGCTGGCCATGCGCAAAGCGGCCACGGCGCGGCGCGCCACGGGCACGCGAATGCGCTTGGAGGTACGGCCTTGGGCCCGGGTGCCGCGCAGGGCGCCTTGTGAGACGGCCGCCTCACCTTGCTTGAAATCAAAGGTGGCGGGGGCAAGGCAGCGGCGACAGGGCTGGGCGGAATAGCCCAAGCCCTCGTGGCAGCGAGGACAGGCCAGACTTTGCTCAAGAACGGGCAGCATCAGGAAGATCCTGGGGTGGACCTTCGGGGATCTACGCCCCACCAGTTTACCCGGTCTCGCCGCTTAGGCAAACCCAAACCCCTGTCAGGTCGGCTTCAGCAAGCCCCGGCTCCAGGCCCATAGTGCGGCCGCGGCCAAGGCCGCATTGGCAAGGGCGACCAACATGGCAAGGGCCAGGAAGCCCGGTTTGCGCGTCTTGTGCCGCAGCAGAAACATGCCACAGAACATGCCGGGCGCGGCCAAGGGAAGACCCAATAGCAGAAGCGTGCGCTCGGGAATCCGCCATTGCCGCCGTTGGGCGCGGCGCTTGTCCACGGCTTGCCCAATGAAAGCCAGCAGGTTTGTCAGCGCGAGTAAACCAGCGATCCATGAAACAGGCACGTTCATGGCTTCAGCTTCGCAAGCCGCTGGCAAGCTTCGGCCAGGGCATCCGCCGGTTTGGCGTAGCAGAAGCGAAGCAACTTACTGCCGCGCCCGCTGCCGGGCTCGTAGAAAGCGCCGCCCGGGATGGCTGCGATCTTGGCGCGTGCCAGCAGTTCACGACTGGCCGCCTGGTCGTCGGTCCAGCCAAGACGGGAGAAGTCTGCCATCACGTAGTAGCTGCCTTGGGGGCGGTAGGGCACAAATCCGCCTTGTTCGAGCGCGGCGCACAGGGCATCGCGGTCATGCTCATAATGCCGGCGCATCTCCTCGTAGTAGCTTTCCGGCGCGTCAAGGCCCCGCAGCACGCCACGCTGAAGCGGGTGTGGGGCGCAGACATACAAAAGGTCGCTGACCACGGCGGCGCGGCGGATGATGGCCTCCGGACCGGCCAGATAACCGATGCGCCAGCCTGTAATACTGAAGGTCTTGCTGTAGCCGCCCAGGGTCAGTGTGCGCTCGCGCAGGTTGCCCATGGAGGCCACACTGATGTGGCGCTGACCGCCGTAAACGATGTACTCATAGATCTCGTCGCTGAACAGCAGCAGGTCGTGGCGCTCTGCAAGCTGGCCAAGCCAGCGAATGTCATCCTCGCTATAGACCATGCCTGAAGGGTTGCTGGGCGTACAAAGCACGAGGGCCCGCGTCCTGGCCGAGATGGCCTGTTCCACGCTGGCGCGGTTCAGCTTCATGGTGGCCAGGTCCAGCCGCGCGTAGCGGGGCACCACACCGGCGAGCAGCAGGGTATTGAGGTGGTAGCCATAGTACGGCTCGATGAGCACGGCTTCGCTGCCAGGGTCCAGAGTGGCAAAGAGCCCTGCGGCAAAGGCGCCCGACGAGCCCACCGTGATGCAGACCTCGGACTCCGGGTTGTAGCGCAGTCCGTTGAAGCGCAGGAGTTTGTCGGCCAGCTTGCGCCGCAGTTCCAGAATGCCCATGGCGTGGGTGTATGTGGCCTTGCCTTCGCGGATGGCAGCGATGGCACCCTCGGCCACGAGGGGGTGGGTGGGCAGGTCGCAGATGCCCTGGCCCATGTTGATGCCCCCGATCTTCTCACATTCGATGGTCAGGCGCCGGATGTCGCTTTGCACCAGGCCCTGCATGCGGGCCGCCGTGAATCGCTCGCTCATTTGCTCTTTCGCTTCAGCCCAGGCTGTGCCACAGGCGTTTGACGGAATCATGGGGCAGGTAGGCCAGCATGAAGCCGAGTTGCAGGAAGATCATCATGTAATACATCTGCCGCCAGGCCGGGTGGTTCTCGCTCCGTGTCAGCGATTCCGGGTCTGACAGTACCAGCAAGGCCACATAGCCGCCCCAAGCGGTCGAGATGGCTCCGAGAAACAACAGGTCGCCAAGGTTGCCGTGCAGCACACCGCTCAATGCCCCGGCCCAGATGAGTAGAAAGGGGGCAAACAGGAAGGGGGCAATCATGCGTGCCGCGGCCCTTGCGCCGTGCATCACCGGTAGTGTTCGCACGCCGTAGGCCGCGTCCCCGGTGACGTCACTGAAGTCTTTGGTTGTTGTGGCCCCGAACAGGAACAGGCCCATGATAGCCCCGATGAACCAGGCCTCGAAGCTCGCCGCGCTGGCCACCAGGCTCCAGCCTGCCACCTTCAAAAGCGTGCCTCGCGGCAGCGCAACGGTGGCGTTTGCCAACCAGCCTCTCATCTTGAGGCGCACGGGCGGTGCCGAATAAAGCACACTGAAGCCAGCCGCGCCAATGAACAGCGCCAGAGTGTCGAAGCGGCCCGTGAGTGTGCTGCACAGCGCAGCCAGCAGGAGCGCCGCCAGGCCGGTGACGGCCGCGAAGGTCAAAGCCTGGGCGGTTGTCAGATCGCCTTGGGGCAGTGGGCGCTCCGGTTTGTTGATGCGGTCAATGTCGAGATCGAACACCTGATTGAGGGCGTTACTGCCGGCATTGAGAAGGGCCGCGGCAAAGGACCCAAGCACCAGCGTCGAGAACAGGGCCTGTGGCGGAACCAGCCTTCCCGCAGGCTCGGCAAACCAGGCGACTACACCGCCCGAAAACATGCCCAGCGCCGGCGCCAGAAGTGTGAAGGGGCGCGCCAGTTTGACATAGGCGTCCATGGCGCGCACCAGGCTCCGCGGCCGGGCGAACTCGGATGAAAGGGTGCTGCCGCTCACGTTCAGGCTCCAAGCGGCGCATGTTAGCAAGGTTCGGGAAAGGAGCCGGGCCTTAGTCTTTGAGACCCTTCTTGATCTCAATCTCCTGGATCTTCTTCTTGAGATCTTTGTACTCGGCGTCTTCCTTCTTGTAGACCTTGAGCAGGTCCCGATAGATGCGCAGGGCCTTGTCCCAGTCTTCCTTTTCTTCGGCGGCCTTGGCATCAATCCAGGCGCGTTGCGCGATCTGCTTGGCCGCCCACTCCTTGAAGGCGGGATCGTTCTTGAGTTCGATCAGGGCTTTCTCGATACGGTCCTGAGCCTCCTTGTCGCCATAGCGCTTTTTGAGCTCCTTGAAGCGCTTGTCGGCGCCGGAGTAGTCGCCCTTGCGGGCTTCCTCGATGGCAGCGCTGATCTCCTTCTCCATCTCCGCTTTGCACTCTTCAATGCGCGCGAGGGCACTCTCATAGGCTTCAATCAACACTTCGCGCTGGGTGGCCAGGCGGAAGAACTTGAGCGCCTCGTCAAACTTGCCCGCCTTGAAAGCCGCTTCCCCCTTGGCGAAGTCGGACTTGATCTGCTCGATCACTTCCTGCGGCGTGCCCTTGTTTCCGCTGACGGGGCTCGCGCCGTACTGCGGAACGCCGTTGGTGACGGCGTAATCGATGAACCGGCACGGGTAGTCCACCATGTTCTTCCAGATCACAAAGTGCAGGTGCTGGCTCTCGTTGGAACCTTGGCAGATCTTCTGGCCCGCCAGCACTTTGTCGCCCACCTTGACCAGTGAAGTACCGCTGCCAATGTGGGCATAAACGCTCTCCTCGCCGTCAGCGTGGCGGATACGCAGGCAGTTGTCGTTCTCTTTGCCCGCGGGCTCGGCGTCATGGGCAAGCGTGACCGTCCCGTCACGCGCAGCACAGATGTACTCGCCCCGCACGATATTGAAGTCCCAGGCGTAGTAGTTCTGTGCCTGCATGTGGGTCGCGCGCGGCGGTCCGATCTTGTTGCCATTCCAGCTCTGGTAGACCTTGCGGGACTCACCGGCGGGCCAGGGCAGGTAGTACTTGGCGGGCCAAGTCAGGTCTTCGGCTGCGCCCTGAACATCAGTCCAGGGCTTGATGCCGGGGCGCTTGTCCGTGCTGCCGACGCTGACCAGTTTCTCGGTTTCTTCGTACTTCTTCTCGAGTTCGGCCTGGCTGGGCGCGCAGGCCTTGCCCGTCGCCTTGGGCGACTTGGCCTGGGCTTCGGTGGTGCCGCCGGCGAACAAACCCGCCACGCAATAGAACAAAAGTCCAAGCAGCGCGGCCGCCGCAACAAGCTTGCGCTCGTTCATGGGTGCACTTTGCTCCGGCCCAGCATGGCGCGATGTTCCCGATGCGCCTGTTTACTAACGGGTTAAATGTTAGCAGGTTCAGGTTCGCAGGTCACTGTCTGGCCGCGGGTTCAGCTGCTGCTGTGGCCCCCTGCTCCGATGAAATCAGAAGCAGCGTGGCGCCGGCCGCGCCTGCCGCGAGTACGAGCAGGTTCAGGACGGGAATCAACATGGCCAGGTCGCAGGCCGCGCCCAGCCCCGTGACAGACCAGCGCCAGCGCCAGAACAATTTATAGCGCTCACGCACCCGGAGGTGTCTCATGCCCAGCGGGTTGTCCAGCAGGTCCCCCCCCTGCAGCCAGCCTCGGATCGGTACGGCAATGATGGCACCGACGCCCGTGAAGAGGGCCAGCAGGGCCAGGGGCAACTCGATGACCAGCCCCACGACCATGAGCTTGGCGGACAGCACAAAGGCGCCCAGTTGCCGGCGCATGAAGCTGCGAGCTTCGGGCGGCGCAATAGGTCGGCCTGTGTAGCGCTGATAGACCCGCTCAACGATGGGGTCGATGAACAGGGGCGCCAGCAGTGCCATGACGGGCATGAACAGGAAATAGGCCAGCAGCACGGCGAGGACGAACACCAGCGCGCTGCCCAGCCAGCCCAGCCAGGATGCCCAGCCCTGCTGGGCAATCCAGTCGTTAATCCAGTCGTGCAGCAGGAACCAGCCCAATAGGACGCCGCCCACAAGCGCGACCAGGCTTAACAGCGCGGGCGCCACGGCGTAGCGGAAGAGCCCGCCGCCGGGCGCCACCAGCTTCAGCCCCGCGAAGAAGGCGTTGATGCCCGTGAAGAAGCCGCGCCAGCTCTCGGCCAGGGGAGTATCAATGGGCAGAGGCGGGAGCGTCATTGGGTGTCCAGCCGCTGGCTGGGAGCGTGAACGTAATCCCACTCCGGCGGCGGCGCGTATAGCATGTAGTGCTGGCAGCGCCGGGTGAAGAGGCGCGAAGGCCCGTCATCACCGACGAGACGGTTGACGTCGGCGAAGTAGCTCTCGGCTTGCTCCCACTCGCGGCGGCGATACAGTTCCAAGCCGCGCTCGAACAGGCCCATGGCTTCTCGAACGGGGGCAGAAACGCTGTCGGGCATGCCCACCAGTTCATGCACGGTAGTAGTTCGGCCGCCGGGTACCCGCAGGGTGTCGAGTTCACGGGTCACCATCTGTCCTCGCACGGCCGCGGCCGTCTCGCGCGAGATGAGAATGGGCACGCCGTAAAGCCGCGTGCAGGCGCGAAGCTGCTCGCACCAGTTCACGAGATCGCCAATGGCCGTGTAAATCAGGCGCTGCTCTGAGCCGAAGTTGCCCACGATGCAGGGCCCCGTGCACAGCGCGATGCTGGCCTTGATGCGGGCAAAGCCTTTGATTTGCCATTGAGCGGCAAGGCGCACAATCTCGCGCATGCCGGCTAAAGCGGCCTGGCAGGCGTGCAGTGGGTGTTCGCGGTCTTCCTGTGGCGCGCCAAAGATAGTGAACACAGCTTCATTGAAGAATGCGTCCACCAGCCCCTGGTGCTCGGTCACGCAGCGGGTAATGCCCCCAAAGTAGGCGTTTAGCAGCTCGACGATGGCCTCGGGCGAGGCGTAGTTGGTCAGTTCGATGAAGCCTTCAATGTCAAAGAGCCCCAGGCTGACGGGCCGGCGACGCGCGCCTTCCGTCAGCATGGAGGGCTCTTTCTCGGCCAGTTCCAGTAACGAGCGCCCGACCAGCTTCTCCAGCGGCCCGCGGAAACTCTTGGTTTTGCCCCACGAAATCGGCATGGCGCAAAGCTAGCAAGCCTCCCGACAAAGAAAACCCGTCGTACGGCCTTCGTGGCATCTTGCCGGGGCGCGGCTATACTTCGCGCGACCGAACCGGGAGCGACCATGGCCGTCAACCTTTCAAAGATACCGACACTGTCAAAGCTGGGAGACATCCGCGGGCAAAGGGTGCTGCTTCGGGCGGACTTCAACGTGCCTCAGGATGATGCCGGAAACATTACGAGTGACCTGCGCATCCAGGCGTCGATGCCCACCATACGCTGGCTGCTCGACAAGGGCGCCAAACTGATCATGATGAGCCATCTGGGCCGGCCCAAGGGCAAGGGCCCGGAACCCGAATTCTCTCTCAAGCCCGTGGCCAAGCGACTTTCGGAGCTGATGGGCTTTGACGTCAAACTGATGCCGGACTGCGTGGGCGAGCAGGTGCGCGGTGCTTCCAACCAACTCGCCGCCGGCCGTGCCATGTTGCTTGAGAACCTGCGTTTTCATGCCGAAGAGCAGAAGGGCGACGAAGCCTTCGGCCGCCAGCTCGCTCAGCTGGGCGAGTTCTATGTCAACGACGCCTTTGGCACCTGCCACCGCGGTGACGCCAGCATGACATGGCCGGCCAAGCTTTTGCGCTCATGCGCCGGTGAGCTGGTGCGCGCCGAGGTGGAAGCCATGGCCCGCGTGCTGGAAAACCCGGCGCGCCCGCTGATCGCCGTGGTGGGCGGGGCCAAGGTGAAAGACAAATTGCCCCTGCTCAACAACATGCTCTCGCGCGTGAACGAGGTCTGCATCGGTGGAGGCATGGCCTATACCTTCCTGAAGGCCCGGGGCCACAAGATCGGCAAGTCACTGCTGGATGAAGGCAGCCTCAAGCTTGCCGAGCAGGTGCTGCTCAAGGCACGGGAGCTGGATGTGGTAATCCATTTGCCCACAGACCACGTCTGCGCCACGTCTCTTGATGACGAGCAGGCCCACCGCGTCATGGGCGCGATTCGTGATGACCAGGCCGCCTTTGACATCGGCGACCAGACCGCTCGTACCTTCAGTGCTGCTATCGGCCGCGCCAAGACCCTGCTCTTCAATGGGCCTGTGGGCGTGTTTGAGAAAGAGCGCTTCAGCAACGGCACTCGCGCCATCGTCAATGCCATTGCGGAGGCGACGCTCCAGGGTGCCTATTCGGTGGTGGGCGGCGGTGACAGCGCGGCGGCCGTGGAAGCCTTCAACATGGCTGACAAGATGAGCCACGTCAGCACCGGAGGCGGGGCCAGCCTTACTCTGCTGGAGGGCGGGGCCATGCCCGGGCTTGAGGCGCTGGTGCGGTAGCGCTGATTTCCGAAGGAGCCACGGCCGCCTGCAATTCATCATTCAGGACCCTACCTCATGCCTTCACTCAAGATTGCACCTTCCCTGCTGTCTTGCGACTTCGCCAACATCCAGCGAGAGGTGGAGGCCATCGAGGCCGCGGGCGCGGATCTGCTCCATGTGGACGTCATGGACGCCCACTTCGTCCCCAATCTCACTATCGGTCCCCCCGTGGTAGCTGCCATCAAGCGCGTGGCCAGGAAGCCCCTGGACTGCCACCTGATGATGACCGACCCGCAGCGCTACGTGGCTGACTTTGCCAAGGCCGGCGCCGCTATCATCACGATCCATGTGGAGGCCAACGCGCCTGTGTCTGACACCCTTGACGCCATTCGCAAGGCAGGAGCCAGGCCGGGCCTTGTGCTCAATCCCGAAACGTCCATTGACGCGGCAGCGCCTTATCTCAACCGCATCGACATGCTGTTGATCATGAGCGTGTGGCCGGGTTTTGGTGGCCAGAAATTCATGCCGCAGGTGCTGGAGACGGTCAAAGCTGCGCGCAAGCTGGCCCCGGACCTGGACATTGAAATCGACGGCGGCATCAACGCGGAGACGGCCCGACAGGCCGTTTCTGCCGGCGCCAATGTTCTGGTGGCGGGCAGTTATGTGTTCAGCGGAGACTATGCCGCGCGCATCGCCAGCCTGCGATAACGCTACCAGCCCTTTCTCTTGCGAAGACCCTCGATATGTGCGGTGTGCTGGCGTGAGTGCCAGGCGTAGTGAGCCAGGGCCTCGGCGATAGAGACTTTGCCGTAATGAGGGTGGTTGAACTCGCGCTTGAAGTCCTCGGGCTTCATGGAGCGGAGCAGAAGGACCCAGCGCGCGTGAAGGTGGGCCAGCAGTTCCACCGAAAGATCGACGGGCGCGGCCTTCGTGTCGGGAAGTTCGGCCCACAGGTTCTCGTCCCAGGGCTTGACCGGCGGTGTGCTCTCCGTGAGCGCCAGCTTGCAGCGGATGAAGGCGTTCATGTGTGCGTCAGCGAGATGATGCACCACCTGGCGCGGCGTCCAGCCGCCTTCGCGATAGGGCGTGTCAAGCTGCCCTTCATTCAGGCCGCGCATGACCGCGCGCAGCTTCAGCGGCGCATCGGCCAGTGTGGCAATCCACTCTTCTTTGCGCCGGGGAAACTCGTCGGGGTTCCAGTGGAACTTGCCGATGGGATAGCGAATGGGGTCGTCCATGAAACCGATCTATTACCAGGAAGAGCGGGGCCGTCACGGAGAATTGTCCGGCAACTCACGCTTCAATACGAGCGTGAAGGCCAGCACCCCGGCATTGAAAGGCTCTAGTAAATGCTCTTGCTGACGTCGATGCCCTTGGCGAAGAGCTCGTTGCAGGGGATGATACGGCCGTCTTTGAGGAGTTTGATCATTACTTCACTGACTTCCGGGTCGAACTGATCGCCCGAGCAGCGGGTGAATTCGGCCACGGCCTCGCCCACATCGAAATTGCGCCGGTAGCTGCGGTTGCTGGTCATGGCGTCGAAAGCATCCGCGAGGGCCACGACCCGGGCTGTCTGGGGGATCTCCTGGCCCGCCAGCCCGTCTGGGTAGCCCAGCCCGTTGTACATTTCATGGTGGTGCTTGGCCGCCGCTACGACACCCGGGATGTTGCGGATGTGGCTTAAGATTTCCGCGCCGCGCACCGGATGCTGGCGGATGATCTTCACCTCCTCGGGTGTGAGGCGGGAAGGCTTAGTGAGGATTTTCTCGGCCACGCCGATTTTGCCTACGTCATGCAACAGCGCGCCCAGGCGCACGTTGTCCATGGTCTCGGCGTCCAGGCCCATTTCTTCGGCAATGGTGACGGCGAAGGCCGTGACGCGCTCGCTGTGGCCGTGGGTGTACTGATCCTTGGCCTCGATGCTGGATACCAGCGTGCGCACGCAGGAGTAGAACAGCCCCTCCATATCCTCAAAGAGGCGGGCGCGTTGGATGGCCAGACCCGCCTGACGGCCAATGGCCGCCAGCAGCTCAAGCTGGTGGGGCTTGAACGGCACCTCGCTGTCCACGTTGTCGAGGTAAATCGCGCCTATCACGTCGGTGTTGGTGCGCACGGGCACGCACATCGCGCTCTTGATGTGCTTGCTGCTGGGGTCGCCGGTGTCGGGAAACACATTGCCCGAGATCACGGCCACGCCCTTCTTCACGCAGTGCAACACGACGGGACGGCACAACAGCAATTCATCGTCCACGGCTCGCAGGATGCGTGTGCTCGTCCTGGCAGCGCCCGCTCCGTTGCGGCGACGGCGGACCACGACGGGTTCCAGCGTCTTCTCGGAACTGTCATACATGACCAGGAAGCCGCGGTCCGGCCGCAGGGTCTCCATGGCCACGTCCATGATGGTGTGACAGACGCGGTCGAGGCTCTCCTCACTGTGGATCAGGTTGCCGACCTGATAAATGGTCTGGAGCGCCTTACGCAGACGGCCCGCGACCTCCAGCGCGTGCTCGGGCGAGGCGTCCTCTTCATCGTCGAGCATGAAGGCGCCATCTTCGAAGTTGCGTTCCGTGACGATGGACTTCACGGCGGGCTCAGCGGCCAACAGGGCGCTGGTAGCCGCAACTTTTGCGCCGGGGGCGTCCTGCACGCGGAAATCCATGGTCACGGGGCCGACCTTGATGCGGTCTCCGGGATGCAGGATCTTGCTGGCAATCTTCTTGTCATTGACCAGCGTGCCTGCAGTGCTCTGCAGGTCAGTCAGGAGAAAGAAGCTCCCCTTGCCCTCAATTGAGAAGTGGGTGCGACTCACCTCGTCCTCAACGAGCTGCTGATCGCAGGAGGGCGAGCGTCCGAATACCATGCGGGCGTGGGGCGAAAGCGGCACTGATTCGCCGTCGCGTTTGCCACCGTGGATGACCAGCTCGGCCTTCATGGCGCGCTCAAAGGGGACCGGCTGTAAATGTGAGTTCTTGTCGCTTTCGTCCGGGCGCGAAGTCGCGACCGATAAAACATCGGCTGACCGTCACCTCACGGTGAAGAGTGTAGCACAAAAACCTTGCGGTTGAGCCAGTGCCCTAAGCCCCCTGTTTGGAATCGCTGCAAACCGCTGCGAGTATTGTCATTGCCCCGGCGACTGGGGGGCGGCACCTTGTTGGGGCTGCCCCTTCCCCTTGGAGTGCCGTTTCCCAACAATATCCCAATGGCCTACGACGACCGCGACTATTACCGCGAACCTCGCCGCCTTGAGTTCACCGGCGCCGTAGGCCGCGGCACGATGACGCTCATGATCGTCATCTCCGCGGGGTACTTCATGGGGGCCGTGCTTTCGAACACCCTCACCTATCACGATGCTGGCTGGTTATCACAGGCTCGGCATGGGGAGGGTATGGCGGCCTGGTTCTACCGCCTGTTCGTACTGACCAGCGGCAATCTCGCCCCCTGGGCCGCTACCTTCGAGCCTCAGCCCTGGAAGCTGCTGACAAGTTGGCTTGTCAGCCACTCCCTGGTGGACCTGGTGTTTACCCTCATCGGTGCCTTCATTGTCGGTCGCGCCATGGAGCAGTTGATGGGCTGGAGGTGGTTGCTGCTTTCCGCCGTGGGTCTTTCGGCCTGTTCGTCCGCACTGGCTGGCTTGGCCGATGCCCTTCTGCTGGGCAGCCGTCAGAGCGTCATCATGGGCCTGAACGCCGCGCTGCTGGGGCTCTTCACGCCTCTGATCTGGCTTTACCCCAAGGAGCAAAAGATCCTGAGCTTTCCGGCGCGATCCTTTATCGTGGTGCTGCTGGTGGCGCTGGTCAGCTTTGGCCTGGTGATCTCTCTGGCTACCCCGAATGAAGTTGTGGCCAGTCCCACGCAGCCGATGTTTGCCGTACTGGTTTCAGCTGGGGTATGCGCGTGGCTTCAGCGCCGGGGGGTGCTGACGCGGCTGAGCGGCATCCCGGAGGACGACCGGGCCTCCTGGGGGCGCCCCATGTACCGGGCGGATGAAAGCCGCGTGGACGAAAAGGAAAGCTTCTTCGCGGCCCGCCCCCCGGAGGACGAGGAGGCGCGACGCGAAGCGGAGGAGCGCAAGCAGGTCGATGCGCTTCTCGAGAAGATCAGCCGTGAGGGCATCAGCAGCCTGAGCCGCGCCGAGCGGCAGTTCCTGGATGGGCAGTCGCGCAAGCTCAAGAAATAGGCAGGCCATGAACAAGTACTTCCTGATTACCTTTTCAATCCTCCCGCTGCTGGTCATCGCTGGAGTGCTGGCCCTGAACTTCTGGGGCCGCGATTATGGGCCGCCCCCAAAGGCCGAAGGCACCGAGAAGGAGCTGGCGCTCTATCTGGAGGTTCGCGAGATACTGCTTGAGCGCTATGACGGGGAACTGGAGGGCACGAAGCTGCTCGACGGCGCCCTTTCGGGCATGACTGCCGCCCCCGGGGACCGCTACACCCACATCAACGTACCGCTTGAAGCTCAAGCCCAGCGCGAGCAGCTTCAGGGCCACTTCTACGGCATCGGTGTGCTGGTGCGCGGCAACACGGACGGCAGCATTCTGGTTCGCGGAGTCTACTCCGATGGGCCGGCCGGCAAGGCGGGACTCAGGGACAACGACGTCATCGTGGCCGTGGACGGCGCCTCCTGCCTGGATCAGCCCTTTGAGGCAACGCAGCGCCGTATCCGCGGCGAGCGGAACACGCCGGTCGTTATCACCGTACTGCGGGGCGGCAAGCCCGACAACGGGCGCGACGCGCACGCCGAAAAGCTTGATTTTTCGATTACGCGCGGCGAGGTCACCAGTTACTCGGTGCACAACGCCCGTATCGAGGAACGCGAGGGCCGCAAGTTCGGCTATGTGCGGGTTTCGGACTTTCATGACAATACTTTTGATCCTCAATTGAAGGATGCAATCGAGCAGCTGACGCGAGGGGGCGCCGAAGGGCTGGTGCTGGACCTGCGCCAGAACGGTGGGGGCAAGGTCCGCGTGGCCGAAGCCATGATCGATGCCTTCCTTGAGCAGAAGGACGCCTTGATGGTTTTCACTCGCAGCAACAACGAGAAGAACCGCAAGGATGACCGAGAGAGCCGCACGCAGGATGACCAGGCAATCACCCGTCTTCCCCTGGTGCTGCTGGTGGATCGCGGTTCGGCCAGTGCCACCGAGATCGTGACTGGAGCCTTGAAGGATCACGGGCGCGCTTTGGTCGTTGGCGAGCGGACCTTCGGCAAGGGCGTCGTGCAGAGTATCCATTACCTGCGCACAGACCCCCGCTACAGCTTGAACGTGACCACCACACAGTATTACACGCCTCTGGGCCGCAGGGTGCAGAAGGGATCCAAGGGTGAGCCGGGCGGCATCCGGCCCCACGTTGAAATCCCGTACCGCGACGAAGATGAGTACCGCCTGATTGTCACAAAACTGGAACTTCAGGAATCCCGACTTTCCTCGGGAGCGTTGCTGGAAACTGAAGCGCAGCGCAAAGCCTGGAACGCTGAAGACCGCATGCTGAACGCGGCACTCAGCCTGCTGGCCGGCAAAGCCGTGAACGTGAAGGACTGAGCCTTGGACCTGATCCTGCGACTTGCCACGATCGAGGATCTGCCCCTTCTTGTGCAGCATCGGCGCGCCATGTTCGAAGAGATGGAGGTCTACGGGGCGCGAGACCTTGACGCACACGATCAGGCCTTCACCTCCTGGGCTGAACACTTGGTGATGACCGGGCGGCTGGTGGCCTTTCTGGCGCTGGCCGGAGGGCGGCCTGCGGCTTCCTGTTGTCTGTGGCTGCGCGAACACCAGCCCAGGCCCGGCCTTGAGACAGCGCACTGGCCCTATCTAATGTCCATGTTCACCGAGCCTGAGTTCAGGCGCCGCGGAGCAGCCAGAGCGTTGGCCCTGGCCGCGCTGCAGTGGGCGCGTGAACGGGGTTTTGCGCATGTTTCGTTGCATGCCACAACGCCAGCGGTGAGCCTGTATGAGCGACTGGGCTTTACGCGAACCTGGGAAATGCGGCGCAATTTGCTCGACGAGGGCCCGGAGGTCTGACGCGGACCATTTCAAGGGCCGCCCAAGGTTCCTATCATCGCGCCCCGCTTTCCGAGGTGCGTCATGATGAAGACAACCGCCAGGTGGCTTGCCGACTATGTCCAGACCGGGTTGAGCCCCGAGAAGCTGGCCGAGGTGCTCACGCTTTCGGGCACAGAGGTCGAGCTCATGGAGGCAGTGGGGGCCGACACGCGCTTTACACTCGAGGTCACGAGCAACCGTACCGATTGCCTGAGTGTACTGGGGCTGGCCCGCGAAGTAGCGGCCGTGACCGGCAAGCCACTGAAGCTGCCCTCACCGAGTTACAGGACGGCGGCAGACAAGGCCTCTGACTTCGCAAGCGTGAAGATCGAGCCCGACGCTCTGGCGGCCTGCCCCTATTACACCGCTCAGCTGATTCGTGGCGTGAAGGTTGGCCCTTCGCCTGTCTGGCTGCGCGAACGCCTGGAGGGAATTGGCCTGGCGTCCGTCAACAACATCGTCGACATCACCAACTTCGTGCTCTTCGAAACGGGCCAGCCACTGCACGCCTTTGACCTGTCAAAGCTGGCCGGACGCCGCATCGTTGTGCGCATGGCCCGCGCCAAGGAGAAATTCAGTCCCATTGCCGACCGCAAGCAGCGACCCTTCCTTGAACTTGACACGTCAACGCTCGTGATTGCTGACGCCGAAAAGCCCCAGGCCGTGGGGGGCGTGATGGGCGGGGCCCTGAGTCAGGTCACGGAGTCCACGACAGACATCCTGCTGGAAAGCGCCTACTTCGAGCCGCGCGGCATCAAGGCCGCCAGCCGCAGGCTGGAGCTGAGCAGCGACTCGAGTTTCCGCTTTGAGCGCGATGTGGACGTGGCTCAGGTGCTGGCGGCCAGCCGGCGCGCAGCTCAGCTCATCCTGGAGGTGGCGGGAGGCGACGTGCTCGACGGCGTGCTGGAGGCCGGAGAGGCCAGCCCGCGCAGCCGCGAGGTGACGCTAGATCCTGCGCTGATCAGCCGTGTTTTGGGCATTGAGGTGTCGCCGGCCGAGGTCCGCCGCATTCTTCTGGCGCTGGGGCTCTCGGCCAGCGAGCAGGGGATGCGCTTTGTCGCGCCCAGCTTCCGCCCCGACCTGGAGCGTGACATCGACCTCGTGGAGGAAGTCGGCCGCGTGTACGGTCTGGACCGCGTGCAGGCGCCCTTGCGCATGACCGTGGCCATGGCCCGTCCCACACGACGCCAGCGAGTGCGGGCCAGGGTGCGCGAGGTGATGCGCGGCCTGGGTTTCTCCGAGGGGCTCAGTGACAGCTTTGTAAATCCCAGAACCAGTGTGGCTGCCTTCACCATTGAAGGAACCTCACACACGGCAGTCGAGGCGCGCAACCCCGTGAATGCAGCGCTGCCCGCGCTGCGTCGCAACCTGCTGGGCAGCCTGCTGCTCTCACTTCAGACGAACCAGCGGCAGGCCCTGGCTCAGCCTCGTATCTATGAGGTGGCCAACGTGTTCACACCGAGGGCCGCTTCACGCGAATCCGGCGAGCACGAAGTATTGGGCCTGCTGGGTCGCGATTTCGCCGACGTCAAGGGTGCCGTGGAGACCCTCTTGGCGCGCCTGGGCATTGAAGCGGCCCTGGGGCTCAAGCCCGAACCGGACACAATCTTCGCGCCCGGGCGCGCGGCGCGCCTGAGCCTGGGCGGAGAAGTGATGGGCGTGGTCGGTGAGCCCTCGGCCGCCGTCATGAAGGAGTTCGACTGCGAGGGTCGCTGCGCGCTGGCGGAGCTGCATCTGGGCCTGCTGGTCAGGCACTGGCGCGAGACACCGCGTTTCACGGCGCCCGCGCGCTTTCCCGCAGCCGAGCGCGATCTGGCCGTGGTGCTCGATGCGTCACGATCCTGGGCCGAAGTTGTAGCCTGCGTACGCGGCGCCTGCGACGGTACGCTGCGTGATGTTGAGCTGTTCGACGAGTTTCGTGGCAAGCAGGTGCCGCCCGGCAAGAAGAGCCTCGCCTTCAGGCTGACTTTCCGGCACGACGAACGCACGTTGCGGGCGGAGGAAGTTCAGGCGCAGGTGGATGCCGCCGTCGAGGCGCTCTCCAGAAAGCTGGGCGGCGCGCTCAGGGCTTGAGCGCCTCAAGAGGCCTTTTACCCCGGCGCACGGCGGCTGCTAGACTCTGGGCGTGATCGGGGCTCTGGACCATCCGCAACTGACCCATGACTGGTTCACGACGGTGCTGCTGCGCGTCGGCGGTCGCGGGCTCGTGATCTACGAGCGCTGGGCGATTAGTTCTTCCGGCATCGTAGATGTCCGCGGTGTGGCCGACCGCGGCGAGGTCATTCTCGACGTCTATTACCTGATGTACTTGATTTCGTTCCTGATGGTGTTCGTGCTGTTCAAGCGCTGGCGCGAAGACGGCTGGCTCAAGGTGCGAAAGCACGTCGTCTATGACGCCGTGTTCATGTCGTTGACGGCTACACTGATCGGCGCCAAGGCTGCCTATATTCTCATCTACAATCCGGACTTCTACTTCAGGGAGCCGGCCACCACGGGCGAGATGCTGCGCCGCATCTTCCTGAACTGGAGCGGCATGGCAAGCCACGGCGCGGCTTTTGCCATTGTGTTGGGAGCATTTCTCTGGTGGCTGAAGTCGCGGGCGCCGGTGGTGCACATGGGCGACGTGGGCTGCACGGCGGGCGCCTTTGGCGCCATTTGCGTGCGACTGGCCAACTTCCTCAATGGGGAACTCTACGGGCGCGAGGCGCCGGGCTGGCTGCCCTGGGCCATGCACTTCGAAGTTCGCAATGGTCGCGGCAACAAGCTCTTCGTGCAGGAGGGGCGCTGGTTTGAACTTGCCAGCGTAGCCCAGCCAGACGGAACGTTGGCGCGGCAGTACGTGGAGACCCAACCCTATCACTTGGGCTATGAACTCGTGCATCGGGGTACCAACGGCGTGAGACACGTTGACCCGGCCGCCGTGCCCGGCGATTTGCAGCAAGTCATGCTGCAGGTGATTACGAGCCCCCGCCACCCAAGCCAGCTTTACCAGTGCCTTCTGGAGGGAGTCCTGCTGTTTGCGTTCATGGTTTTCATGCGCAAGCGGGTCAGGCGAGCGGGCGTGCTGGCGGGCATTTTCTTCGCGGGCTATGCGGGCGCGCGCTTCATTGGCGAGTTCTTCCGCGAGCCGGACAAGCAGTTCCAGAGCGCCGAGAATCCCCTCGGCACGGTGCTGGGCCCCCTGAGTATGGGCCAGTTGCTCAGCCTGGGAATGCTTGCCTTTGGGCTGGGGGTGATTGCCTATTTCCTGCGGCGCGGGCGCCTGATCAGCGAGATTGAGATGTGGCCGCCCGAACCCCCTGCTGCTGCGGAGACGACCGCTGTCGTGGCCACGGCGCCTGGCAGCCAGGCGCCTGAGAAGTCATCCTCCAGGTGAGCCCTGTTCGCGCCTCGCATCGGTGTATGGCAGGCCGGGCCGGCTTTTCTAGGTTAACCTCCGGATGTCGGCGGCAAACGTTCGCTTCAGTCGGCCTGGCAGTTCGCGGTTCCAATAAGGAGGCTTTCCATGACGCTCACCACCACGCTTACTCCCGCTGCCGTCAATGACGCCATCGAGCGGCACATGCGCCCCCAGACGTTCGTGCTGGGCATCAAGATGTGCCGCAGCGAGGCCGAGATTCCGCCCAAGACCAAGCGCGCGAAGAAGGACATGGGCATCGACAGCGCGCTTTGCCAGGGAATGAGCATCTCGCGCCACTTCGGCTGGAGCTTTGCCGTCACGCGCGACGACATCTCCTGCCCCATCGGTGCAACGCTGTTCGGCTTTGCCCCGCGCGTGGAACACTTCGACTGCGGCCATTGCTGCGCGGGCATGTACACCAAGGACGCTCCAGCGGGGGCCAAGACCGAGGGAGAGGCCCCCAAGTTCAAGTTTGGCGAATATTTCGCCATGGTGACTGGCCCCCTGGGGCGCATCGAGTTCGCACCTGATGTTGTGCTGGCCTTTGGTAATCCCGCCCAGGTCATGAGGCTGGTGACGGGCGCCCTGTGGGAGTCGGGCGGTTACATTCACTCCAAGTTCTCGGGCCGCACGGACTGCGCCGACGAAGTAATTGAGACCATGCAGACTGGCAAACCCCAGGTGATCTTACCCTGCTACGGCGACCGAATTTTCGGGCAGACTCAGGACCACGAAATGGCCTTTGCCTTTCCCTGGGCCTTTGCGGCTAAGCTGCTCGAAGGTCTGGAGGGAACGCACAAGGGCGGCGTGCGCTATCCCATCCCCCATAACCTGCGCTACACTGGCAGCTTCCCGCCCAGCTATGAGAAGCTGCGCGAGTTCTGGAAGTAGGCGGCGGTGGAACCGGACCCTTGGAGGCGCTTGACGCCATGAAGGCACTGAAATGCACCAGCTGCGGATCGCCGGACCTGCAGTTTCTTCCCGGCAATTTCGCGCGCTGCAACAGCTGCGGCAACACCTTTGCCGAGATTCCCGGTTCGGCGCCCCCGACCTACTACGAGCCGCCACCTCCGGGTTATGCGCCCCCTCCGGGGCCGCAGGCCTTCATCCCGCCCCCGCCGCCTCCCATGTGGCAGGCTCCCAGGAAGTCCAGCGCGGCACCCCTCCTTATTGGCGTCGCGGTGGCCCTCGCCCTTTTGATTACTGCGGGCGCCGGAGCACTGGTGCTGGGTGTGGCATCTTCCCCACTGCCGACGCCCAGGTATGCGCCGACCACGTCTCCGCGCGTGAGCGGAAGCTCGGGCAAGCCCCTGGAAGACGTTCCCTTGAGCGAGGAGAACGTCGAACGTCCCAACACGAGTCCCGGCGTCATTGAAAAGCCTGCGCCCCAGCCCAAGGGCGAGTTCAGGGATGTGAGGCAGGCCGCCGTGGGCAACAACCTGGTCTGGGTCGGCAAGTATGTGAACACGGGCGACACCGTGATTGTCGATCCCTCGGTAACCGTGAGTCTGTTCGAGTCCGGCGGCAAGCGTGTGGCTGAACAGCCGGGCTTTGCCCACCGCAAGTGGCTGGAGCCGGGGGAGTGGACACTGCTCATGGTGCTCGTGGCCGATGCCCCCGATTACGCTCGCCACGAAATCAAGGTCAACAAGCCCCGTGTTCCCAGTTATGAAACCAAGCCCGTCAAGCTCACGGTGACGGAGTGGGGCATGCGCAGGCAGTTCAGTTCGAATTACGCCATCGGCACGGTCCGAAACTCCAGTGGCAAGTATGTCAAATGGGCGCAGGTGATCGTGTATGGATTTGACGGGCAGGGCCAGCCCGTCAGTGTGTGCGACAGCTACGTCACGGAGAAAGAGCTTGAGCCGGGCGCTGAAAGCGGTTTCTCCGTCATGATCACCACGCTGGCGGTCGGCACGGCGGAACGCTACGAAGTACTGGCATTTGCTACCCCCGACTGATTCTGCGGACGCTCAGTGGATGCAAACATCCCGGCGCGCAGCTCTCACGCACTTCTTGCGCGAGTGTGCTGCCTGCTGCTTGGGAATGGATCGCCAACGGCCTTGTCGTGTGGCCTGGGGTCTGGCGGCGCAGGCAACAGATACGGCCCGGGTCAGCGCAGCTTGGGCAGCTTGCCCGTCACGGGCTCGGGAGCTTGGCGCAAGACACGCTTGAGAGGCTTGCCCACGGCGTTCTTGGGAATCTCGCTCACGATATGGAAACGTCGCGGGCGTTTGAAGCTTGCGAGGTGAGGCTCGACGAACCTCGGCAGGTCCGTGATATCCTGGGGCGCGCCCGGCTTGAAAACCAGAAAGGCCACGGGCACTTCGCCATCAATGGGGTCTGGCATGCCTACCACGCAGGCCTCGGCCACGGCTGGGTGCGTCAGCAGCACTTTCTCCACTTCGCTGGGATAAATGCTGTAACCGCGGAACTTGATCAGGTCCTTCAGGCGATCGACGATGCGCAGGTAGCCTTCTTCGTCGAACTTGCCGAGGTCGCCCGTGCGCAGCCAGCCGTCTACGATAGCCTCGTGGGTTGACTCCATCTGGTTCCAGTAGCCCAGCATCACCTGGGGACCTCTGACCTGGACCTCGCCCTCCTTGCCGCGCTCCAACTCGCGCCGCGGGTTTTCAGGATCGGCAAGCCTCACCTCAGTGCCCGGCAGCGGCACGCCCACAGTGTGGTATTTCACGGCGTGGGGCGGGTTGTTGGTGACCTCGGGGCTGGCCTCGGTCAGGCCGTAGCCGTTGATCATGGGAACTTTGGGGCAGGCTGCCCGCCACTTCTCCGGAAGCATGCCCGAGACCAGCATGGCACCCGCCTTCACATATCGCACGCTCTCAAAGTAGCGTGGCGCATCACTTCCGGCGGCGTCCAGCAGCCTGAGAAACATCGTCGCGCTGCCATAGGCGACGGTGACTTTATGCCGCACCAGTGTCTCCAGCACTTCCTGGGGCTGGAAGTGCTCGATCAGGGCGATGGAGGCGCCGGCGGCTATGGCGGCGTTCATAACACAGCACATGCCCCAGGTGTGGTAGAGCGGCAGTGCGCCCAGAACGATCTCCTTCTCGGTCCAGCCAAACCAATGATTGTTCTGCAGGGCATTGGCCACCAGATTGCGATGGCTCATCATGGCGGCTTTGAGGCCACCGGTGGTGCCGCTGGTGTACTGTAGAACAGCGACATCGAGTTCGGGGCGGCAGCGCGGGGGCGGCGGGGGTGTGATAACGCTGGGCAGAAGGTCGGAATCCTTGAGCGGGTTAGGGGCGTACTCTTTGCCCGGCTCAAGGTAGTAAGTGCGGGGCTCCTGAACGCCGGCCTGCCGTACAGCCGCGTCAAACTCCAGCGCACGGGCCATGTCAATGATGGCGATTGTCGGGTCAGTGTCCGCCAGGATTTTCGAGAGTTCCTCGGCGGTGAGGTGCATGCTGGCGGCTGTTACGATGCAGCCGGCACGAAGAGCACCGAAGTACTGCGTCACGAACTCGGGGCAGTTGGGAAGCCAAAGCAGTACCCGCGCGGCGCCTTTGGCATTGCCATAGCCTCGGGCGCGCATCTGGGCGGAGGCGATTTCGGCGTGCTTCCAGAGTCGGCGGTACGAGACCGAATAGTCGCGAAAGAAGATGGCGGGCGCTTCAGGCGTGCGCTGGGCCGTTTCTTCAAGCAGGCGCCAAAGGGGTTTGAGCGGCACCTCGAACTGGCGCTTGACCTCGGGGGGGTAGTGCTTTTGCCAGTCGTAGCGGTCAGTCACGCAAACTGCCTCAAAAACTCGCCTGGCACAGGCGTTGGGCGCCCGCTGGAGGCATCTGTGAAGACAATAACCACGCGGGCCTGCGCGGCCGGTTCAGTGTGGCCGACTTTGGCAACTTTCTGCCCCAGCGTCACGCTTGTGTTTCCGACGCGCTCAATTTGAGTTGAGATCTCGACATCATCGCCCAGATGCAGGGGGTGACGATAGTCGATTTCTGTGCGCACCGTCATGTACTGCACGCCCCAGTTGTCGATGATACTGGTGTAGTTCAGGCCCTTGTCCTGCAACATCTTGCAGCGGCCGTGCTCGAGCCAATTGATGTAAACAGCATTGTTGACGTGGTTGTAGACGTCGAGCTCGTAGCTGCGTACTTGGAGTCGAAACGTTGAGACGTAAGGCATTGCCCCTGCGCGGCTTAGTTGAGGTGCAAATTGTATCTTGGGCCAGCGACGCGGGGTAGTGCGGCCTGTCAGGGCAATCGAGTCAGCCTCAATTGGCAGTGAAAATCACGAGGCGGTGGTCGCCTATGACGACCACCGCCTCGTGTTCTAAAAGGCCGATGGAATGCCGCCCCCCCTTAAACAGCGACATCCCTACAATTGTCGGCCTTCCCACTTGTACCAGCGCAGAGCGCCGGAATTCATTGCCTGTTGACGCGCAGAGAATAGCGCGTCCATATCACGGCCCTTTCACGAACTTTTAGATTCTCGTGACAATCTTTCTGACAGTGCTGTGACCGGAGGTTTCCCTTTACGCGTCAAGCGGGGCCGGCCAACCAGCCATGGAGGCCCGCCGGCGGTCGATCGAAGCCTCTGATGGGGCGTCTAACCATCCAGCTGCCATGGGCCCCTCCAGCATATTCCGCGGTTTGTCTCAAGCTTCGGCGCCACTTCGCCGATGGACCAGCGAGGGCTGGCCCAAGGGTGGGCTTGCCCGCGCCGGGGTTTGGCATGATCCGCTCGCTCTTTGCCTACATCTTTGTGTTCACGGCGGGGCTCGCTTGTGCGGCATCCTATTTCTACTCCCTGCACCCCGAGCACACGCCCGAAGACGACATGCCCAAGATGCGTATTGATCTTGAAGACGTACTTGAAAGGGCACGACGCGCCAAAGGCGCTTGGGAGAGCGCTCCGCCCTCTCCGCGCGAAGAGCCGGCCCCCAAGCAGCCAGCGCCCGCCAAGTCGGACGTTTCGGGTAAAAGCAAACACAAGTCCTGATTCGAGGTTAACCGCGAGCCGCGACCTTCGTAGAAGATGATGTCCAAACTACGAAGGAGCAGACATGCGCAAGTTCTTTGCGGCGTTCTTTGTCGGCCTGGGCGGGTGTCTTTGGGCTTCCCTTACGCCGGCAGGCAGCCGCGCCGAAGAACTTCCCCAGCTGGGGCCCCAAGGACTTCCCCCCATTGCACGACAGATTCTGCTTTCGCCGGCCCTTAGCGCAGATGGTCGCACGCTGGCCTTCGTCTACGACGGCGACATCTGGGTGGCGCCCAGTCAGGGCGGCGACGCCCGACGCCTGACCATTACTGTGGACAACGACGGATCACCCCGCTTTTCGCCCGACGGCAAGTGGCTGGCCTTCCGCTCCCGTCGTTATGGAAGCGACGATGTTTTCATCATGCCCGCTGAGGGGGGAGAAGCCCGACGCCTGACGTTCAGCGACGGTTCCGAGGACCCTTGTTGCTGGCTGCCGGACTCCAGCGGCGTGATATTCACGAGCGCGGCGAGAGAGAACGGCCGTGACCTCTGGGTCGTGCGGACCGATGCCGGAGAGCCCTGGCCCATCACCGGAGGCGGCTTTGGCGAGCACGAAAGCCAGGCCAGCATCAGTCCCGATGGAAAGTTTGTCGCCTATGTGCGGCGCGGCGGTGACCCCATGCGTCGCAGGGGCTACCAGGGCAGCGCCGACGGCGAAATCTGGCTGTGCGAGTTTGACGGGGTAAGCACCCGCAATCACCGCGCCCTGACTCAAAACGCCTCCCACGACGCCTGGCCCTGCTTTGCCGACAACGACACAATCCTCTACGCAACTTTCGCGACAACACGCACTCGCAGTTCCCGGGCAGCACGCCTGACGGCCGTTAACCGGCAGGGAGATGAGGTTAAGGGCTGGGGAGGCGAAGTTGAGCTGGACCCGCGGGAGATCAGCGTGGGGGGAGGCAGGCTCGCCTTTGCCACGGGGAACTACGGAGGCTGGAACCTCCACGTGGGCGAGTTTGGCAAGCGCCCGCCTCAGAAGGTCAATACCCCGTTCATCCGCATCAAAAGCGACCAGCGCACGGGTGAAGTGGCCGCCAGCCGGGTCACTTTGGCCAGCGAGTTCAAGGTCAGCCCCGACGGTCGCAAGATCGCGTTTGTGGCCGGGGGCGACTTGTTCGTGATGCCGACGGAAGAAGGGGGCCTGCCGCGCAACGAGACGGACAGCGTGACGCGCGAGAAGGACATCGCGTGGGCACCCGACTCCCGCGAACTGGTGTTCACACGCGCGGGAGGCGCGGGATTCAGTATCGGCCGGCGCGACGCCGCCAAGGCTCAGGACCGCGATGCCGCGCTGCCGGCCCATGTGAGCGAGGGCAAGTTTTCGCGCGCCCAGTTCCTTCCTGACGGCAGCGTGATTGCCGTGCGCAACGAGCGAGAAATTGTCGGGCTCTGGGGCGAGGGAGTGAAGACTCTGAAGATTGAGGGCGAATTCCGCGGGGCCAATCTGGGCAGCGGTGACCTGTTTGATGTTTCACCGGACGGTCAATGGCTGCTCTATGAGCAGCCTAACGAGCTTTACGACGACACGCTCTGGGTCTGCAACCTCAAGAGCGGCGAAAGGCGCCCTCTAACGAAGCTGTTCGGCAACTGCGGCCACGCCACGTTCTCGCGTGACGGCAAGCGTGTGAGCTTCATCTGCGACCAGGAAGGGAGCTACGATGTCTGGGTCGTTGACCTGCAACGCAAGCCCGTCGAGTTCAAGGAAGACAAGCTCGACAAGGCTTTCAAGGACCCCCCGCGCCGTGAAGAACCGCCCCGCAAGGAAGAGCCGCGCAAAGACGAACCGGCTGACCCCCCCAAAGATGAACCCAAGCCTGACGAGCCCAAGCAGCCTGAACTCAGGACGCCGGCGCGCAAGGCCGCTGAAACGCGCATCGACTTTGATGGCATCGACCGCCGCACGCGCAGGATTACCAGCCTGGAGGGCTCGGAAATGTGGCCCTGTAGTACGGAAGACGGCAAGGTCTTCTATTTCATCGCTTCCGTGCAGGGGCAGAGCAACATCTGGAAATTGACGCTGGACCCCGACAAGGGGCCCGACCTCAAGCAGCTCACGCAAAGCCGCAGTTCGAAGAGCCAATTGCGGCTCAGCGCCGATGAAAAGTCCCTGTGGTTTCTGGACGGCGGCACGGTGACCAGCCTCACCCTCGCCAGCAGCAAAGTTACGGCTTATCCCTTCAGCGTCGAGCTGCGTCGAAACAGACGCGATCTCCGGTTGGCTGCCTTTGACGAGGCGGCCTGGGTGGTGGAGGACTACTTCTACGATGCCTCGCACCACGGCCGCAACTGGCCGGAGCTCTGCGCACGCTATCGCGGCGCACTGGGCTCCACCAGCACCGGCGACGAGTTCGGCGGCGTCATGAATGATCTGCTGGGCGAGCTGAACTCCAGCCACCAGGGATTCACGGCCAGCGACGAGCGCAGCGACGGCTTCACAGAGTCAACGGGTTATCTGGGTGTGCGCTTTGACGCTCAGGCCCTATCACGCGGTCAGTATGTGATAACCGAGATCCTCAAGGGCGGCCCCTTGGATGTGCCGGACGGGCCCCTGCCGGGCATTCGGCTCGTCGGCATCAACGGCGTGGCCCTGGGTGCCGCGCAGCCCTCTTTGGAAGCACGTAGAACGCTGGCCCAGTTGCTGACCAACACGACCGGCAAGCGTGTGGTGCTGCATCTCAACGACAAGTTCATCCTCGATGGCTCACGCACGTTGGCAGTGAAGCCTGTCTCGCGCGGAGATGCATTTGTTCTCTATTATGAGGCGTGGCAGGCCTGGCAGCGTCAACTGGTGCACAAGCTCAGCCAAGGACGCCTGGGCTACGTCCACATTGAGGGCATGGACGATCCCTCCCTGCGCCATTTCAAGCATCATCTGGGTAACGACGCGCTTGGGCGCGAAGGGCTGGTCATCGACGTTCGCTTCAACGGAGGCGGTTACACGGCGGTAGATGTGCTGGAAATCCTGATCAAGCGCCCCTGGCTCATCCGCCGCAACCGTGAGGCCCGCGACGTCAGTGAGAACGCCTACCGCAGTATCACGCTCGAGAAGCCCAGCGTTCTGATGATCAATCAGGACAGCTTCTCCAACGCCGAAATCCTGGCCGAGGGCTATCGCCGCCTGGGTATCGGCAAAATCGTCGGGGTTGATACGGCGGGCGGTGTGATTGGTACTGGGGGGTTCCGGCTCATTGACGGCAGTTCCATGCGACTTCCCGGAACGGGCGCCTATGCTCTCGACGGCGAGAACCTCGAAAACAGCGGCCGCAAGCCCGACCTCTTTGTCGAGAACCACCCCGAGGAACTGGACAAGGGCATTGACCGCCAGACGGAAGCCGCCGTCACGACGCTGTTGGAGCAGCTTGACGCCAAAGGCAAGTAGCCTCAGGCAGCGGCGTGGGAGCGGGCCTCCTGGATCCAGCGCTGGCTGTCGTAGTCGGGTTCGCTGCCGGCGAGCTTCAGAAAGTGCTCCATCTCGCGCACGGACTCCCGGGCAGCTTCCGGCCGCCCCAGCCGAAAGAGGGCGCAGCCGCGCTCGGCATGGAGTTTGGCCAGCACGAAGTTGAGATACTGGCCGGCTCTCGGCGCCGTCAGGGCTGCGTCCACGCAATCAAGGGCGTCCTCGGCCTGTCCCAGCTCCAGAAATGCCGCCGCCTGCTGGGCGCACGACACCAGATAATGCCAGGCCATGCTTGCCGACTGCGCTACCCGCGCCGCCATGGTGGCCGCGTTGAGTGCGGCACGATGGTCGCCGATGGCATCAAGGATGTCATAGCGGTTACGCAGGGCAAACCAGAGCACCCGGACGTTGCCCAGCTCGCGTGCCATGCTCGCGGCCTTGTCGACGTGCTTGAGTCCTTCGTTGTAGCGGCCAAGCTGCCTGGCAAGCCCGCCCAGGTTGACCTCTGCTCGGGCCACTTCCGCATGCAGCCCCGCCGTGGCGGCTTCAGTACTTGCACGGCGGTGATACTCCATGGCTTCTTCGAGGCGGTCTTGACCGTGACTGAAGGATGCGAGGGTCGTCGCCATGGCGCAACGCAGGCCGGGGTTGGGGCTGGACTCCAGGGCAGCCTTCAGCGGTTCGACATAGGCCTGTGCTTCGTCGCTGCGTTGAAGCTGCGCCAGAATGCTCATCATTTGCTGGTGGCAGCGTGTCAGAAGCAGGGGGTCCCCGCTGCTCTGGCCGATTGCCAAGGCTCTTTGGGCGTAGGGCAGGGCATCGTGGGGCCTGCCCGCGGTGTGCAGTGAGCGGGCGAGGCTGAGCAGAGCCTCCTGCTGCATCTGCGGCTCCCTGAGACGTTCACAGGCCTCGACAGCGACGGCCAGGAGCCCGGGAGCCCGCGCGTTTTGCGAGGTGTCCAGACAGCAGCAACCCAGCATCAACTGCGCGCGGGTTACTTCCAGTGCGTCGCCCAGGTGCTGAGCGGTCGCCAGGGCGCGCTCGGCCTCAGTTACCGCGGCCTCCATACGGCCCATACGGTTGAGCAACTCGGCGCGGCGGCAAAGCAGGCGCACGCGCTCGCCTTCGCTTACGCCCTCACACATGAAAAGGTCGTCAAGCAGGGCCAGTCCGCGCTCGTTGGAGTATGTCGCGATGGCGGCTTCGGCGGCCTCGCGCAGCAAGTCACGGCGCAAGGCCTTGAGGCGCGCGGCTTCCTCCGGCGTGGCGCCGGCCTGTCCCGAGAGTGCGTGAGCCGCCAGTTCGTCCGGTGCGGCCAAGCCGCTGCCTTGAAGGTATTCCAGGGCACGCCTGTGCAGTTCGCCCCGCCGCGAAGGCAGCATGAGCTCGTAGCAGGCACGCTGCAGCAGCGCGTGGGTGAATACGTAGGCGGACTCTACGGAGGGCTTGTTCATGGCCGGGGGGAAATATACTCATCGGAACGAGGGCTGGGCCAGACGTGGCCTCTCATTTCCAATCCGACCGCGAGACGCCATGCACATCTCCGACTTTCAGAAGGTCATTGAAGACACTTACGGCGCCAAGGACCGCAAGCGCGGCATTGAGTCCACGTTTCTGTGGTTCGCGGAAGAAGTGGGCGAACTGGCGCGGGCGCTGAATGGGCGCACTTCGCGCGACAACCTGCAACTGGAGTTTGCAGACACCCTTGCCTGGCTGAGCACCCTGGCCAGCATTGCGGGTGTCGATCTCGAGGCCGTGGCCGCCGAGCGCTACGGCAAGGGCTGCCCTCGCTGCAAGGCGATCCCCTGCAAGTGCGAGGAAAAACGCACAACAGCCTATCGCTGCGCGTAATGGCGAGTGGGCTCAACGCGCGCTAGATTGGCGCGACTGATTTCGGGTTTAGCCGTGATAGACGAAACTCTGGCGGATTTCCTCCAAAGCGGGCTGGCATGCGCTGTGGCAACGCGTGATGCCAGGCTCGTGCCTGACTGCGTGCTGGCCGCCGGGGTGCGCATTGAGCGCGACCGCAAACATGCCACGGTGTTTCTCCATGACACCATCAGCAGGCGCACCCTGGCCAACCTCAAGCACAACGGCCAGATTGCCGTGACGCTGGAGCACCTGCCCAATCACCACACGATCCAGCTCAAGGGAGAAGTCACGCGCGTGTCCAAGGCCACGGAAGCCGACATCGCCGACGCTACACGCTTCCATGCCGGATTCGTGAAGGAGATCGAGTACGTAGGCGTTGCGCCGCGCTTTTCGCGCCGACTGGCCTTTCTGCCCTGCCATGCAGTGACCTTTCGCGTCGAGGCGATTTTTGAGCAGACCCCCGGGCCCAAGGCCGGGGCTTGTCTGAAGGAGGCGCCGTGAGCACGCGGCTCTCCGAACTGATGGACTGCTTCCAGGGTGTTGTCCCCACGGGCATCGCCACCTGCAGCCTCGACGGCCGGCCCAACGTCACTTTTCTCAGCTACGTGAAGTACCTTGATGAACGCCATGTCGCGCTCTCCTGCCAGTTCTTCAACAAGACCAAGCGAAACATTGCCGAGAACCCTGTGGCGGCCATCTGGCTGATGCACCCCGTCACGCGCGAGGCGCACCGAGTGGTCATCCGCTTTCTGCGCTCCGAGTTCAAAGGGCCGCTGTTCGATGAAATGGCCCTTCGCATTGACGTCATTGCGTCCCATACGGGCATGAGCGGCGTCTTCAAGCTTTTATCCGCTGACATCTATGAGGTGCTCGAAATCGAGCCTGTGGAGGGCCACGTGTTGCCTGACGCCGAGGCGGCCGAGGCGCTGGCGGCGCCTCCAGTGGCTTTTCGCGCCAAGGGCACTCGCGGCGAACTGGCCGCCCTGCAGGCCCTCTCAGATCGCATCTCCCGGGCCGAGTGCCTGGAACGGCTGATCGAGGCACTCCTGGATTCGACCACCGAGCTGTTTGAGGTCCAGCATGCCATGGTGCTGCTTTACGATGAGACACGCGCGCGCCTATACACGCTCGACAGCCGCGGCTACGGGCGCGGCGGCAGCGGAGCGGAGGTGGGGCTGGGCGAAGGCCTGATCGGGGCGGTCGCGCGCAGTCGCAAGCCCCTGCGCGTCTCTCACGCCGGCAGCGACCTGCGTTATGGGCGCGCTATCCGCCGCGGCGTCGAGGGATCGAAGGAGGCTGACAAGCTCTCGCGCGAGATTCCACTGCCCGGCCTGCACGACGCCCAGAGCCAGCTGGTGTTGCCGCTGGTGGCGAGGGAGAAGCTGGTGGGGGTTCTGGCCCTGGAAAGTCGCGATCCGCTCAAGTTCAGCGACTGGCACGAAGCCTTTCTCAATGTAGCAGCCAATCAGGCGGCGCTGGCCATTGCCAACCTCCAGGAGCAGGAAGAGCCCGAAGATGCTCGCCCCGCCGGGGAGTCTCAGCGCCTCAAGCCGCTGGCGGGACGCAAGAGGGCCTTCACGTTCTACCCGCAGGATGACGCTGTTTTCGTCGACGGCCAGTACCTGATTCGTAACCTGCCGGGGCGCATTCTCTGGAAGATTCTGCGCGAGTTTGTGAGCGGAAAGCGCCACGAGTTCACCAACCGCGAACTCCGCATGGACAACGCTTTGGGCCTGCCTCCGTTGAAGGACAATCTCGAGAGTCGGCTCATTCTGCTGCGCAAGCGCCTCGAGGAAAAATGTCCCGATGTGCGCATGGTGCCCGTGCGCCGCGGCGCCTTTGCCCTGGAATCGGACAGCGAACTCACGCTCTCTGAGAGCGCCCAGCCCTGACACCGGGCTCCTTAGCAAATACTTAAGAAACATGTACGAGCGGCTTAGGAACGCCGGCGGCCGGCGCACGCTATGTTTCCTGCGTGCAGTTCAACGGACCATTGCCATCATTCGGAGAGACAGACATGTCAGACCAGCGCCAGAACTTCTACACCGCCGTACACAAGGGAATCCGCCGCCAGCTTTCGCAGATGCTGACGTTGGCCGGAGCCGTGGATTTTGCAGATCCGCGCCAGCGCCAGCTTTACTGCGACCGATTCGACCAGCTCGCCCGCATGCTTGAGTCCCACGCCCATCACGAGGACAGGCACATCAGCCCTCTGATCGAACAGGCCGCGCCCGAACTGGCGCGCCGCATTCACGCCACCCATCACGTACTGGAAGACACGCTGGAGGAAATGATGGGCTTCCTGGCCCTGATGCTGAAGGAGCCGGAGCGGGCCCGTGTGCTGGGTTACAACTTCTACCTGGCGCTGGCGCGTTATGTCGCCACGCAGTTCGACCACATGCACGAAGAGGAAAGCAGCGTCATGGGCGCGCTCTGGAATGCCTTTGACGATGCCACGCTGGATGGCTGCCACAAGGCCATTCTGGCGGATATCGCTC
>JABARW010000047.1:41882-75138 GCA_019186845.1 Planctomycetota bacterium | reverse complement strand
TGGCCCTTGGCGCGCTGACAGACTGGGTACACCTTGGCACGTTTGTCGTCGTGTTCGTGGTGACCTTGATTTCCGCTGTGTGGGTCATGCTTTCCAAGGAAGTGGCCCGGGCTGCGGTCTCCCTGTTTGTCTGCCTGTGCGGCGTGGCGGGCATTTACTTCTTCCTGGATGCACAGTTTCTGGGCGTAGTGCAGATCATGGTTTATGTCGGCGGCACCACGGTGCTGCTGATGTTCGGCGTGATGCTGACCAACCGCCAGCCCCTGCTTACCAGCAAGAAGCAGGTCGATCGCACTCTGGCCGGCTGCCTCGCCATGGGCATGGTACTGGGACCGCTTTACATGATCATGATCGGGCGCCTGCCCGGCCTTTCGCGCGCCAAAGATGCCGCGGGCCAGGCCGTGGACCCCAAGATCACCAACGGCTGGTTTGTGGGCAAGGCCTCCGAACATGCGGCCGAGAGTACGGCCAGCGTCGTTCCGCTGGGTGACGCCCTTTTGACCAGTTATCTTCTGCCCTTTGAAGTGGCATCCGTGGTCCTGCTTGTGGCGCTGGTGGGTGCTGCGTACATCGCCCGCCGCAAGTCAGAAGACGCCGAGCCGGAGAAAGTCTGATGTCCGCCACCCTGGCCGCTGTGGAAGTCGCGGGAATGCCCTTCAAGCTGGGCACCGACGCCTACCTGCTCCTTTCCCTGCTCATGTTTTCTCTGGGGGTGGGTTGCATCGTCAGTCGTCGCAATGCCGTGGCCATTCTCATGGGCGTGGAGCTGATGCTGAACGCGGCGGCCATCAACTTTGTGGCTTTCGGGGCCGCCGGCGGGGGACTGGACGGGCAGATTTTCGCCGTGTTCATCATCATTCTGGCCGCGGCTGAAGCGGCGGTGGGGCTGGCCATCATTTTGAACCTGTTTGGCCTGTTCAAGACCATTGACGTCGATCACCCGGACCTGCTCAAGGGCTGACCATCTGGCATCAAAGCAGGCGCCAGGGGTGTTCGTATGATCGACCCCCTGGCGCCTCCCGTTTTTCCGGGATTTGGCGTGAATTCGGACTCCCTGACTCCGTGAAACGCATGTGAGCGCTTTTGTGACGGCCTTGCAAGGCGACTTTGAGCAGAGCTTCGGCGAGCTGGTGCGAGAGCACTTTGCCCGGGCGGTGCGTTATTGCTCGCGCATGCTGGGAGATATCGTCGAAGGGGAAGAGGTGGCCCAGCAGGCCTTCGTCAAACTGCTGGAGCGCCGCCAGAGCCTCAGCCGCACCCGCGAGACTCTGCCCTATCTCTACCGTGTGCTGCGCAACGCCTGTGTCGATCACATCCGCGCCCGCAAGCGGATGAGCGGCGAGGAAGCCTTTGAGCAGGCCGCCTGGATGGGGCGAGACCTCAGCCGGGCGGAGGAGTCGGAGGTCAGCCAGGCCGTGCTGGAAGCGGTGGGCACCCTGGAAGAGGGGCAGCGCGAGGTGGTGCTGCTGCGCTTCTTTGAAGGACTGGAGCTGCACGAAGTGGCTGCCGCGACGGGCCAGAGTCTGGGGGCCGTGGCCATGAAGCTGTCGCGCGCCAAGCTGAAGCTGAAGGAAAAGCTGGGACGTCTTCCTGTCTTCGCCGATTACGCGAAGGAGTCAACGTGAACACTCAAGAAGCCCGCTATCTGTTCGCGGCCGCGCTCAACGACTCGCTGTCGCTGCCGCAGCGCGCGGCCTTTGAGCAGGCGCTCAAGTCCGATGCGACGCTGCGTGCCGAGTTTGAGGCCTACGCCGACGCCCAGTCCGGCGATGTGGCCAACGTGACGGCGTGGTTGTTGAAGAGCGGCGAGGTTTCGCGCCAGGGTGCCAGCACCGTGGACGCCCGCGTGGTCAATGAACTCGTGGCCCGTGTCAACTCGCGGCGCCGCACGGTACGCATCGTTCAGTTCACGCTCGCCGGCACCGGCATCGCGGCGGCCGCCGCGATGGTGGCTGTGCTGTTTTTCCCGCCCGCGGGCCAAACGCCGCCCGCCGGCACGGACGGCGTCAGCATCGCCCTGGCGCAAGCAGATAAGCAGGGCCGGCAGGTCTACGCCGATGGCACTCTCTATGCCGCGACTTCCACGCGCGGCGAGAGCAAGGATGGCTCCGTCATCGAGCTTTCGGCGGGTTGTGTCTATCGCATGGACCAGGGTGCGCTGGTAGTGCTCGACGGCTCGGCCAGGGTGAAGCTGGCCCAGGGCGAACTCAGCGTGCGCGCGGGGACTGTGACAGTTCGGGCCGCCGCCGGCACGGAGTTCACGGTCTCGGCCCAGGCTACCACTCTCGCTGACGACCTTGACGACTCCCTGATCGACTACGACCGCCTCCATCGCCCGCGCAAGCTCGCGCGCGAAGGCGCGGCTACGCTGACTGTCAGCGTGAGCGTGAGCGCGGGAGAGGTGGCCGTGACGGCCGATGGCAGGGAGCGCAAGGTCAAGGCGGGCGGGAAGTTCGGTCCCCAGGTCATGCAGGCGCAGCCCAAGCCCAAGGCGCCCAAGCCCGGTCAGCCCGGCCAGCCGCCTAAACCCGAGGATGTGTTCGACCACCTCGATGCCAACGACGACAAGGAACTTGATGAGCACGAGTTCGGAGATCCAGGCCACACTGACTTTGACGACGACAAGAACGGCAAAGTAAGCCTTGCCGAGTTCATCAAGCATTTCAAGCCGCGCGGGCCCAGGCCGCCCAGGCCCGAGGACGAATTCGCCCGGTTGGACCGCAATGAAAACGGCACGCTGGATGGGGCGGAGGTGGACGAGCGCATGCTGGAGAGCATGGACTCTGACGACGACGGCAAGATCACGCTCGATGAATTCAAGGCGGCGGCTCCGCGCCAGCCCGGACCCCAGCGCCCCGAGGATGTTTTCCGGCAGCGTGACAAGAACAGCGACGGCAAGCTGGACAAGACCGAAATCGAGTCCGACTTGCTCAAGGACCTCGATGGCAACCGTGACGGCGAACTGGACCTCGACGAATGGCGCGATGGCCACAAGCCCGAGAAAGTCTTCGCCCGCCTGGACAAGAACAAGGACGGCAGCCTCGGCTCGGACGAAGTCGAGCCCCGCATGCTGCGCGACCTGGACGACGACCGTGACGGCAAGATCAGCCTCGAAGAGTTCCGCAAGGGCGCCAACCGTCCGGGCCCCAAGGCGCCGAAAACGCCGGAAGGTCCCGGTCCGCGCGGTCCCGGCGGCCCGCCGCCTCGCGGCCCCGGCGAAGCTCCGGGCCCTCGCGGTCCTGGTGGTCCGCCGCCCCGTGGCCAAGGCGAAGCTCCCCCGCCGCGCTAGCCGGAGTTGGGGGCGTCAGACGATGCTGAGATCGAAGCCTTTTTCGAGTGTCACGCCCATGCCCCCGGCCTTATGGCCTACACGAACCGGCTTGGCGGTGGCTTTGACCCCCTTGAAGGGGCCATCGAGAATCTGGAAGTGGATCTTCTTGAACTCACCCAGCTCCTCGGGCTTCACACCAGCCGTTGTTTCTTCAATTTCGATGGCAGTCAGGAAGGCGCCATCGAGCGAGAGATCGCGCAGATAGGCCCGGCCGCGGCATAGCTCCTTGCCCTCGGCGTTCAGAAGCGTGAGCGAAATGGGCACGTCGAGAGAGGCCCGTTGAAAGCGACGACGGTCCTTGGCATCGAAGTCAAAGCCGCTGACCGGCTCCTCCTTGGCGAAGTCCAGTTCGTCGGGGGTGATCTCCCGCATCCGTCCGCTGCGATCCTTCGGTTCAGGCATGGGCCCTGACCCTGTGCAAGATGTGCAGGATTCTAACGAGGGTCATGGCGCGCACGGAAGAGAACGCCCAAAGCCACGCGACGTGTCGCGATTCGCTTATTTTGTAGTTTTGGCGTAATACACATTTTATAGTATGGCGGAGGTCCTGCGAGGTGCGTTCGTGTTGCGCTATGGCCTTCCGCTGTTGGTGCTGCTGGTGGCTCTTGCAGCCACCTGGTTTGTCAGTCGCGCCGTAGAAAACGCCGCGCAGGAGCGCGAACGTGCCCGCTTCGAAAAGCAGGTGCGCCTTTCACGCGAGTCCATTTCCAGCCGTATTTCGGATTGTGAGTTGGCCTTGCGCGGCGCCCAGGGCCTGTTTGTGGCCAGTGAATCCGTCGAGCGCGAAGAGTGGCTGAAATGCGTGCAGGGTCTGAATGCGGGCAGGAAGTTCCCGGGTCTATTGGGCTTCACCTTCATTGCTCGCGTGCCGGCCTCTCAGGCCGACGAATTTACGGCAGCCGCGCGCCGCGACGGCGCTGCTGACTTTGCCATCCATCCGGCGGGTCATAGAGATGAATATCGGCCCCTGAAGTTTCTCGGCCCGTTGGGAACGGACAGGGTGGCCTTGGGATTTGACCTGGGTACCATCCCGGAGGCGAGAGACGCGCAGGACAGGGCCGGGGATACGGGCCAGGCCGCTCTGTCTGCGAAGTTCCGCTTCTGGCAGTTCGCGACCGATGAAGCCGGTGTTGTACTCTACCTGCCGGTCTATCGCGATGGCGCACCCACTGACACCGTGGAGCAGCGTCGTGCAGCGTTGGAGGGCTGGGTGGGGGCAGCGTTGCTGCTGGCGCCCCTGCTGACGGGTGGCAGTGCCGCTTCAGCGCACATTGACGTCCACATTGACGATGAGAGCAGTTCACCGCCCGCGTCTCTGCTCGACACCATCTCTGGCCACGAGAAAACGGTCCTGGAAAGCGCGCCCTACGCCAGCCGGGAAAGCTTCGAGATCGGTGGCCGCCGCTGGAAACTCAGCCACTTCGCCACACCGGAGTTCAGCGCTGACGGTGCGCGGCTGGAGGCCTATGTCTGGGCCATCGGCATCGTGATTGGCCTGCTGCTCTGGGCTCTAGTGCAGGGACTATGGCTCTTGCGGGGTCGGGCCCTGACGTTGGCTACACGCATGACTCAGGAGTTGCGGGACAGCGAGGAGCGCTTCCGGATGCTGGTCGAAAAGTCCTCAGACGGATTCACGGTGCTCAGCTCGGAGGGAATCACAGTCTTTGAGTCGCCGGCTACCTTTCAGATCAATGGATTCATGCCTGAAGAACTGCTGGGCAAGCCCGGGCTGGAGATGGTCCATCCTGACGATGTGCCCGCGGCCATGGAAGCCATGCAGCGCGGCATGTCCGACCCCGGCAGCGTTCATCGCCTGCGCTATCGGGCGCGTCACAAGGACGGGAGCTGGCGGCACCTGGAAACCGTGGGACGTGTGGTGCCCAATGCGAAGGGCGAGATGCAGTTTCTGCTCAACACCCGGGATGTGACCGAGCGCGTGGAGTTTGAGCGTCGCATTGCAGAGAGCGAGGAACGCTTCCGCACCCTGGCAGAGGCCACGCCCGTCATGTTCTGGGCGACGGACGCGCAGGGCCAGGTGAACTACGTGAACTCCCGCTGGAAGGAGTTCTCCGGGCGGCCTGAAACGGCGGAACACGGTACGGGATGGGCCGAACTGGTTCATCCCCAAGAGCGTCAGGCGGTTCTGGACCGGTTTATGACGGCTCTGGCGCAGCGCCGTCCCTACAACGCCGAGTATCGCATCCGGCGCCATGACGGTGTCTACCGCCGCGTGCTGGATGAAGGCCTGCCGCACTTCGGATCCGACGGCACCTTCAATGGGTACATCGGCGGGGTGCTGGATATTCACGAGCGCTGGGAGACTGAGCAGCGGCGCCTTCAGGAAGAGCGGGAGGCCCAAGGCTACCAGCGAGCGCTGTTCGAGTTGGCCCAGGGTGACAAGTCCGACCTGCTGGGCACCCTGGACCGGGTGCTGGAGAGGGCCTCCCGCGCGCTGAACGTCGAACGTGTGAGCTTCTGGTCGCTGTCAGACGACCAGGGCTCGATTCGCTGCCGTCGCATCTACACCGGCCAGAAAGGGCGCGCCGAGGCGCAGGACGTCGAATTGTCGGCTTCCCAGTTCCCGGCCTACTTCAAGGCCTTGATGAGCGAGCAGGTGATCGCAGCTCACGACGCCATGCAGGACCCCCGCACGCGGGAATTCACGGAACCGTACCTGGCGCCGCTGGGCATTACCTCCATGCTGGACGTGCGCGTGTGGTCTCAGGGCCGTGTGGCGGGGCTGATCTGCCACGAGCATGTGGGCACCAGGCGGGAGTGGAGCGCGCGCGAGCAGGAGTTTGTCGTCGCCCTTGCCGAGGTGGTGGCCTCCAGTATCGAAGCCGACCGCAGCAGCCGCGCGGCCAAGGCCCTGGCCGAGAGCGAACAGCGCTTCCGTGCCATCGCCGACGCCTCGCCCGTGGCCATGCTGATCAGCGCTGTCCATGACGGTACGGTGCTGTTTGCCAACCAGCGGCTGCACGAAGTCCTGCACGAGGAAGATGGCAGCCTGATGGGCCTCAAGACTCCGGACTTCTACGCCAACAGCGAAGACCGCACGCGTCTGCTGCAACGCCTGGCGGAGACGGGGCGCGCCCAGGGCTTTGAAATGAGGGTACGCCGCAGAGACGGCAGTGAGTTCTGGGCCTCTCTGGCGGCCCAGATCATGCCCTTTGAGGGGAACCCCGCCATCTTTGCGGGCCTGACGGACATCACCGAGCGCAAGCGCGCCGAAGACGCCTTGAGGCTGAGCGAAGCGGCCCAGCGCGACGTGCTCAACGCCCTGCCGGCCCACGTCGTCCTCCTCAATGAAAAGGGCGAGATTCTCTCCGTCAATGAATCCTGGCGCGATTTTGCCCGCCACAACGCCATGAGCGGCAGCGACTTCGGCGTGGGTTCCAACTACATCGAACTCTGTGAAACCGCGCGGGGACTCTGTTCTGAGGGCGCGGCGGACGTCGCGCGCGGCATTCGTTCCGTGCTTTCGGGGCACTCTCATCTCTTCACACTGGAATATCCATGTCACGGGCCTGAGCAGCAGCGCTGGTTCAGGCTCATGGTGGCTCCTGTGGCGCGGGAGCAGTCCACCGGCGCCGTGGTCATGCACATCGACGTGACCGAGCGCGTGGTGGCCGAATCGCGTATCAAGACCTACGCGGAGGAGCTGGCGGCCAAGAATCGCGAACTCGACCAGGCCCTGGAGAAAGCCAACGAGGCCACGCGCCTCAAGAGCGAGTTCCTGGCCAACATGAGCCACGAAATCCGCACGCCCATGAATGGCGTGATCGGCATGACCGGGCTGCTGCTTGACACCAAGCTCAACGACGAACAGCGCGAGTTCGCCGAGACGATTCGCAACTCAGGCGAGGCACTGCTGACCATCATCAACGACATTCTGGACTTCTCGAAGATTGAGGCCGGCAAGATGACGCTGGAGCCCGTCGAGATGGATCTGTCCCAGGCGGTCAACGAAGTGGCGGAACTGCTGGCGCCCAAGGCGGCCGAGAAGGGCGTGGACATGCTGGTCAGCTACGACAGCGCGGCGGGCCGCAGCTTCGTGGCAGACGCCGGACGCCTGCGGCAGGTGCTCGTCAACCTGGTGGGCAACGCCGTCAAGTTCACTTCACAGGGGCACGTGCTGATCGAAGTCGCCAATGTCTGGCGCACGGACACGACCAACCGCCTGAGAGTTTCTGTGTCGGACACGGGCATCGGCATTCCCGCTGAGAGGCTGGAGCAGCTTTTCGAGAAGTTCTACCAGGCCGATGCTTCAGCGACGCGGCGCTTTGGCGGCACGGGCCTGGGCCTCGCAATCTCCAGGCAGCTCGTTGAGCTCATGGGCGGCACCATGGGCGTGCGCAGCGATCTGGGTATGGGTTCCACTTTCTTCTTTGAAGTGGACCTGAAAATCGGCAAGGCCGAAGGTTCAGCAAAGCCGGACTTCGTGCTGCCCCAGGGGGCGCGGGTCCTCGTGGCCGACGACGACGAGACGGCTCAACGAGTCGTGTGCGACCAGCTCGCGGAGTTGGGTCTCGTCGCGGAATCGTGCGGCAGCGGCTTTGGCGCCCTCAAGAAGCTGCGCGAGGCCAGGGCCGCAGGCGAGTCCTTCAACGCCGGCCTCTTTGACCTGCGGATGCCGGGCATGGACGGCATTCAACTGGCCAAGGAAATCAAGAAGGACAACAACCTGCGCGACCTGCCCATCATCATCATGACGGCCAGTGTGCGCACGCGCGACGTGACTCTGCCCCAGAATCTGGTGGAGGCCGTGCTGTCCAAGCCTTTGCGCCCCAGTGTGCTGCGCAATATTCTCACGCGTGTGCTGGGCCGCAGCACGTCGCACGTCACTACCACCAGCAACGTCAAACCCGTGGAGCCGGCGGCACCGGTCGCGCAGCGGGCCTGGCGCGTGCTGGTGGCCGAGGACAACGCCGTAAACCAGAAGCTGGCCATTCGCATGCTTGAGAAGCTGGGCTGCCGCGTCGATGTTGCGGCAAACGGTCAGGAGGCCGTCACGATGGTTCACCAGCTCCCCTACGACGTCGTGTTCATGGACTGCCAGATGCCCGTAATGGACGGCTATGAGGCGACGCGCCAGTTGCGGCAGAATCAGAACGGGGGCCCGCGCCCGTTTGTCATCGCGATGACCGCCCATGCCATGCAGGGCGACCGTGAGAAGTGCCTCGCCGCGGGAATGGACGACTACATCAGCAAACCCATGAAGCTGGAGGATGTGGAGGCAGCGCTGAGGCGCACCGTCATGCAGGGCGCGACCCGGGCTCAATGAGCGGGACGAACACCACGGCCCCGTGCGTCGAAGTATCGAGGCCGCCGTCGGCGCGCTTGACGCCCAGCGTGAGCTGCTGCACATGGCGCGGTCCCAGGGGCGCCACCATTCTGCCGCCCACAGCGAGCTGCTCGGCCAGCGCCGCGGGAAACGCAGGCGCGGCGGCGGCCACCAGCACCCGGTCAAAGGGGGCATGCTGCGGCCAGCCCCGTGTTCCGTCCGCGCAGGCCAGAGAAAAGTTCTCAATGCCGGCGCGCTTCAGATTTTCCCGCGCCCTGGCCGCCAGCTCTTCCAGTCTTTCAATGGCATAGACATGGCCGGCCAGGCGGCACAGCACCGCAGTCTGGTAGCCGCAGCCGCTGCCGATCTCCAGCACGCGGTGATGCTCGGCCACTTCCAGCAATTCCGTCATGCGCGCCACAATGTAGGGCTGACTGATGGTCTGGCCCTGGCCAATGGGCAGGGGCCCGTCGTCATAGGCATGGGCCTTCAGGTGGGGGGCGACGAACTCATGGCGCGGCACATTGCCCATGGCCCGAAGCACACGGGAATCGAGGATGCCGCGCGCGGCAATCTGCCGCTGCACCATGGCAGTGCGGGCGGCAGCGAATTCGTCGGGCGCGGTCACGCTATTCCTCGAGCGACTGCTCGAGTTCCTTGGCCAGCTTCTCGGCATCCTCGGCGGCCCTGAGACCCGTATGGGCCCTGGCAAAGGCACGCAGAGCCGTGGCGCGGGCATTGCGGTCCTTGCGTTTGCGGTTTTCGTCGAGGACCTTCTTGAATGCCTCCCAGGACTTGAGTTCCGACTTGAGTGACTTGTCGTCGCGCAGAGCCTTGGCCTCGGCGGCTGCCTGGGTGCCGTATTCGTGAAGGCGGAACTCCTCCACCACGCGGTCAAGGAGCTCCAGGGCCAGTTGCCAGCGGCGCTCCTCCCGGGCTCTGTCGATGCGGGAGCGCAGGGCCTTGTGGAAGCCTTCGGCGCGCTCGATGAGCAGGGCGGCATCGCCTTTCACGGCATCGTCCGCGTGGCCCGAGAGCTTCTGCGCTTCCACCAGGGCCTTGCCGTAGCTGCGCTGGGCAAAGAATCCCGCAGCCTTTTCGACCAGTTTGTGCACGCTGTGTTTTGTCAGGCCGGGGTAGACGCACTTCTTCAGCTCGGCGTCCAGCACTGGCTCCCAGCCCGTCGTGCCGTGGAAGGCCACCTTGCCGTCGACGCCAATGACCGTGGTGCGGAACTCCTTGGAGTCGGCCCGGTAGGCGTCAAAGTCGTTGGTGTCATAGAATCCGCCCATCGGCACGCAGAACGTGTAGCCCTTGTCCTGGCAGTAGTCGATGACGTCGTGGTACTTCTCGAAGTTCAGGCGATGGATCAGGAAGGCATGCAGTCCCTTGCCGCCGCGCTCCGTCCAGTATTTCTGGATCGTGGGGAGCTCCTTGGCGCTTCCGATATCCCGGATCTGCCATTCCTTGATCAGGACCACGTCGCCCTGCATCTCGGAAAGCTGGGTGTGCTCCACGGGATTGACCACGTTGCCCTTGAGCTTGAACTGCGGCGCGGCATCCCCTGCCTTCGGAGCGGCGGTGAGGGGGGTGGCCGCGAGGGCCAGCAGGCAGAGCGTGTGTAGGAGCATGAGGGGGATGCGCATGGCGGGCTCCCGGCAAGTCGCCCCATTGTAGCAACGGAAGGGGCGCGCCCGAAGGCGCGCCCCCAATGGCTGCGGTCAACTCAAACCTACTTGGCGGCCTTGACCGCCTCAACGACCTTGGAGAAGGCCTTGGCGTCACGCACGGCCAGCTCGGCGAGACTCTTGCGGTTCAGCTCGATCTTCGCCTTGTTGAGAAGGTGGATGAACTGGCTGTAAGTCAGACCGTTCTGGCGCACTGCGGCGCTGATACGGGTGATCCACAGGCTGCGGAAGTCGCGCTTGCGACGACGGCGGTGGAACCATGCATACTTCCAGGAGCGGAACACGCGTTCGCGTGCCTGGCGGTAGTTCTTGATGCGGCCCCAGAAGCCTTTGACGAGCTTCCGGTACTTCTTGCGACGGGCGCGCGTCTTGGGCCCGTTTGATGCGTGTGACATGACTTTGTCCTTTCATTCGGGGCGCAAGACCGGGCGGAGAGAATCTCCGACTTGATGCCGGTAGCGCCGCGAGAACTACTTCTTCTCTTCGGCCTTCTTCTGCGGGTTCTGCGGCGGCGTGGGGGGCGGTGAAACCATGCGCACACCCAGCAGCTTGGCTACGCGGCCGGCATGTTCGGGAGCGAGCAGGCTGGGCTTGCGCAGCGAGCGGCGACGCTTGGGGCTCTTGCCCGACTGCATGTGCGAGTGTCCCGCGTTGTAATGCTTGAGCTTTCCCTTCTTCGTGATGCGGAAGCGCTTGCTGGCTCCCTTGTGAGTCTTCATCTTCGGCATGACTTCTCTTCCTTCTTGCCCTTTGGGGGCTTGACTCGGGGAAACCCTTCGGGCGGAGAACTTCTCCGACTTGATGCCGAGGGCTTCGCCGCTACTTCTTCTCGGGCTCCGGTGCCGGTGCGGGCGCCGGCGCGCTTTGCGCCTGTCCGGGGCGCGGGCGTTCCGGTGCTGGCTTCAGCGCCACAGACAGCGTCGAGGGCTTGGGCGCGGGGCCTGCAGGCACGGGCGCGGCAGGTTTGTTTTCCTGAGCCTTGGCCTTGGCCCGCGCTTCGTCCTTGGTCAGGGGCGCCAGCAGAATGCTCATGCGCTTGCCGTCAAGCGAGATGGGCTTTTCCAGCTTGCTGTACAGGTCCAGCTCCTGGATGAAGCGGTTGCACAGCGTCTCGCCACGCTCGCGGTGCTGCATCTCGCGGCCCTTGAACCAGACAGCCACCAGCACCTTGTCGCCGTGCTCCAGGAAGCCCTTGGCCTGGCGCAGGCGCACCTCAATGTCATGTTCGCCCGTGGCGGGATGCAGGCGCACTTCCTTGACCTTGGCCTGGTGAGCCTTGTGGCTCTTGGCCTTCTTCTTCTGTTGATACTTGTATTGCCCGTAATTCATCACGCGGCAGACTGGCGGGCGCGCCTGCGGCGACACCTCAACCAGGTCCAAACCGGCGTCCTGGGCAATCTTGAGCGCTTCTTCAGTCGGAACAATGCCACGCTGCTCGCCGAGGTGGTCAATGAGCAGGACGCGCGGAATGCGGATGCGTTCGTTGACACGCAGGTCATCGGAGGAGCCACGCTGCTCCGTTCCGGGTGGGCGACGCTTGGACCTCATGATCTCCTTCGTGCAATGCAGGCCGGGCCAGGCCAAGGGCGGCCAAGAATAGCAATGGTGACTGGCGGCGCAACGGGGTTTACTTGCCGTCAAGGCCCAGCAGAACCTCGTGGTCTTTGCCTTCCCGCCGGTAGGTCAGCATGATGCGCCAGCCCTTGGCCTTGCCCTCGCGCAGGTCCTGTATCACAGAATTGAGCGTGGATTCAGTGACATAGGTTTTTTCGCCGGCGCCGGCATATCCCGTTACGCTGATGATGATGTCGCCCTTTTTCAAGCCTGCATGGGCGCAGTCGGAAAAGTCGTGCACCTTGATGACGCGAGCGCCGATCTCCTTGCGGTTGCCTTTTTCATCTGTCGTGTAGAGGTTCCAGCGCTCGCGGTCGTCCTTCCATGGTGCTGCTGTATCAACGCCGATGTACCAGACGGGATTGCCCATCACGAAGTAAATCAGCGTAAGGTAGCCGCCGTTGTCGCTGATGTCGGTGTCGTTCATCCGGTAGGAGACTTTGCCCGTCGTGCTGATGCGTTCGGAAACTCGAAAATCAGGCGGCGCGACGACAGCCCCATCGGTGCCCCACATCCCGTTGCCGATTGCGAACATGCTCTCGCCGACCCGCACCAGCGCGGAGGCATAGTTGTGTTCCTTTGACACGCGCCTGTTCTCGTAGCCGCTTACGCCGCCGGCGTTGGTAGCCCCGTCGGTCTTGTTGTATGTCCATGTGCCCAGGGCAGCCATGTAGAGGGACTGCCCCTTGTGGAGTTCCATGTCCACGTAGCCATGCTCTTCGTGGCTTACAAGGATGTTCTGCCAGTCTCCCGCGCGTGAGCCGACGCTGGCGGAACCGAAGCGAAACCATTCAAAGAACCATTGGGCATCCTGGGCAATGCCGGTGCGCAGTTCATAGAGCCAGGTGTTGATGCCAATCAGTTCGCCGCGGCTATTGAACAGCCCGCCGCCGCTGCTGCCGCGCTCAATGAGGGCGTTATGCGCCAGCAACTGGCCTGAATCCTTGACGGGCCACTTGAAGTCAACAATCTCGCCGTCATCAACAAGAAACTCCTCATCCTGCGGATTGCCGCAGGCATAGACAGTTGATCCCACCTTGTGATCGCGCTGAGTCGCCACCGCGGCCTTGGAGATCAGGCCATCGGGGTCCTTGACAATCAGGAACGCCAAATCGAACCACAGCTTGTCGCTGAGGTGATGGAACATGACCTGGGCCTCGAGCCAGGTTTCCTTGCCTTTCTGCCAGGGCTTGACCTTGATGGTCGGTGCAAGCTCGTAGCGTTTCGTGCGCTCGTTGTACTCGCTGACCACGTGCGAGTTCGTGACCACGACGGCGTATTCACCGTGTGTTCCCCCGCCGGCACGCATGAAGCAAACGCCAGTGCCCTGCTTGCCGACTTTCTCGCCAATCCTGGCGCTCACCTTGACGGTGCACTGGCGCACCCGCTTGTAGAGTTCGAGTTTGTCGATATTGCGCGGGGCCTCTTGCGCATCGGCGCTTCGGCAGCAAGCGAGCAACATCACTACGATGGCGGCAAGGAAAGTGACTCTACGCGTGTACATGCCAGGTCTCCCAAGGCGTGGTAGAGTGACTATCGTACAATTGGATGGCTGTTACAAATGAAAGCCGCCTCGGACGGAAGTCCGAGGCGGCTCAGAAACGCAGGCGAGCAGAGATAACTCTGGGCCCCCTTAAACCCAAAGTCCCGATCCCGCGCGCCTGCGCACCACAGGTCCCCCTGACTAGTTCCCCCCCTTAAAGGAACAGGTCACTTGGGAGACCCAAAATCGTTCAGTTGTCAATTCCAACTGTGGTGAACAGAAGATACTCCATCAATGTCACCGGTCTGTCACGCAAGGCAAAATTCTGAAAAAATCTATCCTACCTCGCCGTGATACGGACCTTCACTCGTGCACGGGATGCCGAAGGCTTGGGGGCCTGCTTTTCGCCTTCCTCAGTGTCGTCCGCGCCTTCGGCCGGGACCCCATTGCGGTTGTCGCGATGCTCCGCGTCGTCCAAGGCTCCCTTCAGTTCTGTGGGCAGGTAGTCCTGGGCGCGGCTTGCACCCTGCTCCTGGCGTTTGAGCGCTTCACGCGCCGCCTTGGATCCTGGCGAGCCCTGGGCTCCGTCCTTCTCCGCCACGGACACCGAGCCCAACTCCTGATCTCGTGCAAGCCTCTGGAGCGCGGCCATCATAGACTCAAGCTGGTCTTCAGACAGTTCAACCTCGACGCTGCCTTCTTCCGTCGAATCCGCAGCACCGTACAGGTTGCCGATGGCCAGCAGTTCGGTCAAAACCGCGTTGCGCCCGGCGCGGGAGACGTCCTCCACCACCACTTCTACTACCTCTGCCTGGCTGTCGCCCAAGGCGCGGGTGCTGCCGCGCTCAGGGCTGCCGTTCTTGGCCGGGGACTCATCGCGGGGGCCGGCATCCTCGTATTTACCGCTCTCCCTGGCCTCGCCTTTGCCGCCGGCTGAAGAGCCTCCAGCGCCTCCGCCCGTCCCGGTGCCGGAATCCTTGCCTTCTTTCGTGCGGTCCCAGTTGTCACTTTCAGGAGCCGAACCCCTGGCGCGACGCGCCGATTCATTCTTTTTCTTGTCGGACCTCTCTCCTTCAACTTCCTTTCCGAATTCCTCGTTGGCGTCCTGAATGTCTTTGGCGTCTTCGGTACCCGGATCCCCGTTGGGAGCATCAGGCGAAGTGGGCTTCTTTGCGGCAGGCGCAGCGGGCTGCGGCGCAGACGGATTTTCGGCCGAACGCGACAGCGACTCCAGGGCTGCCGGCTTGCCGGCTGCTTCGGAGGTCACGGCGGGTTCGCGGGCGACGAAACCCTCCGGTGCCAGGGGCCGGCTGGGGTTGGAGACCAGGTCGTAGGCAAACAGGCCCACAGCCACGATGACCGCTGCGGCCAATGCCATCAGGGGCGTGCGCCAGTTGGCCGCAGGCATCACGTGCAGGGGGGCCGCGGGCTTGTGGCTTGTGGGGCGGGAAATGCTGTCAAAGTCGCCGTCGAGGCTCTGGCGCACCAGACTTGAAAAGTCGGCGGGCGCCCTGGCGGCGCCGTGGGCGCGGGTGACCTCCTGCAGGCGCTTGAGTTCACCGAGGTAGCGTGCGGCTTCCGGTCGCTCGAGCAGGGCTTGGGCGACGGCGCGCTCACTGGCATTGACCTCACCGTCGAGGTATGCGCTCAGCAGTTCGCGTTGTTCGTTGGAGAGTGCCATGTCGCGCCTGTATCCCCGTGAGCTTAGCAGCCGCTCTGACCGCTTTCATCTCACACTTATGAGACGCTGAGTGGCTTGCCCGGGTTCCATGATTTCAGCAGATTCGTGGCCCCTGTGACGGGCCATTACTGGACGCGAATCACCAGCTTGACACTCGCCGAAGGTGCGGAGTTGCCGGATGTCCGGGGTGTGGCCGAAGACTCGACCTTGCCGAACTTCTGCTCTTCAAGCCGCCGCGCGCTCTCACGCTGGACTTCCACGGGCAGATAGCCCATGGCCCGCTGCAGGCTGGGATCGGTGGCCCTGAACTTGCGCTCCGAGTTGACACGCCGATTGGCCTCGGCGGCATTGGGGGCAGGCTTCTCGTCGGCCGATTCTGCCTTGGGCACCTCGCCGCGCTCGACGGATTCCACGGCATAGAGCAGCTCATCGACCTCGCGCAGGCAGCGCAGCACCGAGGGGCGCAGGAACCCCGGGGTCACCACGCGGCCCAGCGTGTTGGCGGCTGCCAGTCGGTCCAGGGCGCCCAGGAGCTCCGGCACTCTTGACTCGTCAAGCTCGACTTCGATTCCCGTGTGATAGGTCAGGTCCACGCCTGCGGCGGGCGCGGCCAGGGGCCGTGACGCCGTGAGAAGCTGGGCGTTGCCGTAGAGCGAGGCGATGCCCAGCAAGTCGGTGTGGAGCTGATTCATGGACATGCGGCTTTTGCGGTCAAAGGAGAAGCTCACTTCGGCTGACCGATCAAAGCTCACAGTGCGAGTCAGGGCCAGTTGGGCCAGCCTGGCTTCATCTTGATCGTGCTTCTTATCGCCATTCTTGGCGGGGCCGCGCTCGCCGTCGCCCGTGGGCGCCTTCGGCGGCTGGTGGGCGGCAGGGGGCGGTCCCGCATCGTCCGACCAGTCATCGTTGGTATGGTCGCCGCCCTTGGCGGGCTTGGTTTGTTCGACAACTTCGGAGGGTCTCGATGTGGGCATGGCGCGGGAACCAGCCTGCTGCGCATCCGGCGCCCTGGAGACGGTCGCCGTTGAGACATCAGCCGGGCGATCCAGCAGGGCGCTGCCAAAGAACAATCCCACGGCAATGGTCAGTGCCGCTGCCACGGCCATGAGGGGCGTGCGCCAGTTTGCCGACGGCAGGACTGCGGCCTCGCGACCCGGCTTGAGACTGGTGGGGCGTGAAATGCTGTCAAAGTCGCCATCAAGCGCGGCCAGCACGGCATCGCGCAGGTTCCGGGGCGCCGGAGCCAGGCCGTGGGGGGCCAGGCGCTCCCGCAGGGTCTTGAGTTCGCCGAGGAAGCGGCGGGCTTCGGCGCGGTCAAGCAGGGCCTGGGCCAAGGCGCGCTCGTTGGCACTGACCTCGCCGTCGAGGTAGGCGCTGAGCAGTTCTCGCTGTTCGTGGCTGAGGTTCATGTCGTGGTGCGACTTGGGGCGGCCTGGGGCGGCACCGTGCCACCTACGCACTGTTAACGCCACAGCGCGCTTATGGGTTCCGGCAAAGCAACCTAACGTGAAAGGGCCACGCCCAGCAGGGCCGTGAATACCAGATTCGCCAGCGCGATGGGAATCAGACGTTTCCAGCCCAGGGACATGAGCTGGTCAAAGCGGAAGCGGGGCAGCGTCCAGCGCACCTGGATGAACAGCAGCAGCAGCAGGAACACCTTGGCGCTGAAAATGATGGGCCCCGTCAGGCTCATCCAGAAGTTGTCAGGCTTGGCGGGGATGCCGGGCAAGGTCCAGCCGCCGAGGAACAGAGTCGTGAGCAGCGAGCACTGGACCACCATGCCGAAATACTCGCCAAGGAAGAACAGGCCGAACTTCATGGAGCCGTACTCCAGGTGATAGCCGGCAATCAACTCGGGCTCGGCCTCGGGGAAGTCAAAAGGAGCGCGGTTGGTTTCGGCGAAGGCGCACACCAGAAACACGACAAAAGCGACGGGCTGCGTGAGAATGCCCCAGCCGTGCTGGGTCTGCGCCAGCACGATTTCGTCAAGCCTGAGTGTGCCTGCCTGCATGACCACTGCCAGCACGGCCATGAACATGGCCGCCTCGTATGAGATGAGCTGGGCGCTGGCGCGGACGGCCCCCATCTGCGAGTACTTGTTGTAGCTGGACCAGCCCGCCAGCGTCAGGCCATGCACGGCCACGCTGCTGACCGCAAAAGCAAAGAGCACGCCCGCGCTGATGTCGAAGATCTGGTACTTTACGAAGAACGCGCCTTCACCTTGCCCAAACCAGGATCCCCAGCCGAAGGGAATCACCGCAAAAGCGAGCGCAATGGGCACGAACACCAGCGCCGGGGCGAGGAAAAACAGAATCTTGTCGGCGCGGCGCGGGACAAAATCTTCTTTGAACAGAAGCTTGACGACATCGGCCAGGGGCTGAAGCAGGCCCCACAGGTGGAAACCCGCAAGCGGCCCCAGGATCTTCCAGCGGGGCAGGCCCACTTTGTTGGGGCCGGCGCGATGCTGAATCCAGGCTGCCACCTTGCGTTCAATCCAGATGAGCTGCGGAATCAGCGCCATGATCGCGCCAAAGGCGACCAGCACCTTGAGCGTGTTGGCAAGGACTTCAAGCGCGCTGATTTCAGCCAGGACCATTGGGCGGGCAGACTACTTGCGATCGCTGCCAATGCAACATGCTTGAGGCGTCACCAGTCGGCCCCCAAATCGCCAAGTGCCGGTGACCTTTGACGCTGCTATGCTGGCCGAATTGTTCGAACGTGGCAGGCGTTCCCTGCGTACTAAGGAGTGAGGACCGCAAGCAGCATGGCAACCGCTTCGGAAAAGCAGGACATCAGTCTGATGGCCGCCATCAAACGCGGCGACTCCGAGGCATTTGAGCAGCTTTTCTACAAGTATTACCGGCGCCTCTACGCGCTCTTTTACCGGCTGAGCTGGGATGACGGCCGGGCTGAAGACCTGCTGCAGGAGACCTTCATCCGCGTCTGGCGCGGCGCCATGACCTTCAAGGAAGACTTGAGGGTCAGTTCCTGGATTTACCGCATCGGCCGCAACTGCTGGATCGACCTCGAGGCCCGTCGCAAAAGCGTGCGGCGCGCCGTGGACATCGAAAGCGACGCCATGCTCGAAAGCGGGCGGGTCGATGCCCTCTCCGAGACCGACCCGCGGGCCACGACCTCCGGCCGTTATGCAGCGGTCAAGGCCGTCGCCCTGATTGACCAGTTGGCGGCTCCCAACCAGGAGATGCCCGAGGCGGGTGCGGCCCGGCGCGAGACGGAAGATGCCGTGCGCGCCGGCCTGCTGGAGCTGGACGCCATGCACCGGCTGGTGCTGGTCATGAGTTTCTACCAGGGCATGACCTATCAGGAGATTTCGGAGGCGCTCGAGGTTCCGCTGGGAACCGTAAAATCGCGCCTGCATTACGCCGAGCGCAAGCTGCGCGAGCGCCTGAGGCGGTTCTTCAAGCCGGAAGACGCGGAAAACCCGGCCAAGGGGGGGGCCTAAATGCTCGAGGACGAACGCCCCACACAGTCCCTGGTCTCGGCGAACCTTCTGGGTTACGTGCTCGGCGAGCTGGAGCCTGACCAGCAGCAGAAGCTGGAGAGCCAGCTCAAGGAAAACCCGGCGCTCAGGGCCGAGCTTGAGGAGGTCCGCAGTCACCTGAAGCTGCACCAGGCGGTGCGCAAAGTGGCTCCGCGGAGAGGCTCCTTTGACCGCATCATGCGGCGCATGAGCGGTGAGGGGGCCCTGCAGGGAGCCGTGCCCGGTGTGCATTGCATGCTGAGGCGGGCGTTCCTGCTCGCGGCGGCGGCCGGGATCCTGATGGTGGTGCTGATGGCCCTGTTCGGCGACAAGCGCTATCTGCCGGTGCTGCCCAAGGACGAAGTCATCGGCCAGATCATCTACCACGAAGCTTCGGCGGACTTCGGCGGAACGGTGGGCCGCGAAATCGAGCAGGGTGAAGTGCTGGTGGGCACCACGAAGAACACCGGCGTCTACGAAGCGCAGATATGGCTGCCGACGGGAGTCTCGCGCAGCTACTCCATCATCGAATGCGCGCCCCAGACGGAAATACAGTTCGTCAGCTCGCGCGAGGTCAAGCTCAATCGCGGCTTCATGCGGCGACTGAATATCGCTCCGGGCGCCCTGGGCGAGAGCGCTTTCACCGTGGTCACGCCCCATGGCCGCGTGGAAGTCAGCGGCGCCAAGCTCTCCGTGCGGGTGACTGAAGCCGAGACCCAGGTTACCGTGGGGGAGGGCAGCGCGCGCGTGATCGGCGGAGACGTGCCGCAGGTGGTGCCGACAGGCCACTTCTCTGTGATTGCCCGCGATTCCGAGGCCACGCCACCTCAAGCCCTGCTGCAAATGGGACTGCTGCTGTACAACGATCCGCGCATGACGGCGCCGGTGGTGGAGGTTTCGCTGCACAACATCAGCCCCGTGCCCGCGCGCATCGAGCGCGTCTTCAGCCGTGACCCCGTTTACGTGCTGCAGATTTCCCGCGCTCCCGACTACAGCGGGCCGGACTCCGTGGGCGAACGCTACGAGGCTCTGGAGGTCAACCTCCTGGGCAACCCGCTGGAGCATATGGGAGAGGTCTGGCTCAAACCCAAGGAAGAGTACCGCTTCCGCATTGACGTGTCGCAGAGTCTCTATGGCCGGCCGGCGGCGGAATACTGGCTGGTGGTGGTTTACAAGGGCACGCTCTACGGGCCCCAGGGTGCCGCGCGCCTTGACGTGACCAGCCGCCCGCTGAAGATTGACATGCGCAACAAGTAGTCGGGCCAGGAAGATCGGACAAGCTATGTCGCTATCGCTGATTGAGTCCAAACTCGCGCAGCTTCGCGGACACATCCGCCTCATGTTCCTTTCCCACGGCGTGGGGATGCTTGTCATCTGGGTGGCGGCGCTGGCCCTGTGGATGTTCTGGTCTGACTACCTGCTGAACCTGCCGGCGGGCGTGCGGGTCGGCTTTCTGGTGGTTGCTTGCCTGGTGGTTGCCGTCGTCATCATCCGCAACATCATTTATCCTCTTTCGCGTACTCTGAGCGATGAAGACCTCGCTCTGCTGGTGGAGCGCGAGTACCCGCTGCTTAATGACCGGCTGATCACCTCCCTCCAGTTCCTAAAGAATCAGGAGCGCTACAAGGATGTCGCCAGCGCCAACATGATGCAGATTGTGGTGGGGGAGTCCTTCGATCTCGCGGGCAAGCTGAACTTCGGTGATGCCGTGCGTTCCAGGCGCCTGCTGTTGATCGTGGGCCTCAGCGTGCTGGCCATGTCCACGGTGTTTGCACACGCCCTCTTTGCCCGCGACCCCATGAGCACCTGGGCGCGCCGCGCGCTGGGCGCTGACGTGGCCTGGCCCACTAAGACCAAACTGGACGTGAAGTTCCTTGAGGCCGACCAGTTGGCGCTGTATCCCACCGAAGAAGACCTCATCATCAATTTCAATCACGACCCGGAAAACGACATCTACCAGGTAGCCCTGGACTCGGATTTGCGCATCATCGCCGAGCCGTCGGGCGATATTCCTTCTACGGCTGAGGTGCGCATTGAGGTTTACGCTGCGGAGCGCGATGCCGCCGGCGCCCTGGTCCGCAAGGGGCTGCAGAGCACCATTAAACGCGAGATGGTGCGTGAGACCCTGGGCGCCGAGGGCAAGAACGAACGCGTCTTCTTCAGCTACAACAAGCGCTCCGCCCAGAACAGCTGGGAGGAGATTTACATAAAGGCCGGCGACGCGCTGGCCGGTCCCTTCCGTGTGGTGGTGATTCCTCCGCCTGAGCTGGCCCAGCCCCTTGAACTCACTTACAGGTACGCCGAGTACCTGCGCCTGCCCGATCGCACCACGCAAGATCGCGCCATCGAGGGTGTGGCCGGAACGCGTGTCACGCTGAAATTTGCCGTCACCAAGGCTCTGCAGCTCGAAGGCATCGAGGGCTCGCGCCTTCTGGTGGATTACAACGTCGGAACCAGCCGCGCCGAACCGATCACCACTGACCCGGAGCGTGAAGAGCAGCAGCGCCGGGCCACAGAAGAGGCAAAGAAAGCCGGCCGCGCCCTGCCCCAGCAGGTCTTCCATTATCAGGCAACGGTGACCCTTGGCATGGGCATGACGCGCTACACCTTGCGCGTGGTGGACAAAGGGGGCATTGCCAATGCCAAGCGCCTGGGCGACCAGATGCAGGTAAAGGAAGACATCGCTCCGGCCGTGCGCATCCATTTTTCGGGCGATCCCCTGGTTTCCAACCAGCTTGTGGCCGTGGCGAAAGATGCCGTGGTCCCCGTGGAATATGAACTCTCCGACGACTACGGGGTGGGATCGGCGCGGCTGTATTGGCGCTACATTGAGGAGTCCGAGTTCCGCGAGTTCAAGCCCTTTGCCCAGTCGCTCAAGGACCTGCGCGAGAGGCCCCAGACGCTGTACAAGGGCAGCTTCAACCTTGAGTTTGAGCACCTGACGCGCGACGTGCCCTCGCCTTCGGGATCGGCCAAGCCCACGCTGGAGTGCTTCATCCAGGCCTTTGACCTGCGTCAGACCACGGACCTCGACAGCAAGACGGGGGAGCCCTTGCTGCAGGGCAGCAAGCACAACCCGATCATGAGCTATGAGCTCTACACGGTCGATGACCTGCGGGCCAAAGTCTCCACGCAGATCCGCCAGATCAAGACCATCATCAATGCCATGGTCGCCAGCCAGGGTGAACTGTTGACCCAGTCCCAGGAAGCCTTGGCCAGGCGCGAACTGCTCAACCTTGAAGGTGAGGAAGGGCGCCGCCTGCGCACGGACCTGAACAACGCTTTTCAGAAGCAGAACCAGCTTCTGCGCGACTCCGAAGCCGTGATGGAGCGTTTTGGCGTGTTTGCCCAGGTATACCAGTTCTCGCGTCTCGAGCGCGACGACCAGGCCCGCCCCCAGGAAGCCCGCATACAGTCGGTGCGCCTGCTGCTGGCCCTGGCCGGCGCCGACCGGGAACTGCAGCAATTACTTACGCCTCCGCTGAATCGCATGCGCGACGCCGAGGGCGGTGAACTGGCTGCCGCCTCGGAGGCCCTGCTGGCCGTCCTGCTGCGCAATGTCAAGCGCGCGCGGCCTGACCCGAATTTCTCGGCGGACAGTTTCGGCATGCTGCTGCAGGAGTCCCGGGTCATCTCACCCGGTTGCGCCGAGCGCGCCCGCTCGCTCTGTGAAGGCGTGCTGGGCACGGGCATCACTCCTTCGGAACGCCGCGAACTTCTCGCCGAGCTCGAGCGCCAGCAGAGGCTGAACCTGGACGTGCTCAAGTCCGTGCAGGCCCAGGTCAAGAAGTGGGAGGGCTTTGACGATCTCCTGGCCGGTTTCCGCGGCCTGCGCGACAGCCAGAAGGACGTCAACGACAACCTGAAGGACGCGGCCAAGAACAAGTAGCCGCCCGCGGCAGACACCGGGCAATTCGAATTTCAAAATGCAAAACCCGAAACGGCCCCTATGTTGGTGCGGCCTCAGGAACCTTGCATCCCGATAATCGACCCCGGCTCATGACCCAGAAGCCAGACAACTCGCGCCAGACTGCTTACCCGCCCAGAGGCGGTGGCTGGTTGGGTGTGCCGCGCGCCTTTGCCGCCTATGCCCTGCTGGCCTGCCAGCTTGTGCTCGTGATGTTCGTGTTCGAGGTGCCCATGCACCTGGCCGACCGCTTCTTGGCAAGAAGGCGCGGCCATGTGTTTGCAGCCATGCAGCGCCACATTGCCCGCTGGTTCTTCCGGCTCTATCCCTTTGGCAGCCTGCGAAGGATCGGTCGGTTGCCATCCGGCGCCGCGGTTCTGGTCTGCAACCACCAGAGCCGCCTTGACCTGCTTGCAGCCCTTGCCCTGGGGTCCAACGCGCGCTGGCTGGCTCCACGCTGGATGTTCAAGCTGCCGCTGATGGGCGAGCTGTTCAAGCTCGGCAAGCACCTGGAGGCGTCTACGGGAGACTCCGGCCTGGCCCTGGCGCGCGAGTTGCTCGATGAGGGCACCAGCATACTGGCGTTTCCGGAAGGACGCCGTTCGCGCCGCGGTGCCATCGCGCCCCTGCGCGGAGGCCTGTTCCAGCTGGCCATTGACGCAGGCAAGCCGATGGTGCCCGTAGTGATTGAGGGGACGGGGGCTGCCCTTCAAAAGGGCGACCTCGGCATGCGCGCGCCCCGCGTGACCTTGCGCGTGCTCGACGCCATCGAGACCGGCCCTTACAAGGGCGAGGGCGGGGCCGAGCGTCTGCGCCGCGATGTGCGGGCCAAAATGGCTTCAGCGCTCGACGAGTTGCGCCAATCCTCCCGCCGCCTGGCCATGCCCAACGGGCTGGTGACTCGCGCGGCGCTGGGTCTGGCCGCCTTGGCGGTGGCGGCGCTGATTGGAGTGGCGGTTTACGTGCAGTCGGCCTGCATCGCCTCGCCCCCCCCGTATTCGGGGTCGCGGACGCTGGCCTCAAAGTCCATGGGCCGCTTCGGCGAGGCCAGGACACTCGGCGATAACTGGACGCGCGTTCGCAACGGCGTCACGGAAGTGGCCCTTTCCGGCAACAGCTGGGAGCGCGGCTACGCCAGCGCCAAGTTCACGCCCGAGCAGTTGAAGGAGCAGGAAGACCACCTGCTCAAGACAGTGAACGAATTCCTGCCCTGGCCCAGGGGCCCGGTGCGCTGGCTGCTCAAGCAGGGTATTGGCGTCAATAATCGGCGCTTGCCGGAGTATGTAAGCGAGGAAGAGAAGCTCGAGATTCTGGGGCTCGTGGAAGGCAGCGTGGACCATCACCCGGATGACGTGCCGCTGTATCACCGTGTGCTGAACTATCATGCCGCGCACGACATCAGCCACATGCTGATTGACAATCCCCTCGTGGTCAAACGCGACCTTGTGGGCTGCACGGGCTTTGCGGTCTGGGGCCCGGCCACCCAGGACGGCGGGCTGCTGCTCGCACGCAACTTTGACTGGGAAGCCGGAGAGGTCTTCGATCGCAGCAAGGTCATTTTTTATGTCTGGCCGGAGAAGGGCCTGCCCTATGTGCACGTGGCCTGGAGCGGCATGGCGGGCGCAGTAACGGGCATGAATGCACGGGGCATCGCCGTCAGCCTGAACGCGGCCCGCACCGATGACAGCGGGCGCTTTGGCACCATCGGCACCCCGGTTTCGCTGCTGGTCAAGCGCGTGCTGAACGAGGCCGAGAGCATCGAGCAGGCCGTGAAGATCATCCGCGACACCCCGGTGTTTGTAAGCGACAGCTATCTCGTGGCCAGCGCGCGCGAGAAGCGCGCTGTGGTAGTAGAGAAATCGCCCGGGCGCTGTGCCGTGCGCGAGGCCTCACGGGAGGGAGTCATTCTCCAGGCCAATCACTTTGAGCACGCCGACTACCGGGAAGACCAGGCCAACGCCGAACACATGGCGCGTGCCACCACGCTTTACCGCCAGGGTCGACTCAAGGAACTGGTCGATGAAAGCTACGGCAAGTTCCAGACGGGTACCTGTCTGGGCATCTTGCGTGACCGCAAGGGCAAGGGCGGCAAGGATATTGGCCTGGGCAACCGCAACGCGATTGATGCCTTTATCTGCACCCATAGCGTGGTCATGGATGTGACGGCGGGGGTGATGTGGGTATCCATCGGGCCTAACACGGTCGGCGGCTATGTGCGCGTGGACGTTCAGCGCATGCTCGACGCCAAGCCGCAGGGCGCCCTGCGCATGGTCTACCACGAAGACGAAAACATGCCGCGCGACATGGAGTACTACTACAAGATCCTGGATGTCATTGAGTTCCGCAAGCAGCTCAAGGCCGCTCGCGAGGCACTCGAAGAAGAGGATGCCGCCAAGCTGAAGCCCATCGTGAAGTCGATGGAGAACATGAACCCGACGGCCTTCGAAACCTCGTACTTCCAGGGTCGCCTGGCCATGCTGGAGAAACGGCCGGCCGAGGCCAGAAAGAAATTCGACGAGGCCCTTAGCCGCGACCCTCACTACGAGGAAGTCCGCGAGGAGATCCGCGCCTGGCTTCTGAAGGCCTCAGAGTAGCGTTTCCTGGTAGGGCCGTGACGCCAGGTTGTGCCGCGCTATGCTGCGCCCATGAAGCTGGTGGTGGCCGTCATTCGTCCCTTCAAAGCCCAGGCCTGCGTTCAGGCCCTGCGAGGTGCCGGCGTGGCCGATGTGTATATCTGCGAGGCCCGTGGCTATGGCCGGCAGAAGGATCACCTGACTGATTACAAGGAGGACCGCTTTGCGGTGGCCTTCCTGCCCAAAGTGCGCATCGAGTTTGCGGTGATGCGCGAGAACCTGAAGGCCGCGCTGGACGCGCTCTTGACCGCCGCGAGGACGGGCCGTCAGGGCGACGGCAAGGTCTGGATTTTCGAGGCAAGCCCGGCGGCCTCGCCCTGAGTGCCGCCAAGCCTGGCCCGGGCATGCAATGGGGAGTAGCGCCCTGAGATTCTGGACGCTGGCCAACTTCTTCACGTTCCTGCGCTTTGTGCTGGCGCCGGTGGTGGGGGCGTTTCTGGTCACGCGCAGCGAATGGGGGGTATGGGCCGCAGGCTGGACTTCCGGCTTTGCCATGATCACGGACTTCCTCGATGGCTATTACGCGCGCCGGGAAGGCAACGTGAGCGATTTGGGCAAGATATTCGATCCTCTGGCAGACGCCGTGTTCTTTCTGGTGGTCATCGTGGCCCTGGGCCTGGCGGGGTACATTCCGCTCTGGCTGGCCGTACCCTTTCTGGCGCGGGAGCTGGTGCAGCATGTCTATCTGCGGCCCACGGCTGCGAAGTTCGGCGTGGTGCTGGCCGCGGTGTTTTGGGGCAAGCTCAAGCTCGTGTCCCAGGCGGTGGTGCTCATCGGCGTCTGCATCAGCGAGGCCATTTCGTTCCGGTTTCCGCAGTTCCTGCCCGCGGGACGCTGGGTCAACTTCACCATGTTTGCCGTTGCGGCGATCTTGAGCGTGGGTTCCATCGCGCCCTACTTTCGCGCCGTGGCCATGGCCCGCCGGGCGTGAAAAAGCCCCGGGCCATGGCCCCCGGGGCTTTCTGCAACGCTTGAGCATCAGCGACCGTAGCCGGCGAAGCTCAGAATGTCTCCGACCTGGGTGATCTGGGCGGTCTCGTCAGTTTCACGGTTCCAGGCCCAGAGATCGTTGGACGTTCCTCCGTTCTCCAGATTCTGGGCGAAGAGCATGTAGATGATCTTGCCCGTGGCATCGGGGCTGACGCAGGTAATGTTTCCCTTGCCGGCTGCTTCTTTGAATACCTTGACCAGCATCCCTTCGCCCGAGGGTGTGGCGCCGTAAAGGCAGGGGGCCATGGTGATGCTCTCTTCGCCTGAGTAGTTGCTGTACCAGCCGGGGATGAGCACCGCGCTTGAATCCGGCAGCCATGCGCCATGGTTGTTGCTCGAGATCCACAGGGTGCCGGGGTCGCCCAGATCCACACGTTTGACGGGCTTGCCTGTCTTGCTGTCGAAGAACAGGATGCTGCGAGCTGTCTTGTAGTCCTCGACACTGTTGTTGGACCACTTGTCGGCGCCGGCGAGGTACTTGCCGTCCGGGCTGGCCATCACCCCGCAGGGGTCGATGAAAGTCCAGTCCAGGAAACTCTTCTGCCAGCCGTCGCGCTTGAGCTTGGGATAGCCGGCGTAGGCGCAGTAGCCGTTGGAAATGCCGGATACGAACAGGCCATCCTTGTGCCAGGTGGGATAGCCAAAGGCCAGATCTACGCGCGGGGGAGAAACGCTGATCTCGCCGATGTCCTTGGTTTCTCCGGGTTTGACCGTGACAGCCAGCGAGCCCTGGGCTGTTGTCATTTCCTGCTTGCTGGTGCGAGGCAGCATGGCCCGCGCATACACCAGGTAGCTTGAGAAGGGCTCACTGGCCGGAACATTCTCGATTACAAACGTGCCGTCGCCTTTGAGGATGGCCAATTCCTCGATGCCGTCGATACGCACGTTGCCGTGAATGAAGTGGCTGCTCTTGCCGCCACGCTCTTCGTCGAACCACACCAGCTTGCCCTTGATGTTGGCGCGGCCGGTGCCCGTGCGGGGCTTGGCCAATCCTTCGTTGGTAGCTTCGTCGGGCGTCAATTGGTTCAACGCTCCGGATTCGCACTCGATCACGAAAATGTTCCAGGAGATCAGGGACATCTGGTTGTTGAGCTGTGAGGCGAAGGCTACGCGCTTGCGATCCGGCGAAATGGCCACATGGTCCACACCCACGCCCTGGGGGAACTTGGCCAGGTTGGCAACTTCCTTCCTGGCCACAGGGTCATAGACATCCAGGGAGGCGACTCCCCCAGCGGTGTGAACCACGATCAGATGGCCATCGGCAACGCGCCCGATCTTGTTGATCTTGACGCCCTTGGTATCCGGCTTGGACTCGCCCTCCTGAGCGTTGGGCTCCTGACCCGATACCAAGGCCACCAGCGCCAGCACGACGGCACCAAGAACCCATGTGGTTCGCTGCATGTTGGTCTCTCCGATGTTCAGCTATCCCGGCCCGAAGCCGGAAGTATATCACAGCAGTTCACCGCCGCTAATCCGATGTCGCCGGCCCCCCCGGTCGGCATAATGCCGCCATGTCGCGCTATTCCCGACAGGAGCTGTTTGCGCCCATCGGCCCCGAGGGTCAGGCAAGGATTGCCGCCTCACGGGTGCTGCTGGTGGGCTGCGGGGCACTTGGCAGCCACCTGGCAGAGTTCTGCGCCCGTGCCGGCGTCGGCCGCCTGCTGCTCATCGACCGTGACATCGTCGAGGAAAGCAACCTGCAGCGCCAGGGCTTGTTCACTGAAGCCGACGTTCGCCAATCGATGCCCAAGGCCGTTGCCGCCGCGCGCCACCTGCAGGCAATCAACTCCGCTTGTCGCGTTCAGGCGCTGGTCGGCGAATTCGGCCCGGCCAACGCCGAAGAACTGGTGCGCGCCCACGACCTGGTGCTCGACGCTACGGACAACTTCGACACGCGGTTTCTGGTCAATGAGGCCTGCGTGAAGTGGGAGGTGCCCTGGGTCTATGCAGCCTGCGTCTCCAGCCGCGCGGCCTGCATGCCCGTTCTGCCCGGCGGGGCCTGCCTGGCCTGCCTGCTGGAGGAGCCGCCTCAGGCGGGAGGGGAGACCTGCGAGACGGCCGGAGTCATCATGCCCGCGGTGCTTCAGGCCGTGGCGTGGTCCAGCGTGGTGGCCTTGAAGATACTGAGCGGCAATCCCGCCGCCCTGTTTCGCCGCATGTTCAGTGTGGACCTCTGGAGCGGGGAGCGCACCAGCCTTGACGCGTCCAGGCCTCGCGCGGGTTGCCCGGTGTGCCAGGAACGTCGGTGGGATTTCCTGGAGGGTCGCCGCGGGTTGCGCACGGCCGTTCTGTGCGGCCGGCACAGCGTTCAGATTCGCCCGCAAGGTGTCTTTGACTTCGTCGCCCAGCGCGCCCGCTTGCGCGAGGCGGGGGCGGTAAAACTGGAAAGCGAGTATCTTCTGCAACTCAAAGACGGCGACCTTGAACTGACCTTGTTTGCCGATGGGCGCGGCCTGGTGCATGGCACCAGCGACGAGGTGCGGGCACGCTCGCTCTACGCCCGCTGGGTTGGCTGATGCAGGGGACGCCGTTTCTTCGATTTTTCGCGTGAATCGGAGAACACTTCAAGCGTGAAGAATTCGAGCCCCGTAATCGGCGCGGACCCCGCCGCGCCTAGCTCGAGAACCTCATGCGCACTGCACCCTGGATTGTTCTGTGTTTGGCGGCCCTGGCCCTGGGCGGATGCCAGCCTCCCTCCGGCTCCGGTTCGTCTTCCGGCGGCCAAGGGGGCCAAACGTCGCCAGCCCTTTCACTGGCGGCCGTCAACCTGCCTGGCGGAACGCTGAATGTGCCCTACACCGTGGACATTCAAGCCTCCGGCGGCACGGCGCCCTATGCCTGGAATGTCAACGGCAACCTGCCGCCGGGCCTGGGTGTTGATCTGACATCCACCTCGAACCTGACCACCCTCAGCGGCACACCCAGCGCCAACGGCCAATTCACCTTCACGATTGAGGTGAGCGACGCCAGCGCCACCACCTCGCGCCAGTTCATCGTGAACATCGCCGCCCCGGCCGGTAATCCCCAGATTGAGCAGAACCTGCGCAACGTGATCGCTCAAAAGCAGATCACCGGCCTGAGCACCGCCAGCCTGCCGCTGCTGAACCAGAGCCAGGTCGAACTCGGCCGGTTGCTGTTCTTCGACAAAATACTGAGCGGCAAGCAGGACGTGGCCTGCGCCACCTGCCACCACCCCACGGAAAACTTCGGTGATTCACTGAATCTGTCGGTGGGCGTTGACGGTGTCGGCGCGGCCTCGATGGGGAGCGTGGGTCCGGGCCGCAATCATCCCCAGAGGGTCTTTGTTCCGCGCAACGCCCAGCCCGTTTTCGCCACGCACCTGCAGCCGGCGATGTTCTGGGACAAGCGCATTGAACGGCCTCTGCCTCCTCCACCTCAGCCCGGTTCTCCGCCTCCCCCGCCGCCCAACTTTGTGAATACGCCCGAGGGCCAGATGAACCTGGCGCCGGACGAAGCCCAGGCCCTGTTTCCCCTCGTAAACTTGACGGAAATGCGGGGCAGCGGCCACGCCCTGGACGGGTTGTCGAACATTGCCTACCGCCAGGCGCTGCTGACCCGGCTCCAGGCCGTCTCCGATTACGTGACGCGCTTCAATGCGGCGTTTCCCGCGGGTTCTCCCGAGGTGGGCATGACGGTAAACAACCTCGGCCGGGCCATTGCGCAGTACGAGCGTTCCCAGACCTACATCAATTCCGCCTGGGACCGCTACCTGCGCGGCGACGTTACCGCCATGACGGATTCGCAGAAGCGTGGCGCGCTACTGTTCTTTGGCCGCGCGCAGTGCGACACCTGCCACAACGGTCCCCTTCTGAGCAACTTCACAACGCACAATCTGGGCGTGCCCCAGTTCGGCCCCGGCCTTGGTAATGGTCCCTCAGGCCGAGAGGACTTCGGCTTTGAGAACGTGACGGGGCAGGCGGCCAACCGCTACCAGTTCCGGGTACCGCCATTGCGCAACGTTGGCGCGACCGCGCCCTACATGCATAACGGCGCGTTCTCAACCTTGAACGAAGTGGTGGTGCATTATCGCAACAAGCAGCAGAGCACGCAGAACTACACCGGCCAGAACATGCTGCAGGCGGCGGACCTTGCGCCCACGCTGCTGCCCGTGGCTGGAGTGCTGAACAATCTCTCCCCGCTGTTTCTCCAGGTGCCAGGCGACCTCAGCCAGGGCGAGCAGGCCGATCTTGTGGCCTTTCTCCAGGCCTTGACGGATCCTGCCTTCGTGCAGCGGTTGCAGGACATTCCGGCTACGGTGCCTTCGGGGCTGCCCGTGGATCAGCATTAGCGGGAAAATGGCGTGGTGGGCGAAGTCAGCGCGCTTCGGTGTCGGCGCGGTATTTCGTCCACCACGCCTTGAGCTTCTTGCGCAGTTCGGCCAGCTCACGGCGGTTGAGGCTGTTGTGCTCGGCCACGGCCTGAGCATAGCCCTCGCCAAACAAAGCGACATTCTCGCCGGACATGGCGCGCAGCCGCAGATAGGCGGCGGCCTTTACGTCCGCCACGTCGGCGCTCCAGAGGCTCATCAGGTAATCGCCGCAGCGCATGCCGTTGTACTTGCGGCCCTCGAGTTCGACCTGCTGCTTCTCCATGTTATCGAGGGCCCGGTAGATGCTCTGGACGGCGCGCTCACGGGCGCGAAAGTTGCTGTCCACCACGTAGTTGAATTGGGTCAGATCTGCAATCCAGATTGAGCTGAACAGCGCGGCTGCCGCTGCGCGCGTGCGCTTATCCTGCTCGAAGACGGCAACCTTGGCCTCGTAAGCCGCCAGCGCGACCGCATATTCCTTTTGGCGCCGTTCGATCTCCTGCGTGCTCTCGCCGGGGCGGGCGGGTGGAGGCGGCACGACCTGCTCGGGGTAGGCTACGTCGCTTCCCAGCATGACCGCTGCGATGCCTCTCAGTCCGGCGTTGAAGCCCGCGGAACCGAAGAAGCGGTCCGCCAGGTTGGCCAGATTGAGCGCCAGTTGCGGGCTCTCCACGATTTCGCCGCCCGTGTTGCGCCGCATGGCGTTGCAGCGCTGGGCGATCTCCTTGGGCGAGGTCAGCATCTCCAGAAGGCGCGTCCGGCGTTTGGCCGTGAGGTACTGATCGCCGCATTGTGCGGCCACCGAAAATGGTGCGTCCAGCAGCGCATCCACGGCGGCGTTTTGCACTTCGCGCGAGTCACTCTCCAGCGCGACCATGGCCGCGATCAGGGCGTTGGGGGCGCGGCTGACGGCCACGGACGCAAGCAAGCTCTCCGATTCACGGACGCCTCGTGCGACAATTTCCCGGCCGAGGGCCTCGCATACCTTGCCCTGGGCGCTTTGAAGTTCCGACATGCCGCGGTCATAAAGCGCCGCATCCCTCGAGAGCAGGGCGTCGGCGATATCGGCTGCGGCTGCTGCCGCCGCGGCATCGCTGGGCTGGCCCCGGGGGTCGGCCTGGCAATGGTATGCCGGCCAGAGCAGTATCAGCAGCGTGATCAGCGCCCTTCCCATGGCAGGGTATTGTGACAGTGCCGAGCGGGATGTGCCAGTATGGTGAACCCTTGTTAGACTTCTGGTGAGCTTGGCCCCCTCAGCCAACGAGTCATCCGGCGGGCGTACGAGCCCCCGGGGCCCCGCAGGACACACACCATGAACGCCAAGGTGATGCTTCTCGTTACAGTGGCCCTGCTGGGCGTTCTGGGCGCGGCCGCCGCCGGACTCTATCTCACGCGCCAGCCTCGGACCGTGGCTTCGAAGGACTTCCGCGTGCGTCGCTTTTCGGAGGTAGTGCGCGAATACCTGAAGGACCACGACAAGGACCGTGACGGCCGCGTGAGCCAGGACGAGTTCCGTGAGGCCTACGACAAGGCCAAACTGGACCTGTTTCACACGCTGGACGTGGTGGAGGCCTTCAGTCGGCTCGACGCTGACCGGGACAAGTTCATCACCGAGTCTGACGCCCGCATCTTCGAGCAGGATGAAAAGAAGCAGGACCGCCTGAAGGAAAAGGAAACCGACGCTGAGCAGGGGCTGGTCGAAATCGAGATTGACTCCGTAAAGGTCAAGGCGAACCCCCATCAGCGCGAGTGGATTCTTGCGGAGCTTGCCGCGCTCAAGCAACAGCAGCTTCCCTGGGCGGGCACCTATTTTGAACGGCGCTACCTCAAGCGTTATGGCCGCGTCCGCTTCAAGGACGGCCGTATTGCTGAAGGCTTCGTTCGAGAGGGCGACACCAGCCAGGCCGCCGTGGATGACAAGCTGGCGGACGGCAAGCTTTACGTGCTGACGGACAACCGCCGCCTGACCACTTACGACCGCGCGACGGTGTCCGACGTCGAGTACGACGACGAGCATGCCCGTGCCAGGTTCATGCGCCGGGTTCAGGCGGCGCGGTTGTCTGACGTCGATGCGCAGCTTGAGCTGGCCCGGGAGAGCCTGCGCCTGGGACTCAAGGATGACGCGCAGACGTTCTTTCGCCGCGTGCTGGTGTTTCAGCCCGGCAATGAAGAGGCGCAGAAGGCCTTGGGCATGAAGCTGAACGGCAAGCTCTTTGTGGCGGTGAACTGATGGCCCGGGGCGACGAACCCATCAGCGTGGGGGAACTGTCGGCGCGTATCAAGCGCCACCTCGAGCCTACATTTGCCAACGTGGCGGTGACGGGCGAGATCAGCAACTTCAAAGGCGCCCACGGCTCAGGCCACGTTTACTGCTCGCTCAAGGATGCCGATGCCCAGGTCAAGCTCATTATCTGGCGCACGACATTCGAGCGCCTGAAATTCAGGTTGCAGGACGGCCTAGAAGTCACGATTGCCGGCAAGATCGACGTCTATGCCCGGCGCGGCGAGTACAGCCTCGTGGCCACCAGTGTCGCACCCAAGGGTACCGGAGCCCTTCAGCTCGCCTTCCAGCAGATGTATGAGCGGCTGCGGGCCGAGGGACTCTTTGAGGCCTCGCGCAAGCGGCCGCTGCCCGAGTTTCCGCTGCACATCGCGCTCGTCACCAGCCCTACGGGCGCTGCCGTTCGTGACATCATCGCTACCGCCCGAAGGCGAAACCGGCTGGTGCGGCTGACGGTGGTGCCGGTCAAGGTTCAGGGCGAAGGGGCCGCCCAGAGCGTGGCTTTGGCCCTGCGCGCCATCAATGCGCATAACGAGCGCCTCGGCTTTGACGT
>JABARW010000047.1:0-41872 GCA_019186845.1 Planctomycetota bacterium | reverse complement strand
GACGGGCGGCGGCGGCAGCCTGGAAGATCTGTGGGCCTTCAACGAAGAACCCGTGGCCCGGGCCATCTTTGAGAGCGCCATCCCCGTGGTCAGCGCCGTGGGCCACGAGATAGACACCACGATTGCTGATTTCGTGGCGGACCTGCGCGCGCCTACGCCAACGGCCGCGGCTGAACTTGTCGTGCCTGAGCTCGCCGCCATGGCCGAACGTGTCGAGGAAGGCCGATTGCGCCTGTTGCGGGCCTTGCGCGCCAGCGTTGATGCGTGGGGTGAGCGCCTGGAGTCCCTGAGGGCGAGGCTTCAGGCCCTCGGTCCGTTGAACCAGCTTCGCCGCGAGCAGCAGCGGCTGGATTTCCTGGTCGAAGGTCTCGAAGCAGCCATGAAGCACCGGCTGGAATTGGGCGCGGGCCGGGTGGGTTCGCTGGCTTCGCGCCTGGAGGCGCTGAGCCCCCTGGCCGTGCTTCAGCGCGGATACTCCATCACCAGAACTGCGCAGGGGCGCGTGGTGCGCGCGGCCCGCGAAGTTAAGGCGGGCGACATTCTGCTTTCGCGCCTGGCCGACGGTGAAGTGCGCAGTGTGGTGAGTTGAAAGGCTTGGCGGCCTTGCCGCCCTGGACACCATGCCCGATCGAGACCCCGCCGTCAGGCCCGTACTGCAGGGCCAATGCGTGTGGCCGGTAACGCCCAACCGCGCGCTGGTCGAGGGCGACGCCTCGCTGTTCACCGCGTATGATGACCCGTTCCGCAGACCAGAGGCGGGATTTCTCGGGTTGCCGCGCGTGGAGTTTCTGCCAATTCACGTGGAGGGCATCATCGCGCCCGCGTTTGTTGACTGGCACTTCCATTATGTGCAGCAGAGAGTTACCAGGCACACGGGCAAACCTCTGCTGCGCTGGCTGCGGGAAGACGCCTGGCCCGAAGAAGCCAAATTCTCCGACCGGGCCTTTGCCGAAGTCGCGGCCCAGGGTTTTGCGCGGCAGCAGTTGGCGGCCGGCACGGTCGCCGGCGCATGCTGGGGATCGCCCCACGCTTCCTCTCTGCGGGCTGCCAGAGCTGCGGGACTGCGTTATTCACTCATAGGCCCTCCGGTCATGACGCAGGGCGAGCCTCCCTCTCTCGTGGCGCCCCTGGCGTCCTGCCTTGAGGATCTCAAGGCGCTGCAGATTGAGTTTGAGGAAGCCCTGGCGGTCAGCCCCCGGTTTGCCCTTTCCTGCGACGAGCAGACCTTGAAGGAGCTGGCCCGATTCGCCTTCGATTACACGCTCTGGGTACAGACCCACCTGGCCGAGAATCAGGAGGAAGTCGCGGCCGTAGCCAAGGCATTTCCCAAGGCCCGCAGTTACACCGACGTTTATGACCAAGCCGGGCTGCTCACGCCGCGTACCCTGCTGGCCCATTGCATTCACCTCAGCGAGTTTGACTGGCGCGCCATCAAGCAGCGTGGCTGCATCGTCGTGCACTGCCCGACCAGCAACGAGGCCCTGGGATCGGGTCGTATGCCCCTGGAGAAGGTCCGCGCCCTGGACATTCCCTGGGTGCTGGGCACCGACGTCGGCGCGGGGCCCGATCTCTGCATGCTCGACGTGATAGAGGCTGTCATGCGCGTCCATGACTGGGAGGCTCCGGTGACGGCCGTGGAGGCGTTTTTCCGCGCTACGGTCAGCCTGGAGACGCTGGAAACGTATGCTTCGCGCAAGAGCCGCATCACCCGCATGCTGGGCACGGTGCGTGCCGGGTTCATCGAGTTCAAGCGCCCCGTGGGCATCGAGCGCAGCGAGCGCGATCCCGAAAAAATCCTCGAGGCCATCGTCAGGGCGTACGACGGCAACCCGCGAAACAGCATCGCGGCCGTCTATGACGCGGACTGCAACCTGTTGTACAAAAATCCCTGAAGGTGGCCGGGCAAGCACCGCTTCAAACCAACGGTGTCCTGTCTCTATGTCAGGGGGATCAGACTCACGGCAAATACGGCAAGGGCAGACCACAGGGGAATCGAGAACAGAGCCACGAACAGATGGGCGGGCACCATGCATTGCGGCGGTCTCTTAGACTGCGCTGACGCGCGCGGAGCCCAGGCAATCGTGTTGCGCCGCCACGTCTTGCCCGAGGCCGCAAAGGGCGTCTGGTCCAGAACCAGCACGTCGTCCTCACCAAAGCAGACGCCCGGGAGTTGGCGCGAGTAGCACTCGCGCGGCGGCACAGACGCGCCAAAGGCGGTAGCGAAGCGGCGCGGAAAGTTCTCGACGGCATAGAGCGGCAAGTCGCGGGAGTCGGCGGGCGCTGGTTCGTAGTGGGCAGCCGGCATGATTGTCTCCGGGAGGGTGAGGGGCCTTGGCGGCATCCTTCATAGAGTCTACCCCGTGGACGACCTCTGTGCCGCACAAGTTGCTATGTTGGCGGTATGATTCGCTATGGCACGGCCGTCTTTCTGAGCGCCTTCTTGCTGTTTCTGGTTCAGCCGCTGATTTCGCGTTTCATCCTGCCGTGGTTTGGCGGGTCGTCGGCGGTGTGGACGACCTGCATGCTGTTCTTTCAGGTTTTCCTTTTGGCGGGCTACGCCTATGCGCACCTGAGCATCCGCAGCCTGTCGCCTCGCTGGCAGGCCCTGGTTCATGCCGGACTTCTGGCCGTTGCGGCCCTGACACTGCCGGTGATTCCGGCGGAGAGCCTCAAGCCGCAGGGGGGCGAAAACCCTACGCTCAGGGTGCTGGCGCTGCTTGCTCTGAGTGTAGGTCTGCCCTATTTCGCGCTTTCGGCAACAGGGCCCCTGCTCCAAGCCTGGTTTGCGCGGGCCAGGCCCGGCCGCTCGCCCTATGTGCTTTATGCGCTTTCAAATGTCGGGTCGTTGCTGGCCCTTCTGGGCTATCCGTTCCTGTTTGAGCCCTGGCTTGGACGAATTCACCAGGCTTATGCCTGGTCGGGAGGCTTCGTGTTGTTCGCCCTGCTGTGTGCGGTGGTGGGTCTTGGCCGCCGACACGACGGTTTCCGATCGGATGCAGGTCCGGCGCAGGGACCGGCGCCCCCGCTCGTGACGCGGGGCTTGTGGGTGGCGCTGCCCATGTGCGCCAGCGTGATGCTGCTGGCGGTAACCAATCAGCTCTGTCAGGACGTCGCCAGCGTTCCTTTTCTGTGGGTGCTGCCCCTGAGCCTTTACCTGGTGACGTTCATTGTCACGTTCGCGGGCCCCCGCTGGTATCCCCGTTACTGGGCCATTTTGGCCATGTTCGGCGCCATCATTGCGGTGGTGGTCGCGCACAACACGGGGGCGGGCCTGAGCGTCAAGTACCAGCTTCTGGCTTATGGCGGGGGATTGCTTAGCTGCTGCTACGTCTGCCACGGCGAGCTCTACCGGTTGCGACCCGAACCCTCGCGATTGACGGGCTATTACCTTGCCATCTCCGTGGGGGGCGCCTTGGGCGGCATCTTTGTGGGTCTCGTCGCCCCGCTGGTGTTCCGCGTGTACCTTGAAATGTACGCGGGCATGGCTGCCTGTGTGCTTCTGGCCATGTTCTGTGTGGCGCGCGATTCCTTTGGACATCTGCTGGCGGGGAACAGGCTGCAGGTTTCGCTGGCCTGCGCCGTGGCCGTCCTGGCCGCTGCCCTGCTTTTGATGGACCACCAGCGTTCGGCCACCCAGCGCGCCGTGGCTTCCGAGCGCAACTTCTATGGCGTGTTGCGAGTGGACGAGTTCTACGAGGGCACGGGTTATCACCAATATTCCCTCTATCACGGCATCATCGAGCACGGCTTCCAGTACCGGTTGCCCGAGCGTCGCCGCGAGCCGAGCACCTACTATGGCGAGAACTCCGGAGTAGCACTGGCGTTAATGCACCTCTCGGGCAAGCCCCGCAAAGTGGGGCTCGTGGGCCTGGGCACGGGCACCCTGGCCACTTACGGCCGCCCCGGCGACCAGTTCAGGTTTTATGAAATTAACCCAGCCGTCATTGAGCTGGCCCAGAGCCACTTCACCTTCCTCAAAGATTCGGCGGCCGAGATCGACCTGGTGCTCGGCGATGCGCGGCTGTCGCTTGAACGTGAGGAACCCCAGAGCTTCGATTTGCTCGCCCTCGACGCCTTTTCCAGTGACAGCATTCCAGTGCACCTGCTGACCCAGGAGGCGCTAGACCTCTACCTGCGCCACCTGAAGCCCGAGGGCGTGATCTGCCTGCACATTTCCAACCGTCACCTGGATCTGCGCCCCGTCGTTCAGAGCCTGGCTCAGGCGCGGGGCCTCCATGTGAGCTGGGTGGACAGCACCGGAGATATTCCTCCGCCGGAGAACGCCGGCGCGCAGCGGATTTATGCCGCGTCCTGGCTGCTGGTTTCCCGCGCGCGTTGGGTCCTGGAATCGGAGTTGATCGCTCCTTCAGCCAGCAAGCTTCCGCCGCTGCCTGAGGGCTTTCGCCCCTGGACAGATGACTACTCCAACCTTTTCAGCGTCTTGAGCGAACGGGAAGACTAGCCGTCTGTCAAGCCCGCTCGATCAGCACCGCGATGCCCTGGCCGCCGCCAATGCACATCGTGGCGATGCCGTAGCGTGCTTTGCGCAGGGCGAGTTCGTGTACCAGGGTGAGGATCAGGCGGGCTCCCGTGGCTCCCAGCGGGTGTCCGAGGCTGACCGCGCCGCCGTTGACGTTGAGCTTGTCGACAGGCAGTTCGATGTTGTGGTCCTTCTTGAGCGCGTTCACGCAGGCCACCACCTGCGGGGCGAAGGCTTCGTTGATCTCCACGAGGTCGATGTCCTTCATGCTCAGGCCCGTGTCTTTGAGCAGGCCCGCAATCGCCGGTACCGGGCCCAGCGCCATGACGCTTGGGTCCACGCCCGCAATGCTCCAGCCGCGCACAAATGCGCGGGGCTTGGCGCCCAGCTTCTTGATGCCTGCGCTATTGGCGAGCACCAGGGCAGCGGCGCCATCGACGATGCCGCTGGCATTGCCGGCCGTGACGAGCCCGTTTTCGCCAAACGCCGGGCGCAGCTTGGCCAGGCCGTCATAGGTGGTTTCGGGCTTGATATGGTCGTCCTGATCGACGACGAATTCCTTTTTGCCCTGCTTGACGGTGTAGGGCGCAATCTCTGACTTGAAGCGACCGGCCTTAGCGGCCTTGGCGCCGAGATCGTGGCTGCGGAAGGCGAATTTGTCGGCGGCTTCGCGGCTGACGTCGTACTTGCGCGCGGCGTTGTCGGCTGTCTGCGCCATGAAGTTGTTGCAGAAACCGTCGTGCAAACCCTGGAACAGAAAGTCGACCATGGGCGGTTGCTGGCCAAAGCGGATGCCCACGCGCGCGACGTTGCCATAGAGGCAAAACGGCGCCATGGACATGCTTTCCTGGCCGCCCGCCACCGTGATGTCGTGCTCGCCCAAGAGCATCATTTGGCTTGCGGTGACAACGGCCTGCGCGCCCGAACCGCAGATGCGCTGCACGGTCAGCGCCGGCGTTTCAATGGGAATGCCCGCTTTGAGTGCCGCGTGGCGCGCGCCATAGTGTGCGTCCACGCTGGTCTGCATGGCGTTGCCCATGACGACGTGGCCGATGTCGGTGGGTCTGACATTGGCGTCAGCCAGAGCGTGCTTGATGGCGTGTGCGCCGAGGTCATTGGCGCTCAGATCCTTGAACTTCCCGAATTCGGGTCCCGAGCCGCAATACTCGGCCATGGCTGTGCGCTTGCCGCCAATGATGGCGATGTCCTGGCTGACTTTCATCGATGTCTCCTGAGAAGGGCTACCCCCCTGTCTAACGCGGCGGCGAAAACTGGCAATCCCCAATCTGCAAACACTGGTTCAGGGGCGCCGGACTCTATAAACTATCGCCCGGTTAGCTTTTGCGTTGACGGTCCTGGCCGGGAGGCGTCATGTCGATTGGCATTTCCCTGTTGTTCATTGAAAAGCGCGTGGAAGCCGTGCGCCTTTGTGCCGCCCTGACGGAACCGTTTGCCACGGGCAGCGTACCTGGCCACGAAGCGGACCTGCTCAAGGACTACAAGCTGATTTCGGACCGCCTGAAGAACTCGCTGGACGAACTCAAGGAAAGCGACCGGCATCTGGCCGCCGACAAGTCCATCGAACCCGGCGAAGTGCGCAACGGAAAACAGCGCGTTCAAACCATTGTTCAGGAAATCGCCCGCTGCGCCCAGGATTTCGCGGCCCAGGTCCGGTTCTTTCAGGCCATGAACCCGGCCAGCGCTGCGGGCGCCGTGCCCTTTCTCAAGTTGTTCGAGGAGATTGACCGCGGCACCCGCGACCTCATCGGCGAGGACACCAGCCCCGCCGAGGGTGAAGAGCTGGCCCCGGCCGAAACGGACAGCCCGCCCGACGCAGATCCCATGCTGATGTAGCGGCTCTCCTGCGCATGGCGCAGCGAGTGTCGGGCGAACCTCCGACAATTGTCAACATCGCTGCAAGGGCGGCGACTGTGTGCTATGTTCGCGCGCCTCTGCCTCTGAATTCTGAGCGGAACAGTCGACTCGAGACGCGAAATGAAATTCTTCACCCGCCCGAAAATCTATCTCGTCGGCAAGCAGGTGATGTCCGACGCTGACGCCCGCCGCTTCCTTGAAGAAGAGGGCACGACCTGGATGACCGACACGGCCATCGATGGCGAGAAGCTGCCAGAGCTTGCCGGCCGCATGTGCTACATGAGCTTTGGCGACAAGCAGGGCCGCAAGAGCAACAAAGACTATCTCGGCCACATCCTCGAAGTCGGCCACGGCAGCGTGCTTGAGCACACGGTGTTCAACTTCATCTTCACGGGCGTGTCTCGTTCACTGACGCACGAACTTATCCGCCATCGCGCAGGCTTTGGCTACTCGCAGCTCTCGCAGCGCTACGTTGATGAGCGCGACGCCAGCTTCGTGATTCCGCCTGCCATGCAGGGCGATGCCGAACTCGAAAGTGCCCTGCGCGGCTTCTGCGAGAACACCAGCAAGCTCTACGCCGAGCTCACCGACAAGCTGGCGGACAAATACACCAGCCCGCGGCAGCTCGTCGATTTCGCCCTGCGCGAGGAACTTCTCGTTGCCAAGGACGACGGCTACGCCTTCAAGCCCGGCCACGGCGAGGCCAAGCCGCCGGCGGGAACACGCAGCATCGCCCAGTGGGCCACACTTGTTGAGAGCGACAAAGAGGCCAACAAGTACCTCAAGAAAGTCACTCTCACGGCGCGGCGCAAGACGGCGCGTGAGGCCGCGCGCTGCGTGCTGCCTAACGCGACCGAAACGAAGATTTTCGTGACGGCTAACGCGCGCGCGCTGCGCCACTTCATCGAACTGCGGGGCGACATCCATGCCGAGGCCGAGATTCGTGCGCTCGCCTGCGACCTCTGCCGCCTGATGATCAAGGAGGCTCCCAACCTCTTTGGCGATTACGAGGTGGTCAAGCTGCCCGACGGCAGTGAGCGCACCCGCACGAAACACCGCAAAGTCTGAGCGAACTCTCTCAGCCGCGCCCACGCGCGCTGCTGGGGTTCCGGCCAGGGCTCTGGTTTTGCCCCCTCTTTGGCGGGACGGGCCCCGGGTGGCGGGTTACAATGAATAAGTAATGGCGCGACTGAATCCCGATGAGACCGAGGAGACGTGAAACCATGGCAAAGCGACCCAAGAGCGACGAAGCCTCTCAGGCCAAACCCGCACCCGAGGCCACGGTGGCGGCCGAAATCGTGCAGGAAGTGAAAGAAGAAGCCAAGGCCGTGGCCAAGACTGCGACCAAGGCAGCGAGGCTGGCGGCAGTCAAAGTGGGGGAGATGGCCCAGAAGGCCAACAAGAAGGCCTCCGAAGGCGGCGAATGGCTCACGCAAAAGTTGGCCGAAGAGCTGCGCTACGCGGCTGATTGGCTCTCCAACAAGGACAAGCGCGTCAGTCCCGGTGAATTGCTCCAGAAGGCCGCCAAGAAGCTCATCAAGAAGCTTCGCAAGAAGCACAACCGCGGCAAGGAGTTCGGACCCAGGAAGGCAAAGTAGGCAGCTGTTGTCGCTACTTGTTCAACTCATAGGTGCGGGCGCCCGCCTTGCGCAGCTTGCCCTTAGCGACCAGTTCGTCCCAGACTTCCTGGGGCCATTGGTTGGGCGGCTCTATGGCAGTGATGACCGGCGCGCCCTTGCTCAGGTGGGCCGCCGGCGCTGAGCTGGAAGAAGCATCGTTCTGGTAGATCTTGAGCCGCTTTTTGAATGCCTTGAACGCGGCGTCGAGTGTCGCCTTGTCAGCCATGGGTCTCCTCCGCGCCGGTCCCTCGGGTGGCGCACTCGCCCCCGCAGCAGGGGTCGACGTTCAGCCTGCATTGAGCGCACTGGCCGTGCCCATGCACCCAAACCAGGGCGCCTCTAAAGCCGCAATAGGGGCAGATTGGCGGCGTGTCCATGGCGGAATTGTAGCCCCAAGACGGGCGGAGTGTGTCGGGTTATCCAATTGTTGAAAGCTCACGGGCCTGGATCAGCGACGCATGCGGGCGCGGCTTCTGGTTGCTTCGGGGTTTGCGGTCAGGGCCAGCGTACCCATGTCAGTGGGCTGATCCTGCGTGAAGGTGTGCCAGGTCTTGGCGCTGTCGTGGTAGCCCCAGAGTTTGACGGTCACGTTGAAGCCGCCGACGGGCGGGTCATTGAGCTGCAAGTCGCCTTCAGCCGAAACCATGCCCTGGCGCCTTTCGACGACTTTGCCCTCGCTGTTCTCGAATTCGACCGTGGCCCAGCCCTGGGCGGGCTGGCCGCCTTCGGTCACCAGCTTGACCTTCAGCGAGGTCGTGGCGGCGACCACGAAATCGTTGTCCACGCGCACGATCTGGCCGGCCTTGACTTCAACGCTGCGCGGGCCGCTCTTCTCCTTGAAGCCGGGGGAGCGCAGGCTGAGGCGATAGCTGCCCTCCGCGACATCTTCAAAGCGATACTCGCCCGAAGCGTCGGTGAGGGCGCGGTTGCGGCCGCCCGCCCCGACCTCCACTTCGTTTTCAATGAACATGGGGCCGCCCTCGCGGGCCAGCGAAGTAAGGCTGACCGTGCAACCGGCGACGCCCTGGCCCGTAGCATCCACCACCCGCCCGGTCACGATGCCCGCGCCAAGCAAGCGCAGGGCAATGCCATCCTTCGTTTCACCGTGCTTGACTTCCACCGTGACCTTCTTGCTCTCGCCGTGGCCCTTGGCGCGGCTGCGCAGCTGCACGCTGACCTTGGCATTCTCGGTCACCCTGGTTGTCAAGGTTCCGCTGAAGGCACCTGATGCGTCTGTCACGGCGATACGATGGCCCGAACTGGCCGTGGAGAAGACCATCATGGCGCCCTCACCTCCCATGGTTTCCTGGGTTTCGGCCATCACCTCGGCTCCCGCCACGGGATTTCCCAGGCTGTCTGTCACGGTACCGGCGAGCGTGACGGAGTAGTCCACGCGCTTGCCCATCATGTCGCTGAGGATCTCCTCAGGGTCCAGTTCCTCGGGCGACTTGTCCTTGATCTTTTCCAAGGCGTCGCGCAGGTCCTTGGCTCTCTCGGCGGGTGTTTTCTCTGCGGGAACCGCGGGAGCCGCAGGAGCGGGGTTGACCTCCGCGGGGACTTCCGGCCTGGCGGTTGCAGCGGGCTCGCCGCGGGGTTCAGCGTCAGACTTCGCATGGGCGGCCCCGGTGTCCGCAGGGGAAGCCGCGCCATCGGCCGCAGGGGCTTCGCGGGAGGGCGTGCCGACCTTGACCGAGGGTGTGTCGGTCGCGTCGGCGGTCTGGCAGTGGTCGCGACGCGCCGCAGGGCGGACTTCCTGGCCGCTGTTCAGGGCGTACATGCCCGCGGCGCCGGCAGCAAAGGAGATAAGGCAGGACAACAGCGTCAGGGGCAGTGAAACGCGCATGAACGACCTCGGGTCGATGGACTGTCCTTGCTACCTAGCCGGGGACCGGGGCGTTACGGGGATTCTGCGAGCGGGGTCAAATCCAGTTGAAAAACAGGTTGCAGGAGTAGAGCACATATGCTGCCAGAAGCATCGCGCCTCCCAGCCGTCCGAGTTTACGCGACCTCCATGCCAGTGCCGGCAGGAGCAGGGCCATCAGGAGCATCACGGGGATGTCCATTTGAAGGGTCTTGGGCTCGATCATGACGGGGGAGATGGCGGCGGAGAGCCCCAGCACAAACAGGATGTTGAAGATGTTGCTGCCCACCACATTGCCGACGGAGATGTCCGACTGGCCCCGGATCGCCGCGATGATCGACGTGGCGAACTCCGGCAGGCTGGTGCCGACAGCGACGATCGTCAAGCCGATGACTAGCTGAGGTATGCCAAGTCTTTCCGCCAGCGATACCGCGCCTTCAACGAAAAAATAGCCGCCGCCAATCAAACCGCCCAGCCCCACAAGTGCGAGCAGCAGGTTCTTGGTGCGGCTGATCTTTTGGGCCACATCATCGAGCGGTGTTTCGCTGGAACCGGCGTTACGGAAAGTCAGCCAGAGACTGATGAGAAAAAGCCCGAGCAGTACCAACGCCTTCCAGCGTGAAAACTCAAAACCAACGCTCTCACCCAGGGGGCTGGGACCGCCCACGAAGGGCAACAGGCCCAGGGCCACGGAAGCCACCAGCATCATGGGGATGTCGCGCCTGAACAGCTCCTTGGAGACGTCCACCGGGCGAATGATGGCGCAAAGGCCCAGAATCAGACCGATATTGGCGATGTTGCTGCCAATTACGTTGCCCACGGCGATGCCCGAGTTGCCGTCGAGCGCGCCCTTGACGCTGACGGTCAGTTCCGGCGCGCTGGTGCCAAAGGCCACCAGGGTCAAACCGATGATCAAGGGTTTGATGCCGATGGAGAGCGCGAAGTTGCTGGAACCGCGCACCAGCCAGTCAGCCCCCAGGGTCAACACGCCCAGGCCCGCCACCAATTGCACTATGATGATGAACAGTTCCATATCATCAGGCCTTGAACAGCAACTCGATGTGGGCCCTGCCCGGAGTCAAGTTCAGCGTCTGAAGGCGTATCTGCGATGCGCTTTGTGCCAGATCAGGCCGTGCGGCGGAAACGAGCGCCGTGAAGTTCAGCTTCAGGCGCGCACCCTTGGTGCGCAGGTCTGAAATACTGATGGGCATGCGCGAAAACAGCTTGCCCAGCAGCCCCACCAGCATGTCCGCAAGCGTGCTGGAGAAGGTCAGCGGTTCGTCCACCACGAACGAGACTGCGCTCCCGTCGGCGGCCTGCGAGACGGCGAGCTCCACCAGCCTCATGTGAAAGTGCGTGTCTACCGGCGGGCGCGGCGGCCAGGCCTTGCCCGGCACTTTGACACGCGCCGACAGGGCCACGCTGGAGGTCCCAAAGCCGAAGAACACTTCTGTGACCTGGATTTCCGCCTGCTCGGCAGCGCCAGATTCAATGAAGGCCGCCGCGAATTCCTGGCTGGCCGTGAAGCCCACGGCCGGCTTGTCTGTTCCCTGGCGCTGGGCCAGAGCGCGAACAAAGCGCTGGAAGGCCAGGTTGGCGCGCTCAATCTGTTCAGGCGTGGGGCCCTGTGAGTTCATGCTGGCGCGCAAGCGTAGCTAGCCGGGGCGGCCGCGCAAGCTTGCCCGTCGCCCCACTGCCCGCTAGCCTGACACCTCTCTGACGCCACACACCCGGGGGACGGCCAGATGGGCGATGAACTGATGCAGACGATGCAGGAAGTGGATGCCGCGCCACGCCTCATCATCGAAGTGATGACCAGTTCACTCTCCGGCCGTCGTTTTGCGTTTACGGCCACGGACCTGCGACACGGCGTTCTCCTTGGTCGAGCGAGCGATTGTCACGTGCGCTTTGACCCCGGCAAAGACCTGAAGGTCTCGGGGCACCATTGCCTCATAGACGAGCGCGAGGGGCGCATCACCGTGCGCGACCAGGGCAGCTCCAACGGGGTGTTTCTCAACGATGTGCGCGTGACGGCTTCGGGCGCCGCCGTGCTCAGCGGCAGCAAGCTCTCCCTGGGGCAAGAGGGCGCCATCATGAAGCTTCTGATCGCGGGCCAGCCGGCGGCCCCTTCGCCCAAAGCAGCGACGGCCCCACAGGCTTCTGCTCCGCCGCCGGCATCCCCTGCCGCGCCTGCCGCCGCATCTCCGCCCCCGCCGGTGGCTTCGCCTCCGCGTCAGGCCCAGAGCGCTCCGCCCGAATTCGCGGGACGGGGCATGCCCAGCGTGCAGGCGGACCCCGGACCGCGCCGCGGCGAGGTCAGCTCCATTGACCGCGTTGTGGAGCAGGTGGGCACCAAGGTCGGAGCCGGCGAGAAGACCAAGTATCTGCTCAAAGAAGTGGCCGAGCAACTCGAGGCGCGCCAGCAGAAGAAGAGCGGCGCCCTGGTCACAATTGTCGGAGCGTTATTCCTGCTGTTGCTGGCGGCCGGCGCGACGGTGGGCTGGTACATGCTCAACGAACAGGACAAGGACAAGCGCGACAAGGCCGAGCGTGACACGCACGATCGGGCCCAGGAGCGCGAACTCGAGGCCATGCGCCGCGAGGTCGATGCCATCAAGGCATCCAATGAGGCGGTGGCCAAGATGGCCGCCGACATGGACACCTTCCGTCGCGAGCAGGAACGGCAAATGGAAGAAGTGGCCAAGCGCTACGGCGGCAGCAGCGAAGGCCAGGACGCCCTGCTCAAGCGCTTGAAGGAAGTTGAAGAGAAGTATCAGAAGGACCGAGAGGACCTCGAGAAGCGTTACGAGGAAGAAAAGAAGAAGCGCGAGGAGGAGACGCGCGCCGCGCTTGCCGGCAGCGGCAGGGAGCTTTCAAGCGAGCAGGCGTTCAGGGCCATTGCCGATCGTTACGACGCGTCGGTGTTCATGGTGTTTGTTCAGTTTCCGTTGCTGGACAAAGACGGCAAGCGCGTCTCGATTCAGGAGGGGTCTGGCACCGGCTGGCTGGCGCGCACCTCGGACAACAGGGCCTGGGTGATCACCAACAAGCACGTGATCATGCCCTACCTGTTCAAGGCCGACCTCGCCATTTCCTATGCCCTTCAGGATCTTCACCCGGACCCGGACTTCAGCAATTGGGTGATTGCGTGCTGGCCTTCGGGCAGCAAGCTTCGCGCCGCCGTGGGCTCCAACCAGCTGGATGTCAGTGAGGCCTGGGCCTCCATTCCCGGCAAGAAGCGGGGCGGGCGCGGCTCGCTGGCGGTCAAGGGCTTTGCGGACGATGAATTCGCCCCCAAAGTGCCCGCCGCCGAACTGCTGACGACCTACGGCTTCAAGGCTGACCTGCCCGATGATGTGCTCAAGCGCATTGGCGAGATCCGCGTCCACAAGATGGACACGGCCAACGACCTGTGCGTGATCGAACTCGACCGCCCGGATCGCAAGTTCCTGGCTACGCCGCTTGAGATCGCGACGGATGCGGAACTGGACAAGCTGCACAAGCTCGACCCGGTCATGGCCCTGGGCTATCCCCTGGGCCTGAGCGTGATCAAGAGCGCCACGACAACCACCAGCCCCGCCACAGGGGTGATCCGTTCGTTGCAGCGCGATGCCAGCGCCATCGGCATTTCCGTTCCGATCATGCCGGGCAACTCCGGCGGCCCCCTGATTGACCGCAACGGCAAGGTCATCGGCGTCACGACGCGAGGCTTTGAAGCCACGCTCGCCGAGGCCATTTATGTTGATCACGCGCGGCGCCTGCTGGACAAGTTGGCGCGTTAGGATTGGGCCCGGGTCAGTACCATCTCCACGGCCATGGCCTCCTGGCCCGTGGGCAGGATGTTGTAGTGCGTGATGACCAGGCGTCGCGGGCTCGAAAGCTTGAATACAATGCGCCAGCCCCAATCCGGTCCGCCGCTGGGGTCGGCATAGCTGCCCCTGAGCGAGAACTCGCGCGGCAGGGCCTCGCGGTCCTGGAGCAACGTCATGATGTTGGTGCCATTGTGGGCCGAGTCGGCCCAGCTCATGAGGAACTTGCCGCGCGCCAGGTCGTGGCCGATCTTGGCGTGCCCCAGCATCTTGGTGCCGACAAGCTTGCTGGTGTAGGTGAGAAGAGCGAACCGACCTTCGAGGATGGGGCGGATGGCGGCCTTGATGGGCTGGGTATCGGCCAGTTTGCCGGGCTCAAACCACGTCCGGGCGGTGCCCGTCCAGCGTCCGTGAAGACGAGCCAGCAGGCGGTGGGGGCCGCGCTTGATCGAATCCGCAAAGGATTCCTTGTTCATGGAGAACTCCGCGAAATGAAAGCGCCCCGCCAAGGCGGGGCGCGGCCATAAATGGTGGAGGCGGCGGGAATCGAACCCGCGTGCCGTCAAGATGATGGCGGGGCATCTAGGTGCGTAGCCGCCTGTTTGATCTCGCGTTTGCGCCATCATGCGGCACACGCCGCAAACGCCAGCCGCAGTGAGATCTCACGTCAGGCCCTGAGACTCAGCCCGACGCCAGCCTGTGAGTAGTTTCGCCTTACGGTCCTACAGACACGAACCGCAACGCGCTCGGAGCACTAGTTAGGCTGCGAGAGCATAAGCCGGACTGTTGTCGGCATTTGTGTTGTGCCAGATATTTAACGAGGTCACTGACATCCTCGACACCCTTCCCTGCCACCGGGTCCTCACGGTCGATACCGATCGCCCCCAGCAAAGTTGTCAAAGACACGGCCATTGTAACGGTTTTCCGCCTTTGCGTAATCCCCCGCCGCTTGTGCTAAACTCAAGTTATGGGCGAGCCCGGCGAAACCACGAATTTCCGCAATCCCAAGGATCCCCTGCCGTTTGGCGTGTTTGCTCTCTTCACGCCTGACGAGGCCATGGAGAAGGACCGCCCGCCGCGCCTCAAGCGGCGAGGACTGGTCATACTTGTCTGCCTGGCCCTGATGGGGGCAAGCTGGGCCGCGGCGCAATCTGCCGAGTTTGTGGAGAACGTCTACGCTCAGGGGCTGGGGCAGAGCATGGCCAGGGGCCTGGCTTTTGTGTCCGGGTTTGTGCCCACGAGCCTGGCGGAAGTGGTCCTGCTGGCGGCGTGCGTCTACCTTTTCTTGCCCGGGTTCGTGGCGGCCCTGCACGTGTTCCAGCGTAAGCGCAGGATTCTCAACGCTATCGCCGGTGGGTTCTTCCGCTTCTGGGCCTTTGCGGCTGTGGTGGCGCTGACGTTCTATCTGGCCTGGGGGTTGAACTACGCGCGGTCTCCCCTGCCTCAGCGCCTGGGATGGAAGGCCGTTGAGACGCCTACTGGGGACGCCGAGTACGCGCGGCAGACGGATGAACTGGCCCGGCTGTGTGCACAGCTCGTGCAGGCTGCCAACGACAACTACATGCAGGCCATGGGCAGCGAGGATTTCGGTCGCCCCAGTTTTCCGCCCGCCGACTCGCTGGCCTTCGAAGATGCGCTGGATCGCGGCTTTGAGCGCGTCCAGAGGCGACTCGCGCTCGAGGAGTCCTTCGCGGTCTCGCGCGGCCGCGCAAAACCCGTGGCCGCCAGCATCCTCATGTGCTACCTGGGCATCGGGGGTTTCTACTTTCCCTGGACGGGCGAGGCCAACTACAACCGCCTGCTGCCGGCCTTCACCCAGCCCCAGATCATCGCGCACGAGAAGGCCCATCAGCGCGGCATCACCAGCGAAGACGAGGCGAACTTCCTGGGCTATCTGGCCTGCATTTCGAGCGACGACGCCTACAGCCGCTATTCGGGCTACCTCTTTGGTCAGAGGCAGCTGCTGGCTGAGCTGTACCGGCGGGATGCACCGCGCGCCCAGGCCCTGTTGAAGCAGCGCCTGCCGGGCGTGCAGCGCGACGTGGACTACCTGCGGGCGTGGTGGCAGCAGTACGAGGGGGCGGCGCAGGAGGTGAGCGCCTCGGTCAATGACGCCTACCTGAAGAGCCAGGGCGTAAAGGGCGGCGTCGCCTCCTATGCGGCGAGCCAAAGCCTGATAATCCTGTTTGCGCGCAACAACGGAGACAGCGCGGTGGTTGAGTTGCCTCGCTGACCGGCCCTGAACCCGCCTGACCGCCACCACGGAGAACCAGAGTCTTGCCCATGTCGCTCGCACTCGTTGCCATGTCCGGAGGCGTGGACTCCTCCGTTACGGCGGCTCTGCTCAAGGAGCAGGGGCATGACCTCGTGGGCGTGTTCATGCGCAACGGCGTTCAAAGCGGCGACCACGCCGAGAAGGGCAAGCAGGGCTGCTGCAGCGTGGGCGACTCGATGGACGCCCGCTATGTCGCCCATGAGCTGGGCGCGAAGTTCTACGTGCTCAACTTCTCTGACGAGTTCCGCCTGGTCATTGACTACTTCGTGGCCGAGTACAAGCGTGGCCGCACGCCCAACCCCTGCGCCGTCTGCAATACAGACCTCAAGTTCGGCAAGCTTTACGACTATGCGAAGATGCTCGGTGCCGAGTTCGTGGCCACGGGCCATTACGCTCGCACGGCCTTTCGCGACGGGCGCTACCGGCTCTATCGCGGCCGAGACCACGACAAGGATCAGAGCTACTACCTGTTCGGGCTTACGCAGCGGCAGCTGGCGCTGGCGCGCTTTCCGCTGGGTGAAATGACCAAGGCGCAGGTGCGTGAACTGGCGCGCAAGTTCAAGCTCAAGACGCGCGACAAACCCGAGAGCATGGAGATCTGCTTTGTGCCCGAGGGCGACTATCGCGCGGTCGTGGCGCGGCATGACCCATCTGCCCTGCGGCCCGGACCCATCGTGGACACCCGGGGCCGCCCTCTGGGCGAGCATGGCGGCGTTGCCCAGTTCACCATCGGGCAGAGGCGCGGCATCGGCATCGCCGCCGAGAAGGCCTATTACGTGGTGCGACTTGAGCCCCAGACCAACACGGTGGTGGTGGGCGATGAAGAGGATCTGAGCCTGCAATCTATGAGGGTGGAGCGGTTGAACTGGATTGCGTTGGAGGGGCTCGCGCCCGGCGAGTCGCTGCGCGCTCTGGTCAAGGTCCGCTATCGCCACAGGGGAGCGCCTGCCACGGTGCCTGCGCGGGCGGATGGCACCTGTGATGTGCTGTTTGACGAGCCTGAAAAGGGAGTTTCACCCGGCCAGTGTGCGGTGTTCTATGCCGCGGCGGGCGAACGGCAATTCGACCCCGAGGAATGCCTGGGCGGCGGCTGGATTGCCTGACTACCTGCCGGGCGCGGGGGGCGCGATGGTGGCTTCGCCGGGGTGGTGTGCGGTGACGCTGGCGAGCAGAGCCAGAAGTTCGGTGTAACTCTTGACCTGGAGCGTTTTTTCGCGGAAGGCCTTGTCCTTGAAGGTCGTGAGAATGTCCCGGTAAAGCTCCAGGGCGGTGTTCTGGTCGTCCTCCGGCGTGAGAATCACGCAGATGATGTGGGCCGGTTCTCCGTCGGGCGAGTCGAAGTCGATGCCCTGCTTGGAAATGCCCATGGCAATCTGGGGTGAAGCCAGGCCCTTGATCCGCGCGTGAGGCAACGCGATGCCGTTGCCAAGGCCTGTGGGTATGAGCCGTTCGCGCTCGATGACGGCATCGGCGGCTTTGGCGAGGTCAACGCCCTTGGCGCCGGAAACCGGCACCAGCTCGAGAATAGCCTTGAAGCGATCGCTGGCGCGGAGTTCCGGAATGAAGCTGCCGGCACCGACCAGTGCCGTGAAGCGCCGCGATTTTTTGCGTTGAAGCAGACGCTGCATGACAGGGCCGGCCAGCATCGACGTGCCCAGGGCCATGACAACAAGTGCCACAAACATGCGGTTGTCGATCAAGCCGGCCTGAAGCGCGAGAAGGCCCAGAATGATTTCCATGGCGCCGCGCGCATTGAGACCAAAGCCGACGGCCCAGCTCTGACGCAGCGGCATTCCGAACAGCCGTGCCGCCACGCCGCTGCCGATGATCTTGCCGGCGCAGGCAAGCAGGAACACCACGGCGACCAGAACCCAATCGAAGTCGGCCACGAAATTCACACGCAGGCCGATGCTGGCGAAGAACAGGGGCGCGAAAACGAAGGAGACGAACTGGTCGATGGTCGTGCGGGTGCGCTCGCGCAGGTGCTGGGAGTCCCCCAGTGCCACGCCCACGAGGAACGCGCCGAAGATGGCGTGAACGCCGATCCACTCCGTGAAGGCGGCACCGGCGAGTGTGATCGTCAGCGCGAAACCCAGCACGCCGCCCGGCCAGCTCAAATGGGCCTGCAGCCAGGGCAGCACCGCGTTGATGAGCCAGCGGCCAAGGGTGAGCATGACGGCGGCAAAGCCAAGGGTCAGCAGCGCAGTCTCACCCACTTCAAAGCGATGGCCATGTCCGCCGCCCATCATGCTCAGCACCAGGGCAAAGATGATCCAGCCCACGAGGTCGTTGAAGATGGCCACGGCGACGATCAGCATGCCGATGTCGCTGCGGTACATGCCCAGGTCCAGCAGCGTCTTGGCAATGACCGGCAGTGCGGATATCGACAGTGCAGTTGCCATGAACAGCGCGAAGATGAGATTGCTCGAGTGGTCGGGCTGGCCGTTGGCGGCCCCGAAGTAGAAAACGACAAAGCCGAGGGCGAAGGGCAACAGCGTGCTGCCAACGCCCACGCCGATGGCCACGCGGCCCTGCCGGAACATGGTGGAAAGATCAACTTCCATGCCGGCCACCAGCAGGAAGAGTGAAATGGCAACGGTAGTCAGCGCATCCAGGGCAATGGGCACGCTGCCGGTGGCAGGGAAAAGATAGTGCATGGCGTCCGGGGCCAGGGCCCCCAGCACCGTGGGGCCCAGCACGATGCCGGCCAGCATTTCACCGAGCACGGACGGCTGCCCCAGCTTGCGCACCAGCTCGCCCAGCGCGCGCCCCATGGCCAGAAGGGCGGCCACGGCCAGGAACAACTGCACGATCTCGTCAGGGCTCAGTTTGGCCATGCTGCATCATGGGTAGGAACGGCAAGCCCGTAAGCAAGCGCCACTGTCAAGTTTTCTTTCGATGGATCCCGTCCGGCATGAAGCGGGCGGGCTTGCCGAATTTCACGCTGCTGGGCTTCGGCACGCTGGAGCCGCCGGCCGTTTCGCTCCTATAATCCCTGCCATGCTCATCCTTGGCATCAATGCCCATCACGCCGATGCCGCGGCAGCCCTCTACGCCGATGGCAGGCTGGTCGCGGCCGTGGCCGAGGAGCGGCTCAACCGGGTCAAGCACTGCGCCGGCTTTCCCAGCCTCGCCGTGGCCGAGGTGCTGCGCATCGCCAACGTGAGCCTGTCCGACGTTGACCAGGTCGGCATCGCCCGCGACTCCAAGGCCAACCTCGCCGCCAAGGCCGCCTATGTGCTCAAGCATCTCGGCGGTGTCGGCAAGGTGGCCGGCAAGCGCCTGAGGGATCGCGCCGGGCTGGGAAAACTCGACCAACAGCTCGTGGAGGCCGTGGGACTGCCCCTTTCGGCCCTGAAGTCCAGAGTCAGGCGCGTCGAACACCATCTCTGCCACGCGGCCAGTTCGTTCTTCGCCAGCCCCTTTGAGCGCGCGGCTATCCTGACCCTGGATGGCTTTGGCGACTTCGCCAGTTGCCTCGCTGCCGTGGGAGAGGGATCGGCCATCAGGCCGCTTTGGCGCATCACCTATCCGCACAGCCTGGGAATTCTTTATACGGCCATCTGCCAGTTCATCGGCTATGACCGCTACGGCGACGAAGGCAAGGTCATGGGCCTGGCACCCTACGGTGAGCCGCGCTACATGGCCCTGTTCGAGAAGCTGCTGCGCCTGACGCGTGGCGGGCGCTACGAGCTGGACCTCCGTTACTTCAACCACCACACCCAGGGAGTGGAAACTGGGGTGGACGAGCGCGGCAGCCCGCACTTTGATCATCTGTTCACGGCCAAACTTGAGGCAGAGCTGGGCAAGCCTCGTCCCCGTGGTCCCGCGGATACCATCACCCAGCGCGAGCGGGACATCGCGGCCAGCCTCCAGCGGCGCCTGGAGCAGGCCTTTGTGCACGTGGTCAGCGCCCTGCACGCCAAGACCGGTTGCACCGACCTCTGCCTCGCGGGAGGCGTAGCTCTGAACTCCGTGGCCAACGGCAAACTCCTGAAGGAAACCCCGATTCGCCGCATCTACGTGCAGCCGGCGGCAGGCGATGACGGCACGGCCGCAGGCGTGGCCAGTTGGCTGAGCGTCAGAGCCTCGCAGCCGCGCTTTGAAATGCGCCATGGCGCCTGGGGCTCGCGCTTTTCGGAGCAGGAAATCGCACGCGCCGTCAGTGACTTCCTGCAGTCGGGGCGGGGGGAGCCGTCACGCGTGGCGCGACTGGAGGAACCGGAGCTGTTGCGAGAGACGGCGGCCGAGATTGCCAAGGGCAAAGTCGTGGGCTGGTTTCAGGGGGCCATGGAATGGGGACCCCGCGCCCTGGGCCAGCGCAGCATTCTGGCCCATCCGGGCCATCCCGGCATGAAGGCCTTGCTGAACGCCCGCATCAAGCACCGTGAACCGTTCCGGCCCTTCGCCCCCAGTGTGATTGCCGAGCGCCAGAGCGAGTACTTTGACAGCGGCCACGACTCGCCCTTCATGCTCATGGTGTATGGAACGCGCCCCGAAAAACGGTCAGAACTCAGCGCCGTGGACCATGTAGACCACACAGGCCGGGTTCAGACGGTGCACAAGTCCGACCTGCCGCTCTACCACGGGCTGATTTCGGAATTCGGGCGCCAGACCGGAACATGGGTACTGCTGAACACCAGTTTCAATGAAAACGAGCCGATTGTATGCACGCCGGCGCAGGCGCTGGACTGCTTTGCGCGTACGCAAATGGACGCCGTCGTCCTCGGCAGCCACCTGATTAAGCGCGGGATTCATGCTACAAGTGTCTCTGCCGCATCCTCTGTGCAGGTGGGTCATGGCCGGTGAACTTGACACCCGCTTCCTGGACGAGCGCCCCGAAGAGCGCCTGGAAGAGGCCATGCTCCATGAGCGGCTGGCAACCCAGATCCGTGCCTACGGGCGCGAGATCGCCCTGGCTTGTGTAACGCTTTGTCTGTTGGGCATGCTCGCCGTGCTTGTCGCCTATCTGGGCCGCTTCAACATGGGGCTTTCGACACCGGGCTCGGCGACGCTGGTCAGCGGCCAGGGGACCACGGTGGCCACCCAGAACCGTGTGGATTTCACCAGCCTTATCGTAGGCTTTGCCACCACCTGCTTTGCCGCGAACATCGTGGTGTTCGGCGGCGCCGTCTTTCAATTGCGCCGTCTGGTACCCGCCTCGGCCTGGACCATTTCGCTTACAGCTTGTGCCAGCGCGGCAGCCCTGCTGATGCTCACCTTCGGATCGTGATGCCCGACCTCACCCCCCATTTACCTCTGTTGGCCGGTATCGGCGCCGCGGCAGCCACGGTGTTGAGCGTGGGCGGCGCCATGAGGCGGCTGGCATGGCGCGTGGGCATGGTCGATGTTCCCAAGCTTCGCGGCGTACACGGAGACACCGTGGCCCGCTCGGGTGGCCTGACCGTGGCCGCCGGCCTGCTCGTGGCTTTGCTGGCCGAGCAGCTGGTGGCGCAGGGGCTGGGCTCTGAGGGCCATCTGGAACGTCTCGACCACGTCTATCTGCTGTTGCCGGCCTTCGCTCTCCTGGCACTGGGTGCCCTGGACGATATTCGCGGTATCGCGCCCCTGACCAAGCTGGGAGTCCAGGCGCTGGCCGCGCTCTGGGCCTGGGCCCTGGGATTCTCTTTCGATTCCCTGGCGCTCTTTGGGCTGCCGGAGGTTCAGACCGGCGTTCTTTCGTTGCCCCTCACTCTCTTATTTATCGTCGCGTTGACCAACGCCTTCAACCTGATTGACGGCATTGACGGTCTGTGCGCGGGGCTGGGCTTCATCTCGCTCACGGGTATTGCCGCCTTTGGTTGGCTGGCGGGCCAGGCAGATGCCGCTCTGGCTTTGCCCCTTGCTGCGGCATGTCTGGCCTTTGTTCGGTGGAACCTGGCCCGTCCACGATCGTTCCTGGGAGATTCTGGCAGCACTTTCATAGGGTTTGTTTCGGCGGCGCTGGCGCTCAAGGCCGTGCGGACACCCCAAGGCGCCCTGGATTTGGCGCCCCTGTTCCTGCTCTTGTCGCTGCCGGTGGTGGACGTCACGACGGTGTTCTTCCGACGTCTCTTGCAGGGGCGCAGCCCCATTCGGCCCGATCGCGGGCATATTCACCACGTGGCGCTCTGGATCTTTGACGGCGGCTCGCGCCGCGCGGCGGCCGTGCTGCTGCTCATGGCGTCTATCTCGGCGGCGGCGGCCTGGCTCTGCGGGTGGGAACCCATGTTTACCGCTGCCGCCCTGGCCCTGCCTCTGGGTCTGTATGGGGCGATCTATTATCTCGGCGGCTATCTTTCCCTGCGCAATCTGCTTGCCGCCGGCCCCGCCACCGATATCGCGGAGGCACTGGCATCTGCCGAGGGCGCCAATCCGCAATCGGCGTTGTCCGACCCGCAGTTGCTGCGCCTGCTCGAGTTGCTGGAGCTGAGCTCTTTGACGCTCTACGACGGCGACGGTGTGCGACGCTGGAAGCTGGGGGCTGATCGCGACAGTCACCACGCACTGGAAGTGCCCCTTTACGCAGGCGGGCGAGTCAAGTGCGGCTGGCTTGTACTCAAGAGTCCAAGCCGCCGGCGCTCGGCTTTGGCCTTTGCCGCTCACCTGATTCTGCCGCTTTACCCCCTGTTCATGGATGCCCTCGCCGCTGAACCGCCGGAAGTCGAGGGCGCTCCCGGCCGCACTACGCGCCGCATTGCCGAGCGTTCGCGCCGTCTCGCCTGATGCGGCAGGGCGCAGCGGGCGCCAATTTGCTTCAATGTCTCCATGCCCATTGGCGTTGACTTTGGCGGCACGCGCATCAAGGCCGGCCGTGTTGAAGACGGCCGGGTGAAGTCACACGCCGCCGTTGACACGCCCCGCGATCCCGCGGCCGTGCTGGATGCCATTGCCGCGCTCGTTAGAGAACTCGAAGCCGAGCCCGGCAGTCTGGGCCTGTGCATTCCCGGCGAGGTGAACGAGCGCGGCGAGTGCTGGCGACTACCCAACGTGCCGGGATTTGACGGCATGAACATCGCGCGAGAGCTGATGAAGCGCCTGGGTTGCCCTGTGGCCGTCGAGAATGATGCCACGGCCGCTGCTCTGGCTGAACGTATGTATGGGCACGGTCTGCGCGAGCGCAGCTTCCTGCTGGTGACCCTGGGAACCGGTACGGGCGGGGGGCTATGCCTTGACGGCACGGTCAGGCGCGGGCGCCACGGCTTTGCGGGTGAAATCGGACACGTGCTGGTGGACAGCGCTTCAAGCGCCTGGCCCTGCGGTTGCGGCGCGCGGGGCTGCATGGAGAGCTACGCGGGAACGGCAGGCATTCTGCGCAAGTACCACGAACGGGGCGGGCAGGGGCACGATGTGGAGGCCGTGGCGCGAAGTGCCCGCCAGGGCGATTCCGCGGGCGTTGAGGCGCTGGCCATGGCAGGGCGTGCCTTGGGCCTGGGACTGGGCAGCATCCAGAACACGCTGGACCTTGACGCTGTGGTCTTCAGTGGCGGAGTGAGCGCGAGTTTTGACCTGATACGTCCCGCTATTGAAGCGGCCCTGAAAGAGCGCGCCTTTGCCCCGCCCCTGGCGCAGGTGAAGCTGCTGGTCAGCGCGCTGGGCAACGACGCGGGCATCATCGGCGCCACCCTGCTGCCTCAGGTCGCGCTCAATGAATAGAGGCCCAGAGCGCCAAGCCCTACCTGTGAGGCGGCCGGCTGGCTAGAACATTGCCATGGGCGACTTGAAGATGGTGTGGGTGGACCTGGAAATGACGGGACTGGACGTTGACAGTTGCGTCATTCTTGAAGTGGGCTGCATCGTCACGGGCGACGACCTGAAGCCCCTGGCCGAGTATGGCGCGGCAGTACAACAGCCGCCCGAGGCCCTCGCCGGAATGAACGACTTCGTGCGGGACATGCACACACGAAGCGGCCTGCTGCGGCGCGTGCAGGAGTCCTCTGTTACCCTGGATCAGGCCGAGCAGGCCGTGCTGGACATCGTCATGAAGTACGCCAAACCCCGTGAAGCGGTGATGGCCGGCAACTCCATTCACCAGGACCGCCGCTTCCTGGCCCGATACATGCCGCGCCTGGACGCCTACCTGCACTATCGCCAGGTGGATGTGTCGTCGCTGAAGGTGCTGGCCAATGCCTGGTACCCGAACTTGCCGAAGTTCGAGAAGAAGAAGGAACACACGGCCGTGAGCGACATCCGCGAGAGCCTGGCGGAACTCAAGTACTACCGCGACCACCTGTTCAAACCCTGACGCTCCGCCTCAGGTCCCATTCAACGGCGCTTTGCGGGCTCAAGGCCGGACACGTCGAACTCGACCACGGCCTCGGACTCCAATTCGGTCAAGGCCGCCTGCGCGGAAACAGGCCGGCCGCCGGATTCGCCCGGCGCGACAGCAACGAGGTACGTTCGCAGCGGGAGGCGCTCGAACACCACCTCGCGCGTGGTGACGGACAATTCCATGCGGACGGCGGCGCCGCGCGGCTGACCGACGTGGACTATGTAGGTCATGCCTTCGCGCATACCCGTCAACCTGACGATGATCTTGCCCGCGGCCGGCCTGAGCTTGACCAGGCCCAGATCACGAGTCTCCCCGGGCATGAGCACCAGCTCGAAGTAACAGGGTTCGTGATGCGGGGCATCCACCACAAATCGCCGCAGCCCCGGCCTGACACCGGTCAGCCTGGCACGCCCCCCTGCGTCGGCCAGCGCGAGCATGCCCGGCTGGTCGGACGCGCTGATCCAATCCGGCAGGCAGCTTTGATCAAATCGGGAAAGCACGGCGCCGCGTTTGGCACCGGGAACGCTGATGGGGTGACCCTGTTCATTGACGATGGTGGCGGTCACGGTGGCGGGCTGATAGGGGTCGGGCGTCAGGCGAGTCGCCCGTTGAGCTTCGACTATGAATGGTTCGGATTCCCACAGCGTGTCGCCGATGATGCGCAACACGTACTCCCCCGGCGCAATGGGGCCGGAACGCCAGATGGCGCCGGTGCGACTCCCGTGGCTGCCTCCGTCGACTTCCAAGTTCTGACCTTTGGCGGTGATGGCGATGCGCTGCCCCTTCGGGGGATAGCCATTGAAGTCGATCTCCACGGCTCCGTTCTGGTTGCCGGGGTCTTTGCGCAGTGTGACGATGACGGTCTGATCCCGCACGATGGTGGACGCCTCAACCGTGACGCTCTGGGCCGGATATCCCAGCACGGTGGCATGGGCGAATACCTCAAGGTTGGCGCCTTTGGGCAGGCTCTGCACCGAGACGGCGTCCTGTCCGTTGGAGTGAAACATCCGGCGGTAAAGCAATTCGCCGGCCTGGTCATGGGAACTGACGGTGATGCCTCCCTTGAAGGCGACGCCGTCTTCGAGAAGTACCATGAGGCGAAAAGACAGGGCTTCCCGGGCGCGAATCGTCAACTCATGGCCGGGCGAGATGAGGTGTTCGCGAGGCAGCCACCAGTCCGGGCTGAGTGATTCCAGTGTCAAACGACCGGGTCCCTTCACCGGCAGCGCGAAGCGTCCTTCATCGTCAGTGGCTGTTTCCGCTTCGCGATCGCCGGATGCCGCCGGACACAGCCACCGACAGCGCAGACTGCGAAGGGATTCTCCACTGGGCCCGATAATCCGGATGGTCGCGCTGGCTTGGGGTGGAGGCTGCTGCGCCTCCGGGCGTTGGCCGCCTTGCCCCTTGCACGCCGGCCCCGGCTCCTGGCTTGAAGCAGACGTGCCGGGTCTATGGTCAGTGCGGCCATTGGAGTCTTCTACGGAGCTGTTACCGCAGCGGTGACGCGGGCGCTCTTGTTCCAAGCGCCAAAGCCCGACAACCCCGACTGCCAGGAGCGCCAGCAAGGTTATCCAAACCGCTGTGTTGCGTCGCGTTCGCATCGGCTACCTGAACACTCTGCTTTCCACCAAGGTCGAGCCGTCGAAGGCCATCACATGCACGGCCCAAGGTGCGCAGTCCGGGTTGCCTGCGTCCGTTTGCTTGGCAGCGGCGTTCATGAAGGGGTAGGGGTCGGTCGTGGCGAACTGAAACTTGAGGTCGCATCCGCTACCCGTGGAATAGGCAAAGCTGATATCCTGCTGGGTCGCCGCACCGTTCCAGTCTGCTTGGCACGGCTTCAAGAGGATACGGACCTGCGGGTAGTCAGCGAAGCCCCTTCGCTCACCACCCACTTCCATAATACGCTGCTGACCTGAAGCGTCCGTGCCCAGGTCCAGGCCGTAGAACTCGACGGGCGCGTCAGGATCAAGCACTTGATTGAGCTCAACACTGCTGCCCGTCCAACGGCTCCACGTACCGTCCATAATCAAACTAGCATCGGCCCTGACCTGCATGTGCCCGCCAAAACCCGCCAGTTGCGAACCTGACACCTGTGCAAACGCTCTTGCGGAAGCTGTCATGACCCATAGAGGCTGACTTGATTCAATTGAGCCCGTGACTCAGTTCATGTCTCCAATTCCGCCGGCAATTTCGTGTTCCTTCTTCGCGTTGTACGCATTCAACTGACCCAGCGCATTTGCCCAAGTATCGTCCCCAAGACCATAGGTCACTTGAAGGCTGCCGTTGTCACCGTTAAATCCTGCGTCGCCCCATGGCCCTTGAAGGGGAGTGTTTGTGATCCAGCCATGCGCCAAGGTTGACCAGATCGCAGCAACAGCCAAGGCAATGGCCGATTGAAGCAGGCATCGGACTAACCGCATTTGTGATCTCCTATCTGCCCATGTGCTGCACAAAATGCCAATTGATCAAAATACGATTGCAGCCACAACCATTCAGGCACTTTTGTCCATAGGTTCAGGCAGTTGACTATAAGTGTACACGAAATGCGACATGTATGCAGTGGGTAAGAGGGTTTCGCGCCGGCAATGTCTAAGAGCAGGCGAGTCTCGTGGGGCCTTGTCGTTGCCTCGTTTTTCGTTCGGGTGCGGCGGCAATTCGTATCATGCCGCTTGGTGACCGACATCGGCAAAGACACCATACTCTCCGTGACCCGTGCCAAGGCGGCGGGCTCGGTTTTCATTGTGCTCCAGGGCAACCTGGATGAGCACCTCGCTGCACGCCTGCACAAGGTTTGTAACGAACTCCTGCCGCGCGGCCTGCGCTGGGCCTATCTCGACCTCGATCTGGTGCCCTTCGTCAGCGCCGCCGGCATCAACCACATCACGGAGATCGCCGGCGGCCTGAAGGAAAGGCAGGGGGGCATTGTGATTGTGCGGCCGCGCCCCAAAGTCCGGGTCACCTTTGACATGCTCACGCTCGACGGCTGGTTTCACATGGTGGAGAAGCTGGAGGAAGCCGAGGAATGGGCCAGCCGCACGGCGCCCCCGCCTTCGCGTCCCAAGCGGCACACGGTGAAACTCCAGAAGCCCGTGGCGCAGCGCAGTGTGGCCACGGACAGTCCCACCCTCAATCCTGCGGCGGTCCCTCTGCCCAAACCCCGATTGCGCCCCAAAACGGGTGAAGCCCAGTCGCAATAGCGCCGCTGAGATTGGCCGATGCTGCTTCAACGGTCGGGGCAGCGCTGGACGTCAGTCGTGGCGCAAGGCCGTGACGGGATCGACGCGGCTGGCACGTCGCGCCGGGTAAATGGCGGCCAGGATGGCCACCAGTGTGCCCAGGACCGGGCCGGTGACCTGAAGCCAAAGCGGCAGGATGAAGACGGCTCCCTCATAGGGGAAGCTCGTGCGCTGGGCGATGAGATTGCGCGCGATGATGTCTCCGGGAAGCATGGCCAGCGCCGCCACGCCAAGGCCCAGCAGGCCGCCGCCAAGGCCGATCAGCGCGCTCTCGATGAGGAACACGATCTGGACCTGCGTGTTGGTCGCACCCACGGCCTTCCAGACGCCGATCTCGCGTGTTCGCTCGATCACGCTGGTGATCATGGTGTTGACGATGCCGAGAGTGGCCACAATCAAGGCAATGCCTGTCAGGAAGCTCAGAATGACGGTCACCACGGTCAGAGAGGATTCCAGGCGCTTGAGCACCGTGGCCACGGAGAACGCCGTGTAGCCCTTGTCGCGCAGTTTCTGCTCGACGGCTTCGGCGTGGGAGGGATCATCGACCATGACCAGCGCGCGCTGGTAGACCACGTCGCCGCTGCCCGCGGCCTCGCGCAGAAGTCTGTCCGCCAGCCCCTCGGCGAAGAACAGATCGGCCTGTGTGCTCTGGCCGTCTTCAAGCAGGTTGAAACGGTCACCGGCTTCGGGCTCACGCAGCACGCCTACGATCTTCAGTTCGCGCCTGATGGCGATGCCGCGCCGCTGCTCGCCGCCCCGCAGCTTGGCCAGAATCTCCGGCAGCCGCTTGGACAGTGTGGCGACGGCGGCGAGTTCCGCTTCGCTTAGCTTGAGGTCGCGAAACAGTGCCTGAAGGTCCTGGGGAGACATCTCGGGCATCGGCATGGGGTTGTCTTCGCCGGCGCCCTTCACGGACGAAATCACCAGAGTCTTGCCCACCACGCCTGCGGCCTGCTCTTCCGTGACATAGCCCCACGTGTAGAGCAGATACTCATGAACCAGCACTTCGTCCGCTTCATTCGATGAAGGGTAGCGGCCGGCAATGACGCGGCTTTCAGGATGGCGGCGGGCATAGTCGATCCCGAACGTCTGGGTGCCGTCGCTATGGTGCCCCTCAAAGTCGACCTGATAGCGGCGCAGGATCAAGGGCTTGATGGACTGCACGTGTTCCAGCTTGCGGAGTTCGTCCAGGGACTCCTCGGTCAGGCGCAGGCTTTGTCCGCTGGCGGTCTGCCGCAACTGGGATCGCGCAATGGCCGCCCGGCGCAGGCGCTCGCGGCGGCGCTCGCTCATGTCGCCCTCAATGACGATTTCCTCGGGCTTGTCGTTCTGCTTGATGCCAAAGCCGGGCAGCAGGGAAATCTGGCGCAGGTTGTCATCGCCGCTTACGGTCCCTGTGATGACCGCCATGAGTCCCTGGCCCAGGGAAATGATCATGGTCAGCGCAAACACGCCGATGAACACGCCCAGCATGGTCAGCGTATTGCGGCCCTTCTTGCGGAGCAAACCGCCGAGGGCCAAACCGATCATGGCAATCCAGCTCATGAGTTCTCACCACAGAGCACACGGAGAATGCAGAGAAGAATGACTCGACCCTGCGATCAACCGCGTTGGCTTGCGGCTTCAGTGCCTTTCTCCGTGGCCTCTGTGGCGAACAGTTTTTCACGGCGGGTGTCGCCGACTACCGCCCCATCGGCCATGCGCACGATGCGGCTGGCATAGCGCTCGGCCAGGTCGGGGTCGTGTGTAACCATGACAATGGTGGTGCCGCGCCGGTTCTCCTCAACCATCAGGGCCATAATCTGCTCGCTGGTCGCGCTGTCGAGGTTTCCGGTGGGCTCGTCTCCCAGCAGAATTCTGGGGTGGCTGATCAGCGCGCGCGCAAAGGCCACACGCTGCTGTTCGCCGCCCGAAAGCTGGGTGGGCCGGTGGTCGGCGCGGCGCGCCAGACCCACGCGCTCGAGCATTTCATCGGCGCGCCTCTTGCGCTCTGCGCGCGGCACGCCCGCAAACACCAGCGGAAGCGAGACGTTCTCCCACGCACGCATGCTTCCCACAAGGTTGAAGCTCTGGAAGACAAAGCCGATTTTCTCGCGCCGATAAAGCGAGAGTTCCCGCGCGCTCATGCGGCTCAGCTCGATTCCGTCCACTTCGATGCTGCCCTTGGTTGGCCGGTCCAGTCCGCCGATGAGATTCATCAGCGTGCTTTTGCCCGACCCGCTCTTGCCCAGCAGGCAGGTGAACTCCCCCGCCTCAATGGCCAGCGTAGCGCCCCGCAATGCCGCCACGGGCTCGGCCCCGCCCATGCGATACTGGCGCCATACATCTGTGATTTGAACGATCATCAGGCCGCTTTCCCTGAACCCGCCAAGCCAGCATACGTTTGCCCAAACACGCGGGCAGGTTAGGCTAGTCCCGCGAATGGCTGTTTTCTTGCTCGGTCGGCGGGTGACCACATGAGACTTTTGCTGCTTGTCAGTGTTGCTCTACTGCTGGCCTGCTGTACCAAGGCCGACCCCCCGGCCATGGCTGGCGAAAGACAACTGCGCGAACGGGCCAAAGAGGCCGAGGCCAACCTGAGCCTCATGCGTGAGGCTGCGCTCAAGTACTACGCCAGGCACAAAGCAGCGCCGGAAATGCTCGATGACCTTTCAGGCTTTGGCGGGGGTCCAGCGGACATCAAACCCGGCGAGTATTATTCGGAACTGAGCTACACGTTTTTCCGGCTGAAGTTCGACGATAAGGGTCAACTGGCCGATGGCAAGTTCCGCGCGACACCCATGCAGTCAGCCGACGCTCCTGTCGTGATGCTCGACGCTCGGACCGCCGAATTCGAATACACCCCCAAAGACGCGCCAGAACCCGCCGGCAACGCGCCCGCGGGACCCAAGGGGGTCGAGCTGAAGTGACCCTGGGGCTCCCGTTACAAATAAGGACAGCGATGTCGTTTGAACCCGCGCCTTGTCTTACTACACTGGCATCACCCCTTTAGGTCTGGAGTTTCCAAGCCGCAAGGAACGCGGCCATCAAGCTATCAAGGCAAGACACCCATGAGTGAAGCAGCGCCTGCCGCCCGGGAAGAACGCATCAGCTGGGCATCCAGTATTCCTTTCATGATCATGCACCTGCTGCCTTTCGCGGCCTTCTTCACGGGCCTGCGCTGGTGGGACGCGCTGATCTTCTTCGTGCTTTTCTATGTGCGCATGACCGCCCTGACGGCGGGCTACCACCGCTACTTCGCCCACCGCTCCTATCGCACCAGCCGCGTCATGCAGTTCATCATCGCCTACATCGGCGGTGCTGCCGCCCAGAAGGGCGCCCTCTGGTGGGCCGGCCATCATCGCCACCACCACAAATACTCCGACCAGCCCGAAGACATTCACTCGCCCGTGCAGCGCGGCTTCTGGTGGAGCCACTGCGGCTGGATTCTCTGCCGCAAGTACGACAAGACGCCCTTTGAACTGATTCCGGACTTCGCCAAGTTCCCCGAGCTTCGTTTCATCAACAAGTTCCACCTGCTTCCGCCGATTTCGCTGGGCGTGGCCACCTTCTTCTTTGGCTATGCGCTGGGCGGCTGGACTTCCGCCTGGGCCGCGCTGTTGTTTGGCTTCTTCGGCTCGACGGTGTTCCTCTATCACGTGACGTTCATGATCAACTCTCTGGCCCACGTGTTTGGCACCCGCCGCTTTGCTACCCGTGAAACCAGCCGCAACAACTGGATTCTGGCGCTGCTGGCTGGCGGCGAGGGTTGGCACAACAACCACCACCACTACATGGCCAGCGCCAACCAGGGCTTCAAGTGGTGGGAGATCGACACCAGCTTCTATATCATCAAGCTGGCGAGCTACGTCGGCCTTGTCAGCGACGTGCGCAAGGTGCCCAAGCACATGATGGAGAAGCACCTGCTCAAGACCGGCGCTCCGGACCTCGGCATGTTCGAGCAGCACTGGCACAACGCCCTGCGCGCACTGGAGAACGCCCGTGTTTCCGCCGGCGACTTCTATGATGAACGCAAGAAGAAGCTCGACGAGCTCATAGTCATGACCAAAGCCAAGGTTGAAGAGATCACCCTGTTGGCCAAGGGGAGTGAGCCTGCGGGCGGCGAGAACGCCTGAAGCGCATTCCAGAGAACGACAGACCGGCGGCCGGAAGGCCGCCGGTTTCGTTTCCGGCGCACAACCGGCTCAGGACTTCAAGGCTGATTCCAAAATGGCGTAGCCGCCCCGGATGTAGCGCGTAAAGAAGCGGCGCGCCTGCTGGATCATCCCTTTCTGCCGGGCATCGGTCGGCGAGCTCATGAGCGCCAGCACGCAGCGATAGTGCGTGGCCGCCGCCAGGGGCTCGGGATTGACCTCCGGATCCATAGACTTCAGGCGGCGATCGACCTCCAGCGTCTGAGCCAGGGCGTGCTCACGCAGGCCCGCGGCGAGATACAGGTGGGCCACGCTTGCGCCCAGCCGCACCCAGTCACCTTCGTCGCGGGGAGCGGTTTTGGGGCTGGCCTGCATGGCGGCTTCAAAGGCTGCCGCCTCTTCGCTGCCGGGGTGGGTCAACTGTTTCAACAGGCTGCGCGCATAACGCGGGAAGAACCCGTCGCGCCACACCGGCTCCACGTCGCGCGCCTCGGCATAAGCCAGGGTCGCCTCCAGCAGCCGGGGCTCGGACAGCCAGCAGGCCGTCTGAAGGAAGTGCTCGGCCTTGGCGTCGTTGCGCTCGCTCATGGCCATGGCGTCCTCCAGGCGCACCAGCCCCGCCCAGAGCATCTGTTTGGCCAGTGCCGCCTCGCTGACCTTGCGGTACATGCCGGTCAGGCGCGGCAGACTCCGCTGCACCAGGGCCATGCCTTTGTAGAGGTGCCCCAGTTCGACCAGGATCACGCCGTGGGTGTTTTCCAGGCGCGCGAATGCCGCCCAGCGGCGCCCCGCCTTGCCCGCCAGGTTGCGCGTGGCGCGGCACACCCGAAGCGCTTCGTGCAGACGGTTCATCTGCACCAGCGCGACCACGAGGCGGCGTGCCTCATCGCAGGCGCGCTCATCAAACAGGTTGTCGTTGGGCAGCGAGCGCAGGAACAGCTTGCGCTGGAGCTGCAGGAAGCGTGACGAGTTCTTGAGCTGAAACTCATGATAGGCCTGCACACGATAAAAATCGCGCTCGAGATCCTCATCGTCGCACAGCCGTGACAGCTGCTCTACGGCCTTGCGTAGTTCGCCGGCGCGGGCCAGGTCGCGTTTGTCCAGCGCGGCCTGGAGATCCCTGAGCATCTCAGCGAAAAGGGGGCGGCTTTGCTCGTTCAGTTTCTCGCGCAGACGCTCGTGGGCCACCAGCGCGTCATTGAGTTCTCGCAGTACCTTCAGGTGGTGCTTGCCCGTCAAGGAGCCCAGCCTCATGCGCGCTACGGCGCTCATGGCTTCGACCAGCGCCAGCAGGTTGCCGCCCAGCTTGGCGGTGTCCGCCGGAACATCGGCCAGGCTGGGCGCGCCCTCGCCCACCAGCAGCCACGAGGGGTTTACGTTGAGCCCGCGTACCAAGGCGGCACAGAACGCGGCGGGAATGCGCGCGCCATGGACGTAGCGATTGACACTGGCAACGAGGGAGCCGGTCTTGCGTGCGATCTCGCTCTGGGAGTGTTCGGAGAGCAGAGAGTTGAGGCGCTCGCGGATAGAGGCGTCGTCGGATTGGTCCTCAACGCCGGCCGGGGCCGGGAGTGATTGATCCGCGCTCATCGCCGCCCCCGCTTATTGGTTTCGTGAAGCTTACGCCCTCGCGGCGACAGCGCAAGCTTCACTGAATGCTGAAGTGCGGCGGCTTTTTCGCGAGTGAATTGGGCGTTGGTTCTGTTGGATTTGCGCAGTCGTATGACAACTCAGGGGCAGAGGGGGCGACCCCGGGTTCTTCGTATGGTAAGCCAAAGGCCAGCTCGGAGCTAAGCGCGTGTCCCGACGGCGCGCCCTGGCATGTCAACGACCTGATTGACGACCAGGTCAGCGCACGCGGCATCGTGTTCTTCAGGGTGCTGGGCGACGACAAGGGCCCTGGGCACTTCCGCGGCTCTTCATTCTGTAACGGGCGGGTGCGACGGCGCCCTTGGCGCGGGGAAAACGCCGGACCTGAGCCGATGCGCGCAGGGTGTCGAGAGCGGGAGACATGAGTCAGGACCGCTTCGCAAAACTGCTTTCATCGCGGCTGGGCGCGGCTAACATGCGCGCGAATTTCGGGACCACGCGACCGCGCCACCGGAGCCGCCATGACTGACTACGCCGCGAAGGCCAAGACGACCATCGATACGCCCCTGGGCAAGCGCACGATTTACAAGCTCGATGCGCTGCGCGAGTTGGGCAACATCGACAACCTTCCTTACACGATCAAAATCCTGCTCGAAGCCTCGCTGCGCAATTACGATGGCCGTGTTTACACCCAGGAGCACCTCAAGGCTCTGTGCGCCTATGACGCCAGAAAGGTCGGCGAGAACGAGATTGCGTTCATGCCGGGCCGCGTCGTGTTGCAGGACTTTACGGGCGTGCCCTGCGTGGTGGACCTCGCGGCCATGCGCGACGCCATGAAGAAGCTCGGCGGCGACCCCAGGAAGGTCAATCCGCTCGTGCCCTGCGACCTGGTGATCGACCACAGTGTGCAGGTGGACGCCTTTGGCAGCGCCAACGCCGAGAAGGAGAACAGCCGGCTGGAGTTCGAGCGCAACCGCGAGCGATACGAGTTTCTCAAGTGGGGCCAGCAGTCTCTGAACAATTTCCGGGCTGTGCCGCCGGCCACGGGCATCGTGCATCAGGTGAATCTCGAGTATCTGGCGCGCGTCGTATGGGAGCGCGAGGGAGTGCTCTATCCTGATTCCTGCGTTGGCACCGACTCCCACACCACCATGATCAACGGCCTGGGCGTCCTGGGCTGGGGTGTTGGCGGCATCGAGGCAGAAGCCGTGATGCTGGGCCAGCCTACAGCAATGCTCATCCCCGAGGTCGTCGGCTTCAAGTTCACGGGCAAACTGCCCGGGGGCGCAACCGCGACAGATCTGGTATTGCGCGTGACGGAAATGCTGCGCAAGCACGGCGTGGTAGACAAGTTTGTCGAGTTCTACGGGCCCGGCCTGGCGGACATGCCCTTGGCCACCCGCGCGACCGTGGCCAACATGGCGCCGGAGTACGGGGCGACCTGCGGCTTCTTCCCCGTGGATGAGCACACGCTGGAGTACCTGCGCCTTTCGGGACGCGACGAAAAACTCATTGGCACCGTTGAGGCCTACTGCAAAGCTCAGGGGCTCTGGCGCGACGATAAGCGCAAGATCACCTACAGCAGCGAATTGGAACTCGACCTTTCGACGATCGAAGCCGCGTTGGCCGGGCCGGCGCGCCCGCAGGACCGCGTGGCTCTGGGTGCCATGAAGGCCGGCTGGCAGAAGTACTACGCTACGGCTCGGGCCGCAAAGCCCGCCACTACCGTCAAAACCCAGACCGGCGCCCAGGACGGCAGCGTGGTGATTGCCGCCATTACCAGTTGCACGAACACGAGCAACCCCTACGTGCTGATCGGTGCGGGCCTGCTGGCGCGCAACGCCGTCCAGAAGGGGCTTGCGCGCAAGCCCTGGGTGAAGACTTCGCTTGCGCCCGGCTCTCGCGTCGTGACCGAATATTTGAACAAGGCCGGCGTGATGGGAGACCTGGAGGCCCTGGGTTTCCACGTGGTCGGGTACGGCTGCACGACCTGCATCGGCAATTCCGGGCCCCTGCCGGAGGCCGTGAGCAAAGATATCGCAAGCAACGACCTGGTGGTGGCCAGCGTGCTTTCTGGCAACCGCAACTTTGAAGGCCGCGTCCACCCGGAAGTTCGCGCGAACTACCTTGCCAGCCCGTTGCTGGTCGTGGCCTACGCCCTGGCCGGCACCGTGGACATTGACCTGACTCAGGAGCCTCTGGGCAAGGGCAAGGATGGCAAAGCGGTCTATCTCAAGGACATCTGGCCCACGCAGGCCGAGATCAGCAAGTCCGTGGGCGCGAACATCTCGCGCGAGCAGTTCCTGCGCATTTATGCCGAGGTGTTTGGCGGCTCCCCGGAATGGAAAGCCATCAAGGCAACCAGGGGCGACAACTACGCCTGGGACTCCAAGAGTACCTACATCCAGCACCCGCCCTACTTTGTCGGCATGGGCAAGGACCCCGGCACGATCTCGCCCATCAAGGGCGCACGCTGCCTGCTCAAGCTGGGCGACAGCGTGACGACGGACCACATCAGCCCCGCTGGCGACATCGAAGAGAAGACGCCTGCCGGCCAGTACCTCAAGAGCCTGGGCGTCACAAAGGCTGACTTCAACAGCTACGGTTCGCGCCGCGGCAACCACGAGGTGATGATGCGTGGCACTTTCGCCAACAAGCGCATCAAGAACCAGCTCGCCCCCGGAACCGAAGGCGGGTGGACGACGGACTATACAGACGGGAAAGTGAAGTACGTCTACGACGCGAGCGTGAACTACCGGGCCCGCAACATCCCGCTGGTGGTGCTGGCGGGCAAAGACTACGGCATGGGTTCAAGCCGTGACTGGGCGGCCAAGGGCACGCTGCTGCTGGGCGTGAAGGCCGTCATCGCTGTGAGCTTCGAGCGCATTCACCGCAGCAACCTCATCGGCATGGGCGTGCTGCCCCTCACGTTTGAAGAGGGGCAGGACCCGGCCAAGCTTGGTCTGGACGGCACGGAAACCTTCGACATCGCCATCGACGACAGCGTGCAGCCGCGCCAGAAAATTGCGGTCGTCGCGCGCAAGGCGGACGGCAAGGAAATCAGGTTTAATACAAACTGCCGAATCAATACGCCCGTCGAGGTGGACTACTACCGAAACGGCGGGATTCTGCACGCCGTCCTGCGTCGAATGGCGAAATAGACTCGCCGTGAGGGGGCGCAGCATGCTGCGCCCCCGCTCTTCGGAGTGCCCCATGCCCTCTTCGTCACGCCGCGCCGCTGCCAGATCGTCTCGCCAGCCCGCCGCGCCGCAAAAGCGCATCTATCTCTTCGGCGACGGCAAAGCCGACGGCAACGCGAAGATGAAGGACCTGCTCGGCGGCAAGGGCGCCAACCTCGCCGAAATGGCGGCCATTGGCCTGCCCGTGCCGCCCGGATTCACCATCACGACCGAAATGTGCGACGCGTTTTTCAGGGGTGGCAACAAGATGCCTGCCGGCCTTGAAGACGAAACGCGCAAGAGCATCGCGTTCATCGAGAAGTCTCTCGGCCGGACCTTCGGCAAGGGCCCCAAGGCGCTGCTCGTCAGTATTCGCAGCGGCGCAGCAGCGAGCATGCCCGGCATGATGGACACCGTGCTCAATCTGGGCCTCAACGAGCAGACAGTCGCCGCGCTCATCAAGGAAACCGGCAACACGCGATTTGTCTACGACAGCTACCGGCGATTCATCACGATGTACGGCGACGTCGTCATGCACGCCGATCGCAAACGCTTTGAGCACGAGTTCGAGGCTCTCAAGAAGGCGCGCGGCTACAAACAGGATACCGACGCCACGGCTGAGGACTTGCAGGGGCTGTGTGAGAAACTGCTGCGCGTCTATCGCGCGGCTACGGGAGAAGACTTCCCGCAGGATCCGTGGCAGCAGCTTGAAACGGCGATCGAAGCCGTGTTCCGCTCCTGGAACAACCCGCGTGCCATTGAGTATCGGCGCCTCAATCGCGTAGTCGGCCTCAGGGGCACAGCGGTGAACGTGCAGGCGATGGTGTTTGGCAACCTTGACGACAACTCAGCCACGGGCGTGGGCTTCACGCGCGACCCGAGTACCGGCGAGAACACTTTTTTCTGCGATGTGCTTTTCAAGGCCCAGGGCGAAGACGTCGTGGCGGGCATCCGCACGCCGCTTCACCTCGACGCGCTCAAAGCTGCCCTGCCCCAGGTGCACGCCGAACTGTTCAAAGTGCGCGACCTGCTGGAAAGACACCAGCGCGACATGCAGGACATCGAGTTCACGATCCAGAGTGGAAAACTGTATCTGCTGCAGTGCCGCAACGGAAAGCGCACGGCCAAGGCGGCCCTGAAGATCGCCATCGACCTCGTAAACGAGAAGCTGCTCACGCGCGAGGAGGCCCTGCTGAAGATTGACGCGTCAAGTCTCAACCAGCTCTTGCACCCGACGTTTGATCCCAGACACAAAGCAGCCGTGCTGGCCGAAGGCGTGCCCGCTTCACCCGGCGCCGCCGTGGGCCGCGTCGTGTTTTCCAGCAAGGAAGCCGAGGAGCGCGCGGTGCAGGGCGAGAAAGTCATCCTCGTGCGGCACGAAACCAGCGCCGACGACATCCGCGGCATGGCCTTGAGCGAGGGATTTTTGACGGCGCGCGGCGGGCGCACGTCGCACGCCGCCGTCGTCGCGCGCCAGATGGGTAAGGTGTGCGTTTCCGGCTGCGGGGCCATTGAGATTGACGAGCCGCACCAGTTCTTCTCGGTGCGGGGCCAGATTGTGCGCTCGGGCGACATCATTTCGATCGATGGCGGGACGGGCAAAGTGATGCTGGGCGAGGTGCCCCGCGTGCAGCCCCGGCTCGACGAAGATTTCGCGACCATCATGCACTGGGCTGATGACGCCCGCACCCTCAAGGTTCGCGCCAACGCCGACACGCCGGCGGACGCGCGCAAGGCCCGCGAGTTTGGTGCCCAGGGCATCGGCCTGTGCCGCACCGAGCACATGTTTTTTGACGAGGGGCGCATCAACAAGATGCGTGAAATGATCCTGGCCAAGAGCGTCGAGGGGCGGCGCCGCGCACTCGCCAAACTCGAGCCCATGCAGCGCGAAGACTTCTTTGGCCTGTTCAAGGCCATGGACGGCCTGCCTGTCACTATCCGGCTGCTGGATCCGCCGCTGCACGAGTTCCTCCCGCTGGATGCACGCACCCAGGAACGCGTCGCCGAGGAGATCGGCGTACAAGTGGAGGAAATCCAGGCTGCTGTGTCGCGCCTGCACGAGTCCAACCCCATGCTGGGCCTTCGCGGCTGCCGCCTCGGACTGCTCTTTCCCGAGGTTTACGAGATGCAGGCGCGTGCCATTGCCGCGGCCGCACTTGAGGCAGTGCGGCACGGCATCAAGGCCCTGCCGGAACTCATGATTCCCCTGGTGGGGCATGTCGAGGAGTTGCGGTTGATGCGCGATCTGTGCGTTGCGGCCATCAAGCGCGTTCAGGACGAGCAGGGCCTGTGCATCGAGATTCCCATCGGCACCATGATTGAAGTGCCGCGCGCCGCCCTCACGGCGGACAAAGTGGCCGAGCAGGCGGAATTCTTCAGCTTCGGCACCAACGACCTTACCCAAATGACTCTGGGCGTTTCGCGCGACGACGCCGAAGGCGGGTTCCTCGTCGAATACGTGACGCGCGGCATCTACCCCGTGGATCCTTTCGCCACCATCGACCGTGACGGCGTCGGCAAGCTGATGAAGATGGGCAAAGAACTTGGCCGCGCCGCGCGGCCCGGCTTGAAGATAGGCATCTGCGGCGAGCATGGCGGCGACCCTGAGAGCATCGCGCTCTGCCATGAGCTGGGCTTTGACTACGTGAGTTGCTCGCCTTACCGCCTGCCAATCGCGAGGCTGGCTGCCGCTCAGGCCGCGCTGAAGTAAAGCGACTGATGTCGCCCGGCGTGCGGGGCCGCTAGAATGGGGCCATGCGCACTCTTCCTGCAGCCATTCTTCTGGCGCTGTTTCCGCTCATGGCGATGGCGGACAAGCCCGCCGCTCTGGAGTTTGAGGTCACGAACCACCTCACCTTTGACCGGGCGCCCTCGCTTGTTCATCGGGCTGTGAGCCACACGGGTAAGGCGCGGCTGCTGGGGCCCGACGGCAAGGAACTGGCCTGCCACCACGACATGGCCGCGAAGAAGCTGCTGTTCATTGACGGCTTCAAGGCCGGTGAAACGCGTAAGTACAGACTTCTGTCGGAAGAGCCCAAGGTCAAGCCGCCGAAGTGGGTTTCCAAGCCGATCAAGGACGATCTGGAGCTGGAGGTCGGCAAGAAGAAGTTCAAGAGCGCGGGCGGCCAGGTTGAAAACGGTCTGCTGCGGGCGAGGGTGATGCGCAACTCGGAGTTGCGCACGGAGCTGGAGGTGACCAGCCTGAGCGGAGGTTACAAGTTCCGCTGTAATCCGCTGGGCAGCGCGGTGGGCTGTATTGACGATCCGAAGTATGCCCCGGAGCTTGAAGAGCTGGTCAAGTCCGGCGGCGGGACACACCCGCAGTTGATGAACGTTTATTTCGGGCTGCCGGAAAAGGTCGAGATACTGGAGCCCAATCCCTTTCAGCGGGTGCTCAAGGCCACCTGCGTGCCCTTTGCCGTCAAGTCCAACAAGGAAACGCCGGAAATTGTGAGTGAGGCCAGCATGTCGGTGACCTTGACCTGGGGCAGCCCGGTGATTGAGGTGAACTGCCGGCGCAAAGTGGCCAAAACCTACTACAACCACAACGGCGTGTTCCTGAACGAGTTCTATCTGCCTCAGTTTCCGGTGGAGATCTTCACGGATGGCGAAACGGCCGCCAAGCAGGTGGAGGAAAGGACCATCGCGGGCGGCGCCCTGGATACCAAGTGCAAGAAGTTCATGCTGCTCAGGCACCCGGAGGGAAAGGTGCCGTGCGCGACGCTGATCTGCGTGCCGGATTTTGAAAGCAGCGCCATTGAGGGCCCACGCTTTTCGGCCTTCCGCGACCGCATGATGACCGTGATATCCCAGAGCTGGCACCAGGGCTGGAAGCCAATTGAAATCAAGGCCCAGGACTACGACGACAAGCTGGTGCTGGCCTGCCACATCGGGGCCTCACTCACGCCGGCCAAGACCTATGGCGACTGGGCGGCGGAGATCGAAAAGCCTTTGGAGTGACGGCGCGGGTGCGACACCTGCGCCACTCTCAGATGTCCAGGTTCTTCACCTCGAGCGCGTGCTTCTCGATGAACTCGCGGCGCGGCTCGACCTGGTCGCCCATGAGGATCGTGAAGATCTCGTCCACTTCTTCGAGGTCTTCCATGGTGATCTTGAGCAACACACGGTTCTTGGGATCCATCGTGGTTTCCCAGAGTTCGCTGGCATTCATCTCGCCCAGACCCTTGTAGCGCTGTATCGACAGGCCCTTTTTGCCCTGCTCGCGCACGCGATTGATCAGCGCCATCAGGCTCGCCACGGGGTGCTCTTCGGGCTCGCCCTCAAAGCTGAGCATGAATTGCTCCAGCTGGTTTTCGCGTCCGTTGAGAGTCCAGGCGGGGAAGCCCCGTGCCTCCAGCTGGCCGATGACCTTGGCAGCTTCCTCAGCGATGGCGTCAACCTCGATGCGATCTTCAACGCGGGTGCGGTCGAGGGGTTTCTCCAGGTCGCTCTCCCGGTCGCTGATCTGAGCCGGCGTGAGCACCTCAAAGCCCGCGGCCTCGCGTGCCTTGATGAAGTCGTTCTGTTCTTTCTCCTGGTAGTCGTGGAAGTAATGGGCGCGGTCCTCGCTGACGATGATGACAGAAGGCAGCGACTTTCGCTCGGCGTTGTACTGCGCATAGAAACGCGTGGCGTTGACGCCCTTCTTGGCCAGCTTTCCAGAGAGTTCCTCAAGGCGGATGACGCGCTCAAAGATTTCGCTGCGCATCTGGGCGCCGTTGAACTCCCGGCCCGATGCGCCGATTTCCATACCCTTGGGAACCCGCAGCTTGGCGCCTTCGATGCCCATGCGCATGAGCGTGTCCTTCATCTCCTTGTCGCTGCGCACATATTCCGAACTCTTCTTGCGCGTGACCTTGTACAGCGGCGGCTGCGCGACGTAGATGTGCCCGGCCTGGATCAGATCCTTGAGCTGGCGGTAGAAGAACGTGAGCAGCAGGGTACGGATGTGGCTGCCGTCCACGTCGGCGTCGGTCATGATCACGACCTTGTCGTAGCGCAGCTTGCCGATGTCGAAGCCGCCCTTACTGGCTTCTTCGGCGCCGATGCCCGTGCCGATGGCAGCGATCAGACTCTGGATTTCCTCGTGCTGCAGCATCTTCGTGAGCGAGGCTTTCTCCACGTTCAGGATCTTGCCGCGCAGGGGCAAGATGGCCTGGTACACGCGGTCACGGCCCTGCTTGGCAGAGCCGCCGGCCGAGTCACCCTCGACGATGTATAGCTCGCATTCTTCGCGGTCTTTGCTCTGGCAGTCCGCCAGTTTGCCCGCAAGAAAGCCCGTAGTCAGGGCGCCCTTGCGCACCACTTCGCGTGCCTTTCTCGCGGCTTCCCGGGCGCGCGCGGCCATCAGGGCGAATTCGCAGATCTTCTCGGCGGCCTTGGGGTGCTCTTCGAGGTAAATCTCAAGCGTGGAGGCCACGACAGCGTCCACGGCCTGCTCGACTTCGCGGTTGAGCAGGCGGACCTTGGTCTGGCCTTCGAACTGCGGCTGCTTGACCTTGACGCTGATAACCCCGAACAGGCCCTCGCGATAGTCATCGCCCGTGGGAACGACATCGCCCTTC
>JABARW010000021.1 GCA_019186845.1 Planctomycetota bacterium | reverse complement strand
GCGGATGTTGGTGATGTATGCGGCACCTGTTGAGTCTACCTCAAATCGCACTGGCTTCAGGCCCAACTCCCGGTCCATGGGCTCGACCTGCAACCATTCTACATCGTTGTCAGCGAACTGAAGCGTGGCCCGAACGAGACCGCCCTTGACGGCCCTCAGGGCAATCTCCTGAGCCGGTCCCGTCGCGTCGAGTTCGAAGTGGCTGCTGCCTCCTTCAGCGGTGTACTCCTCGGTGACACATGAAAGCGTGTACCTGCCCGGCACTAGGCCCGAAAGGATGAGCATGCCGCCCTCACGCAAGCGCAGCAGAGCGGGCGAATGGGCGAGATCGTCAAGCATGAATTCCAAGCCGGAAGGCAGAGGTTGACCTGTGGACGCGTCCACGAGGCGTATCACCCTGTCCACTCCGGCGTGGTCTGCATCCTGCAACCGGACATGAATGGACTGATTCTCACGTGCCAGAGCCTGCTCACAGATTTCGATTCTTGCGGCCGGGGCCAGTTCACCACGCTTGCCGATCGACCTTGCCACCAGCATGCCGTAAGGAACCTCTGTAAGTTCAATCAGTCCGTTGCTCGGAACAGCAAGGGTCTGTGATCCTGCATGGAAGAGGGGGACAGATTGTGTGTCTACCAAGGACTCACATTGAGGCCAGTACGAGATCATCACTTCACGGGTCAAGCGTGGATCGACTTCCAGAGTCACGGAGCCAAATCGGCGTATGTCGGTCTCCATCAACTTCAGTGTCACAGTGTTTTCTGCGTGCACAAGCACCAAGCCTTCTTCGGGCGGACTTTGAGCGAATCTGCCCCATGGATCAGAAACGAAAACCCGTACCGGTGGTAGTAGCGAGGCAGACCAGCTCTGCGTGGCCCCGGCCTTGAGCCGGAGGGACTCGCCCTGACCTGTTGCTGCGGACTGGGCGGAGACGCGCAAGCCTTCTACGGGCTTTCCATGCTGGTCAATGAATGAAACCTGAAACAAGGGCGGGCTTGCGGCCAGCGGCAATTCCAGGGTGACCTTATTGAAACCGGGGCGCACGGTGAGCTCTCGAGTGGCAGCGCGGTTGCCTATGGACGCCGCGACCGATACAACACCTTGAGGAACGTCCTCAAATAGGAACTCGCGTGCGCCCTTGGATTGCCACTTGAGTGAAGTCGTGCTCGCAGGTGTCAGAAGTGAAAGACCAAATGAGCAGGTTCCGGGTCGCTGGATCGGACTGTCGAGCGGGTCCACCACGGTCAGCAGCACGCTGGTGGTGGCCTTCAAGGCAATGAATGCGGTGTCAGTGGTGATTTCGAAACTTGTGCTGGCTGACGAGTAGCCGTCGGCCGTGCCATGGACCATTACAGAAGATCCCGTTTCACAACCATGCAGCACAAGCGGCGCCGGACCTTTGGCAATCTTTATCATGGGCGATGCGGAAAGCATCGCTACCTGAATGGCGCTCAGTTTCGATTGGACAACACTCATGTCTGTCGCGCTGAGCAGTGACTCAGCGAGATTCGTACAGGCCAGTCGCCTGTCCCCAAATAGGGTCACCTCGGCGGAAATGGGTTGCCGGGTTTCCGCATCAAGAGCCGCCACACTCAGTTCACTGGACTTCGCAGGTGGCCGCAGTGTGAACCTAGGAGCTGGCTCGCGCTTGAAATTGACAAGGAAGCACTCGAAGAAGGAACTCCCGGCCTGAGTTTCAGCGCTTGCGGCCAGGTGCTCCACGATCAGCAACATGCCAGAATCGGCTGGCCAATCCGCACGCTCTGCGAGGAGCCAGGCCCCTTCGGCGGGAACGAGTTGCAAAGCAGGTGAGCGCGCCTGCGATACCAAGCCGACCAGGAACGCCCTGCACCTTGTTTCGGCAGGCCACTTCGAAGGCCCCGATACCAGGATACTTCGCCTCGGACTCTCCGGCCTGAATGGCGGCCGCGCCATGGGCCGGAAGGCGCCATTTGACGCGGCGTCGTGTCCCGGGTTTGACGCGTTCCCGTTGTGGGGGTGTGTCATGCTCGGTCGCAGCACCCACCAAAGGCATACAGCGATCGCCAGTATGGCGCATGTCGAAAGTGCGATGAGTCTTAGGGACATTCCGGTTTCCACGGCAGCGTAACGGGAGAACATTCAGGGACCGTGCAAACTGCTTAGGGGCTCGCCACCAACGACAGAAGTGACAGCAAAGGGTCCAGGAAGCGTAAGCGGATTCAGCCCCCTTTGTTATGTGAATATGCGGTGCACGCCTTTATTGCGTGTAAGCGACTCATTCATTCTCACGAACTCCGTTGACCTATCGCGCGGCTGGCATCCAACATCGCCATTGGGGAGACCTCACGGCGCAAACTTGATAGTGCCCAACACGAAGGAGGGGGCTCCGCCAATCTTAATGGTTACGTCAATCCGGCTGGAAGTGAGGTTCGATCCTATGCCATGGTCGGTTTCATACTGAAACCAGCCTCCATTGGATTTGGCACGATGAACCTGGCCGGAAATGACGCCTACAGTGAACAATGTGTTGGCCCCGGTGTCTGTGTAAATCAACGTGCCGGGCTGTGCAGACCTGCTTCCATCAGAGTCGTTGCCGGTGGTCTGCGGAATGGGAATAGGAATGGAGAGCGGTCCCACCCCCACCGTAACGGAACTTGCCGCAAGGGCATTGTTTTTATCCACTCCAGCCTTGGCCTCAATCCGCTTGTTGGCCAGATTTCCCGAAATGAACATCTCGATGGCGCCGCCGCTGTGGGAGTAGCCACCCTCCAAAGAATTGTGAAAGCCGTACTGCAGAACATGATACTCCAAACTGACGTCCCACGTCACTTGCAGCGGCTGGGCACCGAGTTTGGTGGCGTCGTACGTTACCTCGGCGCGGACTGCCCGTGAGGCTCTCTCCCTTACTCCCTGATAAAGGAGATGATCGATCAACTCTCCGTTGTGGACGCTTCCAGTGTGGGTGGAATCCCGGTATGTGTTATGTGCGGTGGAGGGAGAGCCGCGATGTGGCAGTTCTGAAGGGTAGTACCAGTCGGGTATGGCACTGTAGCTGTAAACGGCGCCGCCATGGTGCCAGGTAGTTACAGCCGCCGGCTTGTACGAGACGTATTTCCCCAAGTCTTCATAGATGGCAACGCTGGCGCTCGTGCGCACAGCCTTGGCGTCAATCGTGTTCGTGACAGCGATCGCGGTACCAGCTTGCGGAAGCAGCGCAGGACTGGCGGGCGCAAGCGCCAAGATACCACTCGAAGGCTGAATAAGTACGCCTCCCAAAACGGATATGTGAGCCACACCCGAAGCAGGGGCCGACAGCGTCAGGCTGAGATGGACGGGCAGCCCCAACGACGTGTAATAGCTTGACCGGGCCGGCCAGCGGAACGCGAAGGTCACGAGCGCCGGGGTAAGCATGGAGCAAAGGCCCGCGTTCACTGCACCAGTGCGATGAGTTTCGCGGCGTTGCCTGGCGTCCCTGCAACGAGACCCACATCCCTGGGGTTCTGGGAAGGTGCCTTCTGTCGGATCTGAGTCGGGCAGCGGGAGCCGCGAGAAATCCGGCGCGGCCGTGATCGCGTCTATCTGGGATTCCTCGCAGGCCATCTGTAATGTAAGGCTGGAGTCATCTTCGACGTTGCAGTGATTGCCCCAGATGTCGAGTATCGCCACATGGGCAAGCTGCTCCATGCTCCAGTTCTGCCCGGACGCCGCTGCCTGCATATCGCTCAGCAAGACGGACACATAGGCCGGACTGGAAGCGATCACATGAACCCACTTCTCAGCACTCGGGGGTGCGCCAGCGAAATTGCGATCAGCCCAATCCTGAGGATCGATCCAAAGGCGCAATCCAGCGTGCGCCACACTGGTCATGTGCACATTGACCGTTATCTGTCCAGCCACTGCCTCCAAGCCTACACTGGTTGTCTGCCATGCACCCAGCCCGGACGGAGCGAAGTACTGCAAGTAGACCGGACCCGAGTAGTCGAGCCACTCCACCATCTGGCCTGCTGTGAAGTCGTAGTTCCCAACTTGGGCGCTGAAACAAAGTGAACTGCCCGCCACAATGCAGACATTGTCACTCAACTCGGTGGCAAGTACGGCGCATTTTGTCGCAACGGCCTCCGGCATGACGCACTCCGCGATGAGCTCCGCAGAATCGGCCATCGACGAAGAAACCACGATCTTTACCAGGGACTGGTGCTCGAATGCCACCGCGAACTCGGTAGTAAGGCTTTCCGAAACGACCACTCCAAAGGGCACAAAGGCAGGAACCCACGCGGCGCCGTCATGCCGGAAACCGGAGATCAACACATCGCTTCCGATGAAGCCTGGCAGCGGACGTCCGGGCGCGTCGGGGTCTTGTGCCCAGAATTCCAGGAGCATCGGCTCCCCGAAATAGACTCGCGACGGAATTGCATAGAAGGCTATCCGCGCCTCGTCGGCGTACAAATTGGCCGGGACAGCAGCGGTGAGACAGCCAAGCATCAAAGCCCAAGCTAGCGTGCGCATGACTGTTCCTTTCATTGCTTCTTCGCCTGTGGGTATCCAGCGCACTCATAGCGGACAAGGTTACCTGAAGCAACAGCTTTTATAAAACAGTTATCAGTGTTGCACTGAACGCACAATATAATGCACAGATCGCATAGCCCCCGCCTCCGATGTCCCGAGCATTGGCCGCAAGTCGCAGCGTGCGCGGCGCGGATTCAGTTGGCTCGCGCTTCTCGGTTTCGACGCAGCTGGGCATTTGACGGCCATGGCTCGGCCGGATACACTTGGCGGGCCGGACGAAGGTTCGGCGACCCCGATGTTTCCTCCCCTTGGAGGAAGTCTTCCATGAAGAAGATTGCCCTGTTGGCCGCGCTCTGCGCGGGGCTTCTTGGCTCGGCGGGTGGCGTGTACGCCGACGACGTCAAGAAAGAAGAAGCCACTTACAAGAAGATTGAAGCCAAGTTGGAGAGCACGACGTTGAGCGTCGTCAATTACGACGACACGGACGTAAACGAGGTCATCAAAGACTTCGCCAAGAAGGGCCAGATTACGATCGTCATTGACAAGAAGGCCCTGGAGGGCGTGGCGGAAGCCGATCGTAAGGTCACGCTCGAACTGGCGGACATCAAGCTGGGCAACGCCCTCAACATCGTGCTTGACCAGATCGGGCTGGTGAAAAGTTACAAGAACGGTGTTCTGTACATCACAACGCAGGAGAAGGCTCAGGGGGCCGTCAGCACCAAGACCTATGATGTCCGTGACATCACCATGAAGGTCCAGGATTTCCCGGCGCCGGAGATTCGCCTCAAGGCCCAGGACGAGCAACGTGGCCCGCAGGTTGACATCCCCAAGGAAGATCCCCCGACGACCGAAGATATCGTGGAGATGATCGAGAGCACCGTGAAAGCAGATTGGGGCAGCACCGCCAAGATCACGATTGCGCAGGGGCAATTGATCGTTTCCGCGCCGCGCGACGTACATAAGTCGGTGGCTGACCTGCTCGACCAGCTTCGCGCTTCCAAGTAGTCCATGACCGATTCTCAAAAGGAGCCGCACAAGCGGCTCCTTTTGTTTTGCAAGCTCGCAAATTTGTTCTATTATCTGTTTTGAGGTTATTATGGAGATACCGATGAGCAGTCATCCCCTCCAGCTTGCCCTTGTTGTGGCCGGGCTCTTTCTCATTCTGGCCTCTTTAGTGCTGCCGCGCCTCTTGAGGCGGGTAAATCGCCACAAGCCCCGGGCGGGGGGCACGGTGGCCTTTGTGCCCACGGTCGGTCAGGAGCGGCAACTGGCGGCGGCCCGCGAGCTGCTGGAGCACCTCGATGAGTTGTCGCGGCGATCGTTCTCCCGCCTCGATGCGAAAATGTGCCTTCTGAATCGCCTGATTGAAGACGCCGACGTGCGCCTGCGGACACTCTCTCGCAAGGAGTCTCCCCATGGCTGATTACCTCGATGTGCTGACCCAGGGACTCGCCGCGACGGGAGCCCTGCTGCTTGTCATGACCGGCGTTCGCCACTGGCTGCAGGTGCGCCGCAAGGCGGCCCTGCTACGTGAACAGGCGCAGCGTGAGGAAGCCGCCTACTACAGCCTGGACTCCGTCATGCGGGACCTGTCGGCCGTGGTGGAGGAAGCCGCGCAGCGGGCCGACGACAAGCTGCTGGCCCTGGAACGCGTGCTGAAGCACGCCGCGCAGCGGGAAGAGGAGTTGCGCTGCGCTCTCGATGCCGGAGCGCAGGTGTTGAAGGTCTTGCCCCGCGAGAAAGGCGACTGGCGGCCGCAGGCGGCTGAGCTTGCAGGCGCGGGCCACGACGCGAGAGAAATTGCCCGGCGGCTTGGCCTGGCGGTGGGCGAGGTCGAACTCTGGCTGGCGCTGCGTCCGGGCTCAGCGACGGCGTGAGCTTTCGCTGCGTCAGCCTTGGCCCTATGATGCCGCCATGCAGCAAGAGCCAAAGGCGCAGGAATCTGAGCCGGCTTCGGCCAACGATGTTGCCTACGAAGAGGCGGCACGGGATGCTTCCCGCGCCCGCCTGATGCTCAACTTTCTTGTCATCTTGAGCGCGGCGGCCTCCAGTGTGTTTCTGGTTTACGTGCTGACGCGGGTGCTGCCCCGAAACGGCGGCGACGCCGCCAACGTTGACGTGCCCACCAGCGTGGCCCAGGCCAAGGTGGGAGTGCTGCGGGGACAGAGCACGGAGAGCACACGTGAAGTGGCCTTTGAACTGCGCGACGTGGACGAGGCGCCTGGCTACCGCGACAAGTATTCCGAGAAGCTGCGCGAGGCCCTGGGCATCGAACGCCCTGGCCGCCTGTACCAGTTGACGGTGCGCAACCTGAGCAAGAGTGAGCCCCTGGTCTTCAGCGGGGGAACGCTGCGGCTGCGGGACAAGTCTGGCCGGGAATACACCGCGCTGTGGTTGGCCAGCGTCGCCCAAGCCGAACGCGCCACGGCGCTCGGGCGCATGACCCTCGCTCAATCCGGGAGTGTTTTCACGCTGGCCGTGGGTGAGCGGCGCGACCTGCTGGTGTTTGTGGAGTCCGGAGGCGAAATGCCGCCCGCCGCCGAGGACTTGGTGAACGGCACGCTGGAGGGTAGTTCGCTGAAGAAGGTGAACCTTGAGCGCGTCGAGATAACGATCGGACGCTGACATGCGCATTCTCAACCGGGAAGAACTGCTCAAGGCTCGCAACTTCAAGGTCGCGCGCATCACGCTGCAGAACGATGAGGGCAAGGAGTTCGCCCGCGAGGTTATTGAGCATCCCGGTGCTGCCTGCGTGGTCCCCCTGCTGGACAATGACACAGTGCTCATGGTGGAGCAGTGGCGCATCGGAGCCAGAAAGCCGCTGTTGGAGATTCCCGCGGGCACGCTGGACGAGGGGGAAGACCCCATGGCCTGCGCGGCTCGGGAACTCGAGGAAGAAACAGGCTACAGGGCGGGGAAACTCGAACACATGTTTACGATGTTTCCCAGCCCCGGCATTCTCGACGAGAAGATGTTCATTTTCATGGCGCGGGAACTCACACCCAGCAAGACCAATTTCGACGAAGATGAGCAGATCAGCAACCGGCCCATGTCGTTCCGCGACCTGCGCATTCAGCTCAAGGCCAACAACATCAAGGACGGCAAAACCATTGCGGCACTGGGCTACCTGATGGTCTTCAAGCCCTTCCTCGGCGAGACCAGGACCTGACGGTCTCCAGGTCAGATGGCGGGCAGGGACGACGGCGACGCCGCCAGTTCGTACTCGGCCGGCGAGGAAGCCAGCTTGCCCCGTACAGGATTGGCTAGAATATAGTCGCGGGCTGCCGCCAGTGTCTGCTCGCTGACCTCATAGACAATGCAGCCGTCACGCCAGGAAAGGTCGCTGTCGCCATGGGACCGCAAGCGCTGGTTTACCTGGCGCTTGATCCGGCCAGCAAAACGGGCGATGTCCTTCAGGGGGCGCGTGCGCGAAAACAGCAGGTGAATGTGATCGGGCATGACGACCCAGGCATAGACCCGGGCCGCCCTTCTGGAGAAGTGCTCGAGCACTTCACGCACCGCGGGTGCCTGGCGCCCGGAATTCAGGCGGCGCCGCTCGTGTTCGCGGTTAAGCATCAACGTTACGTTGTAGTAGTGGCGGCCCATCAGCAGCACCGCGGGAACTTCAGCAAGGCGCCCAACACGGCCTCGGATTCCACGGGCCGGCTCAGGGCGCTGACCAAAACCACGGCGTGGCTGGGGCACAGCCGCTGGATTTCGCGGTGCACCTGTCCCAGGTTGCGCTCGGCCACCACGACATAGCGCCGGCCCATGGCGGCTGAGGCAATCAGCCGCTCGGGAAGCGGTGACAGCGTGTGCAGCACAAGATGATCGACGCCAATACCCTTCTGTCGCGCGGCCTCGACCGCCCCCTGAGCGGCACGGGCCGTGAGACCGTAGCTGATCACGAGCCAGTCCACCTTGCCGTCGCCAGCAGGCTGCAGGTCACGTTGCGCCAGGGCCAGGGCGTCGGCGTTGCCACGCACGATGCTCTCCCAGCGCTGGACCTCAGCGTCCGGCCCGTTACTTGACGTGTCAAGCTTTTGAAAGCGATGTGCGGACGCTAAGGTCACGGCCTGCGGTGGTGCTTTCAGCTCAGCGAGCAGATCTCCTTCGACCGCGAACACGGAAGGCAGGCCGGCCTGCAGCGCCAGCATCACGGCGGCACTGGCCAGAAACTCGGCGTCCTTTACGCTGGTAGGCATCAGAATGACCGGTGTGCGGCCGTCAGGAAACATCCAGCGCAGGGCTGAGACCTGAGTTCCGTTGGCTCCGTGCTGGACGACGCAAGCTGCTGCCGCGGCGCGGGCCGTGAACTGGCGGGCCTGCTCCATCGCCAGCTCGGGCAATTCGCTCATGGCGCGGGCTGCAAGGGCCAGCTCGCAAACGGCGGAGGCTTCACGGGGCGTCGTCATGGGACAAGCGTAACATCTGCCTCAGCGCGCGGCAGCTTCGTGTTCAGCGGCCTTCTGATGATTGCCCAATTTGCGCTCCACTTGGGCGAGCGCCTTGTGAGCGTCCTTGCTCATGGGGTCGCGCTGGAGTGCGCGCTCAAAGGCGGCCCTGGCGTCTTCCAGGCGGCCTTCGCCGGCGGCCAGGGTTCCCTCCAGCAGATGGGGTTGGGGCCATTCGGGCCTCTGGCGCAGGGCCAAGGCGAGGTCCTGGCGGCCGGCTTCGGTTTCGCCTGCCTCAAACAGCAGGCCCGCGCGGGCCAGAAGCGCCAGGGTAAAGTTGGGATCGAGGCGGATGGCGGCGTTCAGATCGCGCAGGGCGGGCTGGGCGAGGTTCAGGTTGCGCTGAATCAGGGCGCGATTGTAGAGCGCCTCGGGGTTATTGGGTCCCAGTTCCAGAGAGCGGTTGTATCGATCGAGGGCTTTGGCGGAGTCGCCCCTGAGATGGGTCAGCCCGGCAAGATTGTTGTACATCACAGCGAGAATCTGGCGGTCGGTCAGGGGGGTGAGATAGCATCCGGCCTCAACGGATTGGGCCGAGAAACGATGCCGCGCTGAGACTTCGAGTTCATCCAGGAGGCTTCCCTGGGCGGTGCTTTCGACCAGGGCGGTAAACTTCTCCTCACCGCTGAAGTCCTTGAACTGCACCGCGAAGTGCCCTGGAATTCGCACGCCGTAAACCTCAAGCCCCGCCGCCTGGCCAAACACGATGTAGGCAAGGCTCAGCGTCACGCAATAGCCCTGCCGGCGGGTGATGACGTTGTCGAAGAAGAGATTCTGCGGGTCGTGGCCCTGCATGTCCGCACTGTCAAAGCGCAGACCCAGTTTGCCGTGCACGAACTCGATGAGCGTCAGCAGGCGGGCCCGGGGCGTGGCGTCGCGCTTGAGGTCGCGTTTGAGTTCACTGGTGTAGCGCGCGAAGCGTTCCTGCCAGGCATCTACGGACTCAGGGGGCTCGACGCCGAATTCGGCCGCATACTCCCGGCTGAACAGCAGCAAAGACCGGGGCAGGTCAAAGTCGTCCTGAGACAACAATTGATCGAGGGACTCAGCTTGTGGCGCGCTCGCTTCAGGTGCGTCGGGGGCTGATGTGCCCCCCGCCGCGCGAGCCTGAGAAGTCGAACAGGCGCCCAGCAGCAGAGTCGCCCACAACGCCATGAGCGGCAGCAGAACGCGGCATGACATTTGAGCCTGCGCCATAGGCGCATTGTAGCGCGCCCATCGCGGCAGGCGCCTATTTCTTCTTGAAGGTCACCGGCACATCGACCGTCTGGCCGGTGATGACCACGAAGGAAGCTGTGGCGTCCTCATAGTCAGGGTGCTTGAACGTGATCGTGTAGGAGTCCTGCGGGAGGTCCTTGATGATGAAGGAGTTTTCGTCTGGATTCTGCGCCATGGAGCCGTCGGGGTTGAAGAAGTCCAGGAACGTGAAGGGCTTCTTGTACAGCGCTCCGGTACTGTCCTTGATCTCGTAGGTCAGCTGGTAGGCCTCATCGAGATTCAGGTCCTTGTTCTGAACGATGATCTTCGCGTTGCCGCTCGCGATGACGTTGAACTCCAGCGCCGTGGTTTCGCCCGCCTTGAAGCTGACCCCATTGACGCGGCAAGGCGCGTAGTTGGTAATCGAAAGAATCACGTTGTAGGTGCCCGGCGGAAGGTTCTTGATCTCGAACTCCTTCTTGTCGAACAGGTTGGCTACGCCGTTTTCGCCCAGCATGATCTGCTTGCCTCTGCTGTCCTCGATGGTAACGACGGCGAGCAGGGTGTTGGGGAAGGTCGGCTTGGCCCCATCGATGCCCTTGACCGTTCCCTTGAGCGTCGCGTTTTCGCGCGGCAGCACCAGCTGCAGACCGGTAATGCTCGCCTGCGCGTTGACGTAGGGTTTGATCAGCATGCCGTACTTGTCGCTGCGCACGGTGATCTTGTAGGCACCTGGGCTGAGTCCCTTGATTTCGAACGCGCCGGTATTCTTGTCGCACTCGGCACGGGTGCCCACTATTTCCTCGATGGGTGAGATCTGCCCATCCTTGGGGTCTCCCTCTTCGCCGTCCTCGTTACGTGCGTTGACGGGATTGATCCACACCCGCACGGTACCTTCAGGAATGCCGCCGCCGTCGAGCGTCACGGTTCCGCTGATGGTCACGGTGATGAAGTCAATGTTCACCTCGAGGTCGCCCGCCTTGTCCACGCGGACGGTCTTGCGCACCAGGTTCGGAAGCGGGAAGGGAACGCCCTCCGTCTTCTGCGCGATCTGATAGCTGCCCAGGGGCACGCTGCGGAACTCGTAGGCGCCCTGGTCGTCGGTGGTGGTCTGGTTGACGGCCGTGCCGCGCCGCCCCTGCCCGTAAAGCACGAGCCCCTTCTCTTTGTAAGGCTGGCCATCGACGCGCACGCGCCCATAGATGCGCGCGGTGCCCGGGCGCTGGTCGTAAATGTCAAAACGGGTGCGCTCACCGCGCTTGATGGGCACGCTTGTGGCCGGGTTGGGAATGGCAAAGGAGGAAAGGTCCCCATCGAATCGCCGCACCGTGTAGGTACCTTCGGCCAGCCCGCTGATCTCGTAGGCGCCGTTGCGGTCGGTGTAGGTGGTGCGCACGGCAATACCATCTTCGCCGATCTTGGCCACCGTCACCGCCACGCCCGGCACGCCCTTTTCCTGAGCGTCAAAGACGCGCCCGTAGACCGTGCCGCCGTTGATCAGAACGATGTTGTACTCGACGGTTTCACCGGCCTTGACGTCGATCTCCTTGCTGATGTGTTTCTCATGGTTGCGGCTGTTGGCGACAACGAAGTACTTCTTGGCCTTCAATCCTTCGAGCCGGTAACTGCCGTCTTCGGCGCTTCGGACCGAGGGCGGCACGATGCTGTTGCTGCCGCGGTCCGGCAACTCCTCGCCGAAGAAGCTGTTCATAATGAAGTTGAGTTCACGCGGCCCGCCTGCCTCATAGGCCGCAATGGGCACTCCGGCGAGGGGCTCGCCGAACTCGTCTGTAACTTTGCCAGCAATGGAGCCGCCGGGCGCCAGCGTGATGATCACTTCAGCCACTTGTCCGGGCACCATCGGCGCAGCGGCCTCACCGTTGCAGAAACCCGTGGCGGAGGCGCAGATAATGCGCGAGGGTCGGCGGTCGTTAGTGGGTGGAATGTGCCTGAGCAGGAAACTGCCGTCGGACTCCGTGGTCGTGGACACAGCACGAGGAGGCAATGCGAGTCCTACGACCATTTCGCCGCCCTGAATGAAGTCGTTGTTGTTGTAGTAAACCCTCGCGCCCGCGATGCCCTGGCCTTTGGTATCAATGACACGGCCCCGAACTGTGCATCCGTCCTCGAGTTCGATGTCCCGTGCTTTGACGACTTCGCCGGCCACCGGCGCAACGCCCACGCTGGCCACCGCGTAGTTTTCAGCCAGGGCCCGCACTTCGATGCCTCCGGGGCCGCCCTGTCCTCCGGGACCGCCGGGCATGCCCTGTCCGCGACGGCGATTGCCAATGGCGGAGGGGGGCGCATTCTCAAAGCGGTACTTGCCTTCAGCGTCCGTGACCGTGCTTCCAAAGCTGCCGCCCAGCGCCGTCGTCAATTCGACCGAGGCGCCCACCACGGGCTGCTTGTCGCTCTTGCGGATGACGCGGCCCTCCACGATGCCAGCCTGAATCAGGATGAAGGGCAGCAACTCCACCTGCGCGTACTCAGCAAGCTCCGTGGTCTGGGAATCGCGAGTCAGGGGGTTGAACTCGTTGCTGATCCAACCCTGCTTCACGGCCTTCACCGTATAGTTGCCGGGCGGAATGAGGGTGACGTCATAGCGGCCCTGTTCGTCGCTCTTGACCGGCCTGAACCGCCCCAGCAGCCTGGCAATCCGGTCTTCCTGCGGGCTCATGCGCGGAGCGGAGAACTCAATGGCCGCGCCGGGCAGGGGGGACTGGTCGTCGCCGGAGAGTACAACGCCATAAACTCGCGCCGGGCGGAACAGCTTCAGCTTGACATTCTCCACCGCGGGCTTGGCCGCGCTGAGGGCAAACACCCCGGAGGCGGCGATGGCGTAATCTTCGGAGATGCTGGCTACAAAATGCTCAACGCCTTCTTCGATGCTCACCTCAAAGGTGAAGGCGCCCTTCTCGTCGGTTGTGGCGCTGGGTCCGTTGAGCGAAGCGTCCTTTTCCGCCAGCAGCTGGACGCGACTTGATGCAATGGGCTCATCCTCCGAGTCCACCACGATGCCCGAAATTCTGCCGGCGATGCTGGCGCGCTTGGGCGCCACGACTTCGGGTTGCTTGGCCGCGTCTGGTTTGGGTCCTTCCTTGGCCGCCTCATTGCCGCCGCGGGAATCGCCATCGCCGGACTTTCGGTTGTCCCCATCTGAGACATCAAGGCTGGTTCCATTGCCCCGGGCCTCGCGGCCTTTGCCCGGATCATTGCGGAATACGAAATAGAGGCCCACCATGCCCAGCAGCAGGAAGATCAGCATGCCGGCGAGAATCGGCTGTTTGGAGCGGTTCATATTTGCGATGTCCCGAAGTCTGCTTTGATCGATGTCTATGAGTCTTTATTGTCCGTCGCCAAGCGGCAGTCTCACGCCCAAAGTGAGGCGGGCGGCCGATGAATCAGCCGCCCGCCGCCCGCCGCCCGCAATTCAGACACACGAGGGCTCCATTGGCCCGCGAAGCTTGACCCTAGCGCACCACTTTGATGTTGGCCCAGTTGGCGCGGTCCTGGATGTCGGCGTTGTCGGCCGCCGTTACCTCCAGAACCAACTCATTGACATTCAGCACGTCAAGGTTCAACTCGATGGCGGGAGAGCTGCGCCTGACGACACCGGACTCGTAGAGCAGTTTGCCGTCTCCGTAGACCTTGAATTCGACGCTGGCCAGGTCGCCCGCGCTGTCGTCGATGCCCAACGTCGCGACGAGTTTGCTGTAACCCTTGCGCAGGTTGTAGCTCAGCTTGCTGAGGGCGTGCACCCCAAGACCCTTGGCGTAGGTCTTACCACGCAGGGTCAGTTGACCGCCTCCCTGGGCCCTGTCTCGGCGCACCTTGAACAGATAGCTCTCATACTTGAAGTCCGCGGGCAGATAGTAGGGGCGTTCCTGCGGCGAGGCTGCGAACTCCATGTCGCTCAAGTAGGCATAGCGCCCATTTTTCATCGTAACGCTCATCAAGTTGCGCTCTTCCATCACAAAGGCGCCCACGCGGTGCTCGAGTTCGAGTTTGCCCCCGCCCCAGCTCTTGATGCGGGCGCTCAGCACACTGCCGTCGCGCAGCGTGAATATGCCGTGCAGGGCCTTCTCCGCTTCCGCGGGCTTGCGCTTGCACACAATGCCGCGCACGCGGCTCCACGCGAACTTGTCGTCCTGTTTCAGAATCTCGTTGTAGACCAGCAGCCCCTCGCGGGTCACGCGCATGAGTTGAGCTTTGGGGTCGGCGCCGTCGGGGGCGAAGTGCAGGCAATCCCGGGAGTCTTTGTCCTTGGGGTCCACATCCGGCAGGCTGCCCGGCTTGACGTTGGCCGTGACTTCAATGCGTGCGACCAGATTGATGTCGAGGGTGATTTCTCCCAGGCGCGGCGAGGTCAGCTTGAAGAGGTCTTCATTGTCCTCGGGACCGTCCAGGGGAGAACCGTACAGCAGATCCCCATTGGTGAGGAGGACGCGCAAGGGGGTTTCGTCTTTCTTGCGCTCCACGGCCGACTGGCCAAAGCTGATCTCTTCGACCTCATCCAGGCCAATGCGCTCAGGCACTTCGCTGCCGGCGATCTTGATTTCCAGGCGATTCAGGTTGTCGAGTCGAGTGATGTCCCCTTCAATGGGGGGCTTGAAGATGGAGTTGACTCTCGCACCCGCATAAAGCGGCGACGTGAAGACCAGAACAACAAGCGCGGCATACCTCAGCATGGGGTACCTCCCGACGGCTGACGATGATATTACGTGCCAGCCAAAGCTCAGGCGCAATTTGCTCGAGAGTTTGAGATAGTCCAAGGCCTCTGCGTGTCTGCGTCTGCCATAATTGCAGAGAGGCTCATTGGCTCTGCGCGCCCCTGTCACTTTGGCGGCAGTCTGGCTTGGCGGGTTTGGTCACGACGAGCCGCTCCTATAAAGCCAGTGGCACTCATGAGTTAGCACCCTGCGTCTGGCGCACCTGTTGGCACCGACCTTGCTTGGCTTGCCGCGCCAACTTTGATTCCGACTCCGCTGGAGGTCTAGAGCATGCCGGCCAAACAGATTGTGTTCGATGCCGAAGCACGTGAGAAGATTGCGCAGGGCGTTGCGAAGCTCGCCCGCGCCGTGGTGACAACGTTGGGCCCCAAAGGCCAGACGGCCATTTTGGATAAGGGCTGGGGTGCACCTAACATCACCAAGGACGGCGTCAGCGTAGCAGAGGAAATCGAGCTGACCGACCCCTACGAGAACTGTGGCGCGCAGATGGTCAAGGAGGTCGCTACCAAGACCTCTGACGTTGCCGGAGACGGCACGACCACGGCCACCTTGCTGGCTCACACCATTTACAGCGAAGGTCTCAAGCGCGTGGTGGCGGGCTATGACCCCGGTGCGCTGCTGTCCGGCATCAAGAAGGCCGTGGCCTGCGCCACGGCGGAGCTCAAGAAGCTTTCCCGCAAGGTTGAGGGCAAGAAGGACATCACCTTTGTGGCCGCGGTGGCAAGCAACAACGACACGGAGGTAGGCAAGATTATCGCTCAGGCCCAGGAGCAGGTGGGCAAGGAAGGCGTCATCACCGTCGAAGACGGCAAGGGTGCCGAGACTGAAGTGAAAGTGGTCGAGGGCATGCAGTTTGACCGCGGCTTCATCAGCCCCAACTTCGTCAACAAGCAGGAGAGCATGACCTGCGAGTTCGACAATCCACTGATTCTCATTCACGAAGACAAGCTCAGCAGCGCGCAGCCCCTGGTGCCGCTACTGGAAAAGGTCAGTTCGGGCAACCGCCCGCTGTTGATCATTGCCGAAAGCGTCGAGGGTGAGGCCCTGGCCACCCTGGTGGTAAACAAGCTGCGCGGCATCCTGAACGTGTGCGCGGTGAAAGCGCCTGGTTACGGTGACCGCCGCAAGGCCATGCTGCAGGACCTGGCAATCCTGACCGGTGTCACGCCCATTATGGCCGATGTGGGTGGTAAGGTTGAAGATGTAACGCTCAAGCAGCTGGGTACGGCCAAGAAGGTCATCGTCGATTCGGAATACACGACGATCCGTGAGGGCGCGGGCAGCACGAAGGACATCCAGGCCCGAATCTCGGAGATCAAGATCGAGATCGAGCGCACGACCAGCGATTACGACCGCGAGAAACTGCAAGAGCGCCTGGCCAAGCTGGCCGGCGGCATCGCGGTCATCAAGGTAGGTGCGCCCACGGAGCCGGAGATGAAGGAGCTCAAGGCCCGCGTGGAGGACGCGTTGCACGCCACCCGCGCCGCCATGGAAGAGGGCATTCTGCCCGGCGGCGGCGTGGGCATGCTGCGTGCCAGCGTGGAAGTGTCCAAGCTCAAGGGCGACACCGATGCCGAGCAGCAGGGCATCGAGATCATCGCCGATGCGCTCAAGCGCCCTATCCGGCAGATCGCAGAGAACGCGGGTAAGCACGGCGCCCTGATCTCGCAGAAGGTCCTCGAAAGCAAGAGCAAGACCTTCGGCTACAACGCGGCCACGGACGAGTACGGAGACATGTACGAGTTCGGCATCGTAGACCCGCTGAAAGTCTCGCGCACGGCAATCGAGAAGTCCGCCAGTGTCGCGGGGCTGTTGCTCACCACCGATGCCATCATCACCAAGGCGCCGGAGAAGGAGCAGCCTGAGCACGATCACGACGATCACGGCGACTTCGAAGACTAACTCTCAAGGAAGCAGCCCGTGAACAAGTCGACCGCCGAATGGCCGTTTGCCGAGGGAACTCGCATTGAAGTGGGTGCCGAGGTAAAGAACATCGTCGCCGCCGATGCCGCGCTGGCCGAGTCACTCAAAGACCTCGCCTGGGTGGACATTGCGCGCCAGTTCGCGTGGTGCGGCTCGCGCGATGCGGCGGCTCGCAAGCTCCAGGACTTGGCGGCAGGCAAGATCAGCGCCGACAAGGCCAGGGAGCTGGTGGCCAAGGCCCATGAAGCGCGCATGAAACGCGTGAAGAACAACAAGAGCGACCAGGACGTCACCGTGCAGCGCGAGAAGTAACACAGATGGCGACTCTGGTTTATGGCTCTGAACTTGGAGTTGCCGGCGAGAGACCAAGCAACACAGACACCCGGAAATCAGAAGAAAGAACACCGCATTCGTGGAGAGAAATATGCCTAGCAAGTTCCGCCCGCTGGACGACAACATTGTTCTGAAGCCCGCCGAGGCCGAGGAGAAGACCGCCGGCGGCATCGTGCTGCCCGACGCGGCCAAGGAAAAGCCGATCAAGGGCACCGTGGTAGCTGTGGGTCCCGGCCGCCTTCTCAAGTCCGGCAAGCGCCTTGAGCCTTCGGTGAAGATCGGCGACGTCGTCCTGTTCGGCAAGTACTCCGGCAATGACGTCAAGATCGACGGAGTCGAGCACAAGATCGTGCGCGAGGCCGAGCTGCTGGCGAAGGTGGAGTAATTGCGAAGGGCGTCGCGGGTCGCGTGGCCCGAGACGGCACGGAGTTCTGACGCGAGACATGTAGCGCGGCACAAAAGACGTTTCTGCGAGACACGAAACACGAGACCAACCATGGCCAAACAAATCCTGTATGACCTGGACGCGCGCAAGAAGATCGCCAACGGCGTGCATCAGCTTGCCCGCGCTGTGAAGCAGACGCTGGGCCCTTCGGGCCGTCTGGCGCTCATGAACAAGAGCTTTGGCGGCCCGGCCGCCGTCAATGACGGCGTGACCGTGGCCAAGGAAATCGAGCTGGCCGATCCCTTCGAGAACATGGGCGCCAAGCTCGTGCAGGAAGTCGCCAGCAAGACCAACGACGAGGCCGGCGACGGCACCAGCACGGCGACCGTGATCGCCGAGGCCGTGATTGACGAAGGCCTGAAGATGCTCGCCACCGGCATTGGCCCCCAGGACCTCAAGCGCGGCATCGACAAGGCCGTCGAGGTTGCCGTTGCCTGCATCAAAGAGAACGCGAAGAAGATCAAGAACAACGATGAGCTGAAGGCCGTGGCCACGATCTCCGCCAATCAGGACGGCGAGATCGGCGGCCTGATGGCCGAGGCCATCGAGAAGGTCGGTGACGAAGGCGTTGTGACGGTGGAGGAAGGCAAGGGCCTGAAGACCGAGCTCGAGTACGTGGACGGCTTGAGTTTCGACAAGGGCTACATGAGCCCCTATTTCATCACCAACCCCAACGACCTCACCTGCGAGTTCGACAACCCGCTGATCCTCCTCTACGAGAAGAAGATCTCCAGCGTACGCGAACTGATTCCACTGCTTGAAAAGGTCGCGCAGAGTGGCAAGCCCCTGCTGATCGTGTCTGAGGACATCGATGCTGAAGTGCTGGCCACGCTGGTCGTGAACCGTCTGCGCGGCACCCTGCAGGTGTGTGCGGTGAAGGCGCCCGGCTTTGGCGATCGCCGTAAGGCCATGCTGGACGACTTGGCCATCGTGACCGGCGGGCAGCACATCAGTGAGGACATCGGCGTCACGCTCGAGAGCGTCACCGTTGAGCAGCTCGGCCGCGCCAAGCGCGTAACCGTGGACAAGGACAACACCACGATCATTGAGGGAGGCGGCAAGAAGCGCGACATCGAAGCGCGTTGCGGGCAGTTGCGCACGCAGATCGAGCAGAGCCAGAGCCAGTACGACCGCGAAAAGCTCCAAGAGCGCCTTGCCAAGCTGGTGGGCGGCGTGGCCATGATTCGCGTCGGCGGGCACACCGAGGCCGAAATGAAGGAGCGCAAATTCAGGGTTGATGACGCCCTGCACGCCACGCGCGCGGCCAAGCAGGAGGGCATTGTGCCCGGCGGCGGAGTAACTTACCTGCGCGCGGCACAGGCCATCCGGGACGCGAAGTTCTCCGGCGACGAGCGTTTCGGCGCCCAGGTGCTGGCGGCCGCGCTGGAAGCTCCCACGCGGCAGATCGCCGAGAACTCGGGTCAGGATGGAAGGCTGGTGGTGGAGAGCATCAAGGAAAAGAAGGTCTTCAGCTTCGGCTACAACGCTTTGAAGGGCGAGTACGGCGACATGCTGAAGATGGGTGTGATCGACCCGGCCAAGGTGGCCCGTTGCGCCATCCAGAACGCGGCTTCCGTGGCGGGGCTGATCCTGACGACAAACACGCTGGTGACGGATGTGAAGGACAAGAAGTCCGTCGCGGGCGCGGTGGCCTAGGGCGTTGCGGGCCGGCCGGACCATCCGCTTTCACTCCCGCTACACCGACGCGGCCGGCAACATTCGCGCGCAGTTCTGCCTCGGGCCCGGGCCAGATGCTCGGGCCCGCGTCACAGACGCCAGGGGTGAAATCTGCCTTGATGTCAGGCGTGTCGTGGTGACGCTGGACAACGTGAGCCGCAGCCTGACTCGGGAGGAGGAGGTGGCACTCAAACGCGCCTGGCACGAGCAGGCCGGAGCCACGGGCTGAACCACCGGCTTGCCGATTGCGTCTCAGGTCGAAGGCCATTCGCCTGATCCTTGGAGAAAAACGATGAAAATGAAGACATGGACCGCCGTGGTGGTGTTGAGCGCCGCCCTGATACTTTCGGCTCTGGCGGGCATGAGTTCGGGCTCGGAAGTGCAGGCCCAAGCTAACAAGAGCTATGAGTACGGTTACATCGTGCCCGTGCAGCGCCTGGAGAGCTACGAGCTTGAGGTGGGACGCTGGGCGGGAACGGACGCTGACAAGAAGTACCTGGCATCCCACGTGTTTCCCTATGCCCAGGGCGAGAATATCCACATCCAGCGCCTCAACGCGTTGCGCCTGATCAACAAGCTCTCGGAGGAGGGCTGGGAGCTGATGGACGCACAGGCCGGCGTCGTCAGGCGGGCGCGATAGTCCGGTAAGGCCGGGCTACCGGTGTTTAGGGGCAGCGTGATATGGCAAAGCGCGACTACTACGAGATTCTCGGTGTGGAGAAGAATGCTTCTCCAGACGAGATCAAGAAGGCCTATCACAAGCTGGCCCTCAAGTACCACCCGGACCGCAACCAGGGCGACAAGGAAGCCGAGTCCAAGTTCAAGGAGGCTGCGGAAGCCTACGGCGTGCTCTCCGACGAAAGCAAGCGTCGCAACTACGACCAGTTCGGGCATGCCGGTGTGGACGGCGGCTTTCCCGGCGGCGGCGCGGGCTTCACCAACGTCGAAGACATATTCTCGGCGTTTGGCGACATCTTCGGCGGCAGTGTGTTTGGAGATTTCTTCGGCGGTGGCTCACGCGGCTCGACGCGGGGCCGCCGTCGCGCCCGCAAGGGTGCTTCCCTGCGCTGCAGCGTGGAACTGGATTTCTCTGACCCCATCGAGCCCATCGAAAGGACCATTGAGCTCCGCCGTGGCGAGCTCTGCGAAACCTGCCACGGCAGCGGCGCCAAGCAGGGCACGAAGCCGACCACCTGCGGCACCTGTGGCGGCGCCGGCGCTGTCATGAGTTCGGCCGGCTTTTTCCAGATGCGCAGCACCTGCCCCCAGTGCGGGGGTACCGGTGAGACCATCACCGATCCCTGCGGCACCTGCCGCGGGGCCGGGCGCGTGGTCAAGGCCCGCGAGATCAAGATCAAGATTCCCGCAGGCATCGAGGACGGCATCACCCTTCGAGTCGCGGGCGAAGGCGAAAGCGGAGACCCCGGGGCCGAGGCCGGCGATTTGCTGTGCGATGTGCGCATCCGGCCCCACCCTGTCTTCAAGCGCGCCGAGGCCGACGTGTTCCTCGTGGTTCCCATCTCCTTTGCACAGGCTGCTCTGGGTGCAAGCATTGAGGTGCCCACACTTCGGGGCAAGGCCGAGCTGAAGGTGCCGCGCGGCACCCAGAGCCAGACCGTGCTCAGGCTCAAGGGGGAAGGTTTTCCGAAGCTTGGCGGTTATGGCAAAGGGGACCAGTTGGTGGAGGTTGTCGTCGAGGTGCCGCGCAAGTTGACCAAAGAGCAGGAGAAGCTGCTGCGCCAGTTTGCAGAAACGGAAGACCAGAACGTGACGCCGGAGCGTCAGAGCTTCCTTGACATGATGAAGAAGTTGCTCAAGCGCTGATGGCGCGGCCAGTCCCCGAGCATGAAAGTGCAGGAGCAGTGAAGCCATGAGCAAGAACCAGCAAAGCGATCCAGCCAAGGTTGGCAATGCTTCGCCGCGGGACAACCCGGCTGAAGATGTAGTGCACAACGACGCCGAGGAGAAGGTCTCCCGGGAGGCCCTGGCCGGAGAAGCCATCGCCGACGCTCAAGCTCCCGAGGAGCGCAAGGCGGCGGCCTTGCGTCAATTGCCGGACGCCGACCTGCTGGCCCTGGCAAAGCGCGCCGGCGAGGCTGAGCATTGGCTCGATTTGGCAAGGCGCAATCAGGCGGATTTCGAGAATACCCGCAAGCGCCTTGAACGCGAGTCATCTGAGGTCGCCCGCTATGTGGTGGGTACCTTCGCCAAGGAACTGCTGGTCACGGTGGACAACCTCGAGCGCGCGCTGGCCGTGGCTGAAAAGACGCCCGACTTCAAGGGTCTGTACGAAGGAATCAAGCTGACTTACTCATCCATGCTGGCGGCCTTTGAAAAGAGCGGACTCAGGCCCATTGATGCCCAGGGCAAGCCCTTTGACCCGGCCGAGCACGAAGCCCTGATGCTCACCAAGGACGATAAGCTCGAGAACAACGCCGTGGCTCAGGTGTTTGAGCGGGGCTGGAAGATCCATGATCGTGTGCTCCGGCCCGCCAAAGTCGTGGTAAACCAGAAATAGCCTGACCGGAGTCGCCCATGCCTACCTATGAATACGCCTGTCCCGATTGCGGTCATGAGTTTGAGGCCTTTCACGCCATGAGCGCGGCGCCGGTGAAGCTCTGTCCCAAGTGCGGAAAGAAGAAGGTCAAGCGCCTCATGTCGGCGGGCTCCGGCCTGATTTTCAAGGGCAGCGGTTTCTACCTGACTGATTACGCGCGCAAGGGTACCGCTGCCAGTGATTCCAAGCCGGAATCAAAGTCTGAGGCCAAACCGGACAAAGGGCCGTCGCATTCCTGCGGGCCCGGCTGCGGCCACAGTCACTGACCCAGAAAACGCAATCGCCCGCAACTTCTGCGATTGCTGTTCGTTCAAAATTCATAGCCCCGCGTTGCAACCCCACGAGGCGGCCATGAAGGCATTTGCCAGATTTTCGCTTATCGCCCTGGTGGTGCTGGTGGGTGTGTTGCTGGGTAGCTGGGCGTACTTGACCATTCGCTACGGTTCAATCGAGGAGTTTGTCGCCGGTGCAAGCCAGGCGCGCTATTGGCGGCCTGCGCCGGGAGCGTCAGGCACAGATGAATTGGAGTCCGGTTGCGATTCCCCGGAAGAAAGTGTTGCCGAGCGCGCGGCACGGGAGGTCAAGCCCGGCCGTGCACCCGTTGAAGAGCCCAGTCCCGGAGATGACAAGCAGTCCCAAGGCGGGGCAGGTAGCGGCATGTCCGAGGTGCCGGCGCCGCCAGACGTTGAGGCAGAGGCACTCGACGAACCCTATGAGGGTCCAGCGGTTACGGTCGACGGCAGGACGCTGCGCGGTTCGGCGTCGGCGGCCCGTGACTTCCTGATCATACGCACTCGCTCCGAGGTGCTCTCCGCCCGCCCAGGCTATCTGAGCGCCAATGCACTTCATCAGTTTGAGCAGTTGGGCCTGTTCAAGCCGGCGCTGCCGAGTGATTTGAAAAAGACCGGCCCCTTCTATCTGCGCGGAAGAGTCATTGACCATCTGACGCGCAAGCCCCTGGCCGGGGCCGTGGTGGCGCTGGCGAGTGACAAGCCCGACCGGTTGGAGACCCCCCGGGCCGTGACCAATGAGGAAGGGCATTTTGCCCTACCCGTTTCGGAGCATGATCACACAAGCCTGGTGCACGAGAAGTCGGCGGCACCCCTGGCGGTGTATCTGGACGGCTATGAGCTGCACGAGCCCTCTTCCAAGGCCGGCAAGATCGAGCCCGACACAAATGCATTCTACTCCGTTCGCATGCAGCGCAGCAGGGGCCTGAGAGTCCGCGTCAATGTTGAAAACCCGGTGGATGCCTCGTGCGAGGTGCGCGTCTGGGCGGAGTTCCGCAGCGACCTGCGCGGCCCCCTCTTTGATGACCACATTTTCATGAGCGTGCCCTGTCCCGCCAAGGGTCGGGTCGAGTTCCACTTTCCCATGGTCGCGGCAGGCGTGCTGAGAGTGGGGGCGGTAGGCTGGGGGTGGGCCTGCGAGGCGGTACGGGAGGCGGACCCGTCTTCTTCCAACTATGCTCATGTCGACCTGCGTCTGATTCCTGAGAGCACCTGCAGAGTCGAGGGCAAAGTTGACTACACGTTCACGGGAGGCCCGTTGCTGGGGGGCGGCCGCAGGGAGACCCTGCCCGCCACACGACTGAGCGTCACAGACTCCCGCTCCCTGACTTATGCCAACGAGCGTGGCGACTTTGAGTTCTATGCCGTTCTCTCCGCTGGCGGGGCGCGCAACTGGCTGCAACTCTGGCATCAGGGCGGCATCGACTGTCGAGTGGACCTCGATGAGCCCGACGAAGAAGCGAAAGAGTGGGCCTCCCTTGTGCCCGGGGCAACACCGCGCGCAGGCCCCTGGCGCTTTCACTTCTTGGTTCAGCCGGCGGTCAACGTCAAGCTGCCACCCTCAGACGTCGACACCTGGGGCCGCAAAGACACCCGGTTGTTCTTGACGGACGGAGTCGCGGTCGAGAAGCCCACGTGGTACAAGCCGGGCGAGTTCGAGTTCCGCCAGGAGTTAGCCCAAGCCTCAAGTTTCGTACTGGCCCGGAATCAGGAGTGGAGTGATGGCGCTGAGCTGATGCGTAAGGCTATTGCCATCTACGCTGTTTCGCGGGAATCCTCGCGGGAGTTCTCACGGTTTCGTCTGAACCCCGCGCGCCCGGGGGCGTTCGTCACGCCACTGACCATTACGCTGGAGCGTCGCCGATAAGAGCGCCAGTGCAGATCAGCTCCTGAGCTCATCGAGCCGGAAGAAATAGGCGGGCAGGCCCAAGAGTTCACGCGCCACGAAGAAGGGCTCGCGCCTCAGGGTGTTGCCTCCGCAGGGCGCGGCCAGTGTTTCAGCAGTCCCTTCCTGTTCAAGCACAAGTCGGCAACGGGCAACGTGGAACCACTGGCTCACCACCAGCGCCGACTTCAGCTTGTGGCGCTGCATCAACTTTGACACGTTCTTGCCGCTCTCGCGCGTGGTCGAGGAATCGCTGTCTACAAGAATGGCAGTCGCCGGGACGCCGCGCTCGCATAGCCACTGCCTCATGACTGCGGCCTCATCGTAGTTGCCCTCCCCTCCGCCTGTGACGACGATGCGGCGGGCGCGCCCGAGTCGATAGAGGGTCAGTGCATGGTCCAGGCGATACTCCAGCGCGTCGCTGGGCGTGCGGCCTTTGCGTATCGCGGCGCCAAAGACCACGATGCAGTCCGCCTTCTGGTCACTGGCGCGGCCGCCAAAGAACCAGAGGGCACCCGCCAGGCAGGCGCTAACTCCGCCGGCCACAAGAAGGGCGCGGCGGGCGAACCTGCCAAGCCTCTGCAGAGTCTCGCGCATGCCGCAATCATCGGTTCCGCTGATGTCGTGTCTTGAGCAGAAACGCCCTGTTGGCCGGTTCGGTGCGCTTGGAAAGCGGCCTGTGGCGCGGCTGTGACGGATGCCGGAAGTTTTTCCCTCAAGTGGGCTGCGGGGTTTGCCGATGAAGGGGATACGGCGGGTTGTCTTAGCGCGAGGCGAAAATGATTCGGTGGTTGAGCTTGCTTTCATTGGTTCTTGGCGGATGCGTCTCCTACTACGGCCTGCCCGTGGTGCGGCAGCCGGGACCCGCGCTGGACAGCGAAGAGTCCCCCTATGCCCAGGGTGCACTGCTCATTCCCGTCACTCGTCATACGCAGGGACTCTCCCGCGACTTGCACCCCTGTCTGGTCGATGACGGAGGGGACTGGCTGTATTTCGCCAGCGACCGCGATGGCCGGGGCTTTGACATCTACCGCCAGCGCCTGGGCTATCACGCTGCCCAGCGCCTCACCCATCTTGACGGCGACGAATTGTGGCCTCGCGTTTCCAGGGATGGCCGCTGGCTGTCCTTTGGCGGCAATGCGCGCGGCTGGTGGGACATCTATCTGCTGGACCTTCAGGCAGTGGGCGAGCCTCAACTCGTCACTCCCGATGCGCGCGAAGACTGCGTTCAGCCGACCTGGTCTCCGGACGGCAGCATGCTTTGCCATGCGGCCTGGTCAGCCGCGCTCGATGACTGGTGCCTGTGCGGAATCAGCCTCTCGGGCCAGCCGGGGCCGGAGATTCCCAAGTCTCCATTGAACGGGCGACCCACAGAGTTTGTCGCCTTGGAGGATCGTCGCGAGCGAGAGCCCGTCCGCGGGGCACCGGCCCGCCCTCGTGAGCACCTGCGTCAAGTGGTGTCGCGCTGGAGGTTGTTGAGCGCGTCCGGCACCCCCGTGGCCGGCTTGCATCCCGACTTCGCGCCCGACGGTTTGCGCGTGGCCTACCAGTACGCCCGGGGGGGCTGGTTTACTGTTCGTGTCTATGACTTCTCCACAGGCCTGACCACCACACTCAACTCCCCGCGCGGATACGGCGCCATCCAGCCGCGCTTCATGGCTGACGGGCGGATTCTGTTTCTCACGGTGAACAAGGCCCAGACCGGCCTGATGAGCAGCGGTGACGGCTTTGCGATTACCGATCTTGCAGGGCAGGCGTTCTACGACCTTCGAAATCCCCTGGGACGGGGGCGGGTGACCGACCCCGTGGAGTACAAGGGCCGCATCTACTTCGGCGGCATCGACGGGTCGGAAAGCCTGTACTCCGTTGCGGTCAGATGATGGCGCGATCGGGAATGTCTTCCCCACAGTACATGCAGCGGATGGCAGTGCGCTGATTGGCACGTCCGCAGGCCGCGCAACGCTTGGGCTCGGCGCCCGGTTTATAGCGCCCGTCGCGGATCCCGTCGGACAGGTCTACCTCCTCCATCATCCGCAGAAACTCGGGCTCGTTGAACAGGCCGCGCTTCTCGCAGAAACTGAGGAGTGTTTTGAGGACCAGGGCATGACGGGCGAGCATGTCTTCCAGGCGCTGCGCGGCTCGTTCGGCCCGGTTGCCGGCTGCCTCAGCTTCGGCCCCGGCCTCAACGGCCTGGCGCGAGGCCGCCTGCATGCGATATCCGCTGAGAAATCCGTAACTCATGGCATTCTCCTTGGCCTCAGGTTAACGGCAGGGAGTGTCGCGTCGAATACTGCGGGAGCTGCGATTTGTAAGGACTCAGCCCCGGTCGCGCAGCTCGGTGGCGGTTGCCACGAATCTCGGCTCCAGAAGGGCGCGCACGCGCACGTCGTTCTCGATGTATTCGAGGCCGAGAATTTTGCCGTGCTGCTTCAGGTAAGCGAGCAGCTTTCCGTTGGCGGCGCTGAATGTCCAGTCGACGCTGGTTTCGCGTTCTTCCACAATCTCCTGCACACGGGTGGACAGGGCGGGCAGGCCCTCGCCCGTGGCGGCAGAAATGTTCACGCAGTCGGGGTAGCGCGCATGAAGCTGCGCCAGCAACGGTTTGTCGTGGGCCCGGTCGATCTTGTTGAAGATCATGAGCGTGCGGTTGGCCTCGGCGCCGATCTCCCGTAGAACGGTGTTGACCGCTTCGATCATTTCCTGGGCGGCGGGGTGGCTGACATCCACCACGTGCAGCAGAAGATCGGCCTCGCGCACTTCTTCCAGCGTGGCCTGGAAGCTTGCCACCAGCTTGTGGGGCAGATTGCGGATGAACCCGACCGTGTCGCTGAGCAGCACCTTGTGGTCCGGGAGCTTCCAGATGCAGGTACGGGTGTCCAGCGTGGCAAACAGCTTGTCCTCGGCCAGCACACCTTCCTGAGTCAGGGCGTTCATAAGGGTGCTCTTGCCGGCGTTGGTGTAGCCCACGATGGCTACCTGGAACAGGTCGCTGCGGCGAGCCACCTCGATTTCGCGGCGCTTGAGAATCTCCTTCAATTCATCCTGCAAGCGCTGGATGCGCTTTTTCAGCATGCGGCGGTCGAGTTCTATCTGGCGCTCGCCCGCGCCGCCGACCGCGCTCAACGCCCCGCGCTGGCGCTCCAGGTGGCTCCACAGGTTCTTCAGGCGCGGCAGAGCATACTCGGCCCGCGCGAGCTCCACCTGCACCCGCGCTTGTCGAGTGCGGGCATGCTGGTTGAAAATGGCCAGAATCAGCTCGGTGCGATCAATGACGGCGCAGCCGCAGACTTCTTCCAGGTTCTTCTGGTGGCCGGGCTTAAGGTCGTTGTCGAAAACCACCAGCTTGGCGCCGGACTCCTTGACGGCTTCGGAGATCTCCGTGGCCTTGCCTTTGCCCACATAGTACGTCGGGTCGATGTCCTTGCGATTCTGGTGAATGGCGGCGCGCACGCGGATGCCGGCGGTGCTGCAGAGCGAGCTGATTTCATCCAGGGGTTCGTCGCCAAAAGGCGCATCGTCGGGCAGAGTCACACCGACGATGACGCCCGGTATGTTCTGGTAGGACAACTCGTCGAGAACTGTCTTGTCGTACATGGCCTGCCGGCTCCGGTCCTGGCAGGCAGGGTAGCTTGGGGCTGCGGCGGGGGGAGGGGGCGCCGCGAGCGGGCCCGGAGAATACCCCGGCGGATTTTCCCAACGCCCAAGGAGGACTGGCGTTACATTCACCAGCCCCGACTAAAGGTGTCGCCTTGGCTACTGCTCTTTACATCAACCAAACCCAGATTCTGGCTGTTACGGTCGGCGGCAGCGCCAGGAAGCCGCGTCTCAAGAGCGTGGCGACGGGTGCCCTGGCCGAAGCGCGCACGGAAGATGGCGCTGTTGTCGTCGATCGCACCAAACACCTGGCGGACCAGGTGGCAGCCTTCCTCAAGGCCAACAAGCTGGGTAGCGGACACAAGATCCTGCTCGTGGGCCCCGATGCCATGCGCTATCGGGAACTGCGCCTGGCCTTCTCGGACCGGCGCCAGATAAACAAGGTCATCCAGTTTCAGGTGGAAGGCGCCATTCCCAGCGTTCCCATCGAAGATCTGGCCGTGGGTTACTCCATTCTTTCCAGCGACGCGGCGGGATCTCGCGTACTGGTGATGGCGGCCGACAAGGACTACATCAAGAAGCGCCTCGACGCCCTGGAAATGGCCGGCGTGGGCGTGGACAGCGTGGACTGCAACCTTTCGGGCACGCTCAATCTGGGCCTGCTGCACGAAGAGTTGTCCGCCGACAAGCCGGCCACGCTGTGGCTTGACTTCGCCGGCAACACGGCCGCTGTCTCGCTGTTGTCAGATGGCAAGGTTTTGAGCACCCGCGTGTTTGTAAGTCCTTACGTGGCGGGTGCAGGCGGGGCGGCCCCGACGGCCGAGCAGTCCAAGGCCCAGTTGAAGCAACTGGAGGCCCAGGCCATCGGTACGGCCCAGCAGGCTCCGCGCGACGAGTACGTGCTTCTTACAGGCGAGCCGGAGCGAGATGACACGGATTCCGGCAATGAGCCCGCCACGCTTCCGGCCGCTGACACAGCCAACGTCGGCTTGCCCAAGAGCGAAAGCGTGAACCTGGGCGCTCAGCAGGTCGCTGACCGAATCCGCAAGATGAGCCGAGAGGAACTGCTCAAGTTCGTAGGCCGCGTGGCCGCGGAGGCCCGTCGCAGCCTTTACATGATGCGACTCGAAGTGCCCGTTCTGCGTCTCGTGGTCAGCGGATTGGGCCCCGAAGGCCAGCACCTGGCGGCGGCACTAGCCAATGAGCTTCAGATCGAGAACTTCAGCGCCATTGACCTGATGGACACGGTCAATCCGGTGGGGCGCGACGGCGAGCGGGGCGTCAAGGCGCCGGACCTCGGTGAGATCACCTTCCTGACGGGTGTCGCGCTCAAGGGGCTGGGGCGGGACTTTACGGGAGTCGACTATCGCACGGGCGACCTGGCGGCGGGCACACTGTTTGACTACGCCAAGACGCCTCTGGCGTTTACGGCCACGCTTGTGTTCCTGTTCGCCGGCATCATGTTTCTCGTGGCGTATACTCAGGTCCAGAGCCTGGAGCGCGCCACGGCCGACCTGCTTGTCATGCCCAACGATCTCCAGCAGTATTTCGGGCAGGCCTTCAAGAATATGGACAAGAGCAAACTTTCGGCCAAGGACAAGCAGGAGCTGGTATACCCGGTTATCGAGGGAGAGCCCGCGGCGGAGATCCGCGCTGTGGCCAAACGGCTGGAAGACCACCAGAAGAAACTGCGCGGCGATGTGGTCACAGACCACCCGATTCCTCACCGCGCGGACGTCATCGTTTCGGATGTCATCGGCGCACTCAAAGACGGACAACCCAGCTACGACTTTGCCCTGGTCAAGATTGACGTGAACCAGGACATGGCCAGCGTCACATTCTTTGCCTCCACGAGCGAAACAGCAGAGGAGATCTCCAAGCGCGGCGGCAAGCGCGAAGACCTCCGCATGGTGGACGCGCTCAAGAAACTGATGGCGGCCAAGCCGGAGGTCTATGACGGCGAGCCCCAGCCTGCTTCCGGTACGGCCAAGGGCGTGCGCAATGGAGAGCGCGTGGCAAACGAGATGCGGCTGAATCTGAAGTTGCAGAAAGTGAAGGAGCCAGCCAGAGCAGCGGCGGCCCGTCCCGCGGGGAGCAAGTGATGGCTGCCGACAAAGAAGGCTCTAACGCCATGACGGCTTACATCGTGATCTGCTTCCTGCTCGCGGGGGCAGCCGGTGTGGGCTACAAGCTGAAGATGGACCAGCGTGAAGAACTGGCACAGGACTACCCCCGCCTCTACGCCCTGAACCAGAAGATCGGGCAGGAACTCTCCTACAACATCAACCGCTACTATCTGCTGGTTCGCGATGACGTCATCAAGCCCATCAATCTCGAAACAAAGGCCCAGACGCCCAGCCAGCTTGTGGAGATCGCCGAACTTCAGAAGCTGCGTGACACGCAGGGGCCTGAGGACCAGATTGACATCCAGGTTGCGCCAAAGATGACCGACAAGCGCAATTACATGGAGTATCAGGTAGAGGTGAAGCTGAAGAACGTGACCCTGGGCCAGTGGGAGGCCTATATCACGGAAGTAGAAAACCGCATGTTCAAGTACGCCTGGATCACTGACCTGCGCATTGACCGCACGGACCAGCGTTACGACAAAATCTCGGAGATGGAGCGCGAGAACAGCGACGGTAGCCTGTGGAACGTCACGTTCATGCTTCGCTGGTTTGGCCCGCCCAGGAGCGTGGCGCGCCCTGCCCAGTAAAGCCTTTACTGGCCGAGGTAGTTCAGCCTGACGTTCTGGCCGTCACGCAACAGGGTCTGCCCGCGCACCACTACGAGGTCGCCCTCGCGCAGGTCGCCTTCTTCCCTCGACGGCCGCGGCATCAGAATCTCGAACACGCCTTCGCTGGTGACTCCGCGCCGGCCGCGAATTTCAACGCGGCGGGCCACCCCGGTCTTCTCGTCGCTGCTCTTGGGCTTGCTGATGATCCAGAGCACCTCCGTGTCGCCCACAAGGCCGGCGCCCGGCGCTACCAGGACGCCTTCACGAACCTCTGACGCCACGCGGGCGTCCGCCCACATGCCGGGCTTGATGGTGTAGCTGCCCTTGCCGGACTTTGCTGCTGCCGCCGTTTCCAGTACTGCCTTTCGGCTGTCGGCGTCCAGTTGGGCCAGGATTGCCTTGTGCGTTTCTCCATCGACCTGTAACGGGGGCACAACGCGAACCGTTACCGCGACCATGCCCCGGGCTTGATCTACGGTGGGGGCCACGCGATCGACGAAACCCAGAAAGCGCTCCTCAAACTTGGGGTTGCGGTAAGCCGTCAGGGTGAAGAAGGCGGCCTGAGCCGTGCTGATGTCGGGCTGGGGCTGGCCGCCGTTGACGGCCGTGCGCGCGGGCTCGCGAAGGTTGCGCATGCTGGCTTCTGGCACCTCAAGTTTGAGTTCCAGGAGCGAGAAGTCCGTAATGCGGTATAGCTTGGTGGAGGCATTGACCAATTCGTTGGCGCGAACGTTGCGCTCAACCACCGTGCCGGAAATCGGGGCGAAGATTTTGCACTGGCTGAGTGCTAGCTCAGCCTTGTCAACATCGCTCTGAGCCTTTTTCTGCTGGACCTCGGCCGCGTCCAGGGCGTTCCTGGCCTTGTCGCGTGCGAGCAGGGCATTGTCGTAGGCGTCCTTGGTGAAGACCTTGGATGACTCCGGCTTGGCCGGGTCGTAGTACTCCATGATGCGCTTGAGGTCGGCCTCGGTCTTGTCGAGGTCCAGGCGCAGCTTGGCCAGTGACAGGCGGGATTCCTCTGCGGCCAGCCGGGCCGAAGTCAGCTGAATCTGGACGTTGCGCTCATCGAGCTGAACGAGCAACTGGCCGGCCTGCACCTGGTCGCCGACTTCCACGTGCACTGCCAGCGCCACTTCCGATACCCGGGCATAGACGTCTGCCGCGTCGTGGGCGTCGATACGCCCCGTGCTTCTCTCGTAGAGCGCAATGTTCGAGCGCCTCAGCGCCAGCACGTCCACGATGGGGTCCTTTTTCTCTCCTTCCTGGGGGGCCTTCTTCTCGCCCCAGTTGGCAGAACCTCCGCAGGCCGTCAAGAAGGCGACCGTCAGCAATCCAAGGCCCAGGATGATTCGATTCACGCTTGTTCCTTCGAGATCGTGGCGGCAACCCGCGCGGCTTCCCCGGCCAGAAGGCTTACCGCTGATGCCAGGCGACTCAATTTCATGGTTCCGCCTGCACCTTCTACGGGCGGCACATGCACAAACAGGATTGGAATCTCGGCACCAAAGGCGTGGGCGGCGCGGAAATAGAGGTGGTTGCACAGATACCCGCCTGCGTCATCGGAGACTTCAGCCTCAAAACCCTCGGCAGCCAGGGTCGAAAGAAAGGGCTCCACGGCAAAGCGGGTCGAGATCTCGAGGGGGGCATCGGGGTGAATGGCGCTCTGCTTGCGAATCTGGCCCTGGTTGTCCGCTTTAGTCGCGGCGTCGCGGTTGCGCGCCAGGCGCTCGATGTAGATGGTCTCCGCACCTCGACCCGCCATGCCTGCATGGACGCCAAAGCACAGCGCGACGTCCGGGCAGAAACCCACAAGGGCATGCTTGAAGACGGCAAAGGCGCGGTCGAATGTCACCGGGACTTCGACGAGGCCAAAGCGAGCACCGGGCGGCAGCAGGCTGCCCTGGCTGGCACGCAGCAGCGCCTGCCAGCTTGGATTGAAGCTGAAGGAGCCAAAGGGCTCAAAGCCACTCAAAAGGACGCGTGGCAGGTCCATCTCAATCCCACTTCTGGCTGCCCGAGCTTGAAGCCGGCATGTGCTGCTCGCCCAGAGGGGCCTCACTGGCGCCGGGAACGTTGTCGAGCCAGAAGCCCTTGACCCGGTAGGTTCCGCCCGAACGATAGAGCACAAAGCGCACCTGCACTCCGCTGTGTCCGTTGAGGTCGGCCGGGTTGAGCATGACCCAGCCCTCATTGTTATGGACGCTGACGGCGCCGCGGACGGAGATGCCCATCAGTTCCTCCGTCTTGTACGTGACGCCCTTATTGGCCTTGAGGTACTTCTCGTTGGCCTGGAAATAGGCGTTGAGGGCTTCTTCCTTGATCACAGGGTCGCAAAGGCTGTGTGCGCCCTTGATGTCGCCTGCGGCCAGTTTGGCCATGAACTGGTCAGAGACCGTAATCGCGGCATCGACTTCCTGGCCCAGGGCCTGGGACGCCTTGGACACGCCAAACCATGCGAGTCCGCCAATACCCGCAACGGCCAGGCTTCCCAGAATGAACATGACCACGAAGGCGATGATGCAGCCTTTAAGCACCCCGCTTCCACCAGCCTTGGGCGGCTGATAGCCGGGCGGCGGGGCGTACTGCTGCGGAAATCCCTGGGGTTGCTGCCCGGGCATGGGTCGGGGTCCGGCCATTGGCTTCTCCTGATCAGATGGGCGCCATCTTAGAGTTGGCCAATGAACATACCATGCATTGGATGTGATAAACCGCCGGGCACAGGCCTCTCGAATCCGCAACCTGATTGCGGCCGGAGCCGGACTTCGCATTGTCGCGCTCACGCGAGCTTGTAAAAGATTGGCATGACACCCGTGAACGGCAAACCACTCAATGGCCTGCGCATCGCCATCACGCGCGAGCGTGGCCGCGCCCAGGAAATGGCGGACGCGCTGGCGGCCTTGGGCGCCCATCCCGTCATCTGTCCCATGATCACCTTCCTGCCGCCCCAGGACTGGACCCAGGCCGATGAGGCCCTGGCCAAACTCCCCACCTTCTCCTGGATCATTTTCACCAGCATCAACGGCGTCATGTACTTCTGCTCCCGCGCCAAAGAGCGCGGCATCCCCATGAACGACATCAAGTCGCATCGCATCGCCTGCGTGGGGGAGGCCACGGCCGCGGAGCTGCATAAGTATGGGGTGACGCCGGATTACATTCCCGAGCAGCAGTCCTCGGAGGAACTGCTTGCCGCGCTGAGCCGCATGATGAAGCTGGCGGGGCAGCGACTGCTGCTGCCGCGCGGCGATTTGGCCAGCCCCCTGTTAAGGGATGGGCTGCGCAAACAGGGCGCTACTGTGGTGGACCCCGTGGTGTACCGGAACACGCCTGATATCGAGGGCGGCGAAGTGCTGCGCCGGGAGGTCGGCGAGGGACGGGTAGACGTGGTCTGCTTTTCGAGCCCGAGCACGGCCGTCAACGCTATTAAGGCGCTGGGAGACATGGCCCGTGACTGGCTCAAGGGGCTGCGCACCTACAGCATCGGACCCATGACGTCGCGCGCACTGCGTGACCTTGGAATTGAGCCCACAGTCGAGGCAGAGCAGCACGACATGTCGGGGTTGATTGCCGCCGTCGTCAAGGGAGAGGTCGCCCGTGACTGATGAGCCTCAGTCCGCGCGGGAGCGCGCGCCAGGGGGCGCGGGCCCTGCCGCCATCGAGGCTTCCAGGCTTCCCAAAGGTGGCCTGCTCGGCGCACTGCTTTGGCCCTTCCGGCTGGTAAAAGGCTTGTATGCATGGGTCTTGAGCTGGGCGGAGTCCCGCTATGGCGTCGCGGCACTTGCCCTAATCAGCTTCGCCGAGGCCAGCTTCTTCCCCATTCCTCCGGATCCTCTGCTGTTGGCCCTGTGTTTCGGAAAGCGGCGCAGGAGCCTCTACTTTGGTGCCGTTTGTACCGCGGCCTCGGTACTGGGCGGCATTGCGGGTTGGTACATCGGCTATGCGCTGTTCGAGAACGTGGCCGTGCCCCTGATCGAGCGCATGGGCTGGGCCGCGAGCTGGTTTGGCACGCCGGGCTCAGGAGTTGACACGTCAAGTCCTATTCGCGCGGGCGGTGTCGAGTTCTACTCCGACGGTCTCTTCTACAAGGTCAAGCAGAAGTTCGATGAGAACGCCTTCTGGGCCTATTTCTCGGCGGCACTCACGCCTATTCCCTACAAGGTGTTCACGATTGCAGGCGGTGTGTTCGAGGTCAGTTTCACGGCACTGGTTACAGGAAGCATCGCAGGCCGCGGCACCCGCATGATGGGCGTGGCGCTTCTGGCCTATTCCTTCGGCGACCGCATCAAGCCCTTCATCGAACGCTACTTTGAGTGGCTGACCGTGGCATTCTGTCTGCTGGCTCTGGCGGGATTCCTGGCTGTCAAGTACATGTTCTGACGCGAGCTGGCCCTGGCCTGCCCTGAAAAGCGGCATGGCGACTATGTTGGCGGCCTGCTAGGGAACCCACAGCGCCAGGGGCTTGCCAGGGTAGAGCCTCAGATGCTCCTCCAGACGTCCGGCCAGCGCATCGGCCACGGCCTCTTCAGCCTGGGCGCCCTTGGTGCTCGAACTTGCGCCAAAAAGCGCGGCCAGGCCGCTCTGGCGACCATACTCGACCACCGTCGGGTCTGAGGCGCCGCTGAGGCGGGAGGCCTCAGCCAAGGCATCTTCAAAGTAGCCGATCTTGTCAATGAAGCCCTGTTTCAATGCGGTCTGGGCGCTGAAAATCCGTCCGTCGCAGTAGCTATCCCAGTCGGGCTTGAGCTTGCTGCCGCGCCCGTCCTTTACCACCTGCTTGAACTGGACGTGCATTTCATCGACGAGTTGCTGCAGCAGGCGGCGGCTCTCTTTGGCCTGTTCGCTCTCAGGGTCGGAGAACATGGAGCCCATGTCCTTGTTGTCACCGGCCTTAATGGTCATGTCGCGGCCCTTGAGGATTTCAGTCAAGGTGCCGTGCAGGTTGAAGCCCTGCATGATGACCCCGATGCTTCCGGTCAGCGTCGTGCGGTTGGCGACGATGACATCGGCCGGGGCCGAGACGTAGTAGCCTCCGCTGGCTGCCAGATCCTTCATGTAGATGATGACGGGCTTACCGCTGGATTTCTTGAACTCCACAATCTCGTGATAGATCAGATCGCTGGCGGTGATGCCTCCACCGGGGCTGTTCACCTCAATGATGACCGCCTTGACGCTATCGTCCTGTCGGGCGCGCCTTAGGCCGTCCTGCACAAAGGCCACGGGGTTGGCGCCGGGCGAAAACAGTGAGCTTTCGCTTTCCATAATGACGCCGCTGACCTCAATGACCGCGATCTTGTCATTGCCGCCGCTGGCGCGCGTGTGCTCCGTCAGGCCGTGGGGGTCATATCCGCCGCCCATGCCGCCGAACATGGCCATGAAGATCAGCAGGTTGAAGCCGATAACACCCACCATCACCACTATGCCTGCCACCTTCCAGAAGCTGTTCTGGCCGCGATTCATACGGTACTGGGGCGGCATGCCCATACCCGGAGGAGGAGGTGGCGCCATGCCCGGCGGGGGCGGCGGCGGCAACGGTCCACTCCAGGCCCCGGGCGGAGGACGGTGAAAGTCAGGCTTGGGCGTGTTGGGGTCGGTCATGGCTCGTTCCTCTTCGGGCAACGCAGAAGCATAACATGATTATGACAGGCCGCCGCGAGATTGCAGGCCTCGGGCCGTCAGGCCAGGGCGCGGCGCTTCACGACTTCGGAATGGATGTAGGCCGCGATGTCACGGGTGTCACTGCCGGGCCCGAACATGCGGCCCATGCCCATCGCCTGCAGGGCCTTGGCATCGGCATCCGGAATAATGCCTCCGCCAAAGAGCAGAATGTTTTCGGCGCCGTGACTCTTGAGCAGTTCAAGCACGCGTGGAAACAGCGTCATGTGGGCGCCTGAGAGAGAAGACAGGCCGATAGCGTCTACGTCCTCTTGGATCGCGGCCGCCACGATCATCTCCGGCGTCTGGCGCAAGCCGGTGTAAATGACCTCCATGCCGCTGTCGCGCAGGCTCGCCGCGACGATCTTTGCGCCGCGGTCATGACCGTCGAGGCCGGCCTTGGCCACCAGAACCCTGATTTTGCGTTCCTCGCCCATGCTTCACTTCCTGCGCCGTCGCCACACCGCCTAGGCCTGGCCCAGAAACTGCTCCCTGGCGTTGTAACTTGAGCGCACAAAGGGGCCGCTGGCCACCAGGGGAAAGCCCATGGCCAGGGCCTCCTGCTTGATTTCGGAGAACTCGGCCGGAGGCACATAGCGGACCACCTCTGCGCACTGCCCCGCCGGTCTGAGGTACTGGCCCACCGTCAGCATGTCCACGCCCGCCGCGCGCAGGTCTTTCATGACGACGCGCAACTCATCGCGGGTTTCGCCCAGGCCGAGCATGACGCCACTCTTGGTGGTCATGCTGCCGTCGCGCTGCTTGACGTGGCGCAGCAGTTCCAGGCTGCGCTCGTAGATGCTGCCGGGGCGAATGCGCCGATAGAGCGCCGGCACCGTCTCCACGTTATGGTTGAAAACGCGTGGCTTGGCCTCCACCACGCGGTCAATCTGATCCTTACGGCCCTGAAAGTCCGGCGTGAGGACTTCGACGATGACCTCCGGAAAGCGCTGCTTTACCTCACGCACGACCGAGGCCCAGTGGTTCGAGCCGCCGTCGTGGAGGTCGTCGCGGTCCACGCTGGTGATGACCACATGGGTCAGTTTCATGGCGGCCACGGCATCGGCCAGACGGGCCGGCTCGCTGGGGTCCGGCGGCAGGGGGCGTCCCTTGCCTACGCTGCAGAACGCGCAGCGCCGCGTGCAGACATCGCCGAGAATCATGAAGGTCGCCGTGCCGTGGCTGTAGCATTCGGCCTTGTTGGGACAGCGGGCTTCCTCGCAAACGGTCACGAGGCCCTTGTCCTGGAGCAGGTTTTCCAGGGGCTTTTGGCCGCCGGAGGCGGGCAGGGCCCGCTTGAGCCACTCGGGTTTACGCAGTCTTGGCGCGACCTGGCTGTTCATGGCGGGAATCATAGCCAATTGAGGCGCCTTGGGTAGGCGCTGCCCGTTGCCAAGAGCGCCTTCGGGGCTATCCTTTCGCGCCTTGTTGACAAGGAGTGATTATGGACCTGAAGCGCCGCCTGCAGTCGCTTGCAACGATGGAGTCGCAGTATCCTCACGTGCTTTCGGTGTATCTGCGTTGCCGTGAGGGAGGCCATGACCGCCGCAAGGAAAACCTCATCTTCGTCAAGAACCGGGCCGCCGAGATCGAGCGCGTGCTCGGCGACGACGCCAAGGGCCGCGACTTCCTTCGCGCGGCCATCGAGAAGGTCAGCCTGATCCGCGAGCAGGAAGTCAAACCCAACGTCATTGGCTTGGCCCTCTTCCTCAAGGGCGGCGAGGTGGTTGAACGCTTTGAGACGGCCGTCCCCTTCGAGGACCAGGTGGCCTATCGCCGCTTCCCCTGGGTTGCGCAGCTTGCGTTCGTGGCCGAGGAGTTCGAGCCCTACGCCGTCGTTCAGATTGACAGCCGCAGTGCGCGCATCTTTGAGGTGGCTCTGGGCGAGTTGGTGGACAGCGCCGACGTGCGCAGCGAAGTCCATCGCCGTATCCATCGCGGAGGCTGGAGTCAGATGCGTTTCCAGCGCCGCATTGAAGGCGAGAAGCTTGCCCACGTGCAGGAAGTGGCGGACATCCTGGCGGACCTCGTTGCCAAGCACCGCTACAAGCGCATTGTTGTGGCCGGCCCGGACAAGACTCGCTCGACCCTTCTTGAGGCCATGACTTCCGACCTGCGACGCCGTGTGGTGGGGGGAGAGCGTGTGGACTCACGCATCGCCGAGCACGAATTGCTGCAGAACGCTGTGGACTACTTCCACAAGGCCGAGGACGAGGAAGAAACACACAAGATGGATCGCATCATTCGCGAAATCCACTCGACCACGATGGGAGTCTCAGGCCTTGAAGATGTACTGACCTACCTGTCGCGCGGCCAGGCCTATGAAGTCCTGCTGCCCGTGGACTTGAAGCAGTCCGGCGCTCAGTGCGATGACTGCGGCGCTCTTTTCAGCTCTCCCACCAAGACCTGCCTGGCTTGCGAGAGCAAGAAGGTCGTCGAGGTGGACCTGAAGGAGGCCGTCACCCGCACCGCGCTCAAGTACGGCACCAAGCTTGAGTTCGTAAAGAACAACGATTTCCGCAGGAAGCTGGGAGGCGCTGCCGCCCTGCTGCGCAGCCCACGCCTTTGATGGGCTGCCTGCTGGGGTTCAGTGGGGCGACGATGTCGCCCCGCTTCAATTAAGCGTCTTGAGCGCGAGTTCGGGAAACAGCCAGAGCGCAATCCAGTAGAGCCCGATGGTCAAGACCGCGCAGGCCAGGTTGACCCGGTCCACCCAGCGCAGGAACAGGCCGCGCGCCTCACTGTAGGAGGGCTCAGCCAGGTGTTTGCGAAACAACAGGCGCTTGGCCAGTACCGCCCCGAGGCAACTCGTGACCAGCGTGAAGGCAAAGAACGTCAGAAGTTTCTCCGTGCTGTGCAGGGGTTTGCCTTCCACTACTTCGGTGCCCCAGATTTCCCCGGTGACCTGGTAAAGCCCCAGCAGGCCGAAGGAAATGGCCGTCAGCGGCACGCTGTAGCTGATGATCACACTTAAGACGAGATGCCCTCGGGCGAGGTTGACCGGCTCGGCAAGCTGCTCGCTGAAATAGACGCTTAGCCGGTTCTCATAGACGCTGGCCGCCCAGGCGAAAAGCAGCGGCAGAAACATCAGGGCCAGCACGAACAGTGTTCCGGCCGGGGAGAACTCGGACTGGACATTGGCAAGCATCGCGCTACTCAGCCGGATCCCCCAGGATCTTGCGCAGCTCGGCGAACTTTTCCCCCAACTGTTCACGGCTGGAGGCCTCGAGGTTCAGGCGCACCAGGGGCTCGGTGTTACTGCCGCGCAGGTTGAACCACCAGTCGTCATACTGCACGGTGACGCCGTCGAGTTCGTCGATGCGGCCGTCTGCGTAGCGCTCCTTTACGGCCTTGAAGGCCGCGGCCTTGTCGAGCTTGAAGTTCACTTCTCCGCTTTGGAAATAGCGGCGCAAAGGCTTGATCAGGTTGGATAGCGTTTCGTCCCGCAGGCCCATTGCATTGAGCACCTCTATCACCGTTATGATGGCACTGTCGGCGTAGAAGCTGTCGCGGAAGTAATAGTGCCCGGCCAGCTCTCCGCCGAACACGCAACCCACCTTGCGCATGGTGGCCTTCATGAAGCTGTGGCCTACGCGCTCGCGGATGGCGCGGCCCCCGGCTTCCTCGACGATTTCGGCGACGGCGCGCGAGCTGCGCAGGTCATAGAGCACCAGGGCGCCCTTTTCGCGCGACAAAAACTCGCGCGCCAGAAGCGCCGTGATCATGTCCTGCCCCACGGGCGCGCCGACTTCGTCGACAAACACTGCTCGGTCACCGTCACCGTCAATGGCCACGCCCAGGGCGCACTTCTCGCGCCTTACCAGATCTACCAGCGGCCTCAGGTTGTCAAGCTTGCTGGGGTTCGCCTCATGGTTGGGAAAGGTGCCGTCGCACTCACTGTTAATGGCGACGACGTTGAGTCCCAGACTGCGCAGCAGGGGTAGATAGATGCCGCCCATTCCGTTGGCCGTGTCCAGTGCCAATTTCAAGTGCTCGGGCATGCGCTTGGCAAAGCGCCGCACATGCTGCATGTAGCCCTGATACAGCATGGGGTCGAGGCCCAGGGGCGTCACGCTTTCCGGCATTCTCATGCGCGCGCCGTCAAACAGGGTAACGCGCGGCATGTAAGAAGGCTGCGAACCGGGTGCCGGCGCCTGGGGCATGGCGGCCTCGATGTCGCGCATGCCGGTTTCGAGGGAGATGGGAATGGCCTTCTCACGGCAGAACTTCACGCCGTTATAGCGGGCGGGATTGTGGCTGGCCGTAATCATGGCGCCGCCGGAAAACTCGCCACTCCGCCCCGCAACGGCCCAATAGAGCATGGGTGAGGTGCTGGGCCCGATGAACTCTGGCCGCCCGCCCCCGGCCAGAATGCCGTCGCACAGCCAGGCGGCCAGCCAGGGTCCGGTGGGGCGGGCATCCACGCCAACCACAATCAGCGGATTGTCGGCATCCTCGGAGAGAAGCTTGGCAAAGCCAAAGCCGATGCGGTAAGCCGTCTCCGCGTTCAGCTCGGCGGGCACGATACCGCGCACGTCATAAGCCTTGAAAATCCCCATGGCTGCCCCTCAGCGAGGCCACAGTGTAAGAAAGCGGGGGGCAGGTGCTAGGTTCCATCAAAGGGGCCGCTTGGCTGCGGTGTCGGGGGACAGGGCCGCTTTACACGCGCCGGATTAATCGCATGATTCCCGCGCAATCTTCAGGGGACGCAGCCATGCCGAAAGTGGACATTCGCGGACGCGACTTTCTTCGCCTGTCGGACTTCTCAGCCGAGGAAATCAACTCGATCATCGACCTCGCTTCGGAGATGAAGAAGGAGCAGCGCTCCTGGTCGCTCGCCGGCAAGACGGTCATCATGCTGTTCTTCAACAGCAGCCTGCGCACCCGCACCAGCTTTGAAATCGGAACCTATCAGCTCGGCGCTCATCCCGTGGTGCTCAACGTCGGCCAGGATTCCTGGGACCTCGAGTGGAAAGAGGGCATCGTCATGAACGGCGACCGCCCCGAGCACATCAAGGACGCGGCCAAGGTACTCTCGCGCTACGGCGACGTGATCGCCGTGCGCAGCTTTCCCAAGATGCAGAGCTACGAGGAAGATCGGGCCGATCCCATTCTCTCGGCGTTCTCCAACTACAGCAGCACGCCCCTGATCAACCTGGAGAGCGCTGTTGAGCATCCCTGCCAGGGCCTGGCGGACCTCATGACCCTGCGCGAAGTCTTCAATGGGGTCACGCGCAGAAAGAAAGTTGTGCTGACCTGGGCTCCCCACATCAAGCCCCTGCCTCTGGCGGTGCCCCACTCCTTTCTGATGGCCGCGGCCATGGGCGGCTGCAACGTGGTGGTCGCCCACCCGCCGAAGATGGACCTGGAACCCGGGCTGGTGGAGCAGGCCAAGCAGGTCGCCAGGCAGGCGGGGGGCAAGGTCGAAGTTACCCACGACCAGTCGGCGGCCTTTGACGGCGCTGAGGTCATCTACGCCAAGAGCTGGTTGTCCCGCGAGTTCTACGGCCGCCCCAAGGACGAGATGGCCTATCGCGCCACCCTTCCAAGCTGGACGGTCACGGAAGAAAAAATGGCCGCCACCAGCCGCGCCAAGTTCATGCACTGCCTGCCGGTACGCCGCAACGTGGTGGTGGACGATGCTGTGCTTGACGGCGAAGATTGCGTGGTGTACCAGCAGGCCGAGAACCGCCTGCACGCGCAGAAGGCCCTGTTGGTCAAGCTTCTTTCCGAGTAGCGCGGCGCAACGGGGCCCTGTGGGTGCCGTGCCTTTATCAGAAAAACCTGCGCCCGAACCGTTCAATTTCGTATGAACAGAGGGTCCGCAGCAGGGGCTGCGGGCCGTTCACTTTTCAGGAGATGCTGCATGCGCAATGCGGTTACGGCGGGCCTGGCGGCCCTGCTTGTGGTGCTTTGCTGCGCCCCGCTCCTTGCCGGCGACAGTGCCGGGGGAGTCAAATGGGAGACCGACTACAAGAAGGGTCTCGAGGCGGCTGCCAAGTCCAACAAGCTGATGTTCATCGAGTTCACGGCGGAGTGGTGAGGTCCCTGCAAGCGGCTGGCCAAGAACGTGTGGCCGGACAAGGCGCTCGGAGAGCGCATCGCGAAAGACTTCGTAGCCATTTTGATCGACGTGGACAAGGATCAGGCTACGCCCAAGAAGTACGGCGTATCGGCCATGCCGACGCTGGTCATCGCTGACGCCAAGGAGAAGGCCCTCATCACACAGGTGGGCGCTCCGTTTTCTACGGCCGAAGAGGCCCTGAAGTGGTTCGACGACATCTCGACCGCGCTGAAGGATGTCGAGAAGCTGGAAGCGGAGCTGGCCAAGGACTCCAAGAACGTCGACCTCTCCCTCAAGCTGGCGGACACCTACGCCAAACTCTCCCGTCACGCCGACGCGGCCAAGCTGCTTGACACGGTTCTGGCCGGCCTTGCCAAGGACGACAAGCGCGTCAACGATGTGAAGCTCAAGCTTGCCGATGCGCTGTTCAAGGGCGAGCTCGACAGCGAGCGCGGCGTCGAGTTGTGCAAGGAGCTGACGAAGGTGTTTCTTGAGGCCAAAGATGAGCGGGCCATGGAGTCCGTACATGGCGTGATGATGGGTCACTGGCAGAAGGAAGAGTACAAGGAAGCCCGCGAAGTGCTGTTGACCTGCGTGGCCGCGTTTCCCAAGCATGCCAAGGCCATCGAGTACCGTGTCTATGCCGCCTACCTGTTGTTCCAGTCCGGCGACAAGGCAGGGGCCATCAAGGAAACCAAGGCCGTGATTGAGGCCGGGCCCGCGGATCATGATTGGGTCAAGCAGGCCAAGGAACTGCTGGAACATCTTGAGAAGGACGAGAAGTAGCACTGACGGTGACTGCGAAAGAACAAGGGACGCGCCTGGCGCGTCCCTTTTCCTTGTAACTTTGACTAGCGTCAGGTGCGAGGTCCTGAACGCATGGGCTTGATTGCGTCATTGCGGCCGGAGCTTCCGGCGGCGGCGCCCTTAAGCACTCCCTGGCCCTTGGCAAGTATCTTCGCACCGAGTTTCTGTGCCTTCTTCGCCATTTCGCTCTGCATCTCGATGGATTGTTTCGCGCGCTCAATGAATACCGGGCACTTGGCGTTGCGCACGACTTTGTCCGCCACGCTGCCCAGCAGGACGCGGCCAAGACCTGTGCGACCGTGGCTGCCCATGACGATCAGATCGCAATGGTTCGACTCGGCGTAGGCCGGGATGACCTTGGTGGGGTCGCCGCGCTTGACTACGCCAACGGTATGGAAGTTCTCGACCAGATCCGTGGGCAGGCCGGCCTTCATTTCAGCCAGGGCGTGCTCGCGCAATCCTTTCAGGATGATGTCGCGCTCGCTCTCGACGTGAGTGCTGATCAGCGAGTCATCCACGATATGCAGCACGACGAGTTCGGCGTCGTAATCTTCGGTAAGGGCAATGGCGCGCCGCAGGGCCAGGTTGGCCGTGGGCGAGAAGTCGGTGGGGAACAGGATCTTGCGGAAGGGCTTTTCATCCTTCCTGGCCGCGGTGGCGTGGGCCTTTGCGATGCCCTCGGGCTTGCGCAGTACCAGCACGGGACAGGGCGCGATGTGCAAAACCTTGTCTGCCACGCTGCCGAGGAAGAAACGACCAATGGCCCCGCGCGCGTGGGTGGACATGCAGATCAAGTCGGCACTGTGGCGCTGGGCGTGATCCGCGATTTCGTGTGCGGCGTTGCCGGAGAGCACGAAGCGCTTGACCTCGACGCCCTTGGCCTCCTCCGGCAGCTTGAGCTTGTTGAGCTGCTCCTCGGCGCTCTTCATCAGGTCGGCGGCCAGGGTGGCGAAGGGGTAGCCCGCATAGGCATAGACCGTGCTGTCCACGACGGAGACGATGTCGAGCTGCGCGCGGTAGTAGGCGGCCATGGCGCTGGCCACGCGCAAGGCGCTCTGGGCGGTCTCGCCGAAGTCGGTGGGGAAGACGATTCGCTTGAATTTGTTCATCATGGCAGGGTCTCCGTTGCGGCGCGGTCAGGCCGCAAACATAGCAGCGCGCGGGCGGTTCTCAATTGGCAATTCGAGGGGTTTCATAGAGGCCGGGGCGGGACGCCGGAAATCGGGTGGTCCGGCCAAGCACCTTGCTAGCATGCCGCCATGTTGCGGCGAACCGTCAGTCTGCTTTGCCTTTGCCTGCTCCTGTGCACGGGATGCGTGGAGCGCCGCATATACGTCCGCAGTGATCCCCCCGGCGCTGACGTTTACATCGACGGCGAGCTGGTGGGGCAAACGCGCCCCGAGCAGCACCCGGACGGCCCCTTTTATGTCAATTTCTCCTATTACGGTCGGCGGGAGTGGACGCTGCGCAAGCCGGGATATCGCACGGCCAGCGGGGAGATCGAACTGGTCACGCCCTGGTACGAGTATCCGCCCATCGACTTCTTCGCAGAGGTTCTGGCGCCCTGGAAAATTGTCGACAGGCACGAGATCAGCCAGAAGCTCGTAAAGGCGGAACCCGGCGATGTTGAGGAATTGCGCAAGCGGGCCGCGGACTTCCGCGAGGAAACAACGTTGGCGGAACGCTTCGAGTTTGCTGCCAGCAAGGGAAGCTGGCGACGCTGAGCAGCCACCATGGCAAACCCCGCAATCGCAGAGAAGTTCGCCCGCTTCAAAGGCAAGCGCGCACTGGTCATGGGCCTGGGCCTGTGGCAGGGCGGCGTGGAGGCCGTAAAGTTTCTGCACCGGTGGGGGGCCAGCGAAATCCTTGTGACCGATTTGCGCGACGAAAAAACGCTTGCGCCCAGCCTCGAAGCCATCAGCTACATTCCCGTCACGCTGCGACTGGGCGAACACCGCGAAGCCGATTTCGCGCGAGCGCAAGTCGTGATCCACTCCCCTGCCGTGCGCCCGGATAACAGGTTCCTGGTAGCCGCGCGTGAGGCTGGGGCTGAAGTCACGCAGGAGATGTCGCTCTTCATCGAAGCCTGCCCGGCGAAAACCGTCGGCATTACGGGAAGCAACGGCAAGACTACGACGACCACGCTTACCTATGAGATGCTGCGCTGGTCTTACGCGCCCGGGCAGGCTTCACTCTGGACGCAATGGGCTGATCCCATTCCTTCAAGCGACGTTCCGGATTGCGTTGAGCCTCCTGAGCAGCCGCCAAACGTCTGGCTGGGCGGCAATCTGGGCACGCCCCTCATAAACCGGCTCGACGAAATCAGGTCCCGCGACATTGTTGTGCTGGAGCTGAGCAGCTTTCAACTGATGGATTGGCACCGTATCTGCAAGTCCTGCGACTACTCCCTGATCACGAACATCACTCCCAATCACCTGGACTGGCACCGCGATTTTGCAGAGTACTCCTGGGCAAAGCAGGCGATCTTTCGCTATGGGGGCTGCCAGGCGCTGCTCAATGCCGACGATGGTGAAACAACCAGAATGTTTGGCGACGTGCCGGAGCACGTGAGACTGTTTTCCCTGAAGCTGCCGGCGGGGAAGTTGCGTCTCGGTCGGCGAGATGGGCAGGTAGTTGCGTCGGGAGTGCGCGGTCAGCTGAAGCTTTGTGTTGAGCCGCAGGAGGGGAACACTTCACCTTCGATCATTCAGGTGGCGCAACGGGCTGACTTGCGCCTGCCGGGCGAGTTTAACTGGGCAAATGCCGTGGCAGCCGCCGCGCTCGTGAGCCGGGTATTGGACCCCGAAGATCTGGGCAATGTCAGCAGGGCCATGCGCACTTTTCGGGGTGTGGAGCATCGGCTGGAGCCCTGTGGTGAAGTAAATGGCGCGCGAGTCTACAACGACAGCATCGCAACGGACCCCGCAGCCACGCTGGCCGCGCTGAGTGCCTTCGACAAGGGCATCCACCTGATCCTGGGTGGCGGCACCAAGAACATTGATTACACGGAGCTGGGCAAACGCATCGCGACGCATGGCGGCATCAAGGCCGTCTACTTGCAAGGAACAACCGCGCCCGTCCTCAAAGCCGCGATCGCGTCAGCAGTAGGGGTGCAGCATGCTGCGCCCCTGAATGAGTGCGCCACGTTTGACGAAGCCTGCGAGCGCGCTTTCAAGGCGCTTGCGCCCGGCGATGTCCTGCTCATGTCGCCCGCGAGCACGAGTTTCTACGAGTACGCCCCGGGCAAGAAGTTCGCCAACTTCGAAGAGCGCGGCAAGCATTTCAAAGCGCTGGTGGCGCAGGCGTCCCGCCTGCGGGCTTGACGGCGTCTCGCCGGCAAGAACACGAACGGGCAGGATGCCCGTTCGCCCGCAGCCAAGATGGCTGCGCCACTTACTTCGCCTTTTCTTCGTCGGCGCCCATTTCGCCGAGTTCTTTGGCGATTTCTTTGTCGAGCTCTTCGCGCGTCTTCTTTTTGCGCTCCGTGCTGGAGATGCCGATCATTTGGTCGATTTCTTCGTCGCTGACCAGCTGCTCGCCGCTGGCCGTCTCGCCTGAGAAGAGCGTGTCCTTGCTCATGTCCAGGAACAAATCCATGCGCTGGCTCATAGTCTCCGCCTGCATCATGGCATGCTCGAAGTTGCGCTGCGTTTTCTCGAGGTCAGTGTTCTTGTAGACGTCGTTGATGCTCTTGGCCACGACACCCATGCTCTCGGCAAACGTGGCGTAACTCTCCGCCTGGTTCTTCATCTGGAACGCGGCTTCGATCGTCAGCAGCTGCCGCTCTATGGCGCGGCGCTGCGTGGCTGTGGCCTTTAGCGATTTGCGAATGAACGCGAGCTGGTCGTTGGCGCCCATGCGCTGGGCTCGCCTAGCTTTTTCAAGCCACTCCTCTTCGTTGCGGCCCAAATCGGTGAGCTGGCGCTTGATGCGCTGGATGCCCTTCTTGATTTCCATGTCGCGCTGCAGGCGACGTTCTTCTTTGGATTTGAATATCCCCATGGCGATGCACCTCGGACGCTCATTATTGCAGGAAGCCGGCAGCTACTGTCATCGGATTCCGGATTTCGGTATGTGGCCAATGCCGGGCTGCGGCGTCTGCGCGAGCCCATGGCCTGTGGCCAGTGTCGGTTCAACCCAAACAGCCCTTGAAAATCAGGCCCTGGAACATTAGCAGCAAGATCAGCACGGCAGCCAGGAGCATGCAGCCGCGCGCGTTGGTGCCGGTTTGGTTGGGGATGGGACCCGTCACAGTAAAATTGGCGTGATGGGCGGCGAAGTCGCGCTCAGTGATGAGGTCCGCCAGGGCGTTTTCCTGGGAGCAGCCGGGGCATTTCGCGGGCGGCAGCAGGTCTTCGGGCCAGTGGTAGCCGCAGTTTGAACAAACATTCTGCGTGTCGCGGTCAAAGACTTCGTCGTCGAGGTCCTCGACCATCATCTCGTTTGAAATGAACGCCGAGCACCCCAGGCAGCGGAACTGTTTGAGCTTGGGGTGGGGGATCTCGCTGTAGTCCTTTGCGCAATAGGGGCAGCGCGTCAGGTGCTTCTTGGCGAGGCGAATCAGTTGGCGCTCATGATCTACCATGCGGCGATTGTCGATTGTCGATTGACGATTGTCGATTGGGTGCACGCTTGTGGCATTGGCCTCTGGCCAATGTGTCGCGCAAGGCGCGACTCGTGGCGCGCGCAGCCCGGCGAACATCGGCCGGAGGCCGATGTCACTCCGGTCAATCCTGGTCCTGCCGCCAATCGAGATAGCGCGCGGCTTCTTCGGGCGAGGTGACCGGGCGGATGCCTTCGGCAGCGACCTGGAAATCGCGCAGATTCAGCGGGCGCACCTTTACCTGATAACTCTTGGCTTGCGCCAGGCCTTTGTCGATTACATCGGGCAGATCGGCGTTGAGTTCGCTGATCATGGTGCTAGTAACCTGCTTTACAAGGCGCTCGATCTCGCGGCCTGAGTAGCCCTCGGTCAGCTTCACGAGCTCGGCCAATTCGCACTCCAGCACGAAACCCTTTTTCTCGGTCTGGATCCGGAGGATGGCTTCGCGCGTAACCGGGTCGGGCAGCGGAATCAGAATCTGCTTCTCAAAGCGCGACAGCACGGCGTTGTCGATTTCCCATGGGCGGTTGGTGGCCGCGATGGTGAGCACGAAAATGTCGGTGCGGCCCTTCTCGGTCAGGCCGTCAAGCTCGCTCAGGATGGTGCTCAGTATCCTTCGCTCTGCGCCGCTTTGTTCGTCAGAGCCGCGCGAGGCCGTGAGTGATTCGAACTCATCAAGAAAGACCACGCTTGGGCTGTTGTCGCGCGCAGTACCGTATATCTCGCTGATGATCTTCGAACTCTCACCGAAATACTTGCTCATCACGCCGCTGACCTTCACGTTGAAAAACAACGCCTGCCCATCGCTTGTTACCTTCAGGGCGTTGCTGGTGGCTGCGGCGATCAGCGTTTTGCCCGTGCCCGGCGGCCCGTAGAACATGATGTTTCGAAAGGTGGCGATCTTGACGCCCTTGGGCGGCGTGGCGAGCGAGAGACCCAGCGTGTACTTGATGTCGCGCTTGGTTTGCTCCAGGCCGCCGATGTCTTCCCATGTTACGGGTGAAACGTGAATCAGCGAGTTGACGGCGTTGGACAGCTCGCTCTTGTTACCCGCCTGCTCGGTCTGCCGGGAGTCGACATCCTCGTCGTTGCTGGGAGGCGCCGGCAGCTTCGCTGCCTTGGCGCCGACGGCCTGCTCGTTGTGCAACTCACGCAGGCGGCCCGCAAACTCGCGATACTCGATGGCCTTGCGCTTGCGCTGATACTCCTGGGCGCGGCTGTTGGCGTACTCGGCAAACTTCAGCATCAGTTTGCTGGCCTGGTCGAAGTGCTGAGCGGCCTGCTCCGAATCGCCGGCTTTCCAGGCCATCTTGGCCTTGTGCAGCGAATCGTCGCAGGCGGACTTCAGTTTGGGACCGAGATCGAGAGACATGTCGTATGCCGCCTGGCCGAAGTGGCTGAAAACTGACCCGCCGTCAGGTCGTGGGTTTGCCGTCACTGACGGCTTTGCGCAACCGGCTGCTGAACGTCAGCAGCTTGCTGGCCTTCATCTCGCTGGCCGCCACGTCCTCGTCGCTGCGGCCGTCGGCGCCGGTCCCCAGCAGTTCCATGGCCGCCTGCTTGAAGTGCTCCGCGGCACCCTTGAAATTGCCTTCGCCGTAGGCGCGGCGGGCCAGTTCCATGGCGCCCTGGCTCAGGTCGCCGGGGGCCTTGCGCAAGACCTGCGCGATTTCTCGGGCAAAGACGCTGCTCAGCAGGCGCTCGATTTCAACGCCCGGGTCCGGGGCGTGGCCCGCCGAGAAATCGTCGCTTATGGCGTCAAAGGCCTTCGCCATCACTTCAAAGTCGCAGCGACCCAGAGCGCGAGACAGCTCAACGACACGCTCGGGCTTCAGGGCGGTCTGGCCTTCAATGATGCGCTGCAGGCTCGGCGCCGTCTTCTGCTCGCTGGGGTCGGCCAGGGCGGGCGCACTGCGGCCCGAGCCCTCCGCCTTTGGGGCAACGCCCGCGAAATCCAGCTCCAGCACCTCTCCGCCGTCATGCTTGGAGCCGACAAGCCGCAAGTTGGGCTTGCTTTCAGATTGGGGCTCCGCAGGCGCGGGCTTGTCGTCCGGAGCTTCCTTGCGCGTGGGCGGCTGCGTCGGCGCCGAGGTCAGGTTCTCGGCCTTGCTCTTGTGCCTGGCCGGGGCGGCCTCTTTGGGCGTGGCCGCCTCTAGGTCGGCGTTGATGACGGCGAGTTCGCTCTGGCTTTCGGTGCGCAGCTTGCGCGCCTTGCTTTCGTCGGGTTTGCCGTCCTGGGTGAGGTCCCGCAACTGGCGACAGAGATCGAGGAGCTTGGCCGCCTTGCGCTTGATGACCTGGGCCTGGGCCGCCGCCTGAACATGGGCCGCGTACTTCTTGAGGGTGCTGGCGGCGCGCTCGAAATGAGACGCGGCGGTGTCGTATTCACCGTCGTTCCAGGCTTCGGTGCCGGCCTGCTCTTCCTGCTCGGCGATGCGCTTGAACTCGCGCGCTGTCTGCTCGCTGATGCCGAGTTGAGTGTTCGATGAGTGGGGGGCCTTGGCCATGGGTCCTATCTGGGAAGTCGTATCGCTTGGTTTGTAACCAGTAATGTGACGCTCGCGTGCTCACTCAAGACAGCAGGCAAGCCGAAGAACAGTTCCAGGCTCCCCGCGGCGCGATCCAGCAGCCGCGAACGGCCTAGACCGCCTTCTCGTCGGACTCCAGCTTGCGCTTGAGCTCCTGTTCGCTCTTCAACGCCTCGTCGAAGCTGCCAGAGCTTTCGGCCTCCACGATGCTGTCGATCTCCTCGAGAAACTTCTTCTTCTCCGGGTCGTCGTCCGTCATGGCCTCTTCCACTTCGAGCCCCAAGGCATCGAGGGTGGCATTGAGTTCGTCGATGTAGCCCTCTTCGTCGATCTGGGCCAGGGCAAGCTTGGCATCGAGGCCGCTGTTGCGAATGCGCGTGATCAGCTTCTGGATACTGTTCTTGTCCTTCCGTTTCTCAAGGCGCTCAAGGCCTCGCGTGTACTTCTTCAGCGCGATGCCCTCAAGATTGGCGACTTTCGCCGCGCGCTTGTTGAAGGCGAAGTCGTGCTTGAGATCTTTGAGTTCCTCCCAGAGGTAATCCACCTCGATCTGGTTGCCCTCTTTGCGCGCGGCTTTGATCTGGTCGATGATGCTGCTCTGGCGTGTGGACAGCTTGCGCACCTCCATGAAGTATTTGCGGCGCTCGCGCTCCACCTCGCGCAACTTGACCTTGAGTGTGCGCGAGTCGATCTTCTGTCCGAAAAGCAGTTGGAAAAAGCCCATGTGCACCGTCCACTTTGCCTGACTTGCCTGAAGGTATCAGATGCCGGGTATCAGGTTTCAGGAATCAGGATCGCTTGCCTCACCTGAAACCCGGAACCTGATACCCGATACCTACTCACTCCGTTTGCGGCCTTTCCTTGACCTCGGCAGCTTTCAAATCCTGTTCTCGCTGCGCCATTTCGGCCTCGAGCTTGGCCATCTCCGCTTCCATCTCAGCTTCGCTCATCACTTTCTCGGGCTGCTTCTTCGACGTTTCGGACCTCTCGCTTGCGTTGGGGACTGCTTGGGGCTTTTCTTCGACGGGTTTGTTGCCCAGCAACTCGCGTTCGAGCTTCTTGAGGTCTTCTTTCTCGGCCAGGGAAAGGATGCCGGTGTCGGTGCCCTTCATCGCGTTGGCGGTCTCGATGGACTCCATGTACTTGTCTTTGCGCTCGTCAAAATCCATGGCCAGACGTTCGACCATCTGGTTTTCGATGCCGCGCAGGTTCATGGCCGCGATGGTCTGGTGCTTGTCGACCATGCTTTGCAGCACTTCGATGTTTTTGTTGTAAACGTGGATGCGGTGCTTCAGCGATTCGATGCGCGTGCGGTTGCGCTTAACGCTGAGCAGTACAACTTCCTTTTCCTGGTCGCCGATCTTGCCGGCCTTGAGGGCTTCGGCCTGCGCTTTCTCCTGCATCTCAAGGCGCTGCAGCTCCTGCATGACTTTGCGCAATTCGACTTCGTTGCGGGTGATCAGCTCGTCATAGCGGTCAAGCTCTTCGCGCATGGCGGCTTTGTCCACGGGCCTCTCTTCGTCGGGGTCACCGCCGCGGCCGAATAACCTGCGAAAGAAGTCGCCGAGTCCCACTTACGCTCCCACGCTTGTAAACCTGTTCCGCTGGATAATGAGATTTCCTTCGACGTCCTTCACGTCCAATCCCGGGGTTCGTCCCGCATAAAGCATGGCCCGGTCCGTAACCAGTTCCCCGCTGACGGCCGCGCGCCTTGCCAGCTCCTCCAACAGCAGGAAACCGCCGGGCTCTTTCAGTTCTTGGGCGGCCTGCAGGGCGGCATCCACGCGGGCGGCTTTCTGTTCATGGGGTTCGGGGTCAAAGAGGTTCTCGAACAGCGCCGGCAGAATCACGCCGTCGCGCGGCGCCGACACGCGCCAGCCAGGATTGAGGAACTCCACAAAGCCGGCGCGCCAGTTTGTGCCTCCCGAAAGCGAGCGCAAAGCCTCATCACTGGGGCCGAGCTGAGGAGTGCTCGAAAGCCCGGCGACGCCAAGGATGAAGTAGATGTCGGGCCTCATTGAGGTCAAAGCCCAGTTCGCCGCCTGCTCCACGGCGCGGGGGGTGAAGCGGCTGGACTCCGCAGGGGCCCACGCAAAGTCCAGCACCACACAGACCTTGAGCGTGGTGGCGCCCAGCAGCGGCTTGTGCAGGAGGCCCAGGGCCTCTCGACGCGTGAACGCGCTTTGGCCGCCGGGACTCAAATCCCCCGCAATGTGGCTGCGCCGCGATACACGGTTAGCGTCAAAGTCGTAGAGCGAGCCATCGAGGGGGTGCGGCAACATGCGCTGCCGCATCAAGCGCGACTCCAGGCCCGAAAATAGACCCTGCATCGCTGTAAGGGCGGAAGCCCTCGCTGCTGTCGACTCATCCGCCATGGCCTTCTCGCAACCCCTGCCACGAGTATAGCTTGAAGAAGCGACACCGTAGCAGGCGCAGTCCCGCGTTTTCTCGGATGCCCCCGGCCTGGCCTGTGCGGTTGCGGAGGGCGCAAGCTGGTCTATGCTGGGCCGTTCGGTGTCGAATGAGGCGGATGTTTGAGCAACAACATTCATGAAGAAGAAGTCCTGGGAAAGGCCTACGACGCCCGCCTGATCAAGCGCCTGCTGCCCTATGCCAGGCGCAAACTTGGGTTGGTGACCGGCGGCGCGGCCTGCATGCTGGTGGCCGGCGGCGTCGCCCTGGTGCTGCCCCTGATTATTCGCGAAATCATCAACGGGCCTTTCACATCCCTGTCCCTCAAGGGTTCGGATGAGGCAGCCCTGGAGGCTCTCGGCTGGCTGGCCCTGGGCTATTTCGTGCTCGTCGTGGTGCAGTTTGTGGCGCAGTTCGGCAACGGCTACTGGTTTCAGGCCTTGGGTGCGCGCGCCGTCTTTGACCTGCGCAAGGACGTTTACACCCGCATCCAACACCAACCCCTGAAGTTCTTTGACCGCAACCCGGTGGGGCGCCTGGTCACGCGCGTGACGAGCGACGTCGAGGCCGTGGGTGAAGTGTTTGCGTCGGGTCTGGTGCAGCTTGTGGGCGATCTGCTCATCGTGCTGGGCGCGCTGGCGATGATGTTCTTCATCTCGCCGGGTCTGACCAGCATCGTGCTGGGGGCCATGGTGGCTGTGGGAGTGATTTCCTGGGTGTTCAAGGGCCGCGCCCGGAACGCCTTTCGCGATATGCGCCTCAAGCTCGCCAGCGTGAACTCTTTTCTCAACGAGACCATCCAGGGTTGGCGCGTGACTCGCATTTTCAGCACGGAAAAGCGGCAGGCGCGGCGCTTTGACGAGCGTTCCAGCGACTACCGCGAGGCCACCTATCGCACGGTGTTCAACTTCGCGATGTTCTTTCCCGCGGTCGAAATCGCGACGACGCTGGCCCTGGCGGCGCTGGTCTGGTACGGCTCGCGCCAGATCCTCGCGCACGAGCTCGACTTCGGCAGCTTCTTCGCGTTCTTCAGCTACACGCAGATGATGTTCAACCCGATTCGCGAAATGAGCGAGAAGTACAACGTGCTGCAAAGCGCCATGGCCAGCGCCGAAAGGCTGTTTGGCATTCTCGACACGCCCAACTCAATCACCAGTCCGGTCTTGCCACGCAACCCGTCCATCGCGGGCGAAATCGAGTTCAGAAACGTCTGGTTTGCCTACGAGGGCGAAAACTGGGTGCTCAAGGACGTGAGCTTCAAGGTTCCGGCCGGCACTTCGCTTGCGCTGGTGGGGGCCACGGGCAGCGGCAAGAGCACCATTATTTCGCTGGTGATGCGCTTCTACGACGTGCAGAAAGGCCAGGTGCTGCTGGACGGCGTGGATGTGCGCGAGATGTCGCTTGACCACCTGCGCCGCGCCTTTGCGCTGGTGCTGCAGGACGTGTTCTTGTTCGCCGGCAACGTGCTGGACAACATCCGCTTGGGCGAGGAAGGCATTTCCCGCGAGCGGGTGCAAAGGGCGGCCGAAGTGGTGCACGCGGACAGCTTCATTCGCTCCCTGGACAAGGGCCTCGACGCCGAAGTGGCCGAGCGCGGGGTGACCTTCAGCGCCGGGCAGAGGCAGCTTCTGGCATTTGCGCGGGCACTCGCGTTTGACCCCCGCATCCTGCTGCTGGATGAAGCCACCAGCAACATCGACAGTGAAACCGAGGCCCTGATTCAGGACGCCCTGGCGCGCTTGATGAAGGGGCGCACGGCCATTGCCGTGGCCCATCGCCTCAGCACCATTACGGCCAGCGATCAGATTCTCGTGCTGCACCATGGCGAAATCGTGGAGCGCGGCAGCCACGGCGAGCTGCTGGCGCTGGGAGGCCGCTACAGCAAGCTCTACCGGTTGCAGTTCGGCGCGGAGGAAGCGGCTTCGGCCTCCGCTCCCCGGGAGGCGGTATGAAGCACCACGGCGAAGCAGAGACTCACCTTCGCCGCGTAGACCGGCGCCTGGCCCGAATCATCGACGAGGTAGGCCCCTGCCGGCTGCTGCCGCGTCCCCCGCTGGCCAGCACCTTTGGGGCGTTGGCGGAATCCATCGCTTATCAGCAGCTCACGGGCAAGGCAGCTGCGACGATCTTCGGGCGGTTCAAGAAGCGTGTGGGCCGCCTGACGCCACGCAGAGTTCTTGCCCTGCCCTTGCCTGAGTTGCGCGCCTGCGGCCTGAGCCAGGCCAAGGCGATGGCCATGCAGGACCTGGCAGCCAAAGCACTGGAAGGCGTGGTGCCTCCGCCGCGCAAGCTGGCAAGCCTCAGCGACGAAGAAATCGTTTCGTGCCTGACGGAGGTGCGGGGCATCGGGCGCTGGACGGTAGAGATGCTGCTAATCTTCGGGCTGGGCAGGCCGGATGTGTTGCCGCTTTCAGACTACGGCGTGCGCAAGGGCTTCACGCGACTGTGGGGTCGGCGCCAACTGGTCAAGCCCAGGGAACTGGCAGAGGCCGGCCAGGTTTGGGCGCCTTGGCGCAGCGTGGCCAGCTGGTATCTCTGGCGCGCGTGCGAGATGGATTGATCCATCGGAGCGCGTCCGATAGCGGATCTAAAACACGGCTTCCTTGAGGACGTGGACCTTGTACATGAGCCAGAGGAAGGCCACGGCGCCTGCCGCGCAAACGGTGTAGAGCCCGTAGATCAAGGCCCGGGTCCAGAACTCCTCGGCATCAAATCGGCGAACGGGGCGATAGCGCACGGCCTCGGCGGGCGGCTCCAAGCGGGCAGTCGGCGCCTTGGGGGGCTTGGCCGGTGCGGGTTTCGCGGCTGCCGGGGCCTGCTTCTGTGGGGCTGGAAGGGGCTTGGCGGGCGGGCCCGGCACGAAGCCTTCATCTTCCAGTTCGTCCTGCATTTCGTCGTCGCCGTCCGGCGGGGTCAAACTTGGATTGGTCTCGGCTTCGCCGGAGGGGTCTTCGTCGAGCCCAATGTCTGGAATGTCCACCTTTCCGATGCCGGAGGCCGGCCCTTCTTCGGCCCATCCCTCGTCAATGGAGGCCTGAGAAACCACCGCCGCCGGAGCATCATCGGCGTCATCGGCGTCATCGACGACCTCGAAATCCGCTTCCTGCAGCGAGGCCGGGGCCACTCGTGTGCCTGTTTTGGGCGGCGGTGGCGGCGGCGCCTTCATGGCAATGCGGGTGCCGGGCTTGGGGCCCGGAGGGGGCAAGGCCACGGGGGCGTCTTCGCTGGCGTCACTCACTGCGCTGAAAGGTACCGGGCTGGGGGGCGGCAAGTCGAAATGTGAGACGTCGCTGCCCGGCATGGTGTAGCCCAGTTTGGTCAGGCCGGGGTCGAACTTCTTGGTGCCGAAGTTTTCAGGCTTTGGCGGGCCCGGCAAGCGTGGAGCTTCACCCAACCCGACCACAGTAAGCGTTCGCGTGGGTCCCGGCGGGCTGGGCACGCCCGGAGCCCGAATGGGCGGGTAGGAGCGGCCGCCCGCATCGGAGATGGGTTCACTCTTGGGCAGCGCCGATGTTGGCCGCTTGGCCGTTGCTGCGCGCGTGGCGGGTGCCGGCACCTGGGCCGGGGGCGGCGTCAGCAGAGAGAGTTCTTCGACGGGTCCCAGTTCATCGCGCGGGGGCAATGGCTTCGTGGGGCGGCGAGCTGGTGCGGGCAAAGTGGCCGTGGGCTTGCGCGTGGGCGCGGCAGCGAGGGGCGCAGGCGCAACGGGGGACGGCGCCGCAGAGGCAGCCAAGGAGGCAGTGGGGCGCCGCATCATGGGCCTGGGCAGAGTGGCCGTGGCGGGCTTTGCGACTGCCCCGGTGGGCCGTCTTGTGGGCAGCGCAATGGGCGCCGTGGGCCTACGCGTCGGCACCGCTACGGGTGCAGTGGGGCGCTTTGCAGCCACGGGGGCTGTGGGTCGGCGAGTCTCCCCCAGATTTACCAAAGGCAGGGTAGGCCGGGTGGCCTTTTCAGGCTCGGATTTCGCGGCAGCCCCCAGGGAGCCGGTGGGGCGCCGCGTGGGCTTGGGGGCGGGAATCTCGCTGACTACGGCAGGCTCCGGCAGGTCTTCCACCGCGAACTGGCGAAGTTTCGGGGGCGGAGGCGTTAGCAGGCTTCCCGCCGTATTCAGAGAGGGCGCACTGTTGGACGGTTCCAGCGCCGGGGCGCTGTTGCTGGGTATGAGCGACGGCGCGCTGGTGGAAGGCGCAAGCATGGGCGCGCTTTCCAGGGGCATCAGGGAAGGCCCACTGAGCGACGGGCTCAGTGCGGGGGCATCATCGGCCAGCACAGGCATTTCATTCGTGGGACTGCCGAAATCAGCTCCGCTGAGTTCAAGGGGGGCCGTGCCGCGCTTCTCTGCCGAAGGGCCTGAGGCGATGATGGTCGCGGAGGAGTCGCTGAACGTCGTGTCGCCCAGCATCGTGCCGATGCCGGACCCGCCTTTGTTTGAGTACTGAAAAACGTTGGCAATCTCGGTGCCGCACTCAGGGCATGAGCCAGTGCCCGTTTGCCGCACGAACGTGACGTAGGTTCGGGCAGAGCAGTGGGGGCAAGTAATCTCGACGACAGCCATGACTAGCACCGGCAGGGGCGGCTAAAGCGTGGGAAGTCCCGAAAACAAGAATCTAACGCGGAGTCGGGTTTTTCGCCATATTGGGCATGGATTTCGTCTCAAAGCGAACCAACCGGCACCAAGGCCGGTTGGCTCAACCCAACGAGAGATTGACTTGCATTAGCGCAGCGCGGGAGCCTTGGCGTAGGGGTCGGCGGCCCGCTCTTTCTCGTTGCGCGGCACTACGTAATGGGGATCACTGCGAACTACCATGACGGCGTCGCCGCGCTCCGGGACGTTGAGGGGCAGGGCACGCTGGCGCTGGCGACCGAGCTCGCGGCCGCTGCCGTCGTAATAGCGCACTTCAACTTCGTGTTTGCCCGGCGGCACTTTGGCCATCATGAGATGGATTTGGCCGGGCAGCAGAACATTGCAGCGCGTGTCCGCCTCGGCGCTGGAAAGTGCACCCCAGAGCAACAGCCCCAGACCCACGCCGGCAGTAATCGCGCCTGCCGCGCCGTGGCCCTCACGCGCGAGCTCAGCGCCCACGCCGATGGCAACGGCGCCGGCGACGGTAGTGACGTCCTTGGCGATGCCCTTGGCTTTGAGGTACTCCTCCATGGGCCGGCCGCCGCGCGTGGTGGCCTGGTAATAGGTGTCGCCCAGCTTGTAGGTCTTGCCCAGGCTCTGGCCGTTGATGAATACCTCGGCGTAGCGCTCGGCGTACTCGGGCTCGCGAATGACGCGGATTTCCCCGTGGCGGCCCTCGGCTGTCATGTAGGGACCCCAGCCCAGTTCAACCCAGATCAGCGTGTTGGCCTCCTTCTGGGCTTCGGGCGTGAACCAGGGACAGTTCGGGTCAAAGTTACGAGCATCCTTGGGCAGCCGATTGAGTTCGTCAAGCTGGGTCTTCAGACCGTTATCATCGCGCCGGTCGATGTAGACCCGCGAGCGCATGATCATGTTGGGCACGAAGTCCGCAGCGTACTCGTTGGCTTCGAGATCGCCCGTGTCCACATAGAGGGCGTTCTTGAAGCAGGCCATGGCGTCCTCGGGCTTGCCGTGCATGTAAAAGAGCAAGCCGAGGTAATAGCTGTTCATCATGCGCTCATAGGGCTCGCCGAGGTAGTACTTCGACTTCTCGTTCCACATGTAAGCTGCAGCAACGTTGCCACCCTGGCTGTTGTTCATCATGTTCCAGGAGCGCATGAAGTCGTTGCGCGCGCTTTCCTGGTATCCCAAGCCAAGCTTGGCCTGGGCCCGCCAGTTCAGAATCAGCGTCTGATCGCGTTCCGGGAATTCTTCGATGTTGCGCGTATCTTCAATCACTTGCCTGTAGCCGCCCTTCTTCATGGACTCGGCTACGTTGTATGTCGCGCCCACGCAGCCGGTCAGCAGCAGCGGCAGCAGGAGCAGGCTGAACCATCTCATTGGAGTCTCCCTCGCAGTCGGTCCCCGTCATGCGAAAAGGGCGTGGAGTGCGCAGCCGCGCGCCCCACGCCCTGGTTCCAGCAGGCGCTTAGCGATAAACCGCGCTCTTCTCGGAGACGCGCTTGATCAGGTGCTTGCCCTTGAAAATCAGCTCGTCTGTTTCCGTGTCAATCAGCTCAAACGTGTACAGGATGCTGTCCGATTCGTACTCGCCATCGGTCATGCTCAGGGAGCTGAACTTGGCCTTGAGGAAGTAGTCAGCGCCCAGCTTGGTGCGGCGGCCGGTACGGTCTGTGCGCTCACCGCCTTCTTTGGCTTCCTTTTCCTTGCTGATCTCAGCCTGAACGTCGCTGTCACGCTGAGAGAAGCGCACTTCCTGGCGGGTGGTGCGTCCCAGCAGTTCCGCCACGAGGTTTTCCTGGAAGATCTGGGTGACCTCGGGGAAGCGGGTGTCGTTCTGCGGGCGGATCACGGCGATGATCGGCGCGTCGTTGTAGCGCGCCCGGAAGTTGTCGGAAATCTTCTGCTTCTTGAACTGCTCAATGACCTTGTTGGTCACCTCGATCAGGTCGCTCGAGTAGGGGCCCGAGGACTGGATCGGGTCTTCTTCGTCATCTTCAGGGTCCACGCGGGTGCTCTCATTGCCGCACGCCGTCACGCTCAAACCCATGAAGAGGAGAATCAAAAGGCTCAAAAGGCTGGTCTTGCTCATGTTCTGTCGTCCTGGAAGGTGGTCAAAGGCCCCGCTGTTCGGGACAGAGAAGATATGCATTCTTGGCCTCCGTGGCAAGGGGCCCCACATCGCCGGCGAAGCAGGCCTTGGCGGCGGGGCTGAGGCAGGCAATCGACAAGGGGGCCGGCAGTTACCACAATCCGCCCGTGCTCGCGCCCAACTTCAAACATCTGAAGAAGTTTGACGTGCTTGTCCCGCCTCAGTCAGCGGGACTGCGCCTGGACAAGTTTCTGGCGCTGCAGTTCTCAGACTATTCGCGGACTCTGCTCGCCGCTCTGGTGAAAGACGGCTGTGTCCGTGTGGGCAACCTCAAACCCAACAGGATCAAGCCCGCGTTGAAGCTTGAGGGCGGAGAGGCCATATCGCTTGAGCTTCCAGCCATAGAGGAACTGGACCTGGAAGCCGAAGAGATTCCTCTGCAAATTCTGTTTGAAGATGACGCCATTATCGTCGTCAACAAACAGGCGGCCCTGGCTTGCCACCCACCAAGGGCGGGTAGGGGTGGAACCCTGGCCAATGCGCTGCTTTTTCACTTTGAGGCCCTGTCGGGCAAGGGTAGTGCGCGTCCCGGTATCGTTCATCGCCTCGACGCCGATACCACGGGCGTCATGGTCTGCGCCAAGGACGACAGCGCCCATTTCAAGCTGGCGCGGCAGTTTGAGCAGCGCTCCGTCTCAAAGGAGTACCTGACCCTTGTGCGCGGCGTAGTCAGGGCGGACCGGGAAGTCATTGATAAGCCCATCGAGCGCGACCCCAACCACCGGGAGATGATGCGTGTGGGGGCGGGAACCGGTCGCAGCGCCGTCACAGAGTACGAAGTGCTTGAGCGCTTTGCGGGCTTCACTTTCTTGCGCTGCCGGCCTCGCACGGGACGCACTCACCAGATTCGCGTCCACCTCAATTGCATAGGCCATCCTGTCGTGAGTGACCGGCTTTACTCCCGCCGGCCCTTCCTCACGCTCAGCGAGATTCAGGGGCGCGCTCCCGAGCCCGGCGAGCCACCGCTGATCGCGCGGCAGGCTCTGCACGCCGCACGCCTGAGTTTTGAGCACCCTGTCACCGGTCTGCGAGTTCAGTTCGAGGCACCCCTGGCTGACGATATCGAGCGCTGCTTGGCCGCGTTGCGCGGCTGCGCCGTCGAAGTGCCGCCATTGCCCGTTGCAGCCGAGGGAGCCGACCCCGTGGAGGAGGAAGATGAGTAGCCGTAAAGAAATGTTACTCGCTCAGAAGTTTGCAACGTTGTGTTAATTGAAGCCAAAGTAACCCACGGAATTCCATTATCATAAGACTAGTAATTTCAGGCACTTGCACACAAACGAAATGGATGGCTGCCGATTGGCATGACAAACGCTTGGTCGGGCGCAGGAAGTACGGGATCCCACCAAACGTTTCTTAAACTCTGGAGTCAAGACATGAAGAAGTTCGCTCTCCTCGCTGTCCTGGTTGCTTTCGGCGCCACCTTCGTCCTCGGCTGCCCGGCCAAGAACACTGCTTCCAACACCCCCAGCAACACGGCCCCGGCGACGAACGAAGCTCCGACCAACAAGTAGTTCTGAGCTGAAGCGTTCAGGCGGGAGGGCGACGGCCCTCCCGCTTCGCTTTTTTGCGTGAGACTTTGTTCAGACTGCACACTACACCCGTCCCCTTTGCTGGAAGTGCACGACGGGCCTGCGGGCCGCATACTACGGAGAGAGCGAATGAAGCTGGTGACCTTTGCAAGCGCGCTGATGGCCCTGATGCTGGTGGGCGCGGTCAGTGTTGTCGCCCAGGAGAAGCCTAAGGGCGAGGAGAAGCCCGCCGCCGAGAAGTTTGACCGCGGCGATGAGAAGGCCGAGAAGGAACTCAAGAAGGCTTACACGCGCATCATCAGCGCGGAAAGCAAGGGCCTCGAGCGGTTCAAGGGCGACGGCAAGATCGTGATCGATACTTCCAGCACGGGCCTTCCCATCCAGATTCCGCCGCAGACCGGCAAGGTGCTCTGGAAGGCGGGCAAGCCCGTTCACTTTGAGGCCGACAAGGCCAGCGGTGGCGCGGGCCCCGGCGGCATGGACCCCTCGCAGATTGCGCAGCAGGCCTTTGCTCCCTTCATGAGCTTCGTGTTTGGCGTTGAAGCCTGGGACAGCCGCTTCAAGGAAGCCAACTTCAAGTATGGTGAAGTTCCTGCCGCGGAGAAGGACGCCAAGAAGAAGAAGACCTACGTTATCGTCAAGTACAAGGATGAGACTCAGCCTTCCGAGACCTACAGCATCGAGGAAAACAAGGTAGTCGGTATGGCCGCTGAGCGCACCCTGCAGGGCCAGAAGCAGCTGGTTCAGTACACCTTCGTCTATGAGGACAAGGGCAAGGAACTCAAGATCAAGGAAGTCAATCTCTCCTCGAAGATGACGATTCCCGCCGGCGCCATGCCCGGCGGCGACGGCGCCCCCGACCCCAAAAAGCCCGAGAGCGAAGAACAGCCCGAAGGTGAAGGTGAGGGCGAAGGTGAAGGCGACCAGGAGGGCGGCATCGACATGAGCGTCAAGCTCACGGAGTTCGCCACCATCGGTAAGGCCGAAATCTGCAGCAAAATGGAGGTCACCATCGACGTCAAGATGGGCCCCATGCAGTTGAGCATTCCCGCCAGCCTCGTCATCACCAACCCCAAGGGAAACAAGGACGTCAGCGATGACGACCTCAAGCCCCTCGAAGGCAAGAGCGAAGGCGGCAGCAGCGGCGGCGGCGAGAACGAAGGCTTCTAGGCCTCAGCCTGCTTCGAACCAAACACCCTCGCGCGAGCGAGGGTGTTTCATTGGTGGCGTCAGCGTTTGGGCAGGGCTTCGTACAACAGCCGCAGTGGGTGCATCACGTCGGGCGAGTCGGGGCTGACCTTGCTGCCGTCGTAGTTCTCCACGCCCTGCCGGATCTGCGTCTGGCACACGCCACAGCTCGAACTCACGACTTCGGGCTTGACCCGGTTGATGCGGTTATAAAGCGGCATGGCAATCTTCATGCTCATGTCGAAGTTGTCCGTTTTGAGGCCGAAGGTGCCTGAGAGGCCGCAGCAGCCGGCATCCAGGTTCACCGTCTTGCCCCCATCCACGAGATCCAGCAGCTTCATGGCCGGCTGGGCGACGCCCAGCACGCGGCTGTGGCAGGGCACATGATAGGCCACGCTCCGCCCCTGCGGCGTAAGCTGCGCGCGCATGGCTTCATGGGCGAACACCTCCAGCAGCAGCACGTGGGCGTCTGTGCAGGCATCAGCAACCTTCTGCGCTGCCGCCGAGCCCACGATGCGCGGCCATTCGCGTTTGGCGGCCAGCATGCAGCTCGGCGCGGAGAACATGACCCTGGCGCCGCGCTCCACGAAGTCGACGAGCCGCTGCACGTTTTCCGTCAGGTCGGGTTTTGCGCCCTTGACGTCGCCCTGCGTGATCTTGGAAATGCCGCAGCAGTTCAGCTCCGGCGCATGAACGACGATGCCCAGTACTGAAAGAATCTCGATGAGTGTGTTGCGCTCGCCGTCGGGGTCGTAGTACTCGGCAAAGCAGCCGGGAAACACGACGGCTTCCTTGGGCAGCTTGGCGCGCAGCTCCGCAGGCACCTGCAGGGGTGCCAGGGGCCTGAGCCCCTTGGACTTTGCCAGCTTGGGCAGCTTGCGCCGCTCATCCAGCCCCGTAATCTGCTGGGCCAGGCCCCGCAGGAAGCGATTCTTGAGCAGGGTGTTCGTCACTCCAGCCAGGGCGGCCCCGGTCTTGCCGATGCGGTCTGGCTTGCTCATGAGGTCGGCCACGACGCCGCCCTTGCCCTTGCGCTCTACATACTGCTCGCGAAACGCCATGGCGATGCCGGGAATGTCCACTTGGGTGGGGCAGTCCACGAGGCACTGACCGCAGGCGATGCAGAGGTCCATGTTGGCCTTGAACTCGGCATCAAGCAAAAATGAGGCATCCAGCCGGCCGCCCACCACGGCACGCAGCAGGTTGGCCTTGGCTCGCGCCGTGTACTTTTCGTCTTTGCCCACGCGCATGAGGGGGCAGTAGGTGCGGCACTTGCCGCAGCCGTGGCACTTCTCGACTTCCTCGAGTACTTCGGGCCGGTCCAGCGCTGTGCCCGTGGGCACGCGGGCGTAGTCCTCGCCGCAGCGCAGGTAATCGGTGATCTCGCGCGGTGTATGGACGATCTTGGTAAGGGGGTTGAGCAGGTAGCGCGGGTCGAACAGCTCCTTCACCCGCACCATCACGCTGAAGGCCTCGCCGTACTGCCGCGCCAGATAGGGGCTGCGCATGATGCCGTCGCCGTGCTCTCCGCTCACGGTGCCCTTGAGCTGCTGGATCAGTGCGAGCAATTCGTCGGCGGCCCTGCGCATGCGCTGCCGATGTTCGGCATCCTTGACGTTCACGAAGGGGTTGACGTGTAGGTTTCCCTCGCCGCCATGGCCAAACAGGGCCGCCGAGAAGCCGTGGCGGTCACAGATGGCCTTGAAGCCGTCGATGAACTGGGGCAGGCGCCAGGGCGGCACGGCGCAATCTTCGATCCAGCGCGTCGGCTTCAGGTCGCCTTTGACGCGCGAAAGAATGGGTGAAGCCACCTTCCGGACCGTCCAGGCACGCTCGAGGTCGGCTGCGTTGTAGGCGGGCTTGGCCGCAAACGCCGGGCCCTGCCCCGCGGCCACGGCGGCCAGGGCGGCCTCCACGCTTGCGCGGGCCTCCTCCTCGCTGTTAGCCCAATACTCGACGATGAGCATGGACTTGAGACGCTCGGGAATGCCGGCCGCCAGCTTGGGGTCGCTGCGCGCGGCGACGTCAATGAAGCTCCGGTCAAGGACCTCCAGCTTTGTGGGCCGCGTCGCGTTGAGCTTGAGGATGCCCTCGGCCATCCTCTCGTTGCTCTCAAAGTAAAGCTCAGCGCCGGCCTGGAAGCGCGGCTGGTTTACGACGCGCAGGCGCGCTTCCAGCAGAAGCCCCAGGGTGCCTTCGCTGCCGCAGAAGAGCTTGGGCATGTCCAGCACGCCGCCGATATTGCCTCCGCCGATGTCTTCGTCGCTCCAGTAGTCGCGGGGGGGCTCGCCGCCGGGCGCGGGCGACAGGGGCCTGTGAAGGGCGTCGAAGATGTTGTAGCCCGCGGCGTTGCGCGAGGACTCCGGGCGGTGGGCACTGATGACTGCCCGGCGCGAGCGCAGCAGTTCCAGAAGGCTCTCGGCCAGGCGGCGTTCGCCGGGGCTGGCGTCGGGCGGAAACAGAATTCTCCCTTCAGGCAGAACTTCCAACTCGCGCAGCTTGATGCGCTCGCCGCTCATGAGCAGGACGTCCAGCTCCAGCAGGTAGTCCTTGGTGGTGCCGTAACGGATGGACTTGGCGCCCCCGGAATTGTTGGCAATCATCGCGCCGAGGGTGCACCAGGGAGAACTCGAGGGGTCGGGCGGGAAAAACATGCCGTAGGTGCCCAGTTCTGCGTCGAAGTCATCCTTGACCAGCCCGGGCTGCACGCGCGCATAGCCCTGCTGCGGGTTGACCTCCAGCAGGCCGTTCATGTGCACGCTGAAGTCGATGATGATGCCCTGGCCCAGGCTCTGGCCCGCTACGCCGCTGCCCGCGCCGCGCGCGGTGACGGGGATGCCGCGCTCGCGCGCGAAAGTTACGGTGGCGAGCACGTCATCGGTGTCGCGGGGCTCCACGATGCACGATGGCCACACCTCGACGATGCTGGCGCTGGAGGCGTAAAGCGCGCGGGTCAACTCGTCGTCGCGCACGCGGCCTTTGACCACCTTGCGCAGAGGGCCGTAATCAAGATTGAAGCGCTTGGCGGAATAGGCGCTTGGGTCTTTTGTCGCGGTCATGAATGTCTTATCGGATGCATAGCCTGCCCGGCCCAGAGGATTTTAGCAGGCAATTGGGTGCGGTTCTGGGCGGAATCGTTCCATGTTCGTTCAATGCGCGCTAACATTGTTCCGAACGATTGAGGAACCTCCGTGGAATCCCGCACTGAACCCGTCACCCGCAGCCAAGCCCTCGGCAAGATCATCGTCACCGGCCAGCAGGTGTTCCGTCTCGTAACCCGGCTGGTCCGCCGCTACGAACTCACTGAGAGTCAGTACAACGCCCTTCGCATCCTGCGCGGGGCCGAACGGCGCGAAGAACGCCTGACCCAGGCTGAGCTGGCCGAGCGGCTCATCGCCAGCCGCGCCAACACCACCTGGATTCTGGACAAGCTGGAAGAGCGCAAGCTCGTCCAGCGCAAGGAACACAACGATCGCCGCAAGAACATCGTGGAAATCACGGCGGCGGGGCAGAAGCTTCTGGCCCGGATCGACCCGGAGTGGGAAGCGATGCTGGACACGTTCATGGGCGAAGTGAGCAGCGAAGATCTCCGGCAGTTGGCCGCCATCCTCAACAAGTTCCGCTTCAATTGATGCCGCCATGTCCATCGACGAACAGGACACGGACATGCCGCTGGAGGGCCCGCCGCAGGGCCAATGGGGGCACGTTGCGCGCCAGGGTGACGACACCGAGCTGCTCAAGGGCCCGCAATCACGCCTGAGCGAGCTGGCGCGCATGTACCGCATCATGCGCGACGTCTTTCGCGGGTTGCGCGCCCTGCATTTCGTCGGCCCCTGCGTGACCATCTTCGGCTCGGCGCGCTTTGGAGAGGGCAACCCCTATTATGCCCTGGCGCGCGAAGCTGCGGCGCGCATTGCCTCCTCGGGCTTCACCATCATGACAGGAGGCGGCCCGGGCATCATGGAAGCCGCCAATCGCGGGGCGCGCGACGTGAAGGCGCCCAGCGTGGGCTGCAACATTGAATTGCCCTTTGAGCAAAAGCCCAACGCCTATCTCGACCGCTTTGTCGAGTTCCGCTACTTCTTTGTGCGCAAGATGATGCTGGTCAAGTACAGCTACGCCTTTGTGGCTTTGCCCGGCGGTTTTGGCACCATGGACGAGATCTTCGAAACGGCCACCCTGGTGCAGACGGGCAAGATCAGCAATTTTCCAATTGTGCTGATGGGCCGGGACTACTGGAACCCGCTCATGGACTTCCTGCGCGACAGAATGCTGGCCGCCGGCGCCATCAGTGCGGAAGATGTGGAGCGCATCTTCCTGACCGATTCACCCGATGAAGCCGCGCGCGTGATTGCTGAACGTACGGTGGGCCAGTTCGGCCTGACCAGAGGCCGGCGCGCTCGTCGGCGCTGGTTTCTCTTTGAGCGATAGAACCTGGAGCAGGCATGAGGCTCACACTTTTTTGCGCCATGGCAGGACTTCTCGCCGCATGCACCGGCCCGGCCCGCACACCGGCGCCCGATGCCGCACCCAAGACGGCCTCCGAGGCGCGGTCGGCGCAGCCGCAGAATCGGCCCGCCGAGAAACCTGAAGCCGCGCAACCTGCCGAGACACCCAGGGCGGCGCAGCCCGATGACAAACCGGCGGACGTCAAGCGTGGCAAGCTGGAGGACCCCGACGAACCGGAGCAGAAGCGCGCCTTGGAGATCATTGAGCGCGTGACGGGGCTCAAGTTCAAGAAGGCCATTCCTGTCTACGTTTACACGCCTGAAGACCTGGCGGCCGAGATGAAGGAGTGGGGAGGCGACTTTGTGCCCGAGAACATCCTGGGCTTTTACAAGCCTTCGACCAAGGCCTTCTATTTGGTGCCCAAGGCGGCTGGCAACAAGCGGAGTTTCGGCCTGCGGGTGCATGAAGCGACTCATGCGCTGCAGGATCAGCACTTCGATCTGATCCTGCTGCATCAGAGCGTGAAAACGACAGACCAGGACCACGCGCTGACGGCGGTGATCGAGGGTCACGCCGTGCAGGTGATGATCGACGGTCTGTCGGATCTCAGCCCCCACGTGGCGCGCATTGCCGACGTCACCGTGCCGACCGACAAGCACAACCCCGCCGCGTGGCACACGGTGTTCTACTACGCTATGGGCGCCAAATTTGTGCAGGCCCTGAAAGCGCGCGGCGGTTACGCCGATGTGCACAAGGCCTTCGGTTCGCTGCCCGCTTCCAGCGAACAGATCCTTCATCCCGAGAAGTACACCACCGAGCCTGACTGGCCCGACCGCATCGAGCTGGACATTGAGGCTGTCAAGGCGGCAGCGCCTAAGGGATTTGAACTCAAGGGCGAGGATACGCTGGGCGAATGGACGACGCGCATGCTGTTCACCGCCGAACCCGCCACGTTTGACGCGGCGGAAGCCTTGGCGCGCGGCTGGGGCGGCGATGCTGAAGTGACGCTGGCTACTTCCGGACGCGATGCCAAGGTGGTCAAGCTCTGGGTTACCAGCTGGGACAGCGAGGAAGAGGCGGCGGAGTTTCACACCGCACTGGCCAAACTGCCCGACGTGCGCGCCAGCGCGCGAGACAAACGCCTGGTGACCCTGGTGCGCAGCAGCGAGACACTTGACGCGTCAATAGCCGAAGCCATGATGCAGGCCGGGAGCAAGGCGCGCATCACTCTGGATCCGGCAAAGTAGCTACTTCGCCTTGAGCGCCTCGATCTGGCCCTGGCGCGCGAAGTCAATGGCCTCGGCCAGAATGCGGGCCGACTCCTGCGGCGCGTGGAAGCCCATGGAGTTCTCCGCGGCGATGTAATCCAGCCGCCACTGGGCCTTGCGATGCAGGGCAAAGGCCTTTTCCAGCGCGCTGTCGCTCACGCCCGCCTTACGCTGGGCCTCCAGCGCCTGAATCAGGTCCACCGTGGCATCCTCGGCCCTGAGCATCATGGCCTTGGTGCGGTCCTGGATGGTTTCGGCCCGTGCCTTGATCTCGGCTTCGCTGTAGTTGTGGCAGGGCTGGCAGGCCCGCGCGATGTTCAACAGCGGGCTGCGGATGTGGTGGTCGCTGATCTTGATGGCGCCTTCACGCACGTAGGGCATGTGGCAGTCGGCGCAGGAAACGCCGCTGCGGGCGTGAATGCCCTGGCTCCAGAGCTCGAACTCCGGGTGCTGCGCTTTGAGCACGCCCGCGCCGGACTGTGCGTGCTTCCAGTCAACGTGTTTGACTTCATCGTAGTAGGCTTCGGCCTGCTCCATCTTCAGGCCTTTGTGCCAGGGATAGGTCAGCAGTTTTTCCGGGCCCTTGAAGTAGTACTCCACATGGCACTGGCCGCAGACGAAGCTGCGCATCTCCTGCCGCGAGGCCTCCTTGTTCGGGTCGTACTCTTCCTTGCGCGAGCCTTTGCGCCAGCGCTCCACGCTTGGCATGTGCGGGACCGGATCGTCGCTGCGCGCCAGGGCGCGCATGCCGTAAATGAAGCCGGGGCGGGTCACTCGCAGCGCCACGCTCTGGGGATCGTGGCAGTCATTGCAGGTCACGGGATGCTCGACCAGTTTGCGCGCCTCAGGGTAGGGCATGGCGCACACCTTCTCAAAGCCGGCCATCACCTGGGGCCAGTTGAATCCCTCTGCGTCCGGTACGCCGGCTTCCTTGCCCGCCTTGCGATAGGCGGGAATCACGGAGCTGTGGCAGTGCAGGCATGCGCCCGGCTGCTTCACCACGTGTAGGCGCTCTGTGATGTCCTGATCCGAAAGCATGTAGGCGTGGCCGCGCTCTTCGCGGTAGTCCACGCCAAAGGCGTATCCCTTGAAAAGGATGCGCCAGCGCGGATCGTCGTCGAGTTTCTGGAAGGCGTCGGAGCCGCCGTGCTTGGTCCGCTCGATATCGACCGTACGTTTGTAACTGTCGTACTGGCGCGGGAAGTTCTTGCCCCACTCGGCGGGGTCCACCACGCTCTCGCTTAGCTCAACGATCTTGAAGCTGGCCAGCCTGGCCTCGGCCTTGCGCTCCATGATGTTCTGGCCCAGGTACATCACCACCGCCGTGGCTAAAGCCACCACCAGCGCGACGGCGGCATAGGCCACCCAGCCGCGCTTTGGCGTTGGAGCGGGCGGGCTTGAAGGGGCGGCATTGGGTTCAGCGGGTTTCGTGTTCTCTTCCATGACAGTCCCCTAGCGGACAGGTCCGTGCGCGGCCTGAGAGTGGCAGCGGATACAATCGGGAGTTTCGCCGTCCCCTGGCTTGTGGCCGGTGATCTCACTGACGAAGCTTTGATGGCAGCGCAGGCAGTTCTGCTGCACGATTTCCCGGCTTGAATCCTTCATGCGGATGGGCTCGTGGAAATCCTGCAGGGTGAATCCCTTGCTGTGGCGGTAACCGTGCTCGGCCTTGGTGTAGTACTTGGCAAAGAACTCCTGGGGCACGTGGCAGTCATTACAGACGGCGACGTTGTGGTGCGGGCTTTTGAGCCAGCTGTCGTGCTGCTCGTTCATGATGTGGCAGTTGATGCAGGCGTCAGGATCGTTCGAGAGGTAGCTGAGCCCCTCGGCAAAGTAGAAGGTGTAGGCGCTCATGCCCGCGAACATGCCGCAGAGCAGCCCCAGGAGCAAACCGGGTAAGGTCATTCCAAGCAGACGTTTACGCAAAATGGCCAAACCGCACCCCTTGTCCGAAAGGGTATTCAAGTCCCGCCGGGTCCGAAAGCGGATTTTACAGTTTTTATGTTGTGTGACGCGTGTCAATCACCCCGGCAGCCCGGGCCAGGGCTTCCATGCCACGGGGGCGGCGGAATCAGTCCCGGTCCAGGGCCGCCTGCAGTTGCTCAATTTGATCGAGCAGTTTGAGAAACCGCCGCCCAAAGGGCGTGAAACGGTACTCCACGCGCGGCGGCACTTCAGGAAAGGCTACGCGTCGCACGATGCCGTAGCGCACGAACTTGGAGAGACGCTCGTTGAGCACCTTGGTGGTCAGGCCAGCGGCGGTGCGCTCCAACGCACCGGGGCGGACAATGCCCTTGCGAATCTGGGCCAGGACATGGAGTGACCACTTGCAGCCCACGATGCTCTCGACCATGGCGTTGGCGGAGATGCCCGACTTTTTCCGGTCGCCTGAAGAAGAGCGTGCCATCGCAATCCTGACCGTTTGGTGCCTGCCTCACCTTTTGGTGCCCGCTTGGTGCGGGGCAGGTGAACGCTAGCTTGCCGTGTGTCAGCCCAAGGGGGGCTGCACTGACAAGGAGCCAGAATATGAAGACGAAGGCAGTTTTCTACCACGCGGGCTGTCCGGTGTGTGTGGCTGCAGAGCAGCAGGTTGCCGGCGCCCTGGACCGTTCCAAATTTGATGTAGAGATTGTGCACCTTGGCAAGGCCAAGGCCCGGCTCAGTGAGGCGGAGAAGGCCGGGGTGAAGAGCGTGCCGGCACTGGTGATGAATGGCCAGGCATTTCACATCAACCACGGCGCCGATCTCTCGGCCCTGAAGTAGCTGGGCTGCCGCCGAGGCGGGCCGTTCGCCCGCCTCGGCGGCTCAGGGGCCCGGCTGTTCCAGAAACTTGAGGGACTGATAGCGGATGTTGGCGTCAAGCTGGTCGGGTATCCATGAATCGTTCTGCCAGACCAAGCGGATGCGTCGGATGCCGTTGAGCTGCCCCAGGCTGAGGCGCCCGAACTGCTCCGTGAGGGTGTTCGCCAGAATGTTCAAAGTGCCTCGATCAACATCATCGACGAAGATCTTGACCTGGAATCGGTAGTTGTTGTCCACGATGCCCTGGTTGCGGCAGCCGAGCACCAGGTCAAAGTGCCCGCCCTCTACTCCGGGTTCTGGTGCTGCGCCGAAGTCCAGGGTGTATTCGATCCAGTGGTGGCTCCAGTAGGTCCAGATGGCGGGGTCGTCAGGTTTGTCTGGCTCGCTGTACCAGCGGTCGCTGAGTTCGGTGCCGCTGTGATCGCGGGGGCGCACCTCGAGCTTGCGGCCCGGGTTCAGCCACAGCGTCCACTCGCCTGCCTGTTGTGCCTGGGTGCCCACGGGGTCTGACACCGTCAGCGGGAAATACCCGACCTTCTCGAGCGTCATGCGACTGAGCAGCGTCTCGCTCTTCACGAAGAAGTCGCCGGCCGCGCTCGACAGCTCCAGCACCTGCGAAGCTCTGGGGGTGCTGCTACTCTTGGGATCCTCGGGCTGGAACAGCTTGACACTGATGCTGGTGATGAACTGTTGGGTGAGCTGGTCGCGCAGGCGAAAGCGAATGACCGGCTTGCGGTGGCTGAACACAATGCGGGCACTTGTGGTGCCGGGAATTACGTTGGCCAGAGTCGTCGAGATGTAGTCTTCGTGGGCCGCGGCCAGCAACGAGGTCTTCTTCGGGGGTTTCTCGAAGCGGAAGAATCCCAGGCTGTCCGAGAGCACGCTGGGGGTCTCGTTGTCTCCTGCCGCATAAACCGTGGCGTTGGGTACGCCCGCTCCCTGGGCGTCCACGACCTGGCCGCTGATCTCCGCAAAGCCGACGGCCTCAAACACCACCGGCTCAAAGGGCTCCTGAACCTGGGCGGCCTCGCCGCTGCGCTTGCTGCTTTGCTTTCGAGCGTGAGCGCAGCGCTTGGTTTGAAGCGGCCCGCCCGTGCTCATCAGGGTGACAAACGGCGTGTCCCGCTCGTCCCAGTTTGAGGTGAGCTTCGTGACGCGGCCGGGATTCTCGGGTTTGGGCGCAGGCAGGGCAAATCGCGGGAAGTAGGCCAAGGTAGCGCCTCGCTTCTGAGGGTGCCAGCGCTGGGGATCGAGCTCTCCTGTGCAGACCACTTCGAGGCTGCCTTCGAACTGGCTGCCGTCGCACTCCACGGCAAAGGGGGTTTCAGGCGCCCAGAAAATGCCCAAGGCGTTGAGCTGGCCTGCCACGAAAGTCAAAACCGGAGTTCCGGCGAGCACGCGGTAGTTCTCCGCGCTTACGCACAGTGCCGCAGGCGGATAGTAAAGCGGGGGCGTGGGCGAGGCAGGCACCTCGCCCGAGAAGTTACCCTGAGCATCTGCCACAAGCTCCGTCACCACGGGCCAGATGGACCCGCCCCGCTGTCCGTTCACGGGAAAGAATGTGAGTATACCCACCTTGGCCTGGGCGATTCCTTCACGTGAAAGTGGCGACATCATTTTGCCCGAGACCTGCGTGGGCACCATTTCGGGAGGATCGATGCCCTCGTCGCGCCATTGCTGGGTCCATTCTTCAGCCTTTGGAGATTTGCGCAGGGCCGCTTCTGCCCTGCCGTTGTCCGGGGCGGAGGCTTCCAGCCTCGCCCTATAGGCCGCGCGCCCGCCGTTTTGCCGGGCGGCCTCTTCGCGCTCGGCTGGCGTCGGGGCCCGCGGCGGCGCGGGCGCGGCCGGACTTGATTTTGGCCCTTGGGGATTGGCCGGTTGGGGCCCGCTGCCCGGAGAAGTTCCCGAAGCCGCATCGCCGGGCCGCTCTGTGCCGCCGGACCCGGATCCCGCAGGCGAGCCCTCCCGGCGGGCAGCCTCATGGACGGCCGGATTGGTCTTCAGCGCAGGGGGAAGGGGGGATGGGGCAGCGGCCTCCAACTCGGGGGTCGCGGCGGTACGCGGTGCGGGGTCATCTCCCGGCCGCGAGGGCTGGATGTCGGGTACTGAACCGAAAACGAGCCAGGCCCCCCAAAGGGCCAGGCTCGTTACCAGTATCAAGACAGCCATCAGCGTCCTGCCGCGCATGCAACTGCTCCCGGCCACGGGTTACAGACTGAGTGGCCCAAGCGCCGCCACGCTTACTTCGTCGCCACGAGGTCCTCGGCGATTTCCTTGGGCACTTCCTTCTCGGCGCCTTTGTAGGCGTCGAAGACGTTGATCTTCTCTTTCTTCTCTTTCTCGAGCTTGACCATGTTGATGCTGCCACCCTCGCCGAACTTGTTGCCGCTGGTGTTCACCTGGTCGAGCACGTAGTTGAACTTGTATTCCTTGGCCACGACTTTGTCCGCGTACTCACGCAGGTGAATGAAGTAGGCCAGGTAGCTCACGGTCTGAAACAGGGCGCTGGGCGCACGCTTGAGCGTGCCCCAGAGCATGCGCGTGGCGAACTTGGCTCGGGCCGCGTTGCCATTGAAGTAGTACTTGAAGATCTTGATGGTCTGAAGCGCCAAGAATGGCTTGAAGCGCCCCAGGGGCTTCTGAATCCATTTGCGCGGCTGCGGCTTGATTTCTTTGCCGTCGGGGCCCGTCTTGCCGGGCTGCGAGAGGTAGTAGGCCTTCTTGCCCCACTGCTCAACGTTTGAAAGCCAGCGGTCGCCGACGGCCTCCCACGTGTAGAGCCGGGCGAACAGGTCGCGGTAGCCGTTGATGAGATCTTCATAGCTCATGCAGATCGGATCAACGTTGGTGAAGCTCAGCGTGTTGTTGCCCTGAGCTGCCGCGCGCAGACGGCCGGCCTTTTCCAGACGCTCGTACAGCGGCGTGCGCGGAATGGCCTGGAGCAGGCCCAGCATGACGATGGGAATGCCGGCCTTCTGCAGGAACTCATACTGGTCGTTGAAGATGAGCTTGTCGTCGCTGTCAAAGCCCACGATCATGCCCGCCACCGTGACCATGCCGTAACTCTGGATGATCTTGATAGCCGTGGCGAGGTCCGTCGCCACGTTCTGCATCTTCTTGGTTTCCTTGAGCGAACTCATGCGCGGTGTCTCGATGCCCAAAAACGCCTCGCAGATGTTGGCGTGCCGCATCAGCTCAAGCAGCTCGGGATCCTTGACGCAGTCCACGCTCATTTCGACGTAGAAACTCAGCGGCACTTTGCGTGCGCGGTTCCAGTCGCCTACGGCCTTGAGCATCTTCTTGGCGTAGATGCGGTCGCCCACCAGGTTGTCGTCAGCGATGGTGATGAAGTCGACGCCGGCGTCGGCCCAGGCCTGCAATTCCTTGATGACGTTCTCGATCGGCTTGGCGCGCACTTTGCGCCCGTAGGTCACGATGATGTCGCAGAACTCGCAGGTGAAGGGGCAGCCGCGCGTGGTCTGGATGCAGCCCAGGCGGTAGGCGCGATGCTTCAACAAATCGATGCGGGGCGGCGGGCTGTCGCGCATGTCGATCTTGTCAACCTGAACGTAGCGGTCCTTGTGTTCGCCCTTCTCCCACTCGCCCAGGAACTGCTTCCAGGTGTACTCGCCCTCGCCCTCAAACAGCACGTCGCAGTGAGGGCGGCAGCGCTCGGGCAGCACGTTGCAGATGGGCCCGCCCATGCACACCAGCTTGCCGCGCTTGCGGAATTCGTCCGCTACCTCGAACATCCGCTTTTCCTGGATGGCCATGCAGGAGATGACGATGATGTCGGCATCAGTGTCGAAGTTCAGGTCTTCGATGTTCTCGTCCTGCAGCTCGATGTCGTACTGGGGCGGCGTCAGCGCCGCGACCGTGCAGAGGCCCAGAGGCGGCATGACGGTCTTGAAACCGCCGATGTCCTTGATGAAGCCAAAGCTCCAGAAGGAGGGCGGAAATTTGGGGTGGACCAGCAGGATCTTCTTGCGTCGTTCAGTGGAAGGGGATGTTGAAACGGAGGAAACAGCGGCGTTTGTCATCTCCAGCCTTTCGCAGCGTACGGCACTGGCCGACTCGATACGGACTCCCTGTGCCTGAAATGTGGACAGCAGGATACTAAGGAAACACAGCCCTTGCCGTGAATTCTAGACAGATTTTGTCCGGGATTCACCCATGCAATATGGTCGGCGTTGCGATGGTCAGGTTTTCAACGATTTTCCCCCAACCACACAAAACCTTTGGTCCCACGCCGGGGCGCGGTACAAGTGCGAACCTGCCCGCCGTCAGGGAAGCCTACGCCGAGGATGGAGAGGAGATCACGTGAGTGACCGCAAGAAGACGATTTTTCAGATACTCAGCAACAACAACAATTTGAACCAGCTTCAGCTCTCGCGGGAGATTAAGAAGCAGACGGGACAGGGCGTCGCATTTCCCCAGCTTAAGAAGCTGCGGGAAGCCCTGGCCGCCGACCAGTACGACGTCGTCTATGACAGCCTGTTTGCCTCCGCTGACGCGCCAGTGAAACGCAAGCCGGGGCGTCCGCGCAAGGAGAAGGCAGCCGCGGCAGAACCCGCGCCGGAACCCGCCGCCCAGTCGGAAGGGGCGGCCGCTCCGGAGCAGGAACCTGCCGGCAAGAAGCAGCGTGGTGAACGACGTGCCCGCTACGATGTCCGGGGCCGTCGCAAGGCGGACAAGAACAAGATTCAGCTGGACGACTTTGCAGATCATCTCGTCGTTTTCCGCACGGCCGAGGGTCTGCGCCAAGAGACGTTCAAATCCCGCGATCGCGCCGAGCAGAAGGTGCGTGAGCTGCTGAACGCCGGCCACGTTGCCACAGAGATTGCCTACTACCGGCTCAATCCGCTGAAGACCAAAGTAACGGTTGAAATCAATTGAAAGCCATGCGGGGCGGCCCAAGGGCCGCCCCGCTGAACTTTCCTACTTGCCCGGCGCCCAGGGGTCGTCGGGGTCGCCCGTGGACGGGCGCTTGGGCGGCGGATCCTTGGACGGCATCTTGGACGCCCAGGGATCGATACCGGGCACCGGTTCGCCTTTGGCGTTGAGCGCCAGTGCGTCCTTCATCACGGAGGCGTGGAGCCAGCCCACCTGGCCGTCGGCGTAAAGCACCAGGTGGCCGCCCAGTGTTTCGGCGCTGGTCTGATAGAGCACGATGAAGCCTTCCTTGCCGGAGTTGACCCAGCTACGGATTTCCCCCTGCGCCAGCGTGTAAGAAACGAAGCCCTCCTTCTCGTTGGCTTCGACGAGGGCCACCGCCTCCTGGTCCACCCACTCGGGCAGCTTACCTTCCTTGTCAGGGCGCATCTGGCTCAGGCTGGTCCAGCCCAACTTGCGGTATCCGCCCTTCCAGCGCGAATCAAAGGGCGTCTGGAGGTGGCCTTGGCGCAGCTTGCGATCCTTGACCACGCCTTCGAGTGTGATATCGCCGCGCGAAGAGATGCAGTGGCTGCCCAACTCGCGGCCCAGCTCGCGAAGCGAGTCCTGGCTGTAGCGCCAGGCGTCGCGCGATGATTCACCTCTGCTGCCAGAGAAGAAGCTGTCGAACAGGCCGATGAAATCCGGCATGCCGTAGGCCCGCAGCCCGACTTCAACACTCATGGGATCTTCTACGGTGCGCAAAGCCAGGGTGGTGTCCCTGAAGGCGTCCTCCAAGTCCATGTCCATGAGGGGTTCGGCGTAGCGGTCCAGCTTCTCAGAGAGCGCCTTGCGAAGCTCCATGTGGGCCGCCAGGCCCCGGCCGATGTCGAAGCGGACAAACTTCGAACTGGGGCTGAGGAACTTGCGGTCTTCCACGCCTGTGGACTTGGCGGCATCCAGCATGCGCTTGAGACCGGACTCGATGTGCGATGCGGCATCCTGAACGCCGGGGCGCGTGAAGGAAATCAGTACGGCGTCTGAGGTGAGGCAATAGCCCCAGCTCTGGTCCGCGTTGATGTGCAGCTCGAAGCTGCCGTAGGTGGAGGTCTTAAAGGTGTCCTTGGCCGGGTCCCCGCCTGTACGGATCTTGGTCAGGATGTCCCGCGCCGACTTGGCGTCCTTGATGGCGACGATCGCACCCATGTGCGAGTACTCGAACATGTCGTCCATGCCGCGCCCGCCCATGGCCAGCGTGCGCTCCGGTGCGGCGGTGACATGGCCGATGATTTCCGAGCCCAGCGCGGCCAGGATTTCCTTGACGCTGGTGCCCATCTTGGCGAGCTGCTCGTCCAGCACGCGCAGATTCTCGTCAAAGCTGCCGGGGGCCGGATGGCTTTCGCCTTCCTGCATGCCCTGCAGGATCTTGCCCAGATCGACGGACTTCTCTTTGGGAGGCATGTCTTCTCTGGGCGTGGCGCCTTCTTCCGTCTCCTTCATGGTCATCTTGGCGATGCGTTCGCCGTCGCGCGCGAACTCGACCCACCTTTCCCAGGTCTTGGCGGGGTCGCCCAGTTGCGCGCCCATGCTGAGCATGGCGTCGCCGGGCAGGTACTTCATCAGCTTGAACTCGGAGGGGGCAATCGCCAGCTGCTCGAGCAGACGGGTCTTGCGCCGCGTGGTGAGCTTGGCGTCAATCGCAAAGCCGCGCCGCGCGTCATCGTAGTCGAAGTCGATGGTGATGCTGTGGTACTCGCGAAGCTGCATCCAGCGGTCGGCCTCGGTGTAGGCCCCATCGAGATCACGGCCCCCGGTCTGCTTCTTGTCCGGCAGCATGCGCTCGACGGCTTTCTGGATTTCGCGACCGACGATGAACAGGCTCAAGTCGTGGGGTGAGCGGGCGTCACGCCACTTGGCGAATTCCTCACGCGAAGAGAGGCTTTCGCTGTAATCCTTGGTCGTGTAACGCTCGATCACGTCGTGCATCGAGCTTTCAAAGTTGGTGACGACGAGCCCGCCCTGGATCTGCGCCACGTAAAAGCGGTCAAACCCGGGGATCTCGAAGGCGGGGCGGGCGCGCTTGGGGTCAGACTTGTCTTCGCCCTCTTCATCGGCCTCGGCCTTGATTTCATAAACCTGCACGGGCTGTTCGCGGATCTTGAGTTCTTCCTTCAGCAGTTCCTTCAGGAAGTCCGGCTTGGCGTTGTAGCTGTAGCCGGCGGCTCCGTGCAGCACCAGCACGTACTTGGCCCCTCCCAGAGTCACATCGAGAAAGCCCATCTCCAGACGCGCCGTGTTGTCGAGCGCTCCGTAGAAGTAGTCCATCATGGCGCGGGCCTGCCGCACCTTTTCGCTGTCGCCGCCCTCGCGCTTGCTTTCTTCCTCCAGTTTCTCGTAGGGCCAGGCCTTGATGCGCCACTCGCCCTTGGCGTTCTTGCCAAAGAGGCGATAAACGGCCTGGGGGCGGTCACTGACCGCATAGGTGAGAATGTCGTTGCGCGGCAGAAGGTCGCCGTGCTTGAAGCCCTGCGCCAGCAGCGGCGTTGCCAGCAGCGCCAGCATCGCGAATAGCAGTGGTCTCATGGATCGTGCTCCTTGGCCCCTGAATGGGTGTTACCTGTCTTCCTTCGGTGGAGGATTGTCGAGCTTGTGTTCGGTTCCCGCCGTTAGGTTGTCCTCGGGAACGGAAACCACACGCTCGGTGCCGTCGTCATCGATGATCTCCACATCGGTTTCACTGATCATCGGATCTTCGGTCATCGAGTCAGCGCTGGGCCCCAGGAACAGAGGCTCCAGTGCCTCATAATTCTCCAGCGGCAGGCCCTGCTTGGCGCGTTCCAATGCTTCCTTCAGCTGGGCCGGCGTAAGCTTGACGATGTAGCCGTTCCATAGCACGCCAAGATGCATGCCTTCGAGGCCGGGCTTCTGCTGGTAGGCCAGCAAGATGGCCTGCCGGATATCCAAGTTCTCGGGCACCTCCGCCAACTCGTAGGGCCGCAACTCGCCCTCGCCGCGGAAGGGGTCTTGGAGCAGGGACTCGGGGATGTAGCCGGCCGCGGCAAGTTCATTGGCCTTGGCTGCCGGTTTGCCCTTGATTGCGTAGTGTGTCGTCGCGGCCTCAAGCAGCGTGGCAAAGGCGTTGCGAACCTCCTTGTTCCGGCCCACATCGCGAAAGTGCTCGGCCAGGGCCTTGAACCGCTCCTGGGAGGGCCAGCCCGCCACGGCTCCGCGCATGGCCAGCTCGTTGTCGCGGGCCTGGGTGCCGATGGTAATCACGGTTCCACTGAAGAACCTGGAGAGGTAAGGAATGGGGTTGGCGTCGGCCTCGGTGGCGTCGGTGATGACCTTGGGCTGCGCCGTGAAATAGCTCCGGAAGTCCATCGCCTTCACGATTGCGCCCATATTCAGGTAGGCGGACGCACCGCATTTATCCCACAACAAGTTGCGGGCCTGCTGGAACGTGTTCATCTTGGCCAGGGTGCGGCCGGACTGCTTGGCGGCCACCACGCGCCGCACGCCCTGCAGGTCTCCGAGCATGAACACGCCGTCGTAGATAGTGAAAGCCACGGGGTTGGCGTCTCCGGCGGAGGGAGCGTGGTGGATCTCAACGTCGCCCTGGACCGTGACCTCCAGTTCCGCCCTGCGAAGTCGGCTGCCGACATCGCTCTTGAGCAGCCTCTCGAACAGAAACTCCTCGGCCCTGGCTTTGTCACGCAGGGCCAGCAGAAGGGCCCAGTTGGGCGTCCTCGAGTAAGTGGCCTCATCGTCCTGGTCTGGCGGAAGCACCACATAGGCCTGGCCGTTGGACAGATGATCGAGGACGTCTGTCAGCGCGACGCCCTGCGAATTGGCGCGGCTCTCAAACTTGTTGAGTTCCTTGAGCACCTCGGCCTGACCGCCATCGGTGGCGCGGGTGCGCAGCAGGTCCATGACGCGCGTGTAAAGCGACTTGGGGTCCTCGATGCCGTAAGTGAGTCCGAACATTGTGTCGGCAGGAATGAACTCGGAAAGGGGCTGGGACGTGGGCTTCAGCCTGACGGCGCTGTACCAGCCGGGCTCGTTATGGAACTGAAGCCTCGCGTCCATGCGCAGGGTGCTGGTGGCATCGTCAATCCAGTAGCCTGCAGCAAAGCTCTTGAGCTGTTTGTACTCCATCAGCTCGATGGTGAAGCGAATGGCCCCGCCGAAGAAATCATCCAAGGGGCTGTTGCCCTTGTCGCCCGAGGCCCGTTCCAGCGTGTTGATCAGGGCTGTGGTGTTCACGAACACCAGCCCGTCGGGGTCTTTGAACTCGGCCAGTGCTTCCTGGAAGCGCTTGTTGCCGCGCAGGGTGTCCGTAGGGTCATCGGGGAAGGCCAGAAACTCGATGGCATCTTTGGCCGCGTTGAGGCTGGTCGCGACAATGACGTGGCGGCTGGATGTCACGGTCAGCCAGAGTGTCTCGATGGCGGCCCAATCCAGAATGGGATTGCGGTCCACCATGCCCTCGGGGTCGGTTTCAGGTGCGCGCACTGGCAACTTGATCTGGTAGGCCTTTTCGCCTTCGTATTCTTCAACGGACACCACCGTTTCCGCACCCTGCTCAAGGGCTCGCGCCAATGCCTTGGCGAGCACCGAGGGGTCCTCGTGCCGCACCACGAGTTGGAATTTGGGGCCGCCGACGCCGAAGTCCAGCAGCCCGAAACTGCCGCGTTGAATGCCGCCGACGATTTGCCGCACCTCGGCGTCCGTCAGCTCAATCTCCAGCGACTCCTCTACCAGCTGGCCCAGGTCCGGCACCTGCACGTTGGCTCCGATGCCTTTGAGCAGCCCGGGGTCCGAAAGGTTTTTGAACAGCGAGGAGACATTGCCCTCGACGTAGACAATCGTCGTGCTCGGGTAGGCGGTGGCGAGACCGGGGTCTTTCTTCTCCTGGGCCAGGAGGCAGGGGGCCAGCAGCAGAAGAAGAACGGGAAGCGTCTTGCTCATGTGGTCATCCCAAAGGCCAAGGCAGGTCGTGGCCAAAATCATAGTTGCGGCCGGGTCCAAGCGGCGCCGCCCAGTCTATGAAGACGACTCAGTCAGGGTAAGGGCGCAGGGAACCCGCAGAGGCCCATCCAAACAAATGAACAAAAAAAATAGTGAATTATCTCAAGTGCATCCCTGTCTTCTGTCGATAGCCAGATACGTGGACTCGTCGGCAGGGAGGCCGTCATGGCACACTTCAAGTTCTGGCGCGGTGCGGCATGGATGCCGGCGCTGCTTCTTGTTTCGTGCACATACCCGGGCCCCGGTCTGGAGCAACCCCAGCCCGCTACGCGTCCGCCCTGGCGTGAAGAGCGGCCCTACGAGAGTGTGGGGGTGGCGGCGCGACAGCACACCTTTGCAACGAAGTCGTCTTACGCCCATCCGGCCGTTTCGCCGGACGGCAAGTGGATTGCTTACGCCGCCACCATCAACGGGAAGTCAAGCGATGTCTTTGCTCAGCGCCTGGACGGCAAAGCCGCCTTGGCCGTGGCTTCGCACCCGGCCGATGACGTCACTCCGGCCTTCTGCCCTGACGGCAAGCGCATCGCCTTCGCCAGCAACCGCGACGGACGCTGGAATGTTTACGTGGCGGGGCTGGACAGTTCGGTGCCCGTGGTTCAGGTCACCGACGACGGATGGGACTCGTTTGCCCCAAGCTTCAGCCCTGATGGCAAGGTCCTGGCCTACTGCACGCGACGCGACGCGGCGGACCCCTGGGCCATTGCCCTTGCGGACCTCGAGGCGGGCACCCGAACGATGCTGTGCGAGGGAGCCATGCCTGATTTCTCGCCCGTTGGCGACATGATTGTTTTCAGCCGCAACTCAAGGCGGGCCCCGGGCTGGCCCGCGGTCTGGACGATCAGCATCGATGGCCGCTCGCAGCAGGAGATCTTCCGCAGTGATGAGTTCGGCGCCATCACGCCAAGCTTTGCCGGCCCGGACTGGATTGTGTTTTCCACCATCGGTCGACGCGTGGGCGGGCCCCTTGAGGGCTACACCAAGGCTGACGACATCTGGCTCGTCAACATAAACGGAACCCAGGCCAGCCGTGTCACCTGGCGCGGCTTCCGCGACTGGGACCCGGTCTATGACCCGAGGTCCGAGCGATGCTTCTTTGTCAGTTCGAGGGATGGCGCCCAGAACATCTTCTCTGTGGCGCTCAGGCTGCCGCAGCCGGCGGCCGAAGGAGGAGGCCGATGAAGGCTCAAACGGGATTGCTGTGGCTTTTGTGTGCCGCGCTGTGCTGGATCAGCGCCTGCTCGGCCTATTATCGGCCCGCTGACAATTACCGTCAGCCCAACCCGTTCAAAGATCCGGCCGTCAGGCGGGTGGCCGTGGCGCCCTTTGTGTTCAGCGAGAAGACCACCGAACAGCGCTACGACTTCGATCTCAAGGGGGCCGAGCTTTCCGACGGCCGCTTCCTGATCTTCAGTGTGGACATTGCCCGCCAGTTCTCCGAAGAGCTGGCGCTGTTCGAAGGTTTTGAAGTTCTTCCGCCCGCCCAGGTTCTGGAGGCCTGGCAGCAGAGTCTGCGAGAAGGCGACGAGCAGAACCCTCTGAGTGACGCAGCCTCGGCCCGGGCGCTGGCGCGCCGCATGAAGGCCGACGCCATCGTTGTAGGCGAGGTGCGCAGCTTTGATCCCTTCGAGTTTCCCCGCCTGAACCTGGCCTGGCAGCTTTTCTACGCCGGTCATCGACAGACCAGCGCCGACGAAATCCGCGAACTGGAGCGGCGCGGCATCGTCGGGCCCCTGCGCATGGGACATGACGGCAACTGCCCGATCTTTGCGGGCGACGAGATCATTGATTGCCGCCATGAGCGCGTGCGCGCCAGCCTTGAGCGCTATGGCAATGGGCTGCGCAACGACAACACGGGCTACGCCAGCCGCGAGGAAGCCATCCGCAAGCGCGCCTGGCCCGATTATTTCCGCTTTGCCTCGTGGTATGCGCTGACACGCGCCTTTGAGCAGGAAATGGCTCGTTGAACGCCGACGCGCTTGTGGCAGACTCAGGTGATGACCACGGGCGCCCTGCCCCAACTTGACGGCGCATTGCTCGAACGCTACCGGCGTACCCAAGGAGAGCGCACGCTGCCCATCGCCCGAATGGCCTACTTTGCCGGCGCGGCACTCATGCTGCTCTTTGTGGCCTGGGATGCCCTGCTCGACTCCGGGGCGATCTTCCGCACGCTGCCCGTGCGCGCGGCCTGCAGCGCGAGTTTTGCCGCCCTGTACTTCTTTTCGCGCTCGGTTGTCGCTTCGCGCCGCCTGAATCTGCTGAACCTGCTGGCCTCGTTGACGGCGGGTTTTGGCGTGGCCATCGTCTTGGCCTTGCTGCCCAGGGGATTTGACCTTGGCATCGCGGGCCTGACCATGGTGGTGTTTGCCGGGGTGGCGATTACGCCGTCGTGGCGCGGTGCACTGAATGGTTCGCTCGTGGTGCTGGCGGCGGCGAACTTCGTTGTGCTCTTGACAGGTCAAGGCTGGTTCACCTTCGCGCAGATCAACGGCTTTCTGGTGGCCTCCATGGCGCTGGCCGTGCTTTTGAGTTTCTTTCTTGAGCAGCGCCACCTGCGCGCGTTCCTGCTGGAGGTTCAGCTGGAGCGGGCAGCCACCACGGACCCGCTCACGGGGCTTTACAACCGCCGCTATTTCATTGAGACCGCCGAGCGTGAGCTGGCCCGCGCAAGGCGCTACAGCAAGCCTCTTTCGGTGCTGATGCTCGACATCGACCATTTCAAGAAGATCAATGACACCTATGGCCACCCCGTGGGCGACGAAGTGCTCAAGTTGCTGGCGAGGCAAGCCGCGCCGCAGTTGCGAAAGCTTGACGTGCTGGCGCGCCTGGGCGGCGAGGAGTTTGCGGTGCTGTTGTCGGAGACGGGGGGCGACGGGGCTGCGTTGCTGGCCGAGCGTTTGAGGAAGTCGCTTTCGGAGTTGACGGTGCGTGCCATGGGGGCGACTTTGAAGTTCACTGTGAGCATTGGCTGCGCGGAGGTGATGGTGAACAGTCAGGGTGAGGACATCCTCAGCGCGCTGGAACGGGCCGACGAAGCGCTCTACAAGGCCAAGGAAAGCGGCCGCAACCGCGTGGTCGTCGGCTGACCCCTGAAAGCGAATGCTTGGCCAGGCTCCCTCAACTTGAAGGGTGCAAGCCTCCGTCGGCCTTGATGGAGCGATTTCCAGCATTTAACCAATGGCGAACAGTCTTAGATATCTGTATCTTATGGCCTGTCTAACCAATGGGGCAAAACAATGACAGACTCTGTAACGGCCGAGCCAGGCGATGCGGAAGCACTCCTGCGCTTGTGGAAACGCCGGGCGCAGTTGTGGACGCACATGGTCGGGACTTGGGAGCCCGTCATCAACACGTTGAAGGCTGCGGCAGGCGCAATCCCGCCGGGCATACTCGAATCCATGCGTGCGCAGGCGCAGGCATTTGAAAAGCAAATGATGGAGGACTCGGGCTTCGAAGTGCCCGGCTACTCCACCAGCACGGAGTTGCGCCGCCCGGCGGGCCACCTCAGCGATCAGGAACTTGTGGGCGAAATTCGCCGCTTGTTGATCAAGAAGAATCGCCGCCCGCAAGACTTGGCCTACTTGCTCAATGAGCCCAAGGAGCGCATCGAGCGCATACTGGAGTCGAACACCGACCAGTTCCAGCGCGCCGAAGAAGGCGGCGCGCGCGGCTGGTGGGAACGCGTGCCGGAATCCGGTCAAAGAAAGTCGTAAGTCGGCGTTGCCCAACGACCTGCATATAATATGAAAATAGTGTGTACATAGTATAAGCGGCGATGTATCCTCTTGGCATCCAAGGGGGATGCCATGCAAGCGAATATCTCGGGACTTCGGCGCCGCGCAAAGGACACCGACACGCTCCACCTGAAGGTCCGCTGTCAGCAGCGGGGAATTCGAACCCTCGACGTTGATTGCGTGTGCCGGTTTGGAAGCTGCTACCACGGGCCGGGCGGCGCGCTGATTTTTCACTTCGGCTGGCGGGCCGTAGTTGAGGCGGCCAGGGATCTCGGCCGCAGACTGGACCACCTCACAAACATCGTTCTGGTGTTCGTCGAAGGCCGCTGCGTAACGGCCTATCGCCGCGCACGTCCCATGCGCCACTGGAGGTAGTTATGGAAAACCATGTACCGGCGATCAAAGCCAGCCTTCATGCGAAGCTGGAGGGCCTGTTGAAGAATCCGCTGATCGCGGACATTGAGCAAAGCGCTCCAGACAAAGAACCTCCGCGAAATGTGCCCTTTCTCTTTGGCATTTTGGCCAATGCGGCCAACGCGGTGGACAGTGCGCAGCGTTCCTGGCGTGAGGAGGGCGAGTCCGGAAACTGGTCCCTCAGAGTCCGCATTGATTACGATGACGCATGGCGCGGCTGTGAGAAGGAAATTCTCCAGGCTGTCAAAGGCACGATAGACCAGAGGGTTGTGTTTCTGACGGACCAGCAAAGGAAACTTCTTATGCGGGCGCCACGCGAGTTTCTCGGGCTGAACCCCGCCCCCGAAGACGCCACGCTCGTCTCGTTTCGGCGCGAGTTCATTGGCGGGAGTGAGCGGGTGACGGAGTTGACCGTCGCCGAAAGCCCGAAAAATCGCGATGTGATCGCTGCAGTTGCGGTCGTGCCCAACCTGGTGCAGATCGAACGCCAACTGGCAGCTCTCGACGTGCTGGAAGCTCAAGCACCTGGTTCGATTCTGTCGCCATTGCGGATGCTGGTTGGTCTTCCGGAATCTCCGCTGGCCGAGCACATGGCACCGCGTGCCCCGCTCGCGCTTGATGCGATCAAGACCGGAGTTGACGAGTACCAGCGCGAGTGCATTCAGCTCTCCCGGAAAACTCCGCACTTCGCGGTAATTCAGGGACCGCCGGGAGCGGGAAAGACGACGGTGATCACGGAGATTGTGCGCCTTGCCGTCGAGGCGGACGAACGGGTGCTGATTGTCTCCCCGACTCATGTTGCCGTCGATAACGTAGTCAAGAAGCTCGTACCTGCGGACGGAGATTGCGGGAGCGACCCACTGGCGCCCATGTCGCTGCCGATTCGCTACGCGAGTCGCGAGACTTCCGTTTCTCTCCCCGAGGCAAAGCCGTACTGGGTAAGTTCAAAAAGGGAAAACAGGTCGTCAACAGTTGCCCGGCGCGTTCAGCACTGCCTTGAGAACGCCATTCCCGAAGCACGCGGCTTGTTTGCCGACGAGACGCCGACGGATTCCACTACTGGGGGCATCACGGCGGCAGTCATGCAATGCGAACAAGTTGTATGCGGTACGCCCATCGGCATTTTGTCTTGCAGTAGCGTGAAGGACGCTGCACCAGGAACTTTCGACGTTCTGATCGTTGACGAAGTCTCGAAGATGACGCTGCCGGAGTTCCTGGCGATTGCCGTCAAGGCGAAGCGCTGGGTTCTTGTCGGCGATCCCGAACAATTGCCGCCATACAGCAACGCCGAGGACAACGGCGCCACGCTCGACGACGTATTTGACTCCGAACAAGAACTTGCCGCATCCATTTTGACCTATCATTCCAATCGAAAGTCCGGAAACACGCCCTCCACCTCCCTGGTTGTCGTTGCCCGTTCACCCCAAGGATTGCTCAATCGTTTCTCCAGCCTATTGAAATCCGTTCAGTCAGTCTGCCCGCAAATGCTTGTGCCACGGGTTCGCGTTTTCAGCAACGCCGCCGGCGACGATCGCAATCCAGCGTCCTTGACCGCTCAGCCGGAAGTCTTGGTCTGTTCGCCGCAGGAGCTTCACTCAGCTATTCCGCCACTGGCACAAGCAGGGCCGAGTTCGGACGCAACCAACACCTCTCGGGAAGCGAGCCTTCTTGTTGAACGCGGCATTGGAGTTCATCGCCCGGCATTCGCATCGGGCATTCGTCTGGTGGATGAGGGCAGGCGCTGCCAAGCCGTGCTGTTTGACGGAATGTATGGCGAATTCCACACGCTGCCCTGGATGAGCGCGAACAACCAGGTTCTCAAGCTGCCGTGTGAACCAAAGCTGCTCGGCTTGCTCGTTTCGGCTGGTCTCGCGGCAACAGTTGCGCAGCGCTTCGCCGTCAATTCCCTCTCGGTGTTCGATTGGCTCACAGGTGTGCAGACCTCGGCATTCAAGGCTCCGCCTTTAAGCCAGTTGAAAGATCGGCTTCCCTCGGACTTGATCGACCTCGTGCGGCCATTTGTGGGCCGCTTGAAGAAGCAATACCGAATGCACCCCAGCATCTCCGGCGTGCCGCGGAAGCTGTTCTATGGCGGGGAAGCCCTATTGGACGGCAAATCCTGCAAGGATCAGTATTGCGGCGCGGGCTTGTGCCAGGTGGACTCCAAAGGCGACGGCGAGGCGAACCGTGAGGAGGCAGAGCGGACATTCGCTTTGGTGACTCAGATGGCTGAGGCCGCAATTTCAAGGCAAAGGGAAAGTGATTTCAGCGTCATGATCATCACGCCCTACGGCAGGCATGAATCGCTGCTCAAGGAAACATTCGCCAATTGGAAATCCAGGTTTCCAAGTCTAGCCGAACCGGAAATCTGCACGTTGGACAAGTGCCAAGGCCGGGAGATGGACAACGTCATTATCAACTTGGTCCGCAGGAGTGCATCAGCGTTCATGGACAGCCCCAAGCGGTGGAATGTCGCGCTGACAAGGGCCAAGAAGGGACTTTTGATCCTGGGCAACATTGACGCTTACCGAAAGGAAGCCCGCGATGCCCGGCGAAGGGCGCGCGAAGGAAATAAGCCCGGTCGTCAAGGCTCGCAGGCGCCGGTTCGCATGAGCCTGCTGGCGCGAATCATTGAAGAGTACGACCGTCAGATTCGAGGAGGTTTGCCGGGCTAGTCTTCAATGGAATCGCGGCTAGGTGTCGCAACAACTCTTTCAAAGTTGAAACCACTCTCTCAAACAAAGGACGACCAATGATCGCGCAAACGCAACGCCACAGTCGCCCGACCCGCGCTGAGGTCGAAAAGGCCTGTCTGATATTTGGCATCGGCAAGAGAACGCTCACTATCGACGGATTGGTGCGTACGCTTGGTCTCCATGTGGCTCACGTTCCAGCGATTTCGAATGTCATTGAGCAGGTCGCCATGGAAGGGCTGATCGAGCATGATGCGGGTACGGTTCGCGTCACGCTGGAGGGCAAGCGCTGGCTCTCAACGATGATTCGTCGCGCGAAGGGTGAATGAGATGCAAAAGCCCCCTCGTGACCGAGGGGGCTCTGTTGTTTTGGTTTGTGCCGACGACTGACTACCCGCGACCGACGCTAGATATCGAAATACAGTTCGAACTCGTGGGGGTGGGGCCTGAAGCGCATGGCGTCCACTTCGTTCTTCATTTTGTAGCTGATCCACTCGTTGATCACGTCGGCCGAGAACACGTCGCCCTTGAGCAGGAAGGCGTGGTCTTTCTCCAGCGCGCGCAAACTCTGTTCGAGGCTGCCCGGGGCCTGGGGAATCTCCTTCAACTCCTCCGGCGGGAGATCGTAGAGGTCCTTGTCCATGGGCTTGCCGGGATCAATCTTGTTCTGGATGCCGTCGATGGAGGCCATGGTAATTGCGGCAAAGGCCAGGTAGGGGTTGCAGCTCGGGTCCGGAATGCGGTACTCAAAGCGCTTGGCCGCGGGGCTGTCGCCCGCCAGCGGAATGCGCACGCAGGCCGAACGGTTGCGCGACGAATAGGCCAGGTTCACCGGCGCCTCATAACCAGGCACCAGGCGGTGATAGCTGTTCGTAGTGGGGTTGGTAATGGCGCACAGGGCGTGGGCGTGCTTGAGAATGCCGCCAATGGCGTAAATCGCCGTCTGGCTCAGCCCCGCGTAGCCTTCGCCCGCGTAAGTATTCTTCTTTTCCTTCCAGATCGAGCTGTGGCAGTGCATGCCGCTGCCGTTGTCGCCAAACAGAGGCTTGGGCATGAACGTGACCGTCTTGCCATGACGGCGCGCCACGTTCTTGACGACATACTTGTACATCATCAGGTTGTCTGCGGCGCGCACCAGCGTGTCGAACTTGATCGAGAGTTCGCACTGGCCGCCCGTGGCCACCTCGTGGTGATGCAGTTCGGGCACCATGCCAAGCTGTCCCAGGGTCAGCAGCATCTCCGTGCGGATGTCGTGCAGGCTGTCCATGGGCGGAACGGGGAAGTAGCCGCCCTTGACGCGCGGCTTGTAGGCCAGGTTGCCACCCTCTTCCTCGCGGCCTGTGTTCCAGGCGCCTTCCTTGGAATCGAGAAAGTAGTAACCCTCGTTGATGCCCGTCTTGAAGCGTACGTTGTCGAACACAAAGAACTCGGCCTCGGGGCCGAAGAAGATCGTGTCGCCGATGCCGGTGCTCTTGAGGTAGGTCTCGACGCGGCGGGCGATGTTGCGGGGGTCGCGCGGGTAAGGCGTGCGTTCAATGGGGTCGTAGGTGTTGGCAATCAGGACCAGGGTTGGCTCCTTCATGAAGGGGTCGATGAAGGCCGTGGCCGGGTCGGGAATTGCCAGCATGTCCGACTCATTGATCTTCTGCCAGCCGCGCAGCGAGCTGCCGTCAAAGGGAAAACCCTCTTCGAAGCACTCGGGTGTCAGGCGGCGAATCGGAAATGTGTAGTGCTGCCACAGACCCGGCAGGTCCATGAAGCGAATGTCGAGCATGGTGCAGCCGCGCTTGCGCGCGAAGTCCAGCACGTCGGCAACGGTCTTGCCGGAGGGAGAAAGCGGGTCGTGAGCCATGGGCATCTCCAAAGGGAGGCTAAGCCTCCGCGTCCAAAAACCTGAGCGGCACCGCCACAGGCGGTCTCCTTCGCGCAGGTTCTTATTCTGGGTAGTGGTCCCCGAACGGGACTGGGAATCTAGCAAGGATTTCGGTGCTGCCAACGCCAAACCCGCAGCTTGGGCGGGCTCACAGCCTATCCACAATTTGCAAGTCAGGGGGCTTGGCGCAAACACGGGTTGGTTCGCATCTTGCGCGCATGAACCGCAAGTTGCCCACAGGTGTCAGAAACTTCAGGTGCCCTGCGCCGGAGAACTATGGGACTTCGCAGCGCGGCGATAGCGCAGGGTTAGGGCAAAGCAGAACAGCCGCCACGGGGCGGCTGTTCCCAAGCGGAGCGGCTCCTTGCATTGCCGCTCATGGTTTGAAGTCTGGTGCGCAGGGCGGGACTTGAACCCGCACGCCGGTTAGGGCTCTAGCACCTCAAGCTAGCGCGTCTGCCAATTCCGCCACCTGCGCGAGGCGACGAAAGGTAGCAAGCAGGCGTCCACTGTCAATGCGGGGTCCTCGATCGCCGGTCAGGCGCGCTTGACGAGCTTTTGGCCTGCCCCTAAGGTTTTGTGAAACGTATAACCAGCGGCACCCGTGGAGGCACGCCTTGTCGGACGCTCATACGAACACGTTGAACCGTGGGAAGACCGAGATCATCGGGCTCGACAAGCGACCCATCGTGATTCACGACTCCGTGAAGGACGAAATCGTCGCGCACCCGCTGCTTGAGATCCATGATCTCAAGACCTATTTCCACACGGACAACGGCGTGGTCAAGGCCATTGACGGCATCTCACTCAAGGTGGGCCAGGGCGAAACGCTGGGTGTCGTGGGCGAGTCGGGCTCGGGCAAGTCGATGACGGCCTATTCGATGCTTAAGCTCCTGCCCTCGCAGGCCGGGCGCATCGAGGGCGGCCAGATCAAGTGGCGAAGCGAGGAGGGCGACGATCTCGACCTGGCCAAGCTCTCCGAGGCTGAGCTGCGCAAGATTCGCGGCGGCGATATCGCCATGATCTTCCAGGAACCGATGACCTCGCTCAACCCCGTGTTCACCTGCGGCTCCCAGGTGGTGGAGGCTTTGCGCCTGCACCTGGGCATGAGCAAGGATGAAGCCTGGAAGCGCACCGTCGAGCTGTTCGATGAGGTCGGTATTCCCAAGCCGGAAGTGCGCGTCAAGCAGTACCCCTTTGAGTTGTCGGGCGGCATGAAGCAGCGCGTCATGATTGCCATGGCTCTGGCCTGCAACCCGCGCATGCTGATCGCCGACGAGCCCACGACGGCCCTGGACGTCACGATTCAGAAGCAGATCCTTGAACTCATCCGCAAGCTGCAGCGCGACCGCAGGATGGCTGTCATCTACATCACCCACGACCTGGGCGTTGTGGCTGAAGTGACGGACAAGGTGGCCGTCATGTACCGCGGCAAGATTGTCGAGTACGGCCGCGTGCTGGACATCTTTGCCAACCCGCAGCATCCCTACACCAAAGGCCTGATTGCCTGTCGTCCCAAGCTGACGACCAAGGCCGAGCGGCTGCCGACCATCCAGGATTTCATGGAGGCCGATGATCGCGGCATCAAGCTCGATCCCAGTGATCCCAAGCTGGAGTTTGGCGCCACGCGCATGATCAAGAAGCGTCGCGAGCAGATGCCCGACTTCGGCCGGCCCCTGCTCGAGATCAAGAACCTCAAGCAATACTTCCCTATCAAAAAGGGCGTGCTGCGCCGCACGGTGGGGCACGTCAAGGCCGTGGACGACGTCACCTTGACGGTGTGCAAGGGCAAGACTGTAGGCCTGGTGGGGGAGTCCGGCTGCGGCAAGACCACTCTGGGCCGCACCATCCTGCGCCTCATTGAGCCGACCTCGGGACAGGTGCTGTATGACGGCCGTGACGTGACGGCCATGTCCCATGCCGAGTTGCGGCAGATGCGCCGCAAGATGCAGATCATTTTCCAGGATCCCTATTCCAGTCTCAATCCGCGCATGACCGTGGGCGCGGCCATCATGGAGCCCATGATGGTGCATGGCCTGTTCAAGAGCCGTCGGGAACGCGAAGAGCGCGCGGTGTACCTGCTGGAGAAGGTGGGCATGCTGGCGGACCACCTCAAGCGCTATCCCCACGAGTTCTCGGGCGGCCAGCGCCAGCGCATTGGCATTGCCCGCACGTTGGCCGTGGAGCCCGAGTTCATCGTCTGCGACGAAAGCGTCAGCGCCCTGGACGTATCCGTGCAGGCCGGCGTGCTGAACCTGCTGCTGGACCTGCAGGACGAGTTTGGCCTGACCTACATCTTCATCAGCCACGACCTCAGCGTGGTCAAGTTCATCAGCGACGAAGTGGCCGTGATGTGCCCCGGCCCGACGCTGAAGGAACTGTGGGAAGAAGGCAAGCAGGATGGCATCAACGTGTCGGACTTCGACCGTGGCGGACACATCGTTGAATACGCTACGTCCGACGAAATCTATGCCAATCCGCGTCACGCCTACACCAAGCGCCTGACGGAAGCTATTCCCAGCTCCGATCTGGAGGAGATCAAGCGGCGCGTTGCAGCCCGCGTGCAGTAGGCCATTGTTGCAGCAATTCAATTTGGGGAATTTGCCGTTTCCCGCCGCCGGGGTAGGTTTGTTGCCGGGCGCATGGACGCGCCCAGCGCCAGGAATCGGCGGCGGGTGACGGAGAGCTGAGTCTGGGTTGCGCGGCACTGGTCCGGTGGCGCAACGGGACAAGATCGGAA
>JABARW010000016.1 GCA_019186845.1 Planctomycetota bacterium | reverse complement strand
GGGCAGCGCAGGCGAAGAGGTGCAGCAGGAGTTTGCCTATCACCTGAAGGCCGCGAGGCACCAGAGGCCCGGCCACGCGGCGTGACCAAGGGGCGCGGGCCAGCGCGACGGAAAACAAGCCGGGGCAGGGTGAGCCCTGCCCCGCATGGAAAGCCAAGACCGAAGCTGCTAAACGCCGGGGTTACGGAAGGCCAGAAGCGCGCGCTCCAGGGATGCCGCAAAGTGCCGCTTAAGTTCTTCTTCGTCGCGGTCCGCCAAAAGGCCGAGGCTGTGATCGACGTCGACGAAGTCGCGGGCAAGATTCAGGAAGCTGCCCTGGTCGGACGGAGTCAAACCCTCAGCGCGGGCCCGCTCAATGGCCAGCAGGTCGAAGCGATCAAACACCCGGCGCAACGGCAGCGTGTCGCGCGGCTTTGCGCCATAGGCCGGGGGCGTGACAATCTGAGCCATGGGCTGGGGCCCGCCCTCGACGGGGCGGCCGCCCGGATGCTGCAACTCGACATCCTGCGGCTCAAGGCGAGGCCGGGTGCAGCAGCCGCCCTTGAACCCGCGCGACAGGAAGTAAACGGAACCCATCAGGGCGAAGACCACCGGCACGGCCAAGGCGCCTTTGCCTCCATGGGCCAGGCGCATAGCCATGCCAATGCCCAGAAAACCCAGAAGCAGGCTGAACAGGATGCTCAACCACGAAACGCCGCGCGGCTCTGTGTCGCGTTGGGTGCGTTCACGATCCCAAGGGTGCAACATGGCGACCTCCCTTTGCTGAGATGGCGCTCCTGCGCTGCGGGAACCGAGGCAGGCGCGGCAATGCCCTCAGGCAGAATATACCACACCTTGAACGCGCTTGCGGCGGCTTCGATTCAGGCTTTTTCGCCAAATTCTTCGCGAGGGACTGTCAGCATTGGGCGAGATGGCTGGCATGTTTCACGGCATTCACGAAAAGTTCATAGCCATCGCCGTGTTCGCGCTTGGACAAGCGCGTCCATTCGGGATGGTGGAAGTGTCTCACGTTGCGCTCGGGGTGAGGCATCAACCCCAGCACCTGCCCTGACTTGGAGCAGATGCCCGCGATGGCCCGTTCGCTGCCGTTGGGGTTGAAGGGGAAGTCCTGGGTGGGTCGGCCCGCGCCATCGACGTACTGGAAGACAATCTGGTTGTCGGACTCGAGTTCATCGAGCACGGCGGGCGGCGCGACGAAGCGGCCTTCGGCGTGGGCCACGGGATAGCTGACAATCTTGCGCCCGCTGACAAAGGGCGTGCGCTCGCTGACGATGCGCAGGTCAACCCAGCGGTCGCCGTAACGGCCGGAGAGATTCCACGTCAGGGTGGCCCTTGGCGGGTCGTCGAAAACGTCGCGGCCCGTCAACAGGCCGGCCTTGAGCAGCACCTGAAACCCGTTGCAGATGCCGAGCATCAGGTTGCCGTCCTCGATGTAGCGCTCAATGGCGCTCTTGAGGCGGGTGCGAAGCTGGTTCGCAAACACTACGCCCGAGCCGAGGTCATCGCCATAGGAGAACCCGCCGGGAATGACGACAAGCTGGAACTCCTCAAGGCGCGAAGGCGCGTGAATGAGCTGATTCACGTGAAGAATAGTGGCTTCCGCTCCGGCCTGCTTCAGCGTCCAGGCTGTCTCTCTTTCGCAGTTGGTTCCGGCGGCGCGCAGCACAAGGGCTTTGGGTTTCATGGCGAGGTCTCATGCAGTTCCCTGATTTTAGCAGGGAACGGGCAAAGTGGCAGCCGGTCTGTGCAGGCCGTTCAGAATGGCCGTGCCGGCTCTTTTTGTGAAGATTTGCCCCGGACTGGTTCAAAGGCCTCACAAGGCTGTGTCAATCTTTGTTGCTTTCCGCCGCTGTCGTTGCCGCACGCCAACCCCGGGCTAACTTCCCGCCCACAAGGACATGCAGGCCCCGCCACGGAGGCGGGCTAAGCCGGATTCGGGCGGTGTTTGCGTTTCTCGAAACCACAAGGAGAGCATCGATGAAGAATGTCTGGTTGGCGGCAGTGGCGCTCATGGCGTGTGCAGGCCTCTGGGCCGCGCCCGCAAAGGCGCAGTCCAATGAAGTACAGCAGCTGCAGAATGAACTGGCACAACTTCGCGGTGAAATCGACGCCCTGAAGGGCGTGCAGCGCGAAGGCCAGGGCGGTGACGAGGCGATCAAGACCTCACTCAAAAAGGGCGTGTTTGCCTGGGCCACGGAAGACGGCAAGTTCTCGTTGAACATGAACATCCGCGTCCAGGTTCGCCTGACGTACAACGACGAGCGCGGCCAGGACATCGAGGGTCCCGGCGACCCCAACAACGTTGCGGGTCGTTCGACCAACGGCAAGGACTTCTGGAACTTCCGGATCCGCCGCCTGAAACTGAGCTGGACGGGCAACATCTTCGAGAAGGAATACAAGTACGAGGTCGTGCTGCTGGGCCATGAAGGCGGCAACGACATCATCGAGGTGGCTCGCTTCCAGTGGGCGAAGTGGGCCGAGTTCAACGTCAATGTCGGCCAGGCCAAGGTGCCCTACAACTATCAGCAGCTTGTCAGCTCCGGCCGCCAGCAGTTCGTTGACCGCAGCACGGTGGACGCCGTGTTCAACCAGAGTTTCGGCAAGGGCCTTTGGTTCAGCGGCGTGATCGGCGGCGATACCCCCTGGATCAAGTATTGGGCGGGCGTGTTCAACGGCCGCCTGCGCGCGGAAAACGACTTCCGCAACAACGACCGCGCCATCGTGTCAGATGCGTTCAGCAACGGTCCCGGCGCTGTGGACGCCGACCTCATGCCGGCTTTGCGCCTCGAAACTCACCCCCTGGGCAACGTGGCGGATGACATGACGGACTTCCGCGATCGCGAGGCCAGCAAGAAGATCCTGTTCAGCGTGGGCGTAGCCGTGAACTGGTTCATCAGCCGCTTCACCAACACGGCCCTTCGCCCGACGGGCGCCAGCCCCGGCTCCGGCCGCTCGCGCACCGGCCAGGACACCATCAGCCTCACGCTGGACGGCCACTTCCGCTTCTATGGCCTGAGCGTGAACATCGAGTGGCACCACAGGCACACCGAGTTCCACAACTCTGGCCCCCTGGAGGGCAGCGGTGTCGCCCGCAACCGCAACCGCCCCGGCGACCTGACGGATAACGGCTTCCTCATCGAAGTCGGTTTCTTCATCCTGCCCAAGCAGCTCGACGTGGGCGTGCGTTTTGCCATGGTGGACAGCGATGAATTCTGGCTCAACGGCAGCCAGAACAAGCCCAACGGCATTCGCCCCGACAGCACGGAAATCGGCCTCGTCGTCGGCTATTACCTCGCGGGCCACAGCCTCAAGATCCAGGCTGACTTCACCTACGTGACCTACCAGCTGGTCGTCAACGCGGGCACTGTTCCCTCACTGCCCACGGGTTCCTCGGCACCCTCGCGCAGTGCCAGCAGCATCGCAAACGACAACAGCGACTACCTGAACGTCTGGCAGTTGCGCATTCAGCTCCAGTGGATCTTCTAGGTTGATCTGCAAGACCCAGGCCAGTGCCGGGCGGACCTCGGTCCGCCCGGTTTTATTTGTCAGGACTCCGAAAGCGGCGTAACTCTCCGCAGACGGCCGAACCCCAGCGGCCACGACTTCGGAGACATCATGTTCATTCGCTCAAAAACCGCCGCGCTCGCGGCGGTGCTCGCGCTGCTTTGCCCGTTGCACGCCCAGGACACCAAGCCGGGGGAGAGTCCGGAGGGAAAGCCCCATGAAGCGCCGCCCATCAAGGTGACCACGCCCCAGGGCAGCGCCAGCGAACGTGTGGCAACGCCGGAAAGCGTGACGATACTCGACCAGCGCCAGGTGGAAGAGCGCCATGTGGGTCAGGCTCCGGATCTGCTGGACGGCGCGACCGGCGTCTTTGTCCAGCATACGGCGGCGGGCCAGGGGTCACCCTTTGTTCGCGGGTTGACCGGCAAGCAGATTGTCGTGCTGGTCAACGGGGTGCGCTTCAACAACTCGATCTTCCGCGCCGGGCCCAACCAGTACTTCTCAAGTCTTGACGGCCACAACATCGTGCGCATCGAGGTCGTACGCGGCCCTTCAAGCGTGCTTTATGGCTCCGATGCACAGGGCGGCGTTATCAACGTGTTCACGCGCAAGCCCGCAGTCGACGTTTTCGACTACACCTTCGGTACGCGGGCCCGCTACGCCAGCGCCAGCAACGAGCGGCGTGGCAATATCTTCGGTGCAGTGGGAGGGTCGGGCTTTGGGGCCCTTGCCAGCGCCACTTACTCCGACGTGGACCTGCTCAACGGCGGCGCGGGCGTCGGCCGCCAGCCCAAGACCGACTACGAGGAGTGGGGGGCCTACGGCGCGGCCAGCGCCCGCTTCGGCAAGCATCGCATCGACTTCACGTACAGCCACTTCGAGCAGATCAACCTGAACCGCACCGACGCCGTGACGACCTGGGTGGCCAACCCCTCCTTACTTCCCGGCGGCGGAACCCAGAGTCGCGAGATCCAGAACCTGTTCGTCAAACAGGGTGACGACCTGGCCATTCTGCGCTGGGAGTGGACCTTGGGCACCCTGCTGGAACAGTTCCATGTCAATGCCAGTTACCACCGCGTGCAGGAGGACTTGCTTCGCACGCCGCGCAGTGCCACGCCCACGCGGCGCAATCAGGGCTTCAACGTGCACACGTTTGGCCTGAGCGCTCTGGCGGTGCTCAACTTCGGCGAATGGTCGCGAGTCAGTGTCGGGGGTGAGGTCTACCACGACATCGTCCATTCGCGCCGCAGCGACCAGAATCTCGTCACCGGGGCCGTGACTTCCAATCCGCGGCTTGATGATCGCGGACAGTTTCCGGACTGGAGCCTCTATTCCAGTTTTGGCGTTTATGCCCAGGACGAAATCCGCCTGGCGGATGACCTGCTGCTGATCCGGCCCGGCGTGCGCTACTCCGGCTTTCGCGCCCAGGCCGACCTCGATAAATCGATTTCGTCGCTCGACGGCGTCAACGAGTACTACGGAGACATCACCGGCGCGCTGGCCTTCCTCATCCGTCCCATCGACGAGTTCTCCATTGGCGTCAACCTGGCGCGCGGCTTCCGGGCGCCCAATCTCGACGATCTGGCCGCCAGCAAGGGCACGGGCGCCGGCAACGAGATACCCAACCCGGACCTCGAACCCGAAGATCAATGGAGCACCGAACTCTCTGTCAAAGGCTATGTTCCCACGCGCAGCCCCGAGTCGGCCGCGCCCCACTGGATCAGTGGCAACGCCGCGGTCTTCTTCAGTTACTTCGACAATGCCTTCCGCCGTACCAACACCACGTTCAACGGGAGCGGCGTGGTGCAGTTCGACAACAGTGGTCGTTATCGCATTTATGGCTTTGAAGCAGAAGTGAGCTGGTTCATAGGTCCGGAGCTTGGCCTCTTCGGGTTGCCCGCCGACCACATCTTCTTCGAGGGCGACGCCCTGGGCATCATTGCCAACTTCACCTGGACGCGCGGCGACGACATCAAGAACGATGAACCCGTCAGCCGCATTCCCCCGCTGATGACCGAGGTGGCCCTGCGCTATGAGGCCATGCGCGGCAAAGTCTACGTTGAGCCCTACCTCCAGTTTGTGGGGCGGCAGGACCAGCTGGCTTCAGGCAACAAAGGTGACGTGCGCTTTACGCCGCACGACGAAGCCAGCTATGTGCTGTTTGGCCTGCGCGCCGGATGGTATCCCGTGCGCAATTTCAATCTGAACCTGAACATCCAGAACATCGGCAATCGTGCCTATCACGGGCTTGGCAACGGCACCTTCGGACCGGGGACGAACGTCATCTTGTCTGCGGAACTGAAGTGGTAGCCTGTCAGGCAACAGACCGACGGGGAACCAGTGGGCATGTCGGCGCCAAGTCGAGTGAGTCGATTTGTGGTCATGTCCGCAGCTCTGCACGGGGCGGCCCTGGTGCTGACACTCTCGCTCGTGTCAGCGCCGGCGCCGACCGCCATAGGCGCGGCCCTGGCCCGCTTCAACACCACTTGCGAGAGCGCGCTGAGCGCCGCGAACACGGCGCCAGGTGCCCTGTGTCCCTTGCCCGCGCCGTCCGTCAGCCACAGCCCGCTGGCGCCGCCCTCCATCATGTTCCGCGAGGAGGCTCCCCAGGCGGAGCCTGCGGTGGAAGTGCCGGCCGAGCCCGAGGCCTTCGAACCCTTCACAACTTCGGCGCCCCCGGAGTCTCCTGCTCGCCTCGATCTTCCCTCCAAGCGCGAGGGCGACCCTCGGACAACGGACGCGGCACAGGGCCCCGGGCAGAGTGTCGAAAGCCCGGCCCCCGCTGCGCGAGGGGCCGGCGACACAACTGGCGGAGAGTATGTCCCCCCTGCCCTGCTTTCGTGGAATGTTCCGCGCAGCGTGCGGCGCGGCTTTAGGGGCCGGGTGGTGGCACTCATTGAGGTGGACGCCTCCGGACAGGCCACCAGCGTGCGGCTGGAGGCCGGAACGGGAAACCAGACCTTCGACGCCCGCCTGAAGGAAGCGCTCCAGCAGGCCAGGTACGAGCCGGCCCGGCTGCAAGGCAAGGCGGTGGGGCGCTCGCTGCTTCAGCCCATAGACTTCAATTGACGGTCAGGGCGAGGGCGTGGGGTGGCCCGGCGCGGGCGGGAAGCGGCCGCTATCGGTCTGGATGGCGCGGATCGCATCTGTGACCAGCAGGTCCAGATAGCCCAGATAGGTCTGCTTGAACATGAGCGGGTCAAACTGGCCGGGGAACTCCCGGGCCAGGGCATTGAGGACCTGCTGGCATGCCTGGGGCGAGCACTTCAGGTCGCGCTTGAGCATGGTGTTCAGGGTAATGCGGGTCTGGGCCACTCCGGGGACCATGCCAAGCGTCCTGGCTATCACTTCGCGCACACGCGGAAAATAGATATCGAACTTGGAGAGCGAGCGGCTCTTCACGCTGACGGCCGGCTTGCCGACGCCGGGGCCGGCCGCGCCGCATTTGAGGCAGGCAATGGCCACAGGGGACGCCAGGCAGGCAAAGCAAGACGAGCAAAGCGGGTAGCGCCTGGCCAGGTCTTCCACGCGCAGGTCCATGGGGGCGAGATGGGCGCACTCGCGCAGACACTTGGCCGCGCCGAGCATGTCCTCAAGCTGAATCAGCGCCTCGGTGCGCTTGATCCAGAGATCGAGGTCTTCAGGCCGGCGTTTGAGGGCGTTGGCTGTGGCCTTGACCACACCTTCGAAGTTGCCCACCCGTGCCAGCATGTCGGCCAGCAGGCGCCAGGTTTCAATGTGGTCGGCTGCGGCAATGGCCACCTGGCCGAGCGTGGCCGCGATCTGGCAGCGCTCGCGGAAGGCTTTGTCGTCGTCGCCCTGGATGCGTTCAAAGGCAAGGCGGGCGAGTTCGGTTTCCAGTGTGGCCGCATCGAGCTCGCGTGCCTGGGCGAGTTTGGCCCGCGCCTCGGACGCGTCGCCGCGCAGCCGGGCCCGCTGGTGGTCGGCGATGAGTTTCAACACGCTGTCGCGGTACTCGGGCATGGAGCTGCTCGCTGCCTCCTACCAGTCGACGACTTTGCCGCCGAGGCCGTCGATGGTCACGATGCGCAGGTTGGAACTGCCCTGTTCGCGCATGAAAATGCGCCAGAGCGGCACAAACACCGGCTCAATGCGCCGGGGCGAGGCCTTGAAGCGCTGCTTGAAGCTCTGCTTCACGACGGCTTCGTCGTGGCGCTGCCTGAATTCGTTCTCGTCGAAGTTCAGGTCGCCCGGGGGCTGCTCGACGAAGGTGGCGACACCGTCGAGGTCCTTCACGTCACTGGCGTGCTCTTCCGGTTTGTCGTCAAAGCGCATGCCGTCCGAGGGTCTGTAAACCAGTACGCGCAGGCTTCGCGGGTGCAGGTAGACGCAGCCCAGTTTCTCTTCGTGGGACTGGCCGAAGAGGCGGTACAGGATCATGCGCGTGACCTTCTCCTGGAATTCGAGCCGCAGCAACATGCGGTACTCGAGCTTGAGGCTTTCCACGGTTTCATCGACGCCGACGAGACCCAGAGTCTTGGTCTTGCGCAACGATTCGCCAATGCGCACGGCCTGGTCCTTGGTGACGGTGCAGAGCGCCACGCGCACGGGCTTGTTCAGCCCCAGGTCCGGGCGCAGGCCCGTAGCGCGCGCGAAGTAAACGCTGGCGCGGCCTTCCTGAAAGGCCGCGGCCTGGCCTTCCTTCACCAGTTCGCGCAGCAGATTGCGCGCTTTGCCCTCGCCCACGCCGAGGCGGTCTGCGAACTCCCGCGCCGTCATGGAAGGCTTGCCGGCCAGGCGCCGCGCATACTCCTCGAGTTCGGCCTGTCGTCTGGCGCGAGCTTCTTCTTCGCTCATGCCGCGCTCAACGTCGTCCGGAACATCTTCAGCTTCGGCTTCATCACCCGTGTCATCGTCCGGACGTGGTGTGCGCGATGACGGCGTGCTGCCTGCGGCCAGGGGTTCGGCCGCGTCCCCATATGCGGGTTCGGCGCCCTCGTCGTCGACCTCGTCTGTGTCGTCGGAGGCGGGGCCGGTGAGTACGGTGGTGCTGGCGCTGGCGTCAAGCTGGGTGCCGCGCACGGCGCGCTCCAGCCCGGCAAATCGCTCGCGCCAGCGCTCGTCGGTCAGTTTCTCGATGCGGTCTTCATCCAGCGTCTTGTGCTGGGTGTAGAGCCAGCGGGTACGCATGCGGAGCGTGTCGTCGAACTCGTCGGGGCACAGGAACATGAACTGGCCGGGCTTGAGCGCCGGCAGCTCTTCCATGATGGATTCGACGTTCTCGGGGTCCAGCGCCTTGACCGTGGGCTGGACCTTCTTCTGGTCCTGCCTGGTGGTGAGGCGTCCAAGGCCCCAGGTGCCGAACTGGGCCATGGCCTTGTAGTCCACGTCGCCGGGGTTCTGGGTGGCCATGAGGCAACACACGCCGTACTTGCGCGCCTGTTTGAACAGTACGCTCAGCGAATCCTTGCAGGCAGGCTTGCGCACCGGCGGAATGAACGGCGCGACCTCATCGATGTAAAACAGCGCCTGGGGCTCGGAGCTGGGATGCTTGAGCATCCAGTCGTAGAGCTGTTCAACCAGGGCGGCCACGAAGAACTCCTTCTCCTCCTGGCTTGATAGCGTGTTGAGGTAAATGACGCTGACACGCGTCTTGCCCGGCAGGGCCGCGCTGTGCTCGCCCTTGCCCAGCAGCAGGTCGATGTTGAGCGGAATGCCTTCATGGAAGAGCACCCGTCGCGCGCCCACATCCAGCCGCGCCAGCTTCTTGCAGGCGCCGGCAATCTTGGCGGCGTCAGCGTACTTGGTGTAGGGCTTGAGCTGCCCTTCATCCATTGAAGCCAGGTGGTGGGCGAACTCCTCCAGGCTGCGCGGAAAGCGCTTGGCCTGGTGCAGGTCGGAGAGTGCGCGGTCAAACACCGCCACCAGGCCCTCGCCGTCGTCGCTGTCCAGTTTGTAGCCCAGCAGGCTGACGATCATGGTGGCCGCGCTGGTGACGGCGCGCACGACTTCAGCGGGCTCCAGGCCCGAAAGTTCGAGGTTCAGGGGATCGGCGCTGACGGCCACGCCCTTGCGCGAGGCCGGCGTGAACACGACAACATCGGCCTTGCTTTCATAGAGGCGGGCCAGCCCCGGGTCTACGCCCTTGTCGCGCAGGGTCTGGGGTTCATCGGTGGCCAGTGCCAGGGAACAGAGGTCGCCCTGCGGGTCGATGCAGATGGCCGGAATTCCCTGGAGCACACACTCTTCAACGATGGCCTTGCACAGCACGGTCTTGCCGCTTCCCGATGAACCGAGGGCCATGACGTGGCGCAGCAGCGTGCCGTGCCCCAGTTCGATGGCCTGAGGTGGCTCTGCCTCATCAGGCTTCTGTCCCACGGCGTCGCGTTCAAAGCCCAGCAGCAGGTTCTCGGGCGGGGTCGGCAGGGGCGGCTGCGAAAGTGTGGTAGCGCTGGGGTCGAAGGCCGCCGTGGACAGCGGGTCGGCGTTCTGGGCGGGCTGTTTGCGCAGCTCTCGCGTGTTAGGAATGGTGAACTCCGGGCGCGAGGCCGGAGGTTTTTTGAGTGGGCGTTCTTTGTCGGGCATGGAGCGCCAAGTTTAGCGTGGTGAAGCTCGCGGCACCACTGAGCCGGTTTTTGCGCGTTGCGCCGCCCGGGCTGGCTAGACTGCGCGCCGGACCGGGGAGGCAAACATGGCAAGGCGCACGACGATTCGGGATCTGCACAAGGCCGCCCAGGATGGGCGCAAACTGAGCATGGTCACGGCCTACGACGCATACTCCGCGCGGCTGGTGGACGAAGCCGGTATCGATATGGCGCTGGTGGGCGACAGCCTGGGCACCACCGTTCAAGGCCGGGAAAACACCCTGGCCGTGACCCTCGAGCATACGCTTTACCACACGGAGATTGTTGCGCGCTGCACCCGACGGGCCCTGGTGGTGGCCGACATGCCCCTGGGCAGCTACCAGTGCGGCGAGAACGCGGCGGTGGCCAACTGCATTGCCTGCATCAAGGCCGGCGCCCAGGGCGTCAAGCTTGAAGGCGGGGTACGGGTGACGCGGCTGGTGCAGCGCCTGACGGCGGCCGGTGTGCCGGTCATGGGTCACCTGGGCTTCACGCCCCAGAGCATCCACGCCACGAGCGGGCCGCGCCTGAACAAGGCGGCTGAAACGCTTCTGGCCGACGCCAGGGCCCTGGCCGAGGCCGGAGTGTTTGCTCTGGTGCTGGAAATGGTGCCCGCCCAGATCGCCCGCGAGATCACAGCCGTCTGTCCCGTGCCGACCATCGGAATCGGCGCGGGTCCCCATTGCTCCGGTCAGGTGCTGGTGTTCTTTGACATGCTTGGCTATGCGCCCGAGTTCTCCCCGAAATTCCTCAAGCGCTACATGCAGTTCCATGAGCAGGCCCTGGCCGCGCTGAACCAATACCGCTCGGAAGTCGAGGCCGGCAAGTTCCCCGGCGAAGAGCACAGTTACTAGCGGGGCAGTGCCGGGGCCGCTGCTAGACTTTCGCCATGGGCGCCGATACGGCCTATCAGTTCTCCCATGCGCTGCTGCGCGAGGCGGCTTACCAGCTTCAGCTGCCCAGCAGCCGCGCGCTGCTCCATGCCGCGGCCCACGACCTGTTGCTGGAGGAGCCCGAATTCCGCGACGCGCTGGCCTTTGACCTGGCCGAGCACGCGCGCCTGGCTTTGGCCGACCCTGAACTGCCGGAGCATCTGCGCTCGCGTCTGCGACTCGCCGAGCCCCGGCATCTGGCCAATGCTGCGGCCGTGGCCCGCCGGGACTTCCGCAACGCCGACGCCAAGGCCCTCTTGCTGCGCCTGTCGAGCCACGAGGCAGCCTCGCCTAGGCAACGGGCCGACGCGCTGGTCAAGCTGGGCATCACGTGCATCACGCTGGGCCAGAATGACCAGGCCCCCGCGTACATCCGGCAGGGCATCCAATGGAGCGAGAGCGAGCCTTTGGGCGTGCGTGCCGGCATGCTCGTGGAGGCCGCCACGGCCCTTGGAGTCATCCACCGCATTGAGGACGTCGAAACCATATGTGCGCAAGCTGCGCCCCTGGCGGAGGCCGGGGGCGGCCTTGATGTGCAGGTGGACCTGCTGATTGCCTGGTCCATTGCGCGACAGCAGCAGCAGCAATGGCAGAGCGCAGGGGAGATGCTGCAGCGTGCCCTGACCATCGCCCAAGAGGGGCACGATCCCAAACGGATCTTGGCCGTGCGGAGCAATCTGGGCATCCTCGCCATGCACCTTGGCCAGAACGCCGAGGCTGAACGCATACTCCAGGAGGTCATCAAGGAGGCCTCGGCGGCCCATGACCTGTCGCTGCTCTGCACGGCCACCGGGAACCTGGGCAATGTCCGCAACAAGCAGCGGAGATACGAAGAGGGACGCCTGCTGCTTCTGCAAGGCATTGAGCTGGCTCAGCAACTGGGTGACCGGAGGCGAGAACTTGTTCACCTCGGCAACCTGGTCACGTCAGTCAAGCAGCTGGGAGAGCGTCGGCAGGGCCGCGTGCTGGGAGCGGAGGCGTTGAACCGCGCGCGCGAGGCGGGAAACCTCCATTCGGTGGCCATCAACGCGGGCAACCTCGCTGTGAGCCTGCATGAGGAGCACTACTACGATGAGGCATTTGGGTACTATCTCGAGGCGCTCAATGCCGCCAAGGGGTGCGGCGCTCTCTCGCTGGTAGCCCTCTGGCAGATTCACTTGTCGCTGCTGGGCACCCTGAGTTCCGACCACGAGCTGGAACAGCACTACCGGGAACTCGCCCGCCAGACCTATCATTCGCTGGGGCAGAAGCTCGAGGACAGTATCTATCCCGAAGCCTATCGCAGCACGCTGGCCGAGCGGCAGTTGATCGACGAGATCGAATCGAGCCTTCGCGGGCAGCGCGAGACGTAACAGGCGGCCAGGTCACGGGGCACCCATGAAGGCTGAAGAAGCCTACATCTTCCGGCACGCCCTCCTGCGCGACGCGGCCTATCAGCTCCACATGCCCGCGGATCGCGCGCGTCTTCACCGCCTTGCCCTGGACATCCTGGAAAGCCTGCTCCCCGAGCCCGACCTGGAGCTTCTGGCGCTGGAGCTGGCCGAACATGCCCAACACGCGCAAGCGGGCCAAAGTGACGACTCCCTGTCGCGACGGGAAATTGCCTATCTGCAACGCGCGGCGGCCCATGCCGCCCGGCACTACCAGTGCCGTCGCGCGCTGGATATCTACGAGCGCCTGTGCCGGCACCCTCATGGCGCGGAGTTCCGCCCTCAGGCCGAACTCGAGGCGGCGTTACAGCAGATCCACCTGGCGGACTGGGCCAGTGCGGCCAAGCGCCTTGAGCGCCTGTTGGGCGACGGGGCGCGCCTGCCGGATGAACTTCTGCATCGGGCGCGCATTGATCTCGCCCGCTGCTATTACCGTCTGGGCAGCTTCAAAGAGCTGGATGATCTCGCGGAGCAGATTCTGGGAGAGGCGTCGGGGGAAAGGCGTGCGGAGGCCGCCCTTGCGCTCGTGATCCCATTCCTGGAGCGCGGACGGCGGGAGGAAGGCACAGCCTTGCTTGAGGAGGGAATCGAACTTGCGCGCTGCCACGGCCTCGCCGGACTGGAGGCCCAGGCTCTCATGCTGCGAGGCACCCTTTGCCTTGAGGCCGGAGACATGGAGAGGGCGCGACACTGGCTGGACGAAGCCCTGGCCCGGCAGCGCCGGCTGGGAGACCTTCAGGGTGAGGCGAAGGCACTGATGGATCTTTCGCGCCTCCATCACACCCGGGGCGACCGCGTGGCCGCCGAGAAGCTGGCATCAGAAGCCCTGTCCATTTACGAGCGCCTTGGCCTGCAGGCGGATATTGTGGCGGCTTCCGGGCGTGTGGCGGGCATGATTCGCATGCAGGGCCGTTACGAGGAGGCCGAGCCCCTTGCTTTGCGCGGCCTGGATGTCGCGCGCGAGCTGGGCGACGCCATGGGAGAAATGAGCGCCCTGGTCAATCTGGGCGGCCTGTACAAGTACACGGGCAAATTCTCGCGCGGCGAGGAGTGTTACCGCCGTGCCATCGCCGTTGGCCGGCGGCTGGGCTTTCCGCGTATGATGGGACACGTCAAGGCGAACTTTGCCCAGCTGCTGCACTTCATGGGCAAGCTGGACGAAGCGCAAAGCGAGTTCGAAGAAGGGCTGGCGCTGTTGGAGAAATCCCCGGACCGCGCGGTGCAGGCCATCCAGTCCGGCCGCTTTGCCGCGCTGCTCAAGCAGCGGGGGGCGGTGCCGCGTGCCGAAGCACTCATGAAGTTCGCCCGTGAGGTTCTGACAGAAGTAGGGAACACCACGGACCTCCAGGCCATCGAAGCCGCTTATGCCGACGTGCAGCCTCCGACGACGGCGTAACCGGCCCGGACTCCTGCAGGGTGTCGCGTGGCGCGGCGGCCCGTGCCCGCAGTGACTGTGTTGGCTTGCGCCGGTCCCTTGCTATGCTTCTGCGGACTTGACGAGTCCAAAATTGTGACAGCGCGGCTGAGCCGCACTACTGAAAGGAAGACACATGCCTGTTCGTTCATCATCCGCCGAGTGGAAGGGCACGCTGAAGGAAGGTAAGGGCACCATGAAGCTGGGCTCCGGTGCCTTTGAGGGCCAGTACTCGTTCAGCACCCGATTTGAAGAGGGCAAGGGCACCAACCCCGAAGAGCTGATTGCCGCCGCGCATGCCGGCTGCTTCTCCATGGCCCTGTCAAACATTCTGGGCCAGGCCAATTTCAAGGCCGACAGCATCAAGACCGAAGCCAAAGTCACCATCGAGAAGGTCGCCGAGAAGATGACCGTGACCAAGATTCACCTCAGCACGGTTGCCAAGGTGCCCGGAATTGATGCCAAGACTTTTGAGGCCAAGGCCAACGACGCCAAGAACGGCTGCCCCATTTCGCGTCTGCTCGCGGCCGCGCAGATCACGCTCGATGCCAAGCTGGCCTAGCGGGTCGCTGATACCCGATGCATCCCCCAGAGGGGCGACGGTGACGTCGCCCCTTTGCCTTGCGGGCAATCGCGAGGCCGCAGACCGTCGCGCTCAATCAAACTTCAGCGAGTTGAGGAAGACCCCGAATTGCGACGGCTGGTCGCGACGCACGCCGGAAAGGGCAATGACGAACACCCGGCCTTGCCGCACCAGGATGGCGACCTCGTTGCGGTCGTGTTCGCCGACGTGAATGTCAGCGCGGAGCGCCAGGACGTCTCCGACTTCGACCCAGTCGCGGCTGACGAGGCGGCCCTGCTCGGCCATCAGGTCCAGGCCGCGCTCGGGGCTGTATGCGGCTTCGCGGCCGTCGGCACCACGCAAGTCAAACCAGGAAATCTCGAACTGAGCCTTGCCCTGTGTGCAGCGCAGTACGTGAAGCCGGCGCTCGCCCACCATGGTCTGGACAGCCAACACCTCTGCTCGGGGCGCGGCGGGAAACCGCGCGGCGAAGCGGCCCGAATCGGAGTGCACGTCCGTCCAGTCGGCTGGGTCCGACGTATCGCCGGCGACCAGGGGAGCCACCACAAAGGCGCCCACAAGCCCGGCAAACACAATGGCCGCCGCGGAAAGCAGCAGCGCGGTCAGGGGCCAGCGCGATCTGGTCTGTGGCACGGCGGGTGGGGGCGGGCCCTTTTCGCCCGAGTCCAGATAGGAGTCCACGCCGGCGACGCCCAGCGGAATGCCGCAATGATCGCAGAATGTTGCCCCAGGGCGCGTTACGCTGCCGCACTGGATGCAGGGCGTGGCGATGTCGGCACTGGCCATGGGTCCAGCATAGCCTCAGGGCCTGGCCGGCCAACCCGGCACCCAGGCGGTGTGTCCGTTGATTCAAGCTGGTGGTCTGGGGCATGACGGTAGGGCCATGCGGCGCTACACTGGCCCCTTGCTTATCCGGAAACTGGCATGGCACTTGGTTTCTTCAAGAAGAAGGCAGATCCCCAGACGCCGCCCGAGGCACCGCCCGAGAAAAAGGGTGGGGGCTTCTTTGGGCTGTTCAAGAAGAAGGACGATGCCGGCGAACCCCGGGAGGCTGCCCCACCCGCTCCTCCGCAGCCGGAGGCGCCCGAGACGCAAGCTGAGCCTGCGCCCGAGAAGAAGGGCATTTTCGCGCGGCTGACCAAGGCCATTTCCAAGACCTCCATGATTTTCCGGCGCAAGGTCATGGGGCTCGTGGGCCTGGGCAAGAAGATTGACGCTGAAACGCTCGACAAGCTCGAGGAAGCCATGCTTGAGGCTGACCTCGGCGTTGCGACGACTGAACACCTCATGGAAGTCCTGCGCGGCGCCTGGAAGAACGCCACCATCGAAACCACGGACCAGATTGTTCCTTTTATCCGCAAGGACCTCAAAGAACGCCTGACCCGGCGCGGCAACTCCATCAGCTATGCTCCCAGCGGACCCACGGTGGTGCTGGTGGTGGGCGTCAACGGGGTAGGCAAGACCACGAGCATCGCCAAGATTGCGCGACACTTCGTGCGTGAAGGCAAGAAAGTGGTGCTGGCCGCCGCGGATACCTTCAGGGCGGCTGCCGTGAAGCAACTGCAGACCTGGAGTGAACGTATTGGCTGCGAGGTGGTGGCCGGAGCCGACAAGGCTGACCCCGCGTCGGTCGCTTACAAGGGTGCTGAGCGCGCCCTGGAACTCAAGGCTGATGTGCTGCTGGTGGACACCGCAGGGCGGCTGCACACGCAGAAGAACCTGATGGATGAACTCACCAAGATTACGAAGGTGCTGGGTAACAAGATTCCCGGCGCGCCCCATGAAACCATTCTCGTGCTGGATGCCACCACAGGCCAGAACGCCGTAACTCAGGCCGAGATGTTCAAGGCTGCCGCCAGCGTGAGCGGGCTGTTTCTGGCCAAACTCGACGGCACGGCCAAGGGCGGCGCCGTGCTGACGATTAACGAGAAGGTGGCGGTGCCCGTGAAGTTTGTCGGACTCGGGGAGGGCTTCGACGACATTCAGCCGTTTAATGCTGAAACCTTTGTGGATGCGCTGTTTAACATCGAAAACGGTGACACCGGCAGCGACGCGGCATGATCCGCGGAGGCTCGATGATCTCCCAGCCAGCACGACTCGTGTCGGACCTGCTTGCGGCTAACGCTGGTTCCGTCAACGCATTCATGAAGCGCTTTGGGCCTGAAGTCGTGGACTATGCTACAGCCCTGATCCCGGCGCGTGACGGGGCCTTTGAGCCACTGGTCGAGGACATTCTGGTCGATGCACTGGCACAAATCCGCGCCGCGGAAACCGGCAGCGATGAGGCCCTGCGCCGGTTTGTGCTGGAGTGCGCCTGCCGCACCCTGCGCGCGCGCCACAAAGAGGTGCTGGCCCAGGGTCCCGATCCCCGCAGCTTGAAGACAAGTTATCGGCACGGCGAGGTTCTCAGTGAGTTGAACATGTCCGAGGCGCAGTTGGCGGCCGCCGTGAGCGAGGGGGTCATCCGGGCCTTTCGCGAAGACGACACCACCAAGTTCCGCGCCGAGGACTTGCGGGCCCTGATGAAGCGGCAGTCCGGGTCGCTGGCCTGTATTTCCGCGGCGGAGCGCGAACTGCTCTGCCTTCAGTTCAGGCTCGGCATCGAGCCCGAAGTCATTGCACGCTGGACGGGCCTTTCTCCCGCCGAGGTGGAAGACCGCACCGAAGGCGCCTGCCGGGCGCTGGTCAGGGCGGGCGTGTTGTCGGAGAGTCTGGGATGAGCGATGCCGACAAACAGCGCGACACTACGATTCGCCGCTACCTTCAAGGGCGCCTGAAGGACGACGAGACGGCGCGCTTTGAACAAAGCGTCGTGCGGGACAAGGTGGCCCAGGCCAGGTTGGATGCCCTGCGCAACCAGTCTCTGAAGCTGCGCGAACTGTTTACATTCCCACCCTTTGACCTTTCGCGCGTACAGGTGAATGTGCGGGCGCGCAACCCGCACAAGGCCGTGGGCATTCCCCCGGCCGCGGCCCTGCTGCTGCAGGCGGCGGGTATGGTGGCCATGTTCGTGCTGTTTCACACCATGGGCGCCTACATCGCCCCTCCCGATGTGCGGCTGGAGCGCGCTGAGGGTCGTATTCTCGTGGATTCGCGGCCGCAGTCCCCTCAGGCCTCGGGCCGTCTGGTGATGAACCAGCAGGTGCAGACCGCTCTGGGCGCCCAGGCTACGTTGGTCTTCGACCAAGGTAACCGCGTGAGCCTTGCGGGAGACACGGCCGTGATAGTGCGTGAGCCGCGCGAGAAGGTTCGCCAGGTGCTGGAGCTGACCAAAGGCGAGGTCTGGGCGCGCTTTTCCTCGGCTGACGGCCGCTTTGCCCTGATTTTTGACCGCGGAGCGCGCGAAGTGGCGGGTACGGCTGCCGAGTTTGATCTGGCCGGCGGCGAGCGCGCCCTGCTCCTGCTGCCGGAGAACTACCAGACCCAGGCGGCCCGGCCCGTGGCCGTGCTGCGTGTGTTCCGTGGTTCCGTCATGGTCCATAGTGGTGAGCGTGCGGACCGGGTGGTGCGCGGCCAGTGGGCGGTGTTTGAGGCGGGGGGGGCCGTCACTACGGGCCAGCAGCAGGGTGAGAATTTCCAGCTCCTGCGCATCGACGCCAATGAGCGCTTCAAGGATCAGTTGCACTGGCTCAATACCTCGGAGTTTCCGCTGCGCGCCGAGCATAACGTGATTGAGCTCGAGCGCCGCCTGCGCGAGGCGGCAGCCGCCCTGCTGGAGTATCGCAGCCGCCATGTGTTGCGGGACGCCGATCGCGAGATTGAGGCTTTCGAGAAGCAGTTGGCCGACGAGATCCAGGCTGCCAAGTCCCGGCTGGCCGCGGGCAACGCACGCGACCCCAGCGAGCTTCCCGTCTCAGGCCCCCTGCGCATGACAGACGAGCAACTGGCCGCCGGCGAAGAGTTCATTCTGGGCGCCATTGCAAACTGGCGCCGCAGACCCAACACCTACCCAAGTCTCGGGGCCGCCGGTATGACCCTGCTGGCCCGCGTGCAGAGCCTTCAGGAGCAGATGGCGGAGCTGGATGCCCGCCGCGCCCAGGCCATCGTGCGCCTGCAGGAGATCGAGAAACTGGAAGCGGCCATGGCTGCGCAGGACGAGGCCATCAAGAAGCTGATGGAATCTTCGAGCTACGACCCTAAGGGTGAAAAGCGCGCTGAGTTGACCCGGCAGATTGAGGCCCTGCGCGAAACCGTCCGCAAGGCGGCGGCTGCCAAGGCCGAGGCCGACCTCATCAGGGTCAAGCTCGGGCAGCTTGAAGACCAGTCCGATGATCTCAAACGCAAGCGCGTTCCGTTGCAGGAGCGACTGGACAAAGCCGTGAAGCTGCAGGCGGACATCAAGGCCAAGCAGAAGGCCAGCGTTTACACGGCGGAGAAGCTCGCCGATTGCAAGGCCGCCTACGAAGCGGCCCAGGCCGAAGAACCCAAGGCTGACATCGCGCTGGCCGGCGCCCGCGAAGACGAGGCCGGCGCCAGAAAGGCGCGTGAAGCGGCCGGGGCCGCGCGCGCTTCAGCACAGGAATCATTGCAAGCCGGCAAGGTCGACCACAACCAGGCCGGTGACGCCCTGCTTGAGGCCGTGCTCAAGCGTGACGCCGCCCGCCGTGCCCTGGAGGGGGCCCAGGCCGAGGTCGACCGGTTGCAGGCCGAGCTGGACAAGCTGCCTGAAGGCGAGCGCGAAGGCAGCGAACTCAAGAAACAGCTGGATGCCGCAAAGGCTGACGCGGCTGCGAAGCAGAGTGCGCTGGACGAGGCCGTCAAGGCGGCCGAGGTCGCGCAGAAGAAGGTGGATGCGGCGACCGCAGCGCTGCCGGGCCTGGAAGCCGCGCTGAAGCTGGCTACGGAGTCGGCGGCCAAAGCGGAGGAGGCGGAGCAGAGGGCGGCAGAGGCCGTGGCCCAGGCGGAGGCGCGGGTGACAAAGGCCGCTGAAACCCTGGCCAGGACGCAGGCCGAGCTGGCCGCCATGGAATCGGCCAAGGTCGAGTGGGAGGCGCTGCAAAAGCAGTACGGTGAAGCCACCGTGGAGTACGAAAAGGCGCTCTGGGAAGTGGAGGACAACGACCTGGCCCAGGCGGATCTGGAGCGCAGAATCGAGCCGCTGCGTGCCGAGCTGGCCGCCCAGCAGAAGATTGTCGAAGAAGCCGACGCGGCCAAGGTCCGCAGCGATGAGCTAAAAGTGGAGCGTGACAAGAGCCAGGCCGTGGATGATGACATCGCACGGCGCAGCCAGGCTCGCGCCGTGCTGGCCAAAGAGCGTGATGCCGTGGCGTCGTCGCAACTGGTGAAGGATCGTGCCAAGATGGATGCTGAGTTCCGACAGTTCTCAATCGAGCACGGAGCGCTGGACTTCACCCGGGCGCGGGCGCTTGAGGAAGACCGCCAGCTTTCGTTGAAGCAGAAGCAGGCCCTGGAGCTGTATGCCAAGGCCGAAGCCGAGACCCAAAAGCGCATGGTCGCTCTGCTGGAGGGGTTCTGCGCGCCCTATCGCGGCTTCGATCTGGGTGACAACGAGGCGTCCTCCCGGGTGGCGCGGGCCAAGATCATGGAGGCCCTGTGGCGCCTCTACTATTCCGCCGAAGGGGCCGATTCGCCTGACGCGACGCAGGCCCAGTGCTACTATGTTCTTGCTCGTTCCGGCGCGCCCAGCGATGCGCTGCGCGCCCTGGACGAGCGCTGGCGCGCGGCACTGGCTGAGGTGCTGGGCAAGACGCGATTTGAAGAAGCGGGCGCCCTCAAGCCCTCAAGCCTCGCGGCCCTGGCGCAACGTTGACGGATGCTTGGCAGTCGCCGGCCTGGCCGGCGGAGAACTTCATGGCCCTTGACCGCCTCCTGTGCTGCAAGAACAGCAAGGTCTGGATTCCGGACTCGTTCCTGACTTCCATCGTGGGTGACTGTGACCGTGGCAAGTTCACGATCACCCGTCCGTTCACTTTCCCCTGCCTGCTGCTGCCCAACGGTAACCTGTACATCGAAGAACAGCAGGGCGTTGAGCTGGGTTCGGACACGTACGACCTCGGCCACGTTCGCTGCGCTTCCTGCGGCTCTGCCGTGGAGGTGCGGGAGATTGACGTCAAGGCCATCCTGGACAAGCTGCGCGAGCGCGAGATCACCATGAAAGAGCGGCAACGCCTGCGCGACAGCCAGAAGGTGCCCAAGGAGCCCGGGGGCAAGCCATGAAACAGATCAAGCTGGTCATCTGGGGATCGGCCATTGTCCTGCTCGGGCTCATCGGCGGGACGGGCTGGCTCATTTATGAGCGCATCGAGAGCACCGTGGCGCCCAAGGAGCAGGCCACCAAGAAAGATGTGCAGCGCATCGAGGCCGAGCAACTGCAGCAGAAGAAGCGCATCGGCGAGGCGGAGCAGCGCCTCACCGAGCTCGAGAACGACCTGGCCGAGTACAAGTCGCGCAATGACAAGCGCGTGGGCGAGCTTGAGGGGCGCGTCAGCAGCGGCGAGAAGAAGGTCAGCGACCTTGAAAAGCGTGCTTCAGAGCTTGAGAAGCGCAGCGACAAGACCGAGGACGAATTCAAGCAGGTGCAGGCCGATCTCGTGCAGGCCCGCAAGGAACTCGACGACGCCAAGAAGGAGCGCGACCAGCTGCGCCATGAGATGAACCGCATGCAGACGGACATCGACGAGATCAAAAAGGCGCTGGGCATCAAGACCACCAATTGAGCTGCAGCGTCAGGCGCATTGCGGCCATCTATTGACCCATTGCAGACAACCGGCCCTGAAGCAAGAAACGGGGGGCGGGCCAAGGCCCGCCCCCCGTTGATTGGGCTTGCGCGGACTACTTCTTCTCCTCGTTCCGGGCCTCCTCCGCAACTTCGATGACGCGGACCACCTTCTTGCCCTTGCGGAAAATGACCTCCGTGCCCAGTGCCAGCACCTTGGCGATCTCGGTGTCGCGGGCCAGCGTGAAGTAGGACTCTGAGAGATACTCCACCAGTTCAGCCTCGATCAGCTCGCCGTTGGTGATGTCGCTTTCGAGCCAGATGCCGTCGGACCAGACGAAGGTGCGGGCACCGATGGTCTTCACGTTTTCCGCGGCGATGGCCTGTGCGGCACGCTCATCGTAGCCCTTCTTCTTCAGTTCTTCAGCGCGCTTGCCGGCCTTGGTGGCGTAGCCGCCGCCGCGGGCCTTCTCCTCGACTTTCTTGGTGGCGTCCTTGTCGGCTTTGCTCGCGCCGTCGGCGTTGTCGTTGGAGCGGCGGTCGTCGTTGGCCTCCGAATCTTCGACCGCGTTGCGCCCCGTGGAGGCGCCGGGAGCGCGCCCGCCGCCGCCCATACCCACGTCGCGGCCCGAAGCATCACCCTGGGGGCGGTTCTCGACCGCGCGGCGCTCACGCCATCCGGAGTCGTCACGGGGGGCCTCGGCGCGAGGCGGGGGAATCTGAGAGTCTTCCACGACCAGGAAGCTCGTGTAGGGCGTCACAATGCCGAACTTCGTGCCCAGCGCCACGATCTCGTCCTTGAGCTCCTTGTTGAAGCCCGAGAGGTTGATCTGATCGAGTAGAAAGCCGACGCGGCGCACGGCCCACATGCGGGGCAGGTAGGCCTTGGTGTTGGCGGACTCTGTGAACTCCTGCGTGTACTCATAGACGCGCTTCTGGCCGTTGACCGTGCCTTCCAGGATGACCTGATGGCGGCCCGGCTTCACATAACGGCCCAGCACGGCCAGCTGCGTTCCGGCAAACAGGTCGGGCATGACCTTGGGCTGGATGTCCGTGACTTCGGCGCCGTCGATCCTGAGCTTGACGTCGGCCAGCACGGGCGAGGCGATCTTGCTGTAGAAGTTGCCGACCTTCACCTCAATGTCTTCCTTGGGCTTGACGTATTCGCGCTGGCCGCGGTTTTGCTCGGCCAGGGTGTCCAGCAGCCAGGTGTTGACATCAAAGCCCACGCCGAACGTAAACAGGCGCATGTGGGTCTCGCGCAGCTCCGAGGCCATCTTCACCAGCTGGCGCACGTCCGTCTGCTCCACCGTGGGCAGGCCGTCGGTCAGGAACACGATGTAGGTCGGCCGCTTGACTTCATCCTTGGTGCGCGCCAGGGCCAGGCCGTCCTTGAGCGCCGCGGCGATGTTTGTGCCGCCCATGGCCTCGATCTTCTCGATGGCCAGACCGGCCGCTTCCTTGTTGTCGCGCGTGGCGACGGAGAGTTCCTCGCGCCACTTCCTGGACTCCGTGGAGAAGGTGACCATGCCGAAGCGGTCACGTTCACCCAGCGCATTGACGCAGAGCTTCAGGGCCTTCTTTGCCTGGGCAATCTTGCCGTCGTCAAGCATCGAGCCCGAGGTGTCAATCACGTAGATGACGTCCTTGGGCAGGACCTCGTCGTCGGAGAGCTTGATCTTCGGGGTAAGCAGGGCCAGGAAGTAGCCCGCCTCGGCGCCTTCGCGGAAGGTCATCACGCTGGCTGCCACGGTCTCTCCGGCATGGCCGAAGTAGAGTTCGAAATCAGCCTCGGGCTGGTTGTTCTTGGCCTCAAAGCCGACCAGGGCTTCCTTGTCTCCCTTGCGGATGATTTCGCAGGAATGAGTGGGCGAGTAGATGGCCTGCAGGGCCTGCTCGCTCTTGATGTTCACTTTCACACTGAGGGACTGCACAGGCACCTGGCTGAAGGTCTTCGTGCGCAGGGGATATCGGAACCGTACCAGGCCGCTGTCGTAGGGCAGCAGCTCCGTATACATGAAGCGGATAGTCAGCTCCTGCTGCGGCAGGATCGGAAACACGCTGGCCCTGAACAGGCCGCGGCCCGCAAACTCGAGCAGGCCGGGGTCCAGCATCTGCCTCACAATGCCTTCGTAGATGCTGCGAGCCTTGTCAGCGGCCAGCAGCTCGCCCTTGACCATCTTGCCGTTCATGGTCATTTCAAAACTGTTGATGGCAGCTTCCACCGGCAGCGGGAAGAGGTACTGCCCTTCCAGTTGCATCGAATTGGGGTTGTAGAAGGTCTGAGTGATCGTGGTGGTTGCGCCCTGGCCGTCTATGTTCGTTTCCACGTTGTGGTTGCGCACCTCAATGGGCGCAAAGCGCGGACGCGGCGGGCGTCGGCGCGGCTGCACGTCAGGTTCGGGCTCAATCGTGATGACGATGCCCTGCGTAAAGGCCGGCGCGGCAATCAGGGCCAGCAGGAGACCCAGCAGCAGTTTCTTGTACATGGCATAACCCCAAGGCTTGGATAAGGGCGGACTGCTCCGTCTACTTGGACGCAGGGACCGGCGTGGGGTTCCAGAATTCCCAGATAGGTTCAGCGCCCCTCGACTTCGTCGAGCAGCAGCAGGGTCAGGGTGATCTTCGTTTCCGGCGGCAGGCCGTTGTCGATGGTGGGGCCGCCGCTGGCGCCGCCAGAAGTTCCCCCCGTCGTGCCGCCCGTGGTCCCACCGGAAGTACCTCCAGAAGTACCTCCGGGGGTGCCGCCCGTGGTCCCGCCGGACGTGCCGGCAGGTTGCTGCGCGTTGCTTCCCTGGCGGCGGTAAATGGCGCGGAAGGTTTTGCTGATCCTGCCGCTGTAGCCCTGGGCCTCGATCATGAACACACGCGAGCGCACCGTGAGCAGCGGCTTGATGGCGTTGAATATCTCCTCTGTGAGGCCTTCCACGGCTCCGTTCTCTTCGCCTGTGATGCGGGTGACGAAGACCTTGAAGGTGGCCAGGTCCTGGGTGCGGAAGCTGGCCTTGTCTTCCTCTTCAGCGGGAGTGCCGTCGGGGTTGGTGGGGGCGGCCTCCTCTTCGGGGAGAGTGCCCCCGTTTTCTTCTGCGGTTTCTATGTCGCGCCGGGCCTGTTCGCGCGCCGTGATGATGCGGTCCACGGCGTCCCAGGTCAGGTCCTTGTTCAGCGCCAGCAGAAGCTCTCTGGGCGCCGTATTGATGTTGATGACACCCGTCGAGTAGAGCGTCAGGAAGGGCAGGATGCCGATGGGCTGGGGGTCCATGGAGCGTTCATCGATACTCTCCACCGACTTCTTGCGAGCCTCGAACTGCTCCTGATAGTTCAGGTCATAGTAGTCCCGCGAGTCCTCCTCGCTGCCGCCTTCAACCTCCCGCGGCTCTCCGTGCAGGAGTTTGCCTGACCAGCCCTCAATCATGCGCAACTCACCCAGCGTCAGCATGGGAAAGGGCGACTGCTTCTTGATCGAGCGGCTGTCCGGCTTGTCGTTTTCCCGTGCCGTGAACTCGAGTTTGTCGCTGTCCTCGCGGGCCCGTTCTTCAAGGTACTTGATCAGGTTCTTGACCAGTGTCTCGGTGTTCACTTCGCGATCATCGTTGCGGCGGCGCACGCTCCTGGACTCGCCGTCGAGCATGAGCCGCTCGTCGTTGCGCCGGCAGATTTCGATCAGCCTCGAAAGCGTCTCCGCCGCCGCCTTGCGCTGCGCCTCGCTGCCGCGGATCAGCGTCAACAGGTTGAACTTGCGTTCTTCGTCCGTGATAAAGATGGCGGGGGGTCTGCCGGCTGTGGTTTCGCTGGAGTCCTCGTTGCCGAAGGTCTCGCCTTTCCAGTTCGTCGGCTGCGCCCAGGGCTCGTTGAGGCTGTCGTAATCGGGTTTGTCGTCCAGCCGCAAAATGGCCTGCCCGCGGACCAGGGCCATCTGCGCCTGGTAAGCGGCCTTCAGGTCGTCGCGTACATTGGAGGCCACCAGCACTTCGCGCAGGACATCGCGCTGGAAACTCCACACAATGATGCTCAGCAGCATCACCAGCAGCAACACCACCAGCAGCGCAACGCCGCGCCGGTTCAACGCACGTCTAGGGAGACTCCGGGCCATGTAATTTGAACGACGCGGACGGCGCCGCGTTGTGCCAATCGGCGAATTCAACGGGCCTCAAGCGTGATAGTCACGCTCTCCTTCTTGCCGTTGCGCAGCACCTTGAACTCGACCTTGTCTCCCGGGTTGTACTTGGCCAGCAGCGTGCGCAGGTGGCCCGTGCCTGTGACCTTCTCGCCCCCAACCTCGTATACCACGTCGCCTTCCTTCAGGCCGGCCTTGGCGGCCGCGCTGCCCGTGGTGATCTTGGAGGCGGTGATGCCCGCTTCAATGCCCAGCTTGCGCGCGTCTGCCAAAGCCACATCCGCAAAGGATGCCCCCAGCTTGACTTTGACCTCTGTGCGCTCGGGCTCGCGGGTTTCGGACTTGGGCTCCGCGCTCTCGGGCTTTTCGACCTTGGGCTCGGGTGCGGGCGTGGGGCGGCTTTCGGTTTTGGCGCGGCCGCTGCGCAGGTCGTCCAGGCGCTTGCGCAGGTCTTCTTCGAGGTCCCGGAGTTCCTTGCGCTTCTTCTCAATGGCCTCGCGCAGTTCCCTGGCACGAACGTCATCCTTGAACTCTTCGTCGCCGCCGCCTTTGCGGGCCAGAGTCACCATCATGGGCTCAATCTTGCCGTCCTTGTGGCGGATGCCCAGGCCGAGGGTGTCGCCTGGCTTCTTGTTGGCCAGCACGGCCTGCATGTCCTCGATACTGTTGACACTCTTTTCGCCCGCGGAGAGGACCACATCGCCGACTTCTATGCCCGCCGCCTCCGCCGGAGAGCCCTTGTTGACCTGCGTCACCAGCAGGCCGCTCTCGATCCTCAGTTTCTCACGTTCTTCTTTCTCAATGACGCGCAGCCGCAGGCCCAGCCAGGGCTGGTCAGACTGAGCCGCCAGAGGCGCGGCAAGGGCCAGGAGGAGGAGCAGGAGCAGGTTGCGGGTGGCGGTCATGGCATCTCCGGTTGGTCTCAATTCGGGGCAAAGATGATACGCCCAAGAAGGCTCCTTGGGGAGTGCCTTTGGCGTGAGCGCCAAAAAGGGAGGGGCGGGATACCCCGCCCCTGGCCGATGCCGGTGGTCTGGTTTACTTGTGCTTGTAGCGTTGGGGCTCGGGGACGGGCCGGCCTTCCTTGTTGATGCGATAGCGCGAGGCCAGTTCGTCGATCCAGACGATCTTCTTGGCGGTCTTGATGCCCAGTTCGAAGCGGGCAAGCATGGCTGAGGGAGAAGTCTTGGCGGCGATCCAGTAGGGGCGCAGGCGCTTGATTTCTTCCTGGGTGCCGGCCTCCAGTTCCCACTCCTTCATGATTTCGGCTTCGAGCAGTTCACGGTCCTTCTTGTCCTGGATCTTGAAGGTACGGATGGTCAGCTCGTAGCAGAAGGTGTGGGCGATGATGGCTTCACGGGCGTCCAGCGCGGCCTTGTAGGCGTCGCCCCACTTCTGGATGGCATAGTTCTGGCTGACGTCCACCGTCTTGAGCACTTCGTCGCTGCGGGGTACAAATTTGGCCAGGAAGGCCACGCGGTAAGCCGCCCACTTGGCGGGCTCCAGCACGATGGACTTGCCCTCGGCGCGGGTGTACTTCTCGCTGTCGAAATCGGGCTTCTCCTCACTGTCCTTGAAGTACTCGAAGGCAATCTTCTTGACGGCCTCGGGGTGCCACTTCCAGGCCTCCTCGCGCTTGGTGTCGCGGTCGGCTCGGTTGTTGCCTTCCTTGAGCTTGTCCAGCTTCTTGAGGCGCTCTTCCTTGTCACTCTTGTTGTTGGAAATGTCCACAGCGCGGTAGACGTTGTAGCCGGGGCGGTTGACGCGGGCCCAGGAGTACCACAGCTCGCCGTCGAGCAGCACCCAGTATTTCATGGCCAGATCATCTTCCCACTCGATGATCCGCTTGCGGATATTGGACATCGCGGCCTGCATCGCGTTGTAGGCGCTGAGTTCACGGGAGTCCATTTTTCCGCCCGAACGTGCCTCGAGATTGTCGAGGGAGGCGAGGATTCTCTTGTTGTCATTCTCGCGGCGCTTCCTGACGTCGGCGGGCAGGTCGTTGTTCTTCTTGTCCGTGTCCATCATTTCGTTGACCTGCTTGCGCTGGCTCTCGTAAAGCTGAAGCTGCTGGAACACGCGCCACGAATCGTCACGGCACAGCACGTTGTCCTTGGTGAGGCGAAGGCCGCCGCGATCCAGCACGTTGCCCATGAACAGCGTGCCCTGAGAGATGAGAACCTCGCTGTTGAGAAACTCCTTGTACATGGCCTCGTGCAGTTTGGGGTCGTCCCACACGTAGGTCCGGCTGAGTTCGACTTCCGTGATGATCTTGCGCTTCTTCTCCGGATCGTCCGGGTCGATGATTTCCTTCTGGCCGTACTCAACGCGCGCGCCCCAGAGGTCTTTGACCCACTTGACGGCTTTCTTGATCTCCTCGGATTGCGTCTGGAAGTTGCAGCGGGCCTGGAGGCGGTAGGTGCCGGGCGGCAGGGGTTTGTCCAGCTCCGGCATTTCAAAGGGTGCCAGACCCAGGATGACGGGGGCGCCGTCAACGTCCATGCCGCCGTCTTCGGTGCCGGTGACCCGGGCGACGACGCGCTGGCCGGGGATCATCTCGCCCAGCTTGTCGTCGCCGTCGGCCTCCACCTGATACAGGGCGACCTCGATTTCGAGATTTTTGATGGGCCCGGCCGTAAAGCCGCGGCCGGCATCAACCTGAAAGTCGGTGAGGATCTCGCCCACGATGCGCATGCCGCCGCGCGGGCCAACCTCAACGTTGAAGCGCCGCACCAGTACCCGGTCATTTTCAAGGTAGGGCTGGTTGCCCGCCGAATACTTGAATGTGTGCATGGGGCGCACACGCCTGGACGGAAATCCCTGTGCCGACGACACTGCCGCTGCCAGTGCGGCCACGCAGAAAAGCGCAGCCGCGCCGCGGATGAAACGGAAGCGAAGCATGTTGACAACCTCCTGGCCCTGCTCTGACTCCAGCCTGTTCTTCTACGCACTGGCCCACGGGAAGGGCCGTTGAAAGCGGACTTAGTACTCGATGACGAAAGCGAGCTTCCTGGGCGGGGTGAGAACCGTCAGGGTCATGTCATCGAGCACGGCAGAAACGTTGGTCACGGGTACCTTGGTGGGGTCTGGGCTGACAAAGTAGACGCGGTACATCAGGGTGCCCACCGTATCGCCGGCGTTGAGTTTGACACCGTTGAGTGAAATGCCGCCCCGGGCCCAGTAGTCCTTGTCTCCTGTGGAAGCGCCCTTGGGGTCATCAATGATGCCCTGGGCCTTGGCATCGGCGTAGCTGATGAGGCCATTGCTGGGCCGGATCTTGCGCACATCCTCAAACACACCCCACTGCACGACCACGCGGGCCGAGGTGGAGAGACTGATGCCCTGGCCGAGGTAAGGGTCGAAATCGGGACGGTATTCCGTCCAGCTCAGGGTGCCAAGGCGCACGGGTGCCGTGAGCAGTGCGCCCGAGGCACCGTTGGGGTTGAAGGGCAGGAAGCCCTGCTCAAAGAAGCCGTCAGGGTTGCCCATGCTCACGCCGCTTCGCTGCATGTAGCGGCTGCCGGCGGCGCAGGCCAACTGGTCCGCCTGGAAGCTTGGCTGGAGCGTGTTCTGGCTGAGGCGCACGTCGTCCAGCGTGGCGTTGGCGACAGCCACCAGGTTGGCGTCGAACTTGAACAGAGCCGCCGACTGGGTGGTGGAGGGATTGGCGAATGACTGGGTTTCCACGTAGTACTGGTTGTAGATGTTCTGGTCCGAGATATCGAGCTGCCGGCGGAACAGGCAGCCGATGGTCAGGCGATCCTCGGGGTTGATTTCGAGGAGGCGTGACGTTGTCCGGTAGAAAAGGTAGGTGGTCTGGGCCGGGTCTTCGGCGGGCACCATGACGCCGTCGTTGGGCTCGTGGTGACCGTCGTTGAGGAAGCCCTTGGGCTGGGCCGGATTGTTGTCGGGGTAGAACTCGACGGGGATCTTGCGGCCGTCAATCCAGAGGTCATAGGGCTGGGTGAGGTTATTGGAGTTCCAGCTCAACGTCAGGCGGTGCCAGTCGTGCACGCGCAGGGCGGGCACGGTGGAAGGCAGGTTGTTGAGGTTGACCCAGCCATCAGTACGGGCGTAGATGAAGCCCTTGTCGCCGGGATTGCCCTTGGGGCAGATGTCATTGGTGCCGGTGTACTGGTTGATGCCGCCATTGTCGCCCTCATCAATGATACGGCGCATGGCATTGCCGAACTTCACAACCTGGCTGCCGCCGTAGCCCACGCCCTGCGGGAAGTCCTGGGCGAAGGCCTCCGAGAAGTAGAGGCGCGTAAAGCGCAGGTAGCCGCCGGGTTCCTTGAAGATGAAGAACTGCACACCCTCAATGTCGCACTGGTCATTGCGCAGGCCGCTGTTGGCCGGGGCAAAGGACAGGCTTGAGGTATCGGCTGCGGAAGGTGAGTAGGGCAGAGTGTTGCTGCGCCCGTATGCGGTGGCTCCGAACAGGCCCGAGAAGTTGTTGCTGGCGGGGTCAATTTCACCCATGCACACCGTGATGGGGTTTGTGCCGCCCCCATCGCTGCCCTGTGCCGGGAAGTCCCACTTGATCCAGAAGTCCAGCGTGCCTTCGTAATAGGGGCAGTTGGCCTTGGTCTGACGGTGGTTCTGCAACTGCTGGTTGTGGTTGTCCGTACCGGAGAACGGCGCGGCATCTCCGGAAAGGCGCATGCGCACGGAGTTGGCATCGGAGCCGTACCCCACCTGCGACTGGTCGCGGTCCGCGCCGTCCATGATGGGGTCAAAGGGGTTGTTGGGGATGTTGGCGCCGTTGGGGTAGCGCAGCAGCTTCAGGCGTGCGGGGCGGTTCTTGCCGCGCGAGCCGTAGAACTGCGAGAGCGCGCCCGGGAAGCGGTAACGCTCACGAACCGCCGATCCGCGCAGGAAGACGCCGTCGCGCTGCAGGGTCGCATAGCGCGTGGCTTCGTCACCCTTGTCGGCGTTGGCAAACTCGTTGGGTCCACCGCCGCCGACCAGCGCGGAGTCCACGCGACGGGGCGTGGCCGTGTTGACGAAGTCGTCAAAGACGACGTCTTTGTCCAGGGGCTTGAAGGCGTAGTTGGGCTGAGTCTTTCCCGAGGCGCTGTTGAGGCCGAAGACGCCGGCATTGGTATCGCTGCGGGCGTCGAGGCCCTCATTGAAGCGAGCGTGGAAGGTCAGGCCCGTCTGCATGGGCTGAATGGGCGTACGGTCTTCCGTGCGCTGGGTGATGAAGCCGAAGTCGCGGGACAGCGCCGTGCGGCGGTTGTAGCCGCCCTTGCGCTTTACGCCGAGGTAGTCGGTGTCTTCAGGGAAAATGTTGGTGTCAGAGGTTGAGGCATCGCCCCAGGCGCCGGCATCGCGTTCGTCAGCCGAATAGGGGCCTGAGTTGGTGCCAAAGCGCGTCAAGGCCGCGATGTTGCGTGTGGTGGTGGTGCCGGAGCTGGTGGCGGCGTTGGTGATGGCGTCGGGATCGATGGGTCCCATGAAGTCGAACTGCGAGGAATGGCGCAGGACCGAGTAGATTTCAACCAGGGTGCGCACCTGGCGTCGGGCCACCGGGAGGCGGGCCTGGGCGGCGCCGCCGGCTGTGGTGTCCTGGGACACCGTGTTCATGCCGCGGGCCGTGGGGGCCAGGATCTCGCCCTGGCTGACGACTTCATACATCCCCATGCTTGAGAAGCAGACCGGGGCCGTAGTCTTGACCAGGTCCATGCGGTCCACGTTCTGGTGGTAGGGGTAGTCCGCGTTGTAGCGCGCCACCACGTTATTGGGGTTGAGCGCGGCTCGGATCATGTCCACCGTCGACTTCCAGTACCAGGCGATGAAGGCCTTCTGGCTCATGGCGGCGTCGGTGTACTTCAGGGAGTTGGCCGGGTGATTGCAGTTGTAGGCCAGCGGCAGCCAGCGCTGATTGGGTACGGGATCGCCCGGGTCAATGATGGAGTTGCGGTTGGCATTGACCACGTCGCCGACGCGGATGCTCTCGCGGCCTTCGGACTTCATGCCCAGCAGGGCCTGGTAGCAGAAGCGCAGGTCAAAGTCCTGCCAGCTGGTAAAGGGAGCCGCCTTGCGCAGGTCAATGACAAGCTGGGCCAGTTCGGCGGCGTAGTCTCCACCCTGGCCGCCGGCCTGGGTGTTGCCGGCGCCCGCGGCGCTGGTAATGGGGCCGATGGGAACGAGCTGGAAGATGCCCTGATTTTCGCCGCCGCTGGAGGTCATGGCGGCTTCCGTCAGGTGGGCGTAGCTTCCGTTGTTCTGGCGGCCGATGTCCGGCGTGCCCAGCACGAGGCGGCTGGGCGCGGCACCGAAAATGTCCTTGAGAATGCGGTCTTCTTCCGAGATCTGGGAGGCCTTCTTGAAGTAGAGAAGGCGTGCCCGGGCCTCAATGCCCGCAAACAGGGCCACCAGCACCGGCTTGGGTGCCGTGTTGATGTTGACGGGGGAGCGGATGCCCGTGCCCGCGTCAAACTGGGCGTCAGGCCAGCCGTCCTGGCCGCCGGCCTGGTTGGGGCCGACGGCAAATCCCTCGCGCTTGAGTTCCATTTCAAGGCGCGTGCCGCGCGGGTTCTGGGCTTGGTCATCAACGACCTTGGCGGCTGGTTCAATGTAGTCGCGGTAGTTGGGGTCGCGCCAGTTGTTGACGCTGACGAAGTTCATGGCCAGTTCGTACAGTTCGGGCCGCTTGCTGGCACTGCTGCCGTCCCAGATGGGGCGGAGTTGCTCTTTGTTGGTGAAGAAATGGCCGGTTTCCTGGTGGGTCTTGACCACGGCCTGAACCACTTCACCGGTGAAGGGGTTGTACTTGCCTGTGCCCTTGCCGCCCGGCGTCACCCACTTGTCAATTTCATAGCCCAGCACCATCAGCACTTCGGCCAGACGGTCACCCTTGAAGTTGTTGAGGTTGAGCTGGCTTGCGGCGTCGATCACCTTGACGCGCGTGTAGTCGCCGAGGTCTTCGTAAGTACCGCTGGCGCCGAAGCTCTTGCCGCCCTCATAGGTGCGGCCTTCGCGGGGCAGCGTGTCGTAGCGGATGCCCTCGCCTCCGAAGAGGGTGACGCCCGAAAGGAAATTGCGCGAGCCCGGCCGCACGTTGCCGGGCATCTTGTCGCCGCCGAAACCCGTCTCGTTGGCATCAATCACGCCGTTGTTGTTGAAGTCGATCCAGCCCAGGTCGGGGGCGTCCTTGCCGGCGTTGGTATTGGTTGAGGCTTTGTTCCAGGAGACGCGCACGTCTCGACTGTCCAGGGTCTTGAGTCCGAAGCTCGGGCCGTCCACATCCCGCTGCGAAGGTTCGTACTCGAACTCCTTGTCCGAAAGCTGCTCATAGTGGTTGCGGGTGGCTTCTGCGCGCAGGCGTGCGATGGAGTACTCCACGCCGTCCAGCGAAAGGTCCAGGGCCCGTTGCCGGTCAAGGTAGTTGGTCGAAGCCTTGCGCTCGGCCAGAGTAATGTAACTGAAAGACGTGCCGATGACGAACAGGGCCACCAGCAGCCCCAACACCACCACGAGCATCGTGCCTCGACGGCTCCGGCGAATTGACCTGCGCTGCATACGGTTGAGCTTGTGCATCGTTCCTCCAACGCGGCGGGCCAGGCCCGCCGCCCCGCAAAGGGTTGGCGCGCAACATGGGGTATTGGGGTGTGCGAAGCCCCGCCTTCCCCACTTTTCACGGGAGGCCCAGGGGGAGGACCTCCCGACGAATTCGATTCAGGATTTCCGGCTCTGGGAAGGTGCTGCCAGAGCCGGAAATCGCAAATCGAAGCCGGCTTCATCCATCCAGATAGGTGCCGCCGCCGGCCTTGGCCAGCTTCTTGTAAAACTCCCGCTGTGTGTCACTCAGGCCAATGCCCGTAATATCCAGTGCCGTCTTGCTGCCCGCTTTGCGCCAGGCCTCCACTTGCTTGATGATGAAGTCCTGAGCTCCGCCGGCCTGTTCGAGTTCTTTGGCGTCCACGCCGGCGGGCGAAGCGGGGTCGCTGCCCACGATCATCGAGGCCGACGTGGGGCCCTGCTCGAAGACCACTTTCAGCAGACCGTAGATATCGGAGTCACCCAGGGCCACGCGATCTTCGACCCACTTCTTGGCCTGCTCCACGCTCTCCGCACTTACGGAGACGGGTGCCTTGCGGTCGGCGAAGTCGTCGCTGGTTCCAAAGCAGGCGATGTTGAAGGCCACGTCGCGGCGCTTGGACATGGTGTCCAGCGATTGCTTGAGAAGCTCCTTGGCGCGCTCCAGCCTTGATACCACGCGGTCGTCGTTGAGCGTAATGGTTGCGGTCATGGCCGCGCTGAGGTCAAGGAGGTAGGCGCGGGTCAGGAGCTCTTTGCTGCCGCCATCAGGAGTGTTGACCTTTTCGACGCCGTCCTTCTTGAAGCGCACGCGCGGATAAGCCGTGGGCCGATCGTGACCTTCGGGCTTGGGAGTATCCGAAGTGGACTCCTTGCCGGTTTCCGGCTCTGGCTTGGGCTGATCCTGGGCGCGGGACGCCACGGGCAGCGCCGTCAGCAGCGCCAGGGTCCACACCAGGAATGTCAGCCGGTTCCACATGAACGACCAGACCCCAAGTTTGCTGTGCCGGGACACACTCTCAGCCCGGAATCCACTACGGACAGGTGCAACCATAGTGCCAGCCATAACATGGCTCAAGGAACCTGCCGGATTCGGTATGGCAGCAGATTAGCAGGGGCACCGCAATAGGCCACAGGGATTCGCGCAAACATTGAAAACATAATGGCTTGCATCGCCAAGCCTGGCGGGACAGTGGGCGGGCACCCCGTTTCCCTGAACAAGGTCGGGTCTTCCTGTCTCGTCCCCTCCAAGTAACCATCAGTAACCCGCCCGCTTTCACCCGCAGGCCTGGCAGACTGCCGAAAGAGTCCTTTTCGGCAGTCTGGCCGGGCCGCGCGACCGCACGGGCCGGCGGAGTGACGGGCTTTGCCCGGCACTCGGGCCTTTGCCTTCCGTTGAAGAAGTCGGCATTTCGACTTTTTCAGCGGCCTGCCAAGTGCCTGTCATTTTGTTCAAACGTCCCAAGGCCCGCGGCGTATAAAGGAAGCGGTTTATCCCAAGTTGAACCAAGGCGAGGTCGTGATGAAGCGCTACGCTCACGCAGTTTTGCTGGCGGGAGGCATCTCTCTGGCGGCCCTTTTGGGTGGTTGTGCCAGTGGAGCTTCGGCCAAGAAGGGCGAAACCAATTATTCCTACCTTGATGACCAGGCCCTGGAGAAGTTTGACGCCGACCTGACTCGTCTGGCGGCCGCCATTCAGCGGTCGGACGCGAGCTCTGAGGCTTCCCTGCGCCGCCAGATCGGCGAGCAGGCCCGCCAGTATCAGGGGGCATTGATTTCGGCGCTCAGTGACGGCTCCTCGGTTCAACGCCGGCGGCTGGCGGGCGTGGCCCTGGGTTTCACCGGCGATATCGCTGTGATCGCCCCCCTGCTTTCCAAGGTCAACGACAACGACGAGCCCGAAAGCGTTCGCCACATGGCGGTGCTGGGCCTGGCGACTCTGGACAGGAAGCTTCGCGAGTACCCGCGCCACGACGAACTGATGCAAACCCTGCGCGGCGTGCTGGAGTCCCGCGATACCTCGGCCTCCATGCGGCGCTCGGCGGTCCAGGCCTATGCTGCGGCCTATGACCGTGTCTTGAATGACTCCATTTCGCCACTGCGGGACCGCTTCATGAGCGACCCGGACATTGGCGTGAAGATCACCGCCGTCAACGTGCTGGGTGATATCGGCGATACTGCGGCGACGCAGGACCTCATTGGCGTGGGGCTGGGCAGCGAGATCACGGATGTGCGCGCTGCCAGCGCCATTGCCCTGGGCAAGATTCAGGATGCCCGCTTGATTATCCCCGCCTTGGTGGACAGTTCCCTGAATGATGAATCCGCTGAAGTCCGCCGTGAGGCTGTGAGCTCGCTGGCTGCCCACTTCAGCGCTGACCCGGATACGGTGCACTCCGCCCTGTTGCTTGGGCTTTCGGATTTCAACGATGGAGTGCGGGAGTCTTCGGCCCTGGCGCTGGCCCGCACCGCCGATGTTCGCGCCATTGACCCCCTGCTGCAGGCGACAGGAGACCGCACGGCGATCGTCCGGCGCGCCGCCGCCGATGGCCTGGGCCAGCTTCTGAATAAGGAGCGCGAGGTCAGCGCCTACCCCCTCGTGGACCTGCTTTCAGATCAGACGCCCGAAGTGCGCAAGGCTGCCCAGGTGTCCCTGGCGAAGATCACCACCAACGACTGGGGGGACGACCAGGCTCGCTGGCGTTCCTACTTCTACAAGACTTACCCCGCCCTGGACCCGGCCAACGCCTATGCCGGTCAACCCAAGCCCCGCATGACCACCAGTATCACGGGGGGCGGCGCCCGTTCCTCCAGCACTTCCAGGCCCAGCTCAAGCCGTCCCTCCACGAGCCGGCCGAGCAGCGGCACCAATCGCAATTCCAGCGCGCAGCCCAGCCGCAACACCGGCACCAACCGCAGTTCAGGAACCAGCCGCCGTTGATAGACCAACGTCTCAAACGAACGGGCGCGGCTTGCGGTCGCGCCCGTTTTCGTGGCCGGTTATCCATGGCGCCGGGTGCCGTTTTGCGCAGCCGGGCGGGCGCAAAAGCACGAACTGCGCGGTCACAAGGCTGAGCTTGCTTCACCTCGCCCCCACTGCTAACGTGCCGCCGCTTCAGCCAGCCGGCACGGGATTCTCATGGAAGTTTTCTTCTTGCTCAGCTCGATGGTGGCCGTCGCCGGCGCGGTTCTGGTCGTGACGCAGCGGGTGGCCATTTATGCGCTGCTGGGCCTGCTGGTTTCCTTCTTTGGCACGGCGGGCATTTTCTATGCGCTTGACGCCACGTTTGTGGCCGTGAGCCAGATCCTGGTCTACGCGGGTGCCCTCGCCGTACTCTTCCTATTTGTGTTGATGTTTGCGTCAGATGACCCGCCCGAAGCGGGCCCCCTGGTCACCGTCGGTGCGCGCAAGGACTTTGACCCCGCAGCAGTCAAGCCCGTTGAGGCCAGGGCCCGGCCAAGGCTGTCCATGCCGTCCTTCGGTGCGGCGCTGTTGAGCCTGGCCGTCCTGGCCCTGATGTATTTTGCCATTTATAAGCTGCCGCCGCGCTTTGGCGAATTCGGAGGTGTGGCGCCGCAGACCCAGGTCCACAAGACCAACCCCCGGCCGGGCGAGCCCTTGACCGAAATGGTGGAGTTCGGTTCCGCGCGCGGTGTGGGCTACGCCATCTTTGATGACTTTCCACTGGCCTTTGAGGTGGTCAGCCTCCTCATCTTCGCGGCCATTCTCGGCGCGGTGCTCCTGACACGCCGCAGCGCTGCACAGTCGCGCGCGGAGCAGGAAGCGGCGGCGAGGGAAGGCGAGGCCGGAGCCGAAGGCGCGGGAGGCAGCCATGCTTAACCCGCAGATCGTTCTGTTTCTCTGCGCCACCTTGTTCTGCATAGGGCTCTATGGCGTGTTGTCGCGCAATAACCTCATTTTGATGCTGATGTCGCTGGAGCTGATGCTCAATTCGGCGAACATCGCGCTGGTGGCGTTTTCCCGCTACTGGGCGGGCAAGGGTCTCGATGCCGGCAGCTTTTCCGGCGCCCACAGTGGACAGTTCTTTGCCCTGATGGTGATGGCGGTGGCGGCGGCCGAGGTGGGCGTGGGCCTTGCCATCATCGTCGCCCTGTTCCGTAAACGCCACAACAGTGATGTGCGTGCCGCGAGCGAGTTGAAACACTGATTGATTTATGCGCGAACTGCTTCAAAAGCCTGAGTTCCTGCTGCTGCTCGTGCCGCTGATGCCGTTGATCGGCTTTCTGATCAACGGATTCTTTGGCCGGCGCATGGCCCTGGCTTCGTCGGGCGCAGTGGCCTGCGGCAGCATCGTGCTGAGTTTCGTCATTGCCACGAGTCTGTTTGTAAGCCTGATTTCGCAGGGGCAAACGGTTCAAAGCTACTCGTTCAACTGGATGCACGTCGGCGCGCTGGACATCCATTTCAGGCTGCTGGCGGACCCGCTTTCGGGTTTGCTGATGATGGTCGTGACCGGTGTGGGCTCGCTGATTCACATTTACAGCGTGGGCTACATGGGCCACGACAAGGCCTACTGGCGCTTCTTTGCCTATCTGAATCTCTTCTGTTTTGCCATGCTCATGCTGGTACTGGGCGACAGCCTGGTCCTGATGTTTCTGGGTTGGGAGGGCGTGGGCCTTTGCAGCTACCTGCTGATCGGCTTCTGGTACACGCACAAGCCCAACTCTGACGCGGGCAAGAAGGCATTTGTGGTCAACCGCGTGGGAGACTTCGGCTTCATGCTGGGCATGTTCCTGCTGTTCTGGTACTTCGGTTCGCTCAACTACGGTGAGCTGGCGGCGGGCATGCGCGAGGTGGTGCAGCCCGATTCCACCCTGCTCAATGCCGCCTGCCTCTGCTTGTTCGTGGGTGCCTGTGGCAAGAGCGCCCAGATTCCCCTGTACGTCTGGCTGCCGGACGCCATGGCGGGCCCGACGCCGGTTTCAGCCCTGATTCACGCGGCCACGATGGTGACGGCCGGCATTTACATGATTGCCCGCCTCAACTTCATCTGGGTTCACGCAGAGACGGCCCTGACGGTCGTCGCCCTGGTGGGGGCACTGACGGCCTTTTTTGCCGGCACCATCGGGCTGGTGCAGCGGGACATCAAGAAAGTCCTGGCCTATTCGACGGTGAGTCAGCTTGGCTTCATGTTCATAGCCCTTGGGCTGGGCAATTTCCCCGTGGCTATTTTCCATCTGTTCACCCATGCCTTCTTCAAGGCCCTGCTGTTCCTGGGTTCGGGCAGCGTGATTCATTCGCTGGAGCACACCCTGGGCCACGGCAATCCCGACAGTCAGGACCTGTTCAAGATGGGCGGCCTCAAGCACAAGATGCCCCTGACTTTTGCCACCATGTTCGTCGGCGCCTGCGGCCTCGCCGGCATTCCGCTCTTTTCCGGTTTTTTCTCGAAGGACGCCATCTTGTACGCGGCTTTCGAGCGTCAGGACGCCCTGGGCCTCGTGGTCTATGCCTTGGGACTGGCGGCCGCCGTCTGCACCGCCTTCTACAGTTTCCGGCTGATCGGCCTGGCGTTCTTTGGCAAGTGGCGGGGGCTGGAAGCCGCCTACGCCCATGCGGACGAGTCGCCTCGCTCCATGGGCCTGCCCCTGTTCCTGCTGGCCATCGCGGCCTTTGGCGCCGGCTACCTCTGGCTGCCGGCTGCCTTTGGCGTCCACTTCACCCCCTTTGCCGATCTGCTTGCGCCCGTGTGGCAGCAGGGTCAGGCGTTCCTGCGCGCGGCCCAAAGCCCCCTGGCCATGCCCGTGGAGCACAGCCACGAGGCCATTGTGCGCGAGTGGGTGAACATGCTGGTCAGCTCGGTAGTTGCCGTGGGCGTAAGCATTTTCGCCTTCACGATCTACAGCAAGCCGGCGGGGCTGGAACGCGCCCGCAAGCTGGTGGAGGGCGCGATGGGGGCGCCCTATCGACTGCTGCTGAACAAGTACTATGTCGATGAGATCTATGACATTGCGATTGTCCGCCCGATTCAGCTGCTTTCGGACGTCTTCTTCGTGATCTTCGATGTCATCTTCATTGACCTCATGCTGGTCAATGGCAGCGGGCTGCTGGTGGATCTTTCGAGCAAGGTGGCGCGCAGGGTTCAGACCGGTGTGGTGCGCCACTACCTGTTTGCTTTTGTGGTGGGGGCGGCGCTGCTGCTGGTGATGTTCCTTGCGGCGCTGTAGTCTGCCGGCAAGCGCGGGGTCCTTGCACCATGGCGTGACCCCCGGGCGGTGTTTCTGAGACACGGGACTGGCTTCCATGACGGCCGAAGAACGACACTTTTACCTGCGCCGACTGCACAGCCTTTCAGGTGTTGTGCCCGTGGGCGTGTTCCTGCTCCAGCACATGTATTCCAATGCGCTGTCGCTCTGGGGCCCGGGCGTCTATGACGAGCACGTTCATTTCCTGATTTACCAGCCTCTGGTGCTGCTGCTTGAGCTATTCGTGGTGTTCCTGCCCCTGGCATTCCACGCAGGTCTGGGTGTCTACTTCATGGTGGATGCCAAGTGGAATCCCAACAAGTACGGCTATGCCCGCAACTGGGGTTATACGCTGCAGCGCATCACGGCCTTCATCACGCTCATCTACGTGGTCTATCACGTTGCCCAGACGCGTTTCTCGTTTGACGATCTGCAGAAGGCCAACATGTACGCCACGATGCAGGATCTTTTTGCGAACAACCGCGGCTGGCTGATGGTCGTGTATATCGTCGGCGCTACGGCCGCCAGCTACCACATGTGCAACGGGTTCTTCACGTTCTGCATTGTCTGGGGTCTCACCATCACGCGCCGCGCCCAGACCATGGTCTGGCGCGCCTGTATGGGCCTGTTCGTGCTTATGACTTTGGGGTTCGTGGCCTCGCTGCTGCCGCTCAACCGCATCATCGATCCGCCCTTTGCCAACACGCCGCCGGGCCGTCACGCCATGCCGGCGAGCAGCCCCTATGAGCCGCTACCGGCCCCCAAGCCCTAGCAGCTCGGCTCAGGCATCAGCCAGGCTGAACTGAAGCGTCAGCACCAGTCCGTTGTGCAGCATATGGAACAGCGTGCTTGGCCAGATGCTTTTCGTCGCGTCGTAGACCCAGGTGAGCATGATTGAAAGAGTCACCAGCGGCAGGGCCAGATACAACTGTTCCATCTGCCACATGCCGTGGGCCCCGACGAAAATCGCGATGGACAATCCGTATGCCAGGGCCACGCCGGCCCGGTTGCTCTCACGTCCTGCCAGCAGGCCGCGCAGGCCGCCAAAGAGCACCAGACGAAACGCGAATTCCTCGGCCAGAGGTACCCCCACAACGGCCATCATGTAGGCACCGGCGATGCTGGCTGGCGTCGGATGGGACGTCAGGTTCGTCAGCACGTGCTGCCGCTCAACAGGCAGCCCCAGGGCGCGCGCCGCCGCCACACCCAACAACATGGCTGCCACAATCAGCGGCACTCCCAGAGCCCAGATGAGGCTTGTGCCCCCAAGCTGCCGCGCCTGAACGTGCATGAAGGGGCGCGGCGGCGCCTGCCTGCCTTCCCAGGGGTGGCGGGTGAGCAGGACGAGGCAGCCCAGGGTGGTCACCAGTTGCAGGGCGCCATAGGCTAAAGCGTATTGGGTCCGATTCTGGCTGTAGGCAGAGCCGATCGAGATGACCAGAACCAGGTCGGCCAGCATCAGGGCCGCCAGGGCCAGTGGGACACCGAGGAGGAAGTTCTCCGTGGAGATAGCGCCGCCGGGGCTGCCGAGGCGGCCTGCCAGCCGCCGGATGCCGAGCAAGCCAAAGATGACGGCCGGCAGGCAGACGGCCAAGATGGCGGCCTGCACGCCGGCGGACATCTGCGCCTGGGCGGGATCGAGCAGCGTCTGGAGGGCGTCGGACATGGGCAGGAAGTGTAGTCGGGCCCGCCGGAAATGGCAGGGGCCCGCCGAAGCGAGCCCCAGGCTTGAGTCTTGATCGATCAGGAACCCATGCCGTAGAGGTGCATGGTGTTGACGTCCTTGCCCAGCAGTTTGAGGTAGTAGAAGAGCTGGGCTTTATGGTTGGCGAGGTGTCCAACCATCTGGTGGCAATGGACACCCAGGGGCATGGGCGGGCCGCCCCAGGGGGCGGCGATCATCTTGCTCTCGAGGTCTTTCTCACTGACCTTGGCCAGGGTCTCCAGGGCCAACTTCTTGTCAGCCGCGAGTTCCTTCAGCGCTTCTTCGACATTCTTGACGCTGGGCATCTTCTCGGCGGAGGGCAGCATGTCACTGCCATCGGCGCCGTCGGGCATGCCCCACTGCCCCGTGACGAAGCCGCGAATGCAGAATCCGCAGGCCGTAGGGATGTGCTTGAGCAACTGGCCTACCGTCATCCAGTTCTTGCCCGTGGTGGGCCTCCAATTCAGGTTGGAGGTGTCGACGAGCTTGATAAGCCCTTCGGTTGCGGCATAGGTGGCTTCGATCTCCGACTTGATCAGGTCGCTGTACTTCATGGTCTCTCCGTTGGGGAATTGGGGCGAAAACAGCACTCTTTGAGTCGCCGAACCTTCGTTCGTGCGCCTTCGGGAATCCTAGCAGGGCTTGCGACAGACTTTCAGGATGACTGGTGCACTCCCAGTTTGTTGCCGCAGGGGTCGGTGAAGTAGGCATACCAGCCGTGTCCGCCGCCAATCTCGGTCTTCTCTTTGACGACGGCACCGCCGGCCTTGGTGATCTGTTTCAGCTTGGCGTCGATGTTGTCGGCCTCGATGATCAGGATCGGCCCGCCTTTGGCGGGCTTGAGGGAGGCGTCAAAGGCCCCGCCGCCGCCGTCATGGGTGAACATGACGTAGCCGGGTCCCATGGCGGACCCAGTCTTCCAGCCAAAACACTTTTCGTAGAAGCGGCAGGCCTTCTTGATGTCGGGAGCCGGCAATTCGATGTGGCAAATGGTGCCTTCTTTGATGCGGGCCATGGAAGACCTCCTCGGGTTGGCGCAAGGGCCGGATTGGATTGATTCAGGCTTGAACCGAATTAAGACGTTTGAGGCCGTTGCCAGGAAACGAAAAAAGTGGGCGCGATATCTCGCGCCCCCCGATAACGCACTGATTTGACCTGCGTCGGCTATTCTTTGGCCCTGGCATCCACCACCCAGGTGGCCCGTGGTTCATACTCGCCCCCGGCCTTGCGAACCCACAGCTCCACCACGTATTTGCCGGTCTTGAAGTTGGAGAACTCGGGCTTGACTGTGCGTTGGGTGAGTACCTGAGCCCCCATGTCGCCACTGGTCTTGATGGTTGCATAGGCGCGAATGTTACGCGTGGCTTCGTCGCGCGAGATACGGTCCAGTTCGGCCACGTAATTGCTCGCCGGCACCGTGAAACTCAGCGCCAGCACGAAATTGCCCTCACCGGTGCGCTCGGCCTTCAGCGCCGCCATGTCGTCCGTGACAAGGTCGATGCGGTCCGCCCTGGCGCGCTCATCCTTGGGGGCTTCAGGGGCCGGAGCCGGTTCTGGCACCGGGGCAGGCCTGGGCGGGCGCGGCCGCGGCGGTCCGGCGTCGGCTTGTATTTGCCCCAAGGCCGCCAGGCCGGCCATGGCCACCAGAAAAACCAGAGCGCACAGAGTTCGAGTCATGGCTATTCCTTTGCGTGGAGGAGGCAGGCTGCAGCGTGCTCATATTCCCCGCTGTTGACACGCAGCATCACCTGCACCAGGTACTTTCCCGGGATCAGGGCGCCAAGGGAGGCGCTTACGGCGGTCTCGCGCAGCACCTGGGCTGCTTCGTAGTCCGGACGTTCAAGTGTCATCTTGACAATGATGACGCCCCCCGGGGTCGGAGCTTCACAGGAATCCAGCTTCAGCTTCCACTCGCTGGGCAGTTGCTTCTTGAAAGTGAGAGAAAACTGGGGCGGCTCTGACTTCGACATGACGACTTCAGGTGCGTCGAAGTAGTCGGTCAGCGGCACCAGTTCGCGGGCCTTGGCCGGCTCCGGCGGCGCGGGCCTTTCGGCGGGCCTTGGCTTGGGTCGGTCAGGCGCACGATCCGCCAGGGTCTCCGTAAAGAACAGACCAGCACCCATGGCGCCCAGCAACAGGCAGAACAGACTGAACGATACCCGGCTCATGCTTGACCCTCCAGTGCCCGTCTCCTGAAACGCAAACGCGTCTGCGGGGTTCCCACGGCGGGGTGGCGGCCATTTCACCCGCGGGGTAAAGTGAGCCCGTGAGGGGACAGACGACGCCAACGGAGAGACCATGACGACGAAGACCAAGCCGGGAGCCATCAGCAGCGATCGTGACGCAAATGCTGCGGTCGAGTATCCGCAGGTTCCCCTTCTCAGGACGGCGCTACCCGGCCCCAAGGCCAAGGCGGCGATAGCTCTCGACGAGAAATACGTTTCACCCAGCTACACCCGAGGCTACCCGTTTGTCATGCATCGCGGCCGAGGGCTCGCGGCCGAAGACGTCGACGGCAACGTGTTTCTCGACTTCACGGCGGGCATTGCCGTGAATGCGACTGGCTACTGCCACCCGGAAGTCGTCAAGGCGATCAAGGAAGGCGCTGAGCACTTCCAGCACATGAGCGGAACCGATTTCTACTACCGCGAGCAGAGTGAGCTGGCGCGCACCCTGGCCGAACACACCTTCGGCGGCGTGGAACGCCGGGTGTTCTTCTCCAACAGCGGCACCGAGGCCAACGAGTGCGCTCTCAAGCTGGCCCGCTGGTACACCAAGCGCCAGTATGTGCTCAGCTTCCGGGGCAGCTTCCACGGCCGCACCTACGGCTCCATGAGCATCGGGTGCAGCAAGGCCATTCACCGCAACCACTTTGCGCCCCTGCCGGCGGGCGTGGTGCACGGGAACTATCCCTACGCCTACCGGGCGGACCCGCACCTCAAAACGCCCGAGGCCGTCGCCGACGACTGCCTGGCCTACATCGAGAACATAGTGTTCAAGAAGGAAATCCTGCCCGAGGAAGTGGCCGGCATCATCGTGGAGCCCGTGCAGGGCGAGGGCGGCTATGTGGTTCCTCCTGCCAACTGGCTGTCGGGCCTGCGCCGCATCTGCGACAAGCACGGCATCCTGCTCATTTTTGACGAGGTGCAGAGCGGCATGGGCCGCACCGGCAAGTTCTTCGCCCACGAGCATTGGGGCGTGATCGGCGACATCATCACCGTCGCCAAGGGCATTGCCTCGGGCCTGCCGCTGGGCGCGGTGATTGCCCGCCGCGAAGTCATGAGCTGGCCGCCCGGCAGCCACGCCAGCACCTTCGGCGGCAACCCCATCGCGTGCCGCGCCGCGCAGGCCACGATCCGGCTGCTGGACGAGGGTTTGACGGAGAATGCGCGTGTCGTGGGTGCCTACTTCAAGCAGCGGCTGGAGGAACTGGCGCGCAAGCACGATGTGATCGGGGACGTCCGCGGGCTGGGCCTGATGGTGGCGACGGAAATCGTCAAGTCAAAGGCCACGCGCGAGCGGGCGCCGGAGCTTCGCAACCGGCTGGAGCTGGAGGCTTTCAAGCTGGGCCTGCTGATTCTGGGTTGCGGCGAGAACACGATCCGCTTCTGCCCGCCCCTGGTGGTGACGCGCGGCGAGGTAGACCGCTGCATCGAGCTCTACGATGCGGCCCTGCTGAATGCCGTGAAGTAGCTGCGGCCTTCACGCGCCGGGAGCGCAGCCATGTTCGATCTTGACGCGTCAATGGTTGTCATCGAGAATCTGCGCCGCGTGGCCACCCTGTGCGGCGATGCCCTGGAGGGAGACACCGCCTTGGGCGTCCGCAACGGGCGGGTGCGCTTTGCCGGTCCCCGGGCCTCGTTGCCCCGCGAGTTCGCCGCGGCGGCACGCCATGACGCGGGGGGCCGGCTGCTGACCCCCGCGCTCATTGACTGTCACACCCATCCGGCCTTCGTTCATGCCCGCGCCGACGAGTGGCGCATGAAGCTAGCCGGCGCGAGTTACGAGGAGATTGCTTCGCGCGGCGGCGGCATCCTCTCGAGTGCCGCTCATGTGCGCGGCGCCGGCAATGACCGCCTGGCCGAAGCCACGCTGCACCATCTGCGCGCGCTGAGGGCCCACGGCGTGGCGGTGGTGGAATGCAAGTCGGGATACGGTCTGTCCCTGGAGCACGAACTGCGGCAACTGCGGGCCATTGCCTGGGCCGCGGAGCAGGCCGGGGTCAAGGCTATCGGCACCTGCCTGGCGGCTCACGCGCTGCCTGCGGAGCGCCGAGGTTCGCCGGAACTGCGCGAGCAGTACCTGCGCGAGGTTTGCGAGCAGATTCTGCCCCAGGCAGCCGCCGCGCGCCTCGCGCTGAGGGCGGATGTGTTTTGCGAGCGCGGTGCCTTCAGTGTGGAGGAGGCCCGGCGCGTGGCACAGGCGGCCAGGGCTTGCGGCCTTGCCTTGACCGTTCACGCTGACCAGCTGAGCCACAGCGGCGGCGCCAGGCTCGCCGCGGAACTGGGTGCCCAGAGCGCCGACCACCTCGAATACTCCGATGAGGCCGACATCGCGGCCATGCAGGCCTCCGGCACGGCGGCCGTCCTGTTGCCGGGCAGCACGTTCTTTCTCAGGCAGGAGCGCTGGCCTCTGGCGCGCCGCATGCTGGACGCGGGGCTGAATGTCGCTCTCTCCACGGACTTCAACCCCGGTTCAAGCCCCGTGTGCAACCCGGCCTTCATTATGCATCTGGCGGTGACGCGGCTGGGCATGACGCCGGAGGAGTCACTCCGCGCGTTCACAAGGGGCGCCGCGGCGGCCCTGGGCCTTGATGGGCAGGAATGGGGGTGCATCCAGGCCGGTTCGCGCGCGGCATTTGCGATTTGGGATGTCGAGCACGAGCAGGAGCTTCCGTATTATGCGGGTAGCAACCTCTGCGCCGGAGTCATCACATGTCGCGGTTGGCAGGATTAGCGATGTTGCTGTGTTGCCTGGGCGTCATGGCCCGGGCTCAGGACGCTCAGCCGGAGGTCGTCGATCTGATCGCCAGGCTGGCGGATGACCGCTGGGAGGTGCGTGAGCGCGCCCAGCGGCGATTGGTAGCCATTGGTGAGCCCGCGCGGGAGAAACTGCGTCAGGCCCTGCTGCACGACGACCCTGAAGTGCGCGCCCGTTCGTCCGCGGCCCTGATCTCGCTGGGTGAGACCTTCACGTTTGCACTGAACTGCAGCCAGTCGGACAAACCGGGTCAGCGGGAGCACGGGCGAAATGCCCTGCAGAATCTCTTTGGCCTGGAGGAGGGCAAGGCCCTTTCCGTTATCACCCCGGAAGAGCTTTCGCGAGCCAATTACGGGCGGCGCGCCTCCTACTCGGCTTCGCAGCCGCTGTCCTGCCCTCCGCCTTTGGCAATTGCCACGCTGGAGGCGCTTTCCGGATTTCCGATTCTGGTGTCGGCGGGCGCCGCACCCCGCTGGCAGACAGCCATGCAGGCCAGCACCGTGTCCCTGGACCTCTCCCAGGACTACACTCAGCCGCAACACGCCATCCAGCACCTGCGCAATCTCCTGGCCCGCACCCTGGGCGCCGAGTTCTCCCGCGATGGCACCCTGGAGATCTGCCCCTTGCGCGTGGGCCAGCTGACGCTGCTCTTTGTCTGCACCCAGGCGGAGATTCCCGGTGCTGTGAACCACTGCGCCAGCCGCCTCATCGCGCAGTTCGTGCAGGGAGGCCTGCCTTCGGGCGAGGTGGCTCGTGTGCTGGCGGCTGCCGTCAGCCTTGATCCCACGCGGCTGTCCCGCCTCGCCGAGGAGGCCGGCAAGGCAACGTGCGCCCCGGAGCTGGTCTATGTAGCCCTGTGCAGCGAACTCAATGACGACGAACGCCGCTCGCTGGCAAAACTCAGCAGCCAACAGGTTCGCGCGCTCATGGGCAGCCGCCTGTGGTCCTGCCTTCGCGTGGCCGTGATGGCATTGCTCGCCATGGAAGCGTCCCAGCGCGCGCCGCTGCTCAATGAGGTCATCGTCGGCAGCACGGATTCCATGGAACTCCTGGCCGCCTTGTGGTGCGCCCGGGGGCTCGATTTGACGCCTGAGGCGCGCAGCCGCGTTTCGCGCTGTGTCACAAACAGCCAGGACGGCATCGCGGCCGCCGCCGTGCGCTGGTACTCCGGCGCGCCCCAGATCAGTGACGAAGACCTGAAGCTGGCCTGGAAGTCGGCGGAAGTTCTGCCTGTAAGCAGTGCCTTCTTCTCGGCAGCCCTGCAGTTGTTCACTCGTGAGGATATCCGCCCGCGGCTGCTGGCCTCGGCCCGGGAGGCACTTTCGGGTCGCTTTGATACACAGCAGGCGCTGGCCGCCGCCGTGCTCAAGGGCCAAGCCGGCAAGGAGGACCTCGCGCGCGTGCTGGAGCGGCTCAACACCGCCCAGGACCCCGTGCTGGGCGGGCGGTTGATTGCCCTGTTTGAGGGCTGCTCGGAGTTGACCGATGCCGCAGTCGAGCGCCTGGCAGGGGGCATGCTGGAAACTGACGCGCAAAAGCGCCGGCGCCTGGCGCGTGTCATGCGTCTGTGTGACCGGGCCCTGCTCAAGCGCATCCTGGACGTGGCGGAAACCAGGTTGGCCGCGACCGAAGAAAAATTCGGAGGCAAGGAAAAGGCTGCCGGTATTGCCCACATCATGGCAGCGCGCATGTCCCTGCTGGGTTTTCGCGCGGGGCTGGGCGAAGTGGTCGCGCTGGAAACGCTGATGGAAGCTCTCAAGACGGCCAGTGGCAACGCCTTACGGGAGGCGTCCTCGGCGCTGGTGGATGCCCTGGATGAAGCGGGTCTTTCCAGCACGCTGGCGGCGTTGAAGAAGGCCGCACCCGCGCGCTTCATCGAAATAGCAACGGGCGCCTACCTCGAGCAGTGCCGCCGTGCCGTGGAACAGGGCAATCGCGAGGCTTTCCGTATGGCCTCGGCCCGGGTCAACGCGGTACAGACGGATCGCTGGAACTGGCAGCTCCAGGATCAGCTTGCCCAGCTTGAGTCCATGCTGGATGCCATGGAGGGGGGAGCTCGCCGAAGCGAACTGCTGCCTTCCAATCCGTTTCTCAAGTCCCTCAAAGTGGAATAGGGGCGTTCAGGCCTTGCCGCAGCTTGGGCAGAGTTTTGCCAGCGGGCACTTGTCGCACTGGGGCGCCCGTGCCAGACAAATGGTGCGGCCGAATGTCAGCAGGTTGTGATGCAGCGCGTAGGCCCGACCCGCGGGTATCATCTCGCGCAGCATGGCGAAAGTTCGGTCGCGGTCGGCCTTGGTCTGCACGATACCGAGCCGATTGATGATGCGGTGAACGTGGGTATCCACGGGGCAGAGATCGGCGCCCATGGCCTCGATCAGGGTGACCGCCGCCGTCTTGATGCCAATTCCCTTGATGCGGGTCATTTCAGCCATGGCCTGTTCAATGCCCAGCTTTCCGATCTGCTCTTCCAGGCGATAGCCGCCGCGTTCCTGCAGCCAATGCAACAGGGCAAGGATGCTCGCGGCCTTGGATCCGGGCAAACCCGCCACGCGAATGACCCGGGCCAGTTCGTCTGCGGGCAGAGACGCCACGTCTTCCCAGCGCGGCGGGGCCACGGCCCGCGCTGCGTCGCTCAGGCGCAATTTGACCTTATCCAATTGGCCTTCGGCGTTTCTGGGCAGGGAGTCCGGTCTGGCGGGTCCGGCGGGAAATTTGCGCACGAGGTTCTGGTAGGCCGCCAGGGCGTTTCTGTCGTTGGTGTTCTGGCTGAGAATGGTCAAGACCAGGATTTCAAGGGCGTCCTTGGGCCCGTCCCACTGGGGCTGGCCGAGATTGGCCTCGAGCAGGTCCATCGCACGGAGCAGGCGCCGGCGCGAATCAGTCAAAGGCCCGGAGGCTTTCTTGCGGCGCGTGGGCCCGTGGCGGATGAGGGGCTTGAGTCGGGCGGGCATGGCACGTCCTGGCCGGGTGAAAAGCAAAGCGCCCCCGGGCCGGGGGCGCTTTGCATGGAGCGGGTGATGGGGTTCGAACCCACGACATTCACGTTGGCAACGTGACGCTCTACCACTGAGCTACACCCGCAACGGGGCGCGAATGATAGCGACGAATGAAAACCTGTAAAGGCCCCGGCAAGGGCCACGCCCATGGCCTACAAGGCTGCCGGAAGCAGGTAGGCTATGCCGAGCAGGCTGGCGCTTTTGCTGGACCTCCATTGACGTTAAGATAGTCACTTTCCGAGAGTGCGATTTTTCGCAATTTGGTGTCATTACGGACCGCGTCTGTTTGCCGGGTAAATCATGGCCGACGTCATCAGCTTCTCCTGCAACGCCTGTGGAACGCTTTATCGCGTGCCCTTTGCTCAGGCAGGTCAGAGCGCGAAGTGCAAGCAATGCGGGGCGGCCATTCTTGTCCCCACGCAATCGCAGGCGGCGGCGCCTCTGGCTACGGACACCTCCGTCGAGATGAATGCTGGCGCCCAAGTATTGCGCAAGGAGACCTCCGCGCGCACGGCGGCTGTGAAGGGCCGGGCCACGTCCGGCAGGTCGATTGCGGCCTCTTCAGGCCGAAGCCGCGTGGCTCCGGTGGCCGCGTCCTCTGCGCTCTCCGTAGCGCCGGCGGCATCGAGCAAGGCTTTGCCGCTGATGGCCGGGGGCTTGGCCCTGGTGGTGCTTCTGGTCGTGGGCGGGTTCTTCTTGTTGCGGGGAGGCAGTTCCAGCGGCGCCCCTAACGCCGCACCCAGGTCTAATGAAGTGGTGGCCGAAAAGCCTCGTGAGCTGGACGAACGCGCGCGGATTCTGCGCGACGCGGACGACATCACCCTTTCTCCCGAGGCGGCCGTTCAGCTCTACCAGCGCGCGGTGGCGGCCAAACTGGGCCGGACGGACTTGCTGGTGGTGGCCCGAGCCACGCTCAATCGGATCTACGACGGTAACGGAGGCAGGTTTGAAAGCAGCCAGTTGCTGACCCTGGCGGAGGAAATGGCGCCGCTGGAATTGAAGCAGGAGGTTCGCCGCGTGCTGCTTCTGGTGAGCAATCGCGAGCCGGAACTGGCGGGTGGCAAGCCCAACCCCACCTTCCTGCGGGTGCAGAAAATGCTGGGGCGCGAGAAGTTCGACTTTGCGGCCCTGCTCAAGCGGGCGTCGGTCTTGATTGAGGCTGAGCAGGAGGGCGCCAGCGAACTTCGCGACGAACTCGCGGGTCACGAAGCCAAAAGCCCGTCGGGCTGGTCGGAGCCCGAGACGGTCGCGGCCATGCAGGCGTGCTGCGAGCGTCTCGACAAGCTCGAGCGGGTCTTGAAGGAACTCGAGGCCGCAAACCCCAATCTCCTGGCTGAGCGCGCCGCGTTCAACCGTTTTCGTCAGGAACGGGCCGGCAAGCGCGTGACTTGGACTTATCTGGGCGAGAAGCCGCACCTGCTGTACGTGCAGCTCACCGAGGCCGAAGCCAAGGCGGGCGCCGAGGGCGAGGCATCGGCGCGAGAAAGGGCGGCCCCAGCGCGCGCCATACTCAAGCGTTTGTGGGAGCACTTCGAGCAGGACTGGGCCAGAGCCCTCGGGCTCAAGCGATCGCTGCCGCAGGGTGTCTCCGAGGCAGAGAGAGAGACGACCCCGCTGGAGGTACTGCTCGTGCCTAGCTTCCGGGCTTTGCGAGCCCTGGCCAGCGACTTTGGCGAGAATATCGACAATCAGGACGTCGCGTTCTACACGCTCAAGGGGCAGCGCATCTGCGCCAGCATCGAACACCTCGGCATGAGCTCCCGCGACGCCATGCACCTCGAGGCCAGCCTTTCGCTCAGCATTCTGAGCCGTTTGTTCAACTTCTACAGTGCCGAACCGCTGCTGCGGGACGAGCAGCAGAAGACGCGCGGCGTCCTGCATTCATTCATGCTCAACCGCCACCTGTTCCGCTGCATTCTGACGCCTGTGCGTTGCGCCAGCGGCATCTATCAGGTGTCCTCCGAGGCGGTACAGCGCAATGTACTGGAGTGCGCCTTCTTTGACTCCTTGCCGGCCTTGAGCCGGTTGCTGTTCACCTGGCGCCAGCCCTATGAGCGCGATGCCGAGCGCCGCGCGATTCTCAGCTTCGGGGGCCCGGCCCTGGGCGTGCGCGATTTGCTGGAGATCACCAGTGTCGCTGAAGGCGCGGCGCGGCTGCGGGAGAACTTCCGCAAGTTCAAGGGAATCAGCGAAGAGCTGGCGGAGTCGCTCTCGAGTGTCGACAACTTCCAGTTGCTGGGCTATGCCTACGGCGACGCCCTGCTTTGCTTTCTCTACAACCACGAGCAGGGCGGCAGGAAGATCTACCGTGAAGGCCTGCTGAAGTTCATCGGCATGGACCTGCGCGGAGAGATTGCCGCCAAGGGCCAGCTCAAGTCCTTCGAAGAAGCCTTTGGCCTGGACGGTGCCAGGTGGAAAAAGCTCGAAGAGGACTTCCTGAATTCCCAGAAGTAGCTGCGCCGGCCGGGCCCTGAGGCCCGGCCGGCGAATGCACCACGGCTGCTCGATGAGGCCGGCGCTGCTTACAGCGTAGGCTTGCCCGGCTTCCAGTTGACTGGGCAGGGCTTGCCCAGGCTCAATGCGGCGAGGTCGCGCAGGATGGCGTCCACGTCACGGCCCAGGGCAGCCGGGTTCACGGAATAGGCCTGCACCACGCCGTTGGGGTCGATCAGGAATGTGCCGCGCATGGCAAACCCCGTGGTCTCATTGAGGACTCCGTAGTCGCGCGCGATGTTCTTTGAAAGGTCGCTGAGCAGCGCGTAGTCGAGCTTCTTGATGCCGCCCGCCAGCGTGCCGCTTTCCACCCAGGCTTTGTTGGCAAACCAGCTGTCCACCGAGCAACCAATCACGGTGGCGTTTAGCTTCTCAAACTCTCCGAGCTTTTCCTGGAACCCAGGAACCTCGGTTCCTCAGACAGGAGTGAAGGCCAGGGGATAGAACCAGAGCACGACCCACTTGCCCTTGTAGTCCTCGAGTTTGATGTCCTTGAATGCGCCCCCGACTACCGCCTTGCCGGCGAATGCCGGGGCCTTTTGTCCGACGTTGACAGCCATATGGGCTCCTGAGGTTGGGCCGGAAACTCCGGCGTTCATGACGAAATAGCCGCGCAACTCTTGCAATTTCGCCTCGCGGGTCAAGTTCTGGTGTCAAGACCTTGCATCGAGAACCGAGGTGAAAGGGCAAAAGGTGCTACAAGCCGCTTTCTCCGATGTCGCCCGTTGAACATACTGTCCGGCCGTCCAGCAGGGAGCGGATCGTGACAAAGCCACCGGACCGGGGACCCGACGAAGAACTGCGGATTCTCCAGGGTTATGAAGGACAGGAAACGCTGCTCGATCTCAGTGCCGGCGTGGCTTCCACTCCGCACGGCGAAACCCTGCTCAGTCTGGACGCCTCCCAGGGGCACGCCAGTGCCATCGGACGGCTGGCACATATCACGGGCACATCCCTGACCGACGGTGTTGAACTGGAGGCTGCGTCCGCGCCTTCGAACCAGACCACCGCTGCCCATGCCAACAGCAGGGAGAAAAGCTTTACCGAGAGGTTGCGAGCGTCGGCCATGCCCCAGAGCCGCTACGAGCCCAGGAGTGAACTGGGACGCGGCGGCATGGGCGTGGTGCTCCGCGTGCGGGACACCGATCTGCGCCGCGACGTGGCCATGAAGGTGTTGCGCCCCGATCGTACGGACGGCCACAGTGAACGAAGCCAGCGTGAGCTTCGTCGCTTCATTGAGGAGGCCCAGGTCACCGGCCAGTTGGAGCACCCGGGTATCGTTCCGGTCCACGAGCTGGGCTGCGACGCGCAGGGACGGGTGTTCTTTACCATGAAGATGGTCAAAGGCGTGCCCCTGAGCGAAGTCGTTCGCCGCCTGCGCGCCGGCGATAGACAGGCTTTGGCCGAGTACCCCCTCGACCGCATGCTGGCCGTCTTTCTGAAAATCTGCGAGGCTCTTTCGTTTGCCCACGCCCACCAGGTGGTTCACCGCGATCTCAAGCCCGCCAACGTCATGCTGGGGGCCTTTGGCGAGGTGCTCGTCATGGACTGGGGACTGTCGCGGGTGCTCAGTCGCCCCGCCGACGCGGTGCCCTCCAGCGTAGAAACTGACAGCACCGAGCGCCGCGCCGCTGGAGAGTCCAGCCCCGAGTTCACCCTCGACGGTACGGTGGTGGGAACCCCCGCCTACATGGCGCCGGAACAGGCGCGCGGTCAGCTTGCACGTATCGACGCACGCACCGATGTGTTCGCGCTGGGCGCCATGCTCTATGAATTTCTGTGTCTGCGGCCACCCTATGAGGGTTCCGACGCCACGCAACTCATCGCAAGCGCGGCCGAAGGGCGCATAATCGAGCCCCTGACACGGGCCGCCAAGGATCCCACTATCCGCTACCGACTGGCCCACTTGCCCGGCGGCCGCATTCCGGCGGAGCTGGCGGCCGTGGCCATGAAGGCACTTTCCGTCGATCCCGCTGATCGCTATGCCAGCGTTCGCGACATGCAGCGCGACGTGGAGAATTTCGTCGCGGGCCGCCCCGTCAGCGTGAGGCGCGACCCCCTGGCTGTGCGCGCGGCCAAGTGGGTGCGGCGCCATCCCACCCTTGCCGCATCGGCCTCGGCGGCTTTCGCCATAGTGCTCGTGGCGGCAACGGTGCTGGGTTGGGTGCTGGCCGATGCCTCCATGCGCGAAGCTGAGTCCAGGCAGACCCTGCTGGAAGCCGAGCGCCGTGCCCGGGCCGAGAGCGACAAGGGCATGCAGGCCGAGCTTGAGCGCGAACGCTCGGAGAAGAAGGCCATGGCCGCCTTCGAAGAAAAGGCGCGCGTCGAGCAGCAGGCCAAGGAAGCGGCCATGGCCCGCGAAAAGGCCCTGCTTCAGCGTGCGCGGGCGACACAGCTCTACAATCGCGGTCGAGATCATGCCGCGCGCGCCCGCAGTATCCGCGAGCGCGAGCTGCGCGCCAACGCCTTCAGCCTGGCCGAGTCCTCGTTCTCGGAAGCCCTGAAGGAAGACCCCGAGTTTCCCGAGGCGAGCTTCGAACTGGCCCTGCTCTATCAGTGGTTTGAGGATGCCCGCGCGGCAGGACTGTTCGTGCAGGCCCACGAATCCCAGACGCGTCAGGGCGGCAAAGGCGATGCCCGCGCCCTGGTCTATGCGGCGGATGTCAAACGTATCATTGAAGGCGACGTGATGGCCGCGGCCCGGCTCTACGAGCAGGCTGCCACGGTAGACCCGGAGAGTCCCTACGCCGTTGTAGGCTTGGGCTTTGTGGCCCTGCTGGGCGACCGCCTCGATACCGCTCTGCTGCTGGCCGGCCGAGCCCAGAATATGGACCGTACTCTGTGGGAGCCCTGGTACCTCGAGGGCAGCGTCTATGCGCGGCGCATGAAGGAGAACGGCCGAGAGCCCAACTTGCTGCACGACCCGAAGCTGGCCGTGCGCGCCTTGACCGAGGGACTGCTGCGTCACCAGTCCAGCGGGCTGCTGTACAACGAGCGCGGCACGGCACACCTTGCTGCCGGGGACATCGACTCAGCCGAACAGGACCTGAACCGGGCCAGGGAACTGATGCCGTGGAACTACGGCCCTCCGAGCAACCTGGTCACGATTCATTACCGGCGCGGGCAATACGCTGAGGGTTGCGTACTGGCCTATGAAACGCTCAAGGAGCATCCCAAGGCCTTCGAACTTTGGAACGAGTACGGCAACTGCCTCTATGCCCTGGGGCAGTATGCCGAAGCCCTGGACGCCTATGAGCAAAGCCTGGCCCTGAAGAAAGACCGCATCGCGCCGCTCTGCAACGCCTCGCGCGCTGCGCGGCGAGCCCAGGACCCCAAGAAGGCCCACGCCTACGCGCTTCGGGCCACTGAACTGAGGCCCGACGACGCTCTGTCCTGGATCAGTCTTGGCCTGGCGCAGCGTGAACTGGGCGAGCATGAAAAGGCGCTGGCTTCACTGCGAACGGGGTTTGATCTCCATCGCTCCGAGCCCAGCTACGCCTTCGAGTACTTCAACCAGCTCGCCTATCTGCGCAAGTTCAAGCAGACCGAGGAGGAGACAGCGGCCTACATTCGCGAGTTTCCGGAGGAGGCCACCGGCTACCACTGGCATGGCCGCTCGCTGGCGCTTCAGAACCGCCATGCGGAAGCCGTGAAGTCGCTGGGCCAGGCCGTGGCCTTGAGCCCGCAGTGGGACGAGCCTTTCGATCACCTGTGCAGCGCCCACTTCAACCTCCAGCAGGTGGATGAGGTTGCCGTGCTTGCGGCCGAGCGGCTCAAGCTCAAGCCCGACTCGGCCATTGCGCTTTACTACCTGGGGGCCACGTTGCAGCTTAAGGGCGACGATGCCGCGGCGCTGGAGGCCTGGCTCAAGGCTTTTGCCGCAGATGCGGGCTTTGGCCGCGGCGCCTCCCACGCGACACGCGCGGCCGTCAAGCTCAAGCGCTGGGCCGATGCGAAGCTCTGCGCGCTCAGGTACATCGAGCACGCGCCCAAGGACGCCAACGCCCAGTTCTTTCTTGGCACGGCGGAAGAGGGGCTCGATCAGTACGCCGAAGCGGCCAAGGCCTATGAGAGAGCCAACGAACTGGTTCCCGATAACGCCACGATCACGGGCGCCCTCGACCGCATGCGTCGCCTCCTGCGCGCCGAGGCCTTGCGCACTGAGAACCGCCAGCCCGGTGGTGCCGCAGAGTGCTACGATCTGGCATTCGCCGAGGCCTACAAGGGGCGCTGGCGCCATGCCTCAGCCTGGGGCCGCAAGGCGCGCCAGGACTTCGGTGATGCCGCGCTGGATCTGCAGGCGGCTTACTTTTATGCGGTGTACGAACTTCGGGCGCTTGAGGCTTTGAAACAGGGCGCGGCGGAGGATGCACCCAAGTCTCCGACGGCTCCGCCGCTCGAAACCCGATTGGAGCAACACAAGCTGACTTGCATCGCGCTGCTTCGTCTGGCACTTCAGCGGGGCTTGTCCGTAAAGGAGCTGAAAGCCGACAGTCAGTTCGCACCGCTGCACGAAATGGAGCAATGGAAGGCTCTGTTGGTCGAATTCGAGTAGTATCTTTGAGGCAACCCGCGGCACTGTCGGGTGTTAAACAGGAGCGATACACTCTGCGGCCCGTGAGAAAAGGGCGCGCGGGGGCACCATTGTCAGACTGCTGATCCAAGGGTTTGCGGCAGTCGGTTTGGCCCGCCTGACTGGACGGGCCGGCGGGGTGGCGGGCTTTGCCCGACGCTCCGGCCGTTGTTTCCTGTCAGCAAGTCCGGGCTACCGATTCTGGCGGCGGACTGCGAGAGGCACTCGAGCATAGCTCCATGGACGGCAGCGACGAAAACCGCAATTCCACCCTGGAGCTCAACTCGGGTTTTCTCGAGCTGGATTCCATGGCGTCCATGCAGCGGGTGGGCGACTCTCAGGTGGCCGCCTTTGCCGCAGGCGGCAGCACCCTCCTGGATCTTGACGGCCTGAGCGAGAAGACAGCCAGGAAGGCCGCCGCGGAGGCCCGCAGCGAGCTGGCCACGGGTCACCACGAGTCCGAGCGTTATCGCGTGCTGCACGAAATCGCGCGAGGCGGCATGGGCGCCGTGCTCGAAGTCCACGACTCAGATCTGGACCGAAAAGTGGCCATGAAGGTGCTGCTGCGCGACACGCGCAAGAGCGGCAGCGGCTCGGGCAGTGATGGCGGGGGGCAGGGCAGGGTGTCCACAGGCCCCGTGGAACGCTTCATCGCCGAGGCCCAGCTTACGGGTTCGCTGGAACACCCCAACATCGTGCCGGTGCACGAGTTGGGCCTCGACAGCCAGGGCCGCGTTTACTTCACCATGAAGCGCGTCAGGGGGCGCTCGCTTCGGGGCGTGCTCGACAAGTTGCGGCAGGGTCATGCTCCCACGCTGGCCGAGTTCACTCCGGCCCACCTTCTGAATGTGCTGCTTAAGGTTTGCGACGCCATTGAGTTCGCCCATTCCAAGGGCATAGTGCATCGAGACCTCAAGCCCGAAAACATCATGGTGGGCGAGTTCGGTGAAGTCCTCGTCATGGACTGGGGCCTTGCCAAGCAGGTTGACTCGCAGGCGACCGACGCCGAGGGCTACAAGCTTGACGTCAGCCTTGGGGCCTCGGATGACGACTCGACGCGCACCCGTGAGGGCACCGTCTCCGGCACGCCTGCCTACATGTCGCCCGAGCAGGCCCGCGGAGAGATCAGCCACGTAGACCAGCGCACTGATGTTTTCTGCCTGGGCGCCATGCTTTACGAGACGCTGTGCCTCGTGCCGCCCTTCCTGGCCCCGACCATGACGGCCGCCCTGGAAGCGGCACGCGAGCATCGCTTGCTGCCTCCGCGCCAGAAACTGGAGGAAGTATTGGCCGACAAGGACCTGGCCCGCGCGTTCTCAGAGGCCGGCCGGGAAAGGGCGCGCCGCCACGCGCCGGAACTCGTGGCCATTGCGATCAAGGCCATGGCCGAAAAGCGCGAGCGGCGCTACCCCACCGTGCGCGACTTCAAGCGCGACCTTGAGAACTACCAGGGCGCCTTGCCCGTTTCCGCCCGCCGCGACCACTTCGTGGCGCGCATGTTGAAATGGGGCAAGCGCAACCCCACCCGCGCCGCCGTTTGGACCCTGGTCACGGTCGTTCTGCTGCTCGGCTTGGGCGTGGCCGCCGCGGTGCAGGCGCAGTTCGCCATGGAGCAGGCCACGTCGCAGCAACGCGAACTGGACCTCGAGCGCGGCAAGGCAGCCGAGGCCGACCGTGCACTCAAGGCGGAGCAACTGGCACGCGAGCAGGCGGACCGTTCGGCCCGCCTCGAGAAAGAGAAGGCCGAGCAAGAGCGCCGCGAGGCCGCCAAGCTGGCGGCGCGCCGGGCTGCCCTGGGGCCCTACAGCAAGGCCGCCGACTTGCGGGCGCGCAGCGCCACGATTTCGAATTACGCCATGCGCGCCACCAGCTGGCAGCAGGCTGCCGAGCATTACGCTGAAGCCATCAGGCTTGACCCCGCCTTTGCCCAGGCCCATCTCGAGCTGGGGGCCGTGCTGGCCGACCTCGGTCATGACGACGAAGCGCTGGACCACCTCGCCGAGGCTGATCGACTCACCGCGGCGGAGACCGGGCGTGGCCATGTGGAAGCGCTGATGAGCTTTGCCATGTACGACCTGCAGCGCAAAGTGCTGTCTGACACCCTGGCCAACAGCCTGGAGGAGGTGTTCCGCCGCTTCGTACCCGTGCGGGATGCCGCCGAGCCCGGTTCGATGTACGCGAAGATCGCGCAGCTCTTTGTGGACCTTGGAGAGTCTCACCAGAAGCTCGATGCCTTTGCGTTCCTGCGCGAGTTGGACCAGTTTGCCGACGAATTGCGCAAGCTGGAGTCCCAAAGCGAGGGCACGCCGCTCTGGGAGATATATGCGTTGCTCGCCATGTTCGATTACTCGGGTGGAACACGCGCCCGCGCCAGCCTGAAAACCATCGCACGACGCAACCGCAATTACCTTGAAAAAGCCCGTGAACTCAAACCCAACCTGCCCGTCCTGGCCTGGCTGGATTCGCGTTACGCCGAGGCCTCCGACAACAAGATGACCCGTATCGATCCCTGGAACGAATTCTGCCAGCGCTTCCCCTATGACCCGCGCGGCTACTTCGCGCGGGCCAAGCTCGTTCAGGGCGAGAAGAGCGAAGCGGCCATTGCCGATCTACGCCAGGCCATCACGCTCTATCCCAGCTATGGCGAAGCCCACCGCTTGCTCCTGGGCATCTGCGTGCGCGAAGGCAATCTCACCCAGGCGGCCGAACACGTGCGATCCATGCGGCAGGCGCGAGGCATGGACCCGTTGATGGTGAACCTCATGGAGGTGGAGCTGACCTCCAGCATTGGCGATTACAGCCGCCTTGAGAATCTCGTTGAGGCCATGATCAAGGAGGGGCAGGGGCAGGGCACCAAGGCCCTCGGCACGGCGGGGCGGATTCTGCTTCAGTCCCACGAATACGATGAAATGGTGCGGCTGTCCCAGAGAGTGCTGGCCTTGCCGGCCAGGCCCCCCCTGGCGCAGTTGCTCAAGGCCAGGGCCTTGACCATGAAGGGCGATTTTGTGGCGGCCCAGCCCCTGTTTGTTGAACTTGAAGCCGCGCCTGCCGCACTGCCCGAGGAGTGGCGCGGCCAGCTTGCGAGCTGGGCCGACCACGCGCGCCGCTACCCCGAGTTGATGCAGTTGACCGGCGTGCCCGATGCTCGCGACCGCCTGGATATCGCCCGCATTCTTGCCGTCAGCGGCGCCAACCCCCAGCGCTGGCTGCACCTGTTCCGCATCGATGCCACGCTGATTGCGCGCATCGGCCGCAACCTGCTTCCTGCCGACCACATGCTGCAGGCTCAGGGCCAACTGCGTCTGATGGAGGGCCAAAGCGGTATTGCGGCTGCCGCTTCGCGCAGCCGCGCCGTGCAGTGCCTGATGGACGCCTTTGAGGATGGCTACATGAACCGCGTTCGCATCAAGTCAGACCCGCTGCTTTCGCAGTTGGCCGGCGAGCCGCGCCTCGCAAAGTTCTTCGAAACCCGGTGATGGAAATGCGCCGGGGCGCTCAGCGCCCCCGGCTTGGTACCAGGCTCGATTGCTACGCGCCGATTTCCTTCAGGGCGAGAGTGGCCTGTTCGGTGCTGGGCGCCTTGCCGTGCCACTTGTGCCCCTCTTTCTCCATGAAGCTGACGCCTTTGCCCATGACGGTGTTGGCAATCAAGGCCACAGGGCGGTCGACAGCCGACTGGGCAGCATTCAGGGCGTCGAACAGGCTCTCGAAGCTGTGCCCGTCCACGGTGATGACCTGAAAGCCAAAGCTGGCCAACTTCTGGTCCAGAGGGTCGATGTTCATGATTTCGGTGGTCTTGCCGTCAATCTGGGCGTCGTTGCGGTCGATGATGACCACGAGGTTGCTCAGTCGATAATGGGCGGCCGCCATGAAGGCCTCCCAGCAGAGGCCCTCCTGCAGTTCGCCATCGCCCATCAGGGCATAGACTCGCGAGTCCGAGCGATCGAGGCGCAGGGCCAGAGCCATGCCCACGGCCGTCGCGATGCCGTGCCCCAGGCTGCCCGTTGACATTTCAACGCCGGGGGTCTTGTTCAGCGCGGGGTGTCCCTGGAGGTGAGAGTCCACTTGGCGCAGGCTGTCCAGCCAGGCCTCGGGGAAGTAGCCCCGGGCAGCCAGCGTTGCATAAAGAATGGGGCAGATGTGGCCGTTGGAGAGCACCACTCGATCACGCTGTGCCCAATGCGGGTTCTTGGGGTCATGCCGGACAAAACCGCCGAAGAACAGCGCCGTAAACACGTCGGCCATGCCCAGAGAGCCGCCCGGGTGGCCGCTGGCCGCTTTGGCCAAAGACTGCACGACGAGACGGCGCAGCTTGCGTGCGGCGTTTTGGAGGTCGGTCTTCAGTGGGGCGGTCAGGTTGGGCATTGGATTTGAACTCCAGGCGGGGCAGATGCCTATCTTGAAGCACTCTTACCCAAAAGGAAAGCGGGAGTATATTGCCCGCCCGCGCCCGGAAACGGTGGGGAGCAACTGTTGAAGAGTGACGGTATTGCGCCCGAACGTGCAGGGCGCCGGCAGAGTTTTCGCGGACATGCCGTGCAGCGCACGCCTAGAGAATCCGCCCTATGGAAGACGTGAAAGTTCTGCTTCAGGCCCTGCCCTATCTCAGGCGCTATCGTGACAAGGTGTTTGTGGTCAAGGTCGGCGGTGAGATTGCCAGCACTCGCGACGCGCTCGATGCCTTTGCGGAAGACGTGGCCATGGTGGCTCAGGTCGGAATCCGCATTGTCGTCGTCCATGGCGGCGGCCCGCAGCTGGACGAGATGATGAAGCAACTGGGGGTCCAGCCCGAGAAAGTCGCCGGCCGCCGCATCACCGACGACAAGACGCTGGAAATGGCCAAGATGGTCTGGGGTTCCATCAATACCGACATCCTGGCTGCCCTGCAGAAGCATGGGGCGCGCCCGGTAGGGCTAAACGGCCTCGACGGCGAGGTCATCCTCGCCCAGAAGCGCCCGCCCAAACGCATCACCGACCCCAAGACCGGCGAGAGCCTCGAGATCGACTTCGGCAACGTGGGCGATGTCAGGGATGTCAACCCCGCCCTCGTGCGCACTCTGATGGAGAACCGCTACGTGCCGGTGATCAGCCCCCTGGCGGCCGACACCGAGGGCAGGGTATTGAACATCAATGCCGACACCGTGGCCTGCGCGCTGGCCAGCGAGATGCAAGTCGAGAAACTGATCATCCTCAGCAACACTGACGGTGTGCTCAAGGATGTCGCTGATCCCGCCAGCCGCTACAGCTACCTGACGATCAGCCAGGCTGAAAAACTCATCGCCGAGGGCGGGGCATCCGGCGGCATGGTGCCCAAATTGCAGGCGGTCATTGACGCTCTGCGCGGCGGCGTCAAGCGCGCCTACCTGATCAACGGCTTGAGGCTGCACGCCCTGCTCAAAGAGATTTTCACGCGCGGCGGTACAGGCACCATGCTCATTGACGACGATGCCGAGCGCGACTACCTGGAGCGCGGCTGATTGGGGACTGGGGTATGGAGGGGTGGCGCGGATAGAACCGTTCAGTCGTTGACCAGGCCCATGAGCTTGCCCAACGCTCGCAGGAAGCCGAGCTTGAACTTGGGGTCTGTTTCAATCCACAGGCTGGCCGGAATGGCCCTTATGGTCTTGGCCGCGACGCTGCCCACTACGGCGGAAGACGCCGCCGTGCCGCCGTGGCTTCCCATCACCAGCAGGTCGGCCTTGTTGGCGACGGCCATGCGGGCCAGGGTTTCAGCAGGTTTGCCCTCTTCGTAGCATTCGACTGTCTGGAGCGACTTGAGGCCGGCACCGGCCACCGCTTCCTGCATGTGCTGGCGTGCAAATCCGCTGAGCTTGGCCAGGGACTCTTTCTCGCTCAGGCCGGTGAGCCAGTATTCATCGGGAAGATGAAGTACATGGAGCAGCTTCAATTCCTTGACCTTCATCAGGCGCGCAATTTCCGCCGCGCGCTTGAGTGCCATGACGCTGAGCTCCGAGAAATCCACCGCGACGCAGATATGGTTGAAAAGGTCGCTGTGGTCGGGACGTACCAGCAGGACGTCCGTGGCCGCAGCGTGGGCCAAACGCTCGGCCACGCCGCCGATGCTGCCGAGGTCCTTGCTGCCCATGCCGCGGGTGCCGGCCACCGTCAGGTCAATCTTCAGATCATGTGCGAGTTGCAGCACGGTCGGTACGACTTCACCGGTGACCACGCGGGTCTGCACATTGACGGGCGATTTCTTGAGCCGGGCGCACAGTTTGGCCAGTTCGTCGGCGGCGCGGACTTCAATGGTCTTGCGGGCCTTACCCAGCAGGTCCTCCGTATTGCCCTGCCGAGCCGGAACGACCGTGACGACATGCAACTCGGCCTGATACAGCTCCGCCAGCAGCACCGATGTGTGCAGCGCAGCCATGGAGTTGTCAGAAAGGTCTGTGGCGGCCAGGATGCGCGCGATGGAGTTCATGTACATCTCCCGCTTGGACCGCGGGGGGCGGTCGCTTAAAGCATATAAGCTGTTGGCCCGCGCCATGCCATAACCTTTTGCAAAAGGGGGGCAAAGCCATATACTGCACGGTTCGAATTCCCCGGCGTTGGTCCGCTCCCCGGCGGTGAGTGACGACTTCCATGAAACCAGTTCATTGCGCAATGGCGTTGGCTGCGGCGTTCCTTCTCGCCTCCTGCGGCATCGGTGGAGCCGGAGAGCGCTCCAGGGAGGAAGAGGAGGGGCGCGTCAGCGGTGATGATCTGCTGCGCCGCAACGACCCCGGCACGGAGACCGACCCGGAAAAGCGCGTCAACGACATGCTTCAGCAGGCCAAGGCTGCCTATGACGATGGCACCTATCAGGCCGCGCACCGCTACGCCGAGCAGGCCGAGCGTCTGGTGCGGGAAAAGAAGGTCAAGGACAAAGGCTACGTTGCCACCGCTATCAACATTCAGGCCTACTCCCTGCTTCAACTGGGGCTCGTTGATGACTATCGCCCCGAGGGGATGCCCGGCTACGTTCGCGGAGCCCTGACCAAGTTTGAAGATGCCCTGCGCGTTTCACCCGACAGCTTTCGCGCCCAGCTCGGTCTGGCACTTTGCAAGTTCCGCCGGCACGGCGTCAACGTGAGTAAGAGCGAGAAGCTGGGCGAGGGTGTGCTCTGCCTTGCCCAGATTGAAGCCACGCTGCACCGCGCCTTCGAAGCCAAGGAAGAAGCCACGCGGCGCGCGGAGTTCAAGCGCGCCAGCGACCTCTATGCCGTGCTGATTTCCGGGCGTGACAAGCTCCTGGCCATCTACGAAATCTTCCACGATCCCTCGTCGATGCCGCTCGATCCCAATACACGCACCCGGCCCGAAGCGCCGCGCCTGCCGCGCCGCGAAGTGGATTCCAGGGGCCGCCCCGTCGAGTTTGGCGAAGAACGTGAAACCCTGGTCATCAAAGACCTCCAATGGGTGATTGAAACGGCCCGTGACGGCGGAAACCTTCGGGCCGAAGACCCCCAACTGGCCCGGGAGTCGGCGGCCCTTGTCCGCACCTATTGGTCCGACGTGCGCTTCTATTGGCGCAAGAAGGCCCTCAAGGACCTGCAGGAGGCGCGCGATGCCTTCCTTGAACTTGAACGCCGTGACCGTGAGCAGAAGCGCGGCACGGACCAGATGCGTTACTTCTGGATTGACCGCGACCTCGGCTTTGTGTTCCTGAGCATGGGCGCCTTCTTCCTGGACATGGCATTTGAGGAGGCCCGCCAGCAGAGCCTGGCCATGGGCCGGCCAGTCAACGAGGTGGAGCGCCACGCCCGTTCGATCATCATCGATTCGCGTGTGAAGACTGAGTACAAGACCGAGGCCAGGCGCAACTATGAATCCGCGTTGTCCTACTTCTCGCGCTTTGTGCAGCAGCACGAGCAGTTCGAACGCCTGATGCTCAACAAGGCGGAAAAGGCGGACTACAACGATGTCACCGAGAATCCATTCCTTGTGGACCTCCAGGCCCGCTATCGCAGCGAGATGCTGGAATCCGTGCGGGAAGAACGCGGCATGCGGCGCGCTATCATTCTCGAACAGTGCTCCCTGGTCGTTGACCCGCTCTACCAGAACCCCGATCTCGAGAAAGCGCTGCTGTTCGCTGCTCAGCTCAAGGCGCTGAATCCGCGTGATCCTATCCACCATTTTGTGCGCGCCACGGCCTACTTTGAGCGGGGTGCGGCTTACCAGGCGGGCAACGATCCTGAGAGCGCCAACTCGGACTTCGTGAACGCGCGCGATGAATACCAGGCCTACATGCGCGCCAGTTCTGTGGTTGAGGATGCCGCGCAACGACGCCGCGCCCGGGACCGGGTTGAGGAGTGCGAGAAATTCATCAAGGCCTTCGAGATCAGCAAGGCGGCCGGCGGCAAATGACGGCCGGGCCGGCCGGGTTCGCCTGCGGTCTCGCAACTGCGGGGCAATCTCATCCCATCGTGTCGGGGACCGTGCCCGGGCTGCCACGCTGCTAGGGCGGCACGAGGCGGCCATCGCGCTCGACGAAGCCGCCCTCGGGGACCTCGATGCTCAGCTTGGCTGCCAGCAGGGCGTCCAGGTCGGCTTTCACGGACTCATCAGACTTCCAGAGCTTCAGGGCCAGGCGCGGCGCGTCTTCCATCAGCCCGTTGTCAAAGCAGTAGCACAGCGCGCCCAGGAACTCGGCGCGTGAGGCATTCGGAATCTGCTCGTAGAGGCGCACCACGGTCGCCGCGGGCAGGTTGGAGGGCTGCTCGGTGAGCGTGTAGGCATAGAGCTTCAGGGAGCCGTCTTCGCGCTTCAACGCCCGAGACACTTTGAGCGTGACCCGCCAGCCATCGCCCGATTCAAGGATGGCCTCGCAACCGTACACCAGTGTCTGCGCACCCTTCATCTCTCCGGCCCGCGCGGCCTTGACCAGTTTGTCACGCAGCGGATTGATGAACCGGTACTGGCTGCTGTCGCCGTCTGGCAGCAGCGAACTCTTGGGGGCGGCCGGCAGCTTCCACTTGCGCTTGTTGAAGGGCGCTCGGGCCGGGGGCCACTCGCCGGCAGTTTGCTTCTCCTGCAATTTGAGGATGGATTGAAGTTCCAACTGCATCAGGTTGCGGATCTCTTCGTCAATGTGCGCGTCCCGGGCCAGTTTCTCCAGTGCCGGCGCGGCTTTCTTGAAATCGTCGAGCGCCAAAGCGCCGTCCACAGCCAGGAACTGGCGACCGATGAAGGCCTCGTTGCGCGCGGCGAGATCGCCCGGTGTGCGTTCGAGGTAGTCCTTCAGGCCTGCGCGATCCGCCAGAGCCAAACGGTAGGGGTTTTCCTCGAGGAAGGCCTTCAAAGACGTGAGGCGCGCAATGGCCTCGCGGAAATTCTCCTGAGATGCCAAATCAAAGATGTCGCTCTGGTCCTGGTTGCTGCGGCGCGAAAGCTCAATGGCCAGGGAATTGGCCAGGGACAACCTCGTGCTCTCCAGCAGATAGCCCAAGGCGTGATCCCGGCCTTCGAGTTCCTTCACGAGGGCGTCCAGGGCTTCCAGCCGCGATTCCCAGCTCTCCTTGTTGGAGCGGTCAGTGAGGGTGCGCAGGCGGGCTCGAACCGCCTGCTCTTCCTGCGAAGTGAGGCGTTTGGAGGTGGCGGATGGCTTTGCGCGAGGCGCCCCCGGCTCAGGTCTGACCGTCTCCGGCCCTACCGGGATTTCGGGAGCTTCGTCGGTGACCCAGATTTCGTCGGGTGTGGAGCTGCTCAATTCTTCGATGATTACAGGCAGGCAAACCAGAAGCACGACGAGGCCGATGAAGCCCAGGGTGATCAACCCTCCCCAGGGGTTGCCCTTCTTCCCGGCCGGCCTAGAGGATGCGGCGACCGGCTGGGCCTGGGGCACGAAAGGGCGAGGCAGGGACGGGGGTTGCACTGGGCGGTCGGCGGGGCTGGGCGGAAGTGAAGCCGGGGCGGCCGCCTTCGGGGCCGCTTTTGGTGTCGGCGCCGTGGAAGGGGGCATTGTGTCGGTCAGGCTCACGATACGCAGCGTCGAGCCGCCCATCTGCAGCACGTCGCTGGCCTTGAGATCCGCCGAGTAAACCGCTTCGCCATTGAGGCGCGTGCCGGAGTCCGACATCTGGTCCGTCACTCGCCACTGCCCCATGAAGCACTCGATTTTGGCATGGAGCGAAGAAACCGCGGCATCGCCGTCCAGGACGATGTCATTGTCCGGGCCGCTACCCACGCGGATGAACAGCAGGCCCGAACGAGATCCGTACGTGAAACGCCTGCCGCCGCTCGTTATCTCCATCTTCATAGGGCTCATGTTAGCGCCGATGTCTCCAGGCTGCACGGACAACGGCCGTGACTTCGAAAGTTCCGCGAGCCGCGCCAAGGGCCCCTGCGTCCGGCCTGCTATACTCCGCGCCATGAAGCGAAACTCGCCATGGCTGCCGCCCCTGCTGCTCTTTGTGGCGGCGCTCTCGGCGGTGCTGGTCGTGCCCGAGGTCGCGGGCATCGACGAAAGCGTGCGGGTGCGGGTGGCGGACGCGCTGGTAACCCGCGCCGAGGTAAGCATCCCCTTCTGGGTTGGGCACGACGACGAGTACATCAACGTCTACTACAACCGTGAGCGTAACCGGCACTATGGTCTTTGGAACCTGGGCCAGTCCCTGGTACTGGTGCCCTTTGTTGCGGCCGGCAACGCGGCTGCAAGCCTGGGGGCTGACGCCACGGAGCGTGACCTGTGGCGCGGCGCGTTCATCGCGGTGGGATATTCGGCCTTTATCAACATCCTGCTGGCCTGGGTCAGCTTCGCCGTTTTGCGCCAGATGCGACTGTCGCGCCGCAGCGCGGCCCTGGGCGTGCTGTGCCTGCTGTTCTTCGGACAATGGCTGGTGTGGGGTCACTCCCTGCAGGAAGAGAGCCTCTGCGCACTGCTGCTGATGAGCGCACTCTGGCTGGGGCTGAAGTCGCGCCAGGGTTCGTGGCTGGCTTGTGCTCTCGGTATGGGGGCCTGCTTTGGCTTTCTCGCCAACGTACGCTTCAACGGGGCCTTCAGCGCCCTGGCCCTCCTGCTCTGGCTCGTGCTTCTGCCCGAGCGCAGCCGCGCTCTGAAGTCTGCTCTTGCAACGGTGCTGGCCGCCTTGCCGTTTGCCCTGCTCTGGCTGTGGTACAACTATGCTCGAACGGGCGAGGTCCTGGCCTCGCCTTATGTGCTCAACTTGCGCCTGATGCGTGACGAACTGGGCGTTGACACCCGCTGGCAGCCCACGTTGCTTCGCCTTTCCAGCTTCCTCTTCGGTTACGACAACGGGGCCCTCTGGTTTGGCCTTCCGCTGCTGCTGTTGCCTGTGTTGTGGCGGCGGGGGCGGGCATGGCTTGGCACGGGCGCTTTGATGCTGGTGCTGGCGCTCGTGGCCCACACCTTCATGATCTGTGGCTTCTACGCCGGAACGGGCGTGCAGGGGGCGGGTTCGCCTCGCTATCTGGCCCACCAATTGATGGTGCTGGGACCTTTCTGGTTCGTGGCCCTGAGGCGGGCCTGGGGCCTGGCGCGCAGGCAGACGCGGTTTCGCCTGCTGGCGCCGGTGGTCATCTTGCTCTGTTCGGCCTCACTGGTGTTTCAGGCCTCGGCACGTCTCCTGAACCCGGAACTGGAGGCCACGCAGGATGTTTTTTATGAACTCAGCGGCGAGAAGCCGCCACTCCCCTATCACCACTTGCCGCGGCGACTGAAGAATCTGGGCCTCGCATTGACCGGGGGGCTGACCGAGTTTACCTATCCCGCGGGATTCAGCACCCGCAACAACGAGATTCCACGCAACCCGGCCGGCGAAGCGCGGCACACTATGCTCGCCCTGCCTCCCGCCTATTTTTCATATCTGGATCGGTTTTCCGGACCCCTTTCGGCGCGAGCTTCGGCCCTGGCGTGGGGCGGCTGGTGGGGGGGCCTTGGCCTTTGCCTGGTCGGCGCGGCCTGGCTGGGATTTCGCCTGCGCAAGGCACGACCTTCACAGGCGGCGCGGCGCGGCTAGACTCCCGGCCGCACTTTCAAGGAACAGGCCATGGCGGAACACACCTTTGATGTTTGCGTGCTGGGCGCGGGACCAGGCGGCTACGTGGCCGCCATTCGCGCCGCGCAACTGGGACTCAAGACCTGCTGCGTGGAGGACAAGCACCTCGGCGGCATCTGCCTCAACTGGGGTTGCATTCCCACCAAAGCCCTGCTGAAGAGCGCGGAGACCTATCACACCATCCAGCACAAGGCCAAGGGGCTGGGAGTTAACGTGGAAAAAGCCAGCCCGGACATCGCGGCGATCGTGAAGCGGTCGCGTGGCGTAGCAGAGGGCTTGAGCAAGGGCATTGCCTTTCTATTCAAGAAGCATGGCGTGACGAGCATTTCGGGCCGTGGGCGTCTGGCGTCCAAGGGTCTGGTGGAAGTCTGCGCACCCAACAATCCGTCGGAAAAGCCCGACCGCCCCAATGGGTTTGGCGCGGTGACGGACACCGTCAAGGCCCGCCACATTATCGTGGCCACGGGCGCGCGCCCGCGCCGCTTTCCTAACATGCCCGTGGACGGCAAGCGCGTGCTGGGGCACCACGAGGCCATGGTCCTGGGCGAGATCCCCAAGAGCATCGCGGTCATCGGCGCAGGCGCCATCGGTGTTGAGTTCAGCTATTACTTCAATTCGCTGGGCTCGAAGGTCACGCTGTTTGAATTGATGGACCGCATTGTCCCAATCGAAGATGAAGACAGCTCGGCCGAGCTGACGAAGGCTTTCAAGAAGCAGGGCATCGAAGTCAACACCAGCGCCAAGATCGAGAAGGTCGAGAACACGGGCAAAGGCGTCAAGGTCACCTATACCCGCAAGGATGAAACCAAGACCCTCGAGGCGGATTACGCACTGGTAGCCGTGGGCATCCAGGGCAACGTCGAGGATCTCGGCCTCGAGAAACTGGGCGTGAAAGTGGACCGCAGCTTCATTCCGGTGGATGGTTATGGCCGCACAAACATTGAAGGCATCTACGCCATTGGCGATGTTGCCGGCCCCCCGGCCCTGGCTCACAAGGCCAGCCACGAGGCTCTGGCCTGCGTCGAGAAAATCGCCGGCCATGATGTCCCGCCGTTCTCCAAGGACGTGATTCCGGGCTGCACTTACAGCCAGCCCCAGATTGCCAGCGTTGGCCTGACCGAGAAGCAGGCCAGAGACAAGGGCTTCAACGTCAAGGTGGGCAAGTTCATCTTCAAACCCCTGGGCAAGGCCATCGCGATTGGCGAAACCGACGGCTTTGTGAAGCTGGTGTTTGACGCCAAACACGGCCAGTTACTCGGCGGCCACATCGTGCATGCGGAGGCTACCGAGCTGATCAGCGAAGTCGTGCTGGGCCTCGACGTCGAAAGCACCATCCACACGCTGACGCGAGCCGTCCATCCTCATCCCACGCTGAGCGAGGCGATCATGGAGGCCGCAGCCGTGGCCGGCGGGGAGTGCGTGCACCAGTAGCGTGCGGCGCCCCTTCTCCGGGATCTTGCCGGCCCCCGGCGGGTCAGCGTATTGGCACCGAGTGAAACCATGGCGGAACTGAGCGTGATACGGCTGGGACGCTCGCGCTACGGGCCCGTCTGGGAATTGCAGAAGCGCCTTCAGGCCGAGCGCATGGCCTCCCTTGAAGGGGGGCCCGCCTCGCCTGATCGCCTGCTGCTCGTCGAACACGAACCCGTGTACACCTGGGGCCGGCGCGCAAAGCCCGAGCACCTTGGGCCGGGCCCTGACGCTCTGGCCAGGCTGGGGGCCGACGTCTTCGAGGTTGAACGCGGCGGCGATGTCACCTTCCATGGCCCCGGTCAACTCGTGGCCTATCCCATCATTCATCTCGGAGGGGCTCGGTGCGGCAAGGACCTGCACCGCTACATGCGCGCCCTGGAGCAGATCTGTATTGCGGTCTGCGAATCTTATGGTGTTCAGGCAGGGCGCGAGCCGGGCCTCACGGGTGTCTGGGTTGGCTCCGGCAAGATTGCCGCGCTGGGCACGAGGGTTTCGCGCTGGGTTACGCTGCACGGCCTGGCGCTGAACGTCACGGACGAGCCCCAGGCCTGGTTTGCCCACGTCACGCCCTGTGGCATCAAGGGCCGCGGGGTCGCCAGCCTGCAAACCGAACTGGGCCAGGCGCCGTCCATGGAGGAAGTGGAGGCGCGCCTGACGCGGGCGTTTTGTGACGAACTGGGCTTTGTGCCGTCGCAGCCTGAGGCCGGCGCCGCCACAAACCCGTTCAGTCTGTGAAGTCAGGCGCTATACTCCCGCCATGCAGCCTCAGAGCCTCAATTCTTCGACTGGCGAGGCCATCGCCTATTGCCGCTTTGTGCTGCCCGCGGTCAGTCGCACCTTTGCCATGGGCATTGAGTTGCTCAAGGACCCGCTACGCGACGAAATCGGCGTGGCGTACCTGATTTGCCGCGTGCTGGACACCATCGAGGATACGACAACGCTGGATTCTACCGAGCGTTCGGCGCTGCTTAGGCGTTGGCCCGAGCGCTTCATGGAGGCGGCCCACTGGCCGGCGCTGGCGGGCGAGGTGGAGGCCATGTTCTCGCGGAAGGACTTGACGGGTCAAGATCACGACCTTTGCCGCCACTGCCGGCTGGTGCTCCATGCCTTCCATTCGTTCAGGCCTCAGGCGCGCGAGGCGCAGCGCGAGAGCATCGTGGAGATGGCCCTGGGAATGGCGCAGACCGTGGACCGTGAGCGCCGCGGCGAGGGGCTCAAGCTGGAGTCCATGGAGGACTTGCAGCAGTACTGCTACTACGTGGCCGGCACCGTCGGCAAGCTGCTGACAAATGAGTTTACCCTCGACCGTCCCACCATCGCGGGCCCGGCGCGGCAGCGCATGGCGCGCTACGCGGTGACGTTCGGCCTGGGGCTCCAGGTCACCAACATCATCAAGGGCGTGACGGACGACATCGAGCGCGGCGTGGCTTACGTGCCGCGTAGCCTGTTCAAGCGGGCTGGAATCGACCTGCAGTCGCTGCTGGACCATCCGGACGATCCCCGTGGCCGCGAGGTCGTGGCTGGGCTGGTGGAGACCACGCTGCTGTGGCTGGACGACGCCCTGGAGTACACCCTGGCCGTGCCGGCCTCCGAGCGCGACATCCGCCTGTTCTGCGCCCTGCCGCTGGTGTTTGCCGTGCGCACGCTCGGGCTGGCGCTGAAGACGACGCATGTGTTCAGCGAATCCGTGCTCAAGATTACCCGCGAGGAAGTTCGCGTCATTCATGCGAAGGTGGATGCCGCTATCGCCGATGACGCCGCCGTGCGTGCCATCTATGCGCATGAGCGCGCCGAGGTGGCCGACCTGGTCAGGGCATCCAGACGTTGATTACTCGAGCAGTTCGTTGGCCAGCTCGGCGACGCGCTGGGTCAGCCGTTCTTTCTCGGCAAAGGGCAGGAAGGGCTCGGCCGTCAGGCGCCGACGTGCGTTGCGCAGATCTTCCACGAGTCTTTGAAGCTCGTTGCGCCGCCCATCCACTCGTGAGAAATTCCGTGCCCCGCACTCGAGCCAGTTTTTCTCGCCGATGGCGTGCTCCAGCACGCGGTCGGCCAGCCATACCCAGAAGCGCTGCTGGTTCCACTCGCGCATGGCTTCGGCGGCCTGCTGCACACCCAGCCGCGACGCGACTTCGTCTCGGTAAGCCGAAGCGGCCGCAAAGGCGGCACGATAGATCGAATCTGCTGGCATGCTCCAAGACTAGCGCGGGCGCGGCCCAATTCAAACCGCCCTGACAGGCCGCTGAACAAGTCGACATGCCGACTTATCCAGCGGAAGGTTCTGGCCGGAGTGCCGGGCAGCGCCCGTGACGCAGCCGGCCCGTGCAGTCGCGCGGGCCGGGCCGACGGCTGAAACAGATTCATTCAGCCGCCGGCTAAACCTGCCCGGCATCCTCGGCCTGCATTTGCCGCGCCCGCTGCATCGTGACACGGCAGGTAGCGACGAGGGCGCAAAGCAGCACGAAAGCGATGGTCGTGGCGGCGCCCAGGGTGGCGTTGATCAGCAGGCCTGCGAGTAGAAGGGCAACGAAGCGGGCCATGGCATCCCTCCGTGGGTGCGGCGCCCTGCAGGCGCCCAGCGAAGGCGAACCTCCTTGTTCGCTACGTGAATGGTAGCAGGGAGCTGCGTCGCAGCAAAGCCTTCAAAGCCGCTTCCGGGGCCGATCTTGCGATGATTCAATCTAGGGTTTGACGCGCCTGTTGGGCTCTGTTACCTTCCGCAATCCCATCGCCGGGAGAGTTCTTCGCGCAGCGCGAGTGATGAACAGGCCGACCCTGTACGCGGCCCATGGTTCTATCACCCCCGCATCGCGGCCTGGTCCAGATCCGGCGGGGGGAGGCGAGTTCGGCCGGGGGGCGGACGTGACGGATCTGCTGGTCAAGGAAAGCTGGAGCCGCGTGCTGGCCGATCTGCAGCAGCACGTCGGCGACGACCACTTCAATCTCTGGCTGCGCCATACACTCGTCGTGCGCATGGAGCCCGAGCTAGTAGAAGTCGGTGTGCCCAACCTCGCCGCAGGTGAGTGGATTGAGCGTCGTTTCGGCGAGGACATCCTGAAGAGCGTCGAACGTGTGGCGGGTTTTCGCCCGCGCGGCATCCGCTTCACGGTCAACGGGCACCTGTTCCGGGAACTGCGCAAACAGGAGCAGCTGGCGCGCCAGCCGCAGACGCCAGCTATGGAGGCCCGTCGCGCGGCCGCGCCGCAGTCTTCGCGCCAGATTTTCAACCTCAACGAGCGCTATACGCTGGATCGGATGATTGTCGGGCCCAGCAACCAGCTCGCGTACAACTGCTGTTTTGAAGTGGCCCGCCGACCCGGCGAGGCTTTCAATCCGCTCTACGTCTATGGGCGTTCGGGTACCGGCAAGTCGCACCTGCTGCAGGGGGTGGCCCGCGAGATTCATGAGCGTCATCCGCGCATGGAAGTGCTGTACGTGCCGGCCGAGTATTTCGTCAACCAGTTCACCGGCCAGCTTCGCAACAAGAACCTGGAGCCCTTTCGGCGCCGATTCCGCGACCTCGATGTGCTGCTGATTGACGATCTCCAGTTCTTCGCCAACAAGGATGCCACGCAGGAGGAGTTGCTGCACACGCTGGATGCGCTGGTGCAGGCGGGCAAGCAGGTCGTTCTGGCCAGTGACGCGGCGCCCCGCGCCCTGCAGGGCTTCATGGAGCAGCTCACAACGCGTTTCACGCAGGGCATGGTCGCCGAGGTTGAGCTTCCGCCCTTCCAGACGCGCATGGCCATCATCAAGAGCAAACTGGAGGGCCACCGGCACCTCTTCCCCGATGAGGTTGTCACTTTCCTGGCGCAGAAGCTCGAGTGCAATGTGCGCGAGATTGAAGGCTACGTGACTCGCCTTGTGGCTCCCGCCGGCCTCTGCGGCCAGAAGGTGACTCTGCAACTGGCGCAGCAAGCGTTGTCAGACTTCCTGCAGCACCGCTCGCGCATGGTGGAGCTGACGGACATCGAGAATCTGGTGATCGCGCACTATGGTGTTTCCAGTGCCGCGCTGCATTCGCGGCTGCGCAAGCGGCCCGTGGCTCTGGCCCGCCAAGTGTGCATGTATCTGGCCCGCACCCTCACCAGCTACTCTCTCAAGGAAATCGGGCGCTTCTTCGGCAATAAGAACCACACGACGGTGGTGTTTGCGCACCAGACCATTGACGCCAAGATTGCCAAGTCCAAGTCGCTGGCCGCCGAGGTCGAGAGCCTGCGCCGCCAGTTGCTGGGACCGCAGAACGGCAAGGCCTGACGCTGCCGGATTTCTGGCTGTTCACCGGTTTTTGGGGCCGCGACTGCAACCAGTCCGCGGCCTTTGTCGTATCATGCCACAAGGAGGCTCCCATGCGTCGGATCTTGCCTGCACTTGCCATTCTGGCCCTGCTGGTGCCGCTGGCCTTGGCCCAGGACCCGCCCAAGCCCGAAGCAGCCAAAGAAGAGTCGCTCGATGACTGCCTCAAGCGCATCGAGAAGAACCATGACAACCACAAGGACTTCTCCGGCAAGTTCAAACAGCAGAAGTACGCCGCGCTGTTCGAGGACCTGATTGAAAGCAGCGGCCGTTTCGTGTTCCTGAAGCCTGACAAAGTGCGCTGGGAGTACGAAAAACCGCACCAGTCCATCCTCGTGATTTCCGGAGATGACGGCCAGAAGTGGACGGAGACGACGCGGCGCGTCGAGAAGTTCAAGCTCAGTGACGATCGGGGTCTGGATGCCGTGGTGCGCCAGCTCTTCACCTGGTTCAAAGGCGAGTTCACCAAACTGAAGGACGACTACGACGTGGAAATCGCCCAGCGCTCGCCCACGATGCTGCGCATGAAGCCCCGGAAGGAAATCGTCAAGAAGTACATCGCCAGCATTGAGGTGAAGTTCACCGAGAAAGATGAGGCAATCGCCAGCGTGAAGATCACGGAGCCGGGCGAGGATTACACGCTCTACTCTTTCAGCGATACGAAGCTTGACGCCGGAGTGAAAGACGAGGAGTTCGAGATCAAGAAGTAGCGCGAAGCAAGTGAACCAGGCCGCCGCCCGGTTGACAGGCGCGCCATCATCTCTACACTTCCGCGCCGGAGCGAAAAGATGAGAATCCGCAACTTCAAGTACGTTACGTTCACCTACCTCTTTATCGGGGCAGGGCGGCGTTTCGTGCTGAGTTAGCGGTCGATCAAGACCCACTTCTGCGCGAGGCCCGCCCTGAACCGGCGGGCCTTGCGCATTTTCTGACGCTGCAACCCGGAGCCAAACCGTGGAAACCACCACACCGATACAGGACACGACACGCTGGAGAGTCGCCTACCAGGGCGGCCCCGGCAGCAACTCTGAGCGCGCGGGATTGACGCTGTTAGCCGAGCGTTTCGTCGGCTGGCCATTCGCGAGCTTTGCCGAGGCCACGGCAACGCTCGCGAGCGGCCAGGCGGACGGCGTGCTCATTCCCGTTTTCAATTCGACCACGGGTCCCATCCATGAGGCCATCGCAGCCATCAGCCCCCACGACTTTGTCGTGCTCGATACCCTGACGCTGGCCATTGAGCATTACCTGCTGGGCAACCGCGATGCAGGGCGACACTCCATCGTTCAGGTGCTGGCCCATCCCCAGGTCGCGGCCCAATGCGCGGGGTGGATCCGCCGGCGAGGCTACACCCCCGTACTCGTCGACGATGGAGCTCTGCAGGCGGCGGATCTGCTGCAGAGCGGCCGGCGCGACATTGCCATCCTGGGGCCCAAGGGCATCGGCGATGCCACCGGCCTCTATTGCATCGAGGGCCCGGTGCAGGACCGCTCTGACAACCGCACGACGTTCAGGCTCCTGACGCGGAGGGAGCTTTTCGAACCTCGTGCGTGACTACACGAGCTATCGCCGTCTGCACCCGCTGATGCCACGCCGCGGGCCAGAGATGTTCTGTCCCGATTACGGATGCTGACCAGACCGGCGGCCGTGCCGCCTTGAACGAAAGAAGACCATGTCAACCACATTACCCCAGGACTCGGCGCTGGTGCTCGGCACGTTGCGCGCGTCCATCAACGAGATTGATCAGAACATCCTCCAACTTCTGGCCCGGCGCGGCGAGGTGGCGCGCGAAGTGGGCCTGGCCAAGCGCCTCACCGGCTTGCCCCTGTTCGACGCCGAGCGCGAGCACGGACACAAGGACGCCCTCGTCCTGCAGGGCAAGCAACTGGGCCTGCCCGGCCAGGCCGTGCGCGCTCTCTATGATGTCTTGGCGCGGCTGGGCGTGGCTGCCCAGGTGCCCCTGAGCCATGAGCCCTCGAGGCCAAGACTGACCCCGCCCGACAGCGAAGACTTCAGGCTGGCACGGGCTGAGCCGGGCCGCCCGCAAACCCGGGTGCAGGTCGGAGAGGTGGAGTTTGGCAGCGGTATCTTCGAAGTGATCGCCGGACCCTGCGCCGTCGAGAGTGAAGCGCAGATTGAAGCGGCGGCGGACCACTGCCGCGCTGCGGGAGTGCGCCTGATGCGCGGCGGCTGCTTCAAGCCGCGCACCAGCCCCCATGCTTTCCAGGGTCACGGGCTGACGGCCCTCAATTGGCTGGAGCGGGCTGCCCGCCGCCGCGGCATGGCAATTGTGACCGAGGTGCTCGAACCGGCGGATGTTGCGCCGGTGGCGGAGAAGGCGGACATGCTCCAGGTCGGCGCGCGCAACATGCAGAACGCGCCGCTGCTGCGGGGATGCGCGCGTACGGGGCGCCCGGTGCTTCTCAAGCGTGGGGCTGGATCTTCGCTGCGGGAACTGCTCTGCGCCGCCGAGTACATGCTCGCTGAGGGCAACCCCCAGGTGGTGTTGTGTGAACGGGGCATACGCACATTCGAGACGGCGACACGCAACACGCTGGATCTATCGGCGGTGCCGAGCCTGCGCGAGCTGACTCACCTGCCCGTCATCGTGGACCCCAGCCACGCGGCGGGCCGCGACGAAATCGTCCACGCCCTCTGTCGGGGAGCCTGGGGCGTGGGCGCCGACGGTGTCATCGTCGAGATGCACCCCAGACGCGAGGAAGCCCTCAGTGACAAGCGGCAGGCCCTCACGCCTCACCAGCTTGCGGAAATCACAGGCGGTCTTCAGGGGGTGGAGGTCTGGGAGGCCTGAGGCCTGCAAGTCCCTCCCAGCCGGGCGCAATAATGGCCGGGCCTGCCTACAAACGCAGGCCCGGCTTAGCATTGCTGATGCGTTTACAGGGCGTCAGGGACGGGTAGCATCAACCCAAAGGCAGTGGCGCGGCCATGAGCGAAGAATTTCTTGAGAAATCGCCGGGAGAAAGGGAGCGGGAGCGCTTCCAGCGTGACCCGGTGTCGCCCACCGTCAATACGGTGTACCTGCGGGTCAAGAGTGACCAGGTCAAGGGCATACTGGGCAGCAAGTATGCCGTGCCGCAGGGCTTCATGGGTCTGGTGAAGGACGCGGCCGGTAAGGGCAAGCTGCTGTTTCCCGGGGAAGAAGCGACGGGCGATTTCACATTGCACCTGCTGCGGGATCGCGACGTGCGCATGCCGTTTACCGTGCTGCGTGCGCGCAGCAAGGACGGCTTTGACTCCAGCGTGAGTTTTGAGCTGGGGGTTACCCCCAACTTGACGCAGCGCGAGAGCATCGACGCGTTCATTGAGCGCAGTGCACAGACGCGGCGACACATGGACTGGCCGCTGCTCAAGGGCGAAATCCAGCCGGTAATCAGCGGGGCGGTGCTGGACGCCTTGAAGGAGAAGGCGGCCACGGAACTTTCGGCGGCGGGCGCCTTTGAGTCCCTGCGCGAGGAGGTCATCCGCCGTGCCGAGGGCGCGCTGTCGCGCCTGGGGTTGGGCAACGTCCAGCTGGAAGCGGGCAAGATCCGCAATGAGGGTTTTGAGGCCCAGCAGGCCGAGCTGGCGGCCTTGGCCCAGCAGGCCGAGAAGGTCCGCGCCGAACAACAGGTTCAGTCCGCCATTCTCAAGGACCAGATGGGTGAAGAGCTGTCGCGCAAGGAACTGGAGGAGTTCCTCGCGGGCGCACGCGAAGAGGGCATGATCAAGCAGCACGAGCGGGCCAAGGCGCGCATCGAGCGTGAAGCGGAGCTCGATCAACTGCAGATGGAGTACAAGAAGCAGCGCCACAGCCTCGAGGCCACGCTCAAGAAAATGGTCATCGAGAAGGGGCTGGAGCTCGACGAGCTGATGCTCGAGAAGCATGTGGCGGTCGTGAAGAAGCTTCGCGAGCAGCTTAATGAGGATGACGACCGCATCGCCGTGTACATCAATCTGCTGACGGACGAGAGGCTCAAGGCCGAGCTGATCCAGCGCCTGATCCAGAAATCGATGTCGGCCGAGCAACTCAAGGCCCTGGCCGAGCTGGAGGCGGCCAAGGCGCGTCAGAACGAGGTCAAGGTCAGCCAGCCGAACATCGAGCCCATCAAGGAAGCGGCCTCGGAAGTCAACGCCGGCCAGAGCGTGAAGCTGGCGCCCACCGAGCAGGTGGTCCGGCGCGAGGCTCCCGTGGAAGCGGAACCGGCTGCACCCGTGACCGAGCGCATCGAGGCCCAGGGCACGGCCCTGACTGAGAATGTCCCCGTCGCGGCGAGCCTCGACAACGCGGAATTGGCTGAAGTCGATGTGCCTGACGAAACGGCCACCCAGCGTGTGGAGCAGGGCGAAACCAGTGTGGATGCGCTTTGCCTTGTGGCCAGCGGCCGACGCGTCTACGCCGTTGATCCCCTGCGGCAGAAGTCGCTCGACGACCTTCCCCTCGACCTCACATTTGAAACCGGGCGCCTTGGTTCATTGCGCAGCGTGCGCATGGGTGGCGAAGGGCGCGACCGGCTCTGCCTCGCCGGCGCCCGGAACGGCGTTTACACCATGCTTCTGGCGCACCGCAAGGCGGCCCGCGAATACCCCATCGGCAACAATGTGGAGGCCCGCACGGGGGTCAATGCTGCGGTGCTTTACAAGAACTTCATCTATGCCACCCACAGCGAGTTTGGTTTGCTGCGTTGGCCGCTGCTGCAACCCTACAGCCCGGCAGTCCACGTCATGCCAGATCTCACGTCGCGCTTTTCGACCACACGGGGCCTGACGCTCTTCGACGAACGCCTGCTGTTTGCCAATGGGCCCACCGTGTTGCTGCTGGAGCAGGGCTTGGCGCAGGGCGCGGCTTTGCGAGTGGCGGCGCGCTATCCCGGTACGCGCCATGAAGTGACGGCCCTGGCCCACGACGGGCAGTACGTGCTGGTGGCCGATGCAGCGGGTGATGTTTACGTCTGGGAGCCCCGGCAGGTAACAGCCCCGCTGCTGGCCTTCAGGGCCGGCAAGGCCGTGGGCGAACTGGCGGCCACCACGCTTTCGGGCGACCGCAAGTGCCTGCTGGTAGCGCTCAAATCCACCGTCATGCCCATGCTCTTTCAGGACGGCAGCACAGCGCTGGAGTTCATCGCGCCCGAGCCCATCCGCTCCTGCGACGTGCTTGAAGGCGTGGTAGTCGGCCTATCGAGGGACCGCATGCGCGTGTTTGCCTGGCGCGAAAACCGGCCCGAGTGGCCCCAGTGGCAATTCCAGTTCACGGAGCCGGTGCTTGACATGCGCCTGGTGACACCGCGCGAAATCGCCGCGGGCAACTCCGGCCGCCAGACGGCGGTGCGCCCCGGCAATGGCTCGCCGGCGAACGGCCCGGCACCGCTCCACAAGCCGATGCAGCGTCCGCCGGCCTACTGATTTCTGGTTCGCATCGAGGAATGCCCATGAAAACCGGACTCTCGCTCCTGGTGGCACTGTGTGTGTTGGCCGGCGTCGCCCAGGCATGGCCGCCGCCGGCGGCCCACACCCAGGAAGCGCCCGCCCCCGAGCGCAAGCTTTCCACTCAGGTGACGGAACTCAAGCCGGGTGTCGCCATTGACGTCACGGTCAAGCAGAGCGAAAGCTATCTGCGGGCCTTTTCGATCAAAGTCCCGCCTTCGGCCAAGAGCCTTCATGTTGTGGTGGAAGATGCCACCGCAGACATTGATCTGATTCTGTGCCTGGGCAAACAGCCGGCCACTCTGGACGAACTGGAAGAACAGGCCGAACACATTTCTTCCACGGCGCGTTTCAACGAAGTGCTGACCCTGGACAAGGACTCCGAGCCAAGGCTCAAGGCCGGCACCTACTTTATCTACGGCGGTAGCCTCCAGGCCGAAGTGGAGGAGGAGATTACGTTTCGGATCACAGCCTCGCTCGATGCCGCGCCGCCCCGCGTCGAGCGCAAGCGCCCGCCCTATCGTGTGCACCAGCCTGAGGGCCTGCAGCGTGCGATTGACGCCAGCGTGCGGCTGGACAGTGAAGTCAGCACCGGCAGCGCCACGGTCGTCACGCCCACGGGCCTGCTGCTGACCTGCTATCACGTGCTGGAGTCGGAGGGCGGCGGATATCTGCAGAAGGGTGTCTATGTGTCGTTTACGCACGATCCGCGCCGCGACCCCGTGCAGAGCCATCTGGCTGAGACCGTGCACGTGGACAAGTCCCTCGATCTGGCGCTACTGCGCATCGTCAGCGACCTCGACGGCAACGAGGTCAAGCGGCCTGCCTTTGCCTGGGCTCCCCTGGGCAACCCCGGGGACCTGATGCTGGACGATGAAATCCGCTGCCTTGGTTATCCCGGCATTGGCGGTTCGCGCAGCATTTACGGCATCACGCTTTCGCGCGGCATCGTGGCGGGCTTTCTGGAGCGCAAGGGGCAGGTGCAGTTCATCAAGACGGACGCGTTGATCAGCGCCGGAAACAGTGGCGGCGGGGCCTTCAACAGTAAGTTTGAACTCATCGGGGTGCCGACGGAGTCCATGCATGCCGATGAAACCATGGAGTCTCTGGGCTATCTGAGGCCCGTGAGTGCCCTGCCGGAAAAGTGGCGCAAGCTGATTTACGATGAGTATCCGAAGTAAATCCCGTCAGCAGGGGTCTGGATGATGTACACTTTGCAGGGCGACCAGCGCAGCGTATCGCGGTTGGCTGCGCCCAGCGGAGAGCGACCTGGTGCTGGAAGGGAGGCGGGCGGCACACGCCCCCATACGCGGCCCGAAGTTCCGCAAGACCTGCGCGAATGATCGCCCAGGCCGCAAGCACTGAAGGTAACGGACGCTTACTCGACGCTCGGCACAGCCAACCGCCGCCTCCCCTCGGGAGGCGGTTTGGTTTTGAGGCCGCGCCGCCCTGCTTTTTCATGGTCTTAGAGGGGGGCTCTGTTGATGCCGAAATTCTGCACCCTGCCTGCCGCGTTTTGATTTATTCGCACCCTTTATCGTCGCTTTGGGCGCCTTTTGCCTATTGGGGCGCACATGGCGCTACCTTCCAGAGCCTGATCCGGTTGCAGCGTTAGCCATTGAAAACTGACATCTGAAATCTGATAAGTGCCCGCCATGGCAGCCATCACCTACGTTGAAGCCATCACCCAGGGACTGCGCGAGGAAATGACTCGCGACCCTGATGTGTTCTGTCTCGGACAGGACATCGGCGTTTACGGTGGCGCCTTTGGCGTCACCAAGGGCCTCATTGACGAATTCGGCAAGGACCGCGTCTGGGAGACTCCCCTTTCCGAGTCCGCCATTATCGGCAATGCCATCGGCGCCGCTATCTACGGCCTGCGCCCCGTGGCTGAAATGCAGTTTGCAGACTTCGTCGCCTGCGGCTTCAACCAGTTGGTGAACAACGCGGCCAAGCTGCATTACCGCTGGGGCCCCAAAGTTCCGCTGGTGGTTCGCCTGCCCTGGGGCGGCGGTGTGAGTGGCGGCCCCTTCCACAGTCAGTGCATGGAGGCCTGGTTTCTCAACGTGCCCGGTCTCAAGCTGGTGTGTCCTGCCACGCCGCGCGACGCCAAGGCCCTGATCAAGAGCGCCATTTGCGATGACAATCCCGTCCTCTACTTTGAGCACAAGCATCTCTACCGCGACCCCAAGCTGCGCGAAGAGGTGGGAGAGGTCGAGGCGCTGGAAATCGGCAAGGCCCGTGTTGCCCGCGAGGGCCGGCACGTTTCTGTCATCACTTTCGGGGCGATGGTGCATAAGGCGCTGCACGCTGCCGATGACCTCGCCAGGGAAGGCATCGAAGTCGAGGTCCTCGATCTGCGCTCCCTGCGGCCCTACGACACGGAGGCCATCAAGACCACCGTGCAGAAAACCTGCAGGGTGCTGGTGCTCAATGAGGCAACGCTGATGGGCAGCGTCGCGGGCGAGTTTGCCTCATATATCTCGGAGCACTGCTTTGAGTTCCTTGATGCGCCGGTCATGCGCATGGGCGCTCTGGAGACTCCGATTCCCTATGCGCCGGAACTTGAGCAGGTGATGCTGCCCAGCCACGAGAAAATTGTGTCTGCGCTGCGCAATCTCGCCCGGTATTGACCCCTGTCGGTGAGGCCATGGCCTCCATCATCGTCATCACCAACGCTCAGCCCCAGCACTTGCGCGATGCCGCGCTCCATGTGGCCCAATCCACGAGTTACACCATCACGCCGCTGGCGGAATGGTCCTTTGGCGCCACCCAGGGCAGCCTGGCCCTGAGCATCTTGTTTGGCGCGTTTGTGGCCTACTGCGATTTCAAGCTGCATGTCAGCTCGCCCGGCGACGGCACCACCTATCTCACGCTGGAGCGCAACACCCCCTGGTGGACGGGGTTCATAGGCGTGAATCGTGTCAAGCGCCGTGCCGACGACCTCGTCAACGCCATCTGCTCTGTGCTAGGATCCCAGGGCGTGGCCATTTTCCACCGTCGGGATGCCTGATCCCGGTCCTACTCCTCTTCGTCGGCGTGGCTGGTCCATGGGCGTGCCTGTGGTTCAACGCCGGGTGTTGCCAGCTTGAGGACTTCGAAGTAGCGCTTGCGCGCCACGTCATGCTGGAACAGGTTGTCAAAGATGGCCCCGCGCACCGTTTCCAGCGGAAGGCGCTCGGCGTTCACCGCTTCAAACAGCAGATAACCCAGGGAGCGGCCGATGGCCCTTGTTAGACCTACATGGGCCGCGGTGCCCTGCCCGAACAGCGCCCGGGTGCGCCCTTCCACTTTCGAGCCCTCCAGCACGCGCCGCGCATACAAATCGTGGGCGATGTATCCCTGTGCAATGTCCCGGTCCAGTTGCTGCGGCGCGCTGAGCCTGCGCTTGTGGCGCAGGGATTCAAACAACTCCTGCCACTCCTCAAGTGAGCGCGGCTTGCGCCTTGGATTGATGACCTTGCTGCCGAAGAACGCCAGGGCCTCCAGCATGATGCGCGCGTAGAAATCATCCCGCGCGGCCACAGGCGCCACTCGCATGGGCCTGAGGATGCCCAGAATGTACTTCATGGCTCCCTCGGCGGCGTGACTGACGGAGAGGTTGCCCAGGTAAAGTACATTGGCGCGAACGAAGAATGCGGTTTCGCTAAGCTGCATGTACGACTTCAGCGCGTTCATTTCCGTTTCGCTGTAAATGCCGCGCGTCACGAGATTCTCAAGCAGGTCGAGGTCGGCCGCGGTGGCGAGTTCGAAGCCGGCGGGGTCCGGGATCTCCAGCTTGAGGAAGCCGGCGATGGTATTCACAAAATCCACTACCTGTTCCAGCAACGTGCTGTCGCCGGGCAGGCCGGGGTCCAGGTCCTCAAGGCCGGTGAACGCGAGTTCCGAGCTGTTCTCCTGCCAGTTCAGGAAGCTCTGGTACTTCACAAGGGGCGTCGCGTTCATGATGCAGTAGGCGTCGCGCTTGACCTTGAGCACGTCCACGACATGTTCCAGGCGGCGTTCCACCAGCCGCCAGTAGAGTTCGCTGGAGTTCTGGTAAAGGTGCAGTTGCCTGCGGCGAATGCCAAAGCGGGCCAGGCGTTTCTCGACTTGGGCCGGCATGTGGCCCGGAGCGATGTGGAGGTCGCCGTAGACCACGGCGATCAGGCGGTCGGGATAGAGTTCGGTCAGGGCGGCGATGAGTTCAGCCGCGTAAGCATCCCGGAATGCCAGGCTGCCCTTGGGCCGAGGTGCCCGGATATTGAGCCCGAACAGGGGCAGCCCCTGCGATCGGGCCAGATCGAAGAAGCGCCCAAAGCTGCTCCAGGGAAAGCCCCAGTTCTTGCGCCAGCGCACGGCCTTGCGGAACTCGGCCGCCGTCAATTTGCCCGCCAGAAAGCGGGCAGTCTGGGCGTTGTCCGCGGCGTGAAGCATCTCAACGGCCAGTACCACTTGCCGCTTGCGTTGTCGGACCAGTTCACGCAGGAATGACAAGGCAGCGCTCTGGGCTGTGCGAAGCGTGTGGTAGTCGCCGAAGTAAGCGATATTCGCGCGCATGAGCTGCTCAATCACCTCAGCGCGGCTGGCCACGCGCTCAAAGCCCTGCTTGAACTCGCTTTCGTACTGCCCGAGGTAGCGGGCAAAGCCTGCGTCCGGACGTTCGTAGCTGTCGTCGATGCGCTGCTGCAGCTCCGTCACCAGCCGCTTCTGAAGCGAGACGAGTTCGTCGCGTGGCTTCATGAAGCGGCTCCGCTGCAGCGCCCCTTTGAGGGCGGATCCGGGGACGGGTCGCTAAGCCCGGGGAAACAGGGACTTCTCGATGATGTCGCAGATCACGTGGCCCACGGCAATGTGGCACTCCTGGATGCGGGGCGTGTGGCTGCTGGGTACATGCAGCACGAGGTCGCAGACTTCATCGATGCGGGCCGTCTTCTGCCCGGCCCAACCCAGCGTCACACAGCCGCGCGCCCGCGCGACCTCCAGGGCGGCGATGACATTCTTGCTGTTCCCGCTGGTGGAGAGGCCCACCAGCACGTCGCCCTTCTGCAGCACGGCCTCGGCCTCGCGCTTGAAAATCTGCTCGTAGCCGTAGTCATTGGCGATAGCCGTGAGGCTGGCGACGCCCGCGGCCAGCACGAAGCTGGGCAGGGGCGGGCGGTCGTAGCCGTAGCGGCCTACGAGTTCGCCGACGATGTGGTGGCAGTCCGTGAAGCTGCCGCCATTACCGCACCAGTAAACCCGCTTTCCCTGACGGAAGGCGCTGACCATGACGGCGGCCATTTCAGCCATTACGCCGGCCTGGCGGGCCGCCAGTTCCTGCTTGATGGAGGCGCTTTCTGCGAGTTGACGGTTGAACTCGGTCTGGATGGCGTCGGCGTTCATCGTTTGTCCTGGATCTGGAACCTGAAGAGTCACTGGGCCCTTGCGCGGCGTGAGGAGCCGCGGTCGTTGGCCTTGGCGATGAGGTTGGTGGTGCTGACGCCCTGCACGAGCGGGGCAAACACGACGCGGCCGCCCCGGGACTCCACAAAGCGCGCCCCGGCCACGTCCTTGCCCTCCCAGTCCGCGCCTTTGACCAGCACGTCGGGCGCCACGGTGCGGATGAGGTGCTCGGGCGTGTCGTCGTCGAAAGTCGTGACGTAGGCGACGTCGGCAAGGGCCGCCAGCACCCGCGCCCTGGCTTCGACGTTGTTGAGGGGGCGCGAAGGACCCTTGAGGCGCCTCACACTTTCATCGCTGTTGACGGCTACAACCACGATGTCGCCCTGCCCGCGGCAGAAATTGAGGTAAGTGACATGGCCCTGGTGCAGCAGATCGAAGCAGCCGTTGGTGAAGACGATCTTTTCGCCGTGGGCGCGATGGCGTTCCAGGGCCTTGGCCAGCTCCCCATGGCCGACGACCTTGCCCACGTGGTCAAAGCCTTCGTGGGCGCTGACAATGGCGCGGCGCAACTCTTCGCGAGTGATGGCCACGGCGCCAAAGCGCGCGACCTTGAGGCTTGCGGCCTGGTTAGCCAGGCGCGCCGCCGTCAGGAAGTCCACCCCGGCCGCGACGCAGACGGCAAAGCAGGCTATGAACGTGTCGCCCGCGCCGGTCACGTCATAGACACTGCGCGCCTGGGCCGGAAAGTGCGTCAGTGCGCCCTTGCGCGGCACCACAGCCACGCCGTCGGCCGAGAGCGTGATCACCGCCGCCTCAAGACCAAGGCTGGCGGCCAGCTCGCGGCCCGCTTTCTCCACGCCCTCCATGGTGCGGCAATCGATTCCGGTGGCGGCTTCGGCCTCGCCGCGGTTGGGCGTGACGGCTGCCGCGCCGCGATACTTGCTGTAGTCGCGCCCCTTGGGGTCGACAATGACCCGGCAACCGGCCTCCCGGGCGAGCTTGATGAAGGCCTGGGCGGCTTCCTTGGTGAGGACGCCCTTGGCGTAGTCGGAGAGGACCACGGCCTTGGCGGACTTGATGGCGCGCTGGGCGTTCTTGAGAATGGTGGCCGCCGCGTGGCCGTCGAGGGGGGTGTTGTTTTCGCGGTCCACGCGCAGCATCTGCTGGTTCTGGCTGACCATGCGAGTTTTGAGCACGGTGGGGCGCCCTGCGATCTGCGCGGGCAGCAAAGTGAGGCCGGGCGTCTTGTCGGCGAGGCTGGTGAAGCGCTCGCCTGGCTCGTCCTTGCCCAGGGCGCCGACGAGGCTGGCCCTTCCTCCCATGGAAATCACGTTGGCTGCCACGTTGGCCGCCCCGCCCAGGCGGTCGTGCTCATGCTTCACGTGCAGGACGGGTATGGGGGCTTCGGGGCTGATGCGCTCGACACCGCCAATTACATAGTGGTCGAGAATCAAATCTCCGATGACGGCAACTTCGGGCCGGCCCAGGGAATCCACGGTGTCGATAAGGTCAGGGTAGGCGGCAGGTTTGCCCATGCGTTCAGGCCTTCTGGGAGGTTTCAGCTACGTTATACATCGCCGGCAGCTTGTCCGGCTGTTCCGTGGGGGCGTCGAATGGCGCAAAGCGCTCGCCGTCGAACTTGCACAGGGAGAACTCGCCGTTCTTGACGACGCAGACGACGGCTCCGTCGGAGCGCCAGTCACTCATGACCAGCAGGCGCCCCTTGCGCTCACCCGCAGCGTATTCGCGCACAAACGGTGTGTGCACATGTCCGCAGACCACGATTTCAGCGCCGCGGCGAATCAGGCGTTGCAGGGGCTCGGGCTGGATTCCGAACATCGAGGGGCTCTTGCGGGCCGTCTCGCCCGTGCTCTTGCGCCGGAAGAACTGCGCGATCTTGTGGCCGCCCCTCGCTCCAATCGTGTACTGCAACACCCACCAGGGCGCGCTCTGGAACCAGAGCCGGAACATCTGGTACTTGCGATCGCGCGAGCAGAATCGGTCGCCGTGCTCCAGGGCCACGCGCCGGCCGCCGAACTCGCCCTCGTAGACATTCTTGAAGGCCTTGTAGCCCACGCGGCGGGCGTCGGCCCGCATCAGGAAGTCGCGGTTGCCGCCCACGAAAATCGCACGCCTGGCGGACTTGGCCAGCCGCGCGAGCTGGTCAATTACGTGGCGGCCGTGGGGGTCTTCCAGTTGCGGAAATCCGATCCAGTATTCAGTGAGATCGCCCAGGCAGGCCACTTCGGGCGTGCCTTCGACCCGGTCAACGAAGGCATCGAACAGGCGGTTGCGTTGTTCGCTTGCGGGCGAAAGATGGAGATCTGAGAACAGGACCGCGTCGAATTCCGGCATCGGGGGTATGATACAGCTTGTGGCGTTACGGGGCAGCCTCCTGTTTGCCCTGATTGCGCTCGCCTGTCGCCAGTGGCCCTCGGGCGCACTAACATGCCCGCCATGACTTCACGGCGCGCGGCGGTGCTCTCCATCGGCAACGAAGTGGTGCAGGGCTTCCTGCTCAACACCAATTCGCAATGGCTCGCCCGGGAGCTGGGCGAGCTGGGTTTTGACGTGCAGTATCACCTGTGCCTGCTCGATCGCGAGGACGACCTGGTGCGGCGGTTGAAGGCCGCCCTGGACGAAGGACTGTTCATTGTCGCCACGGGCGGCATCGGTCCTACCGAGGATGACCGCACTCGCCAGGCCGCGGCCCGCGCGCTAGGCCTCGAACTGGAACTCGATCATGAGGCCCTGCACGCGCTGCAAGAGCGCTATTCGCAACTGGGCCGGCCTTTTCCCCGGGGCAGCGAAATCCAGTGCATGGCGCCCAAGGGGGCATCGACCATCCGCAACGCCTTCGGCACCGCCAGCTGCTTTTACCTGCGCCGCGGCGAAGGGGGCCTTTGCGTGATGCCCGGCGTGCCGCGCGAGATGAAGGGTGTCTGGCGCGAGGAGATGCGCAAGCGCATCGTCGAGGACTTCGGTCTGTCAGTACGGTTCTACTCGCGGGAGCTGAAGTGTTTTGGCCTGCCGGAGAGCGAGATCGACCTGAAAGTGAAGCACCTGCTGCCCGATGGCAGCAAGAGCAGCGTGGAGGGGTCTATCCTTGTGGACGATGCGGTGATCCGCCTGCGCTGGCGCATGAGCGCCATTCGCGAAAGCGAAGCCTACGCCGCCATGCAGCCCTTTGTGGATCAGGCCAGAGCCCTGCTGGGCGATGTCGTTTTTGCCGAGGGCGACAGCACGCTCGAAGAAGCGACCGTGCGCCTGCTGATCGACAATAAGCTGACCGTGGCCCTGGCCGAGAGCTGCACCGGCGGCATGATCGCCCACCTGCTCACGCAGGTGCCCGGTTCCAGCGAAACCCTGATCGAGAGCGCTGTTACCTACGCCAATGAGGCCAAGGAGCGACGCCTGGGCGTGAGGGCGGAAACGTTGGCGCGCCACGGAGCCGTGAGTGAAGCCTGCGTGCGGGAGATGGTGGAGGCTGTCGCGGCCCAGAGCGGGGCCTCGCTGGCCTTGAGCGTCAGCGGCATCGCCGGCCCGGGTGGCGGGTCTCCGGGAAAGCCTGTCGGCACAATCTGGATGGCCCTCAAAATGGGTGCAAAGTCCGCGGCATGGCAGATGCGCATGCCCGGCGAGCGCGAACTGGTGAAATGGCGCACCGCTCGAGCGGCCCTCAACGCGCTGCGCCTGGCCGCGCTGCATGGCCGGCCGCCGGAGCGCCCCACCTTCCACGTCACAACCGTGGACGCCCGTTGATGCGGGAAGTCTGCGGTCAGAGGCCGGAAGGGATGTAGATTGTCTGGCCGTTGCCGCGGCTGAAACTGAAACCTGACGTTGGATTACTATCCTGCAATTCTTTCCTCTGGCACCACGACCATGCCCTCCGCCAAACGTATCGAACAGGCCACGCTTTCCTTCCTGCTTACCGGCATTGCGCCCCTGGACCGCAAGGATGCCATGCTGGCCATCTGTGCCGCGCTGACCGCGGACGGGCACGTTGAGCACTCGCGCCGGGTGTTCGACTTCCTGCTCAAGGAATCCGACCGCCCTGACCCCGAGCAGATGCGCGAGGCCATACTTCAGACGCACCTGTTTGCCGGTTACCCGCGGGCCCTCAACGCGCTGGCTTCTTTCAAGGAAGCATGCAAGGCCGCTTCAAACCCCCTGTCGGGCGAAATCAAGCTGCGCGACACGCCTCTGGAGGGCGACGACATGGCGCTGTTCCGACAGCGCGGCGGCAAGCTCTTTGCCATGCTCTACGCGAACCTCGCCCCGAAGATTGACCAGGTCGCGCGCGATGCCAGCCCGGACCTGGGCGATTGGGCCGTGGCTGAAGGTTATGGGCGCGTGCTGGCCCGGGACATTCTCAAGCCCCGGCAGCGTTCTCTCTGTATTCTGGCCGCGCTGATGCCCCTGGATGTGCTGCCTCAACTCAAGGGGCACGTGCAGGGTGCCGTCAACCTGGGGCACTCGGCTGAGACCCTGTGGAAGCTCTACGAACTGATTCCCAAGTTCTTCGACCACATGCCCAAGAGTGCCAAGACCGCCTTTGAAGCTGTGCTGGGCAAGCAGAAGATCAGTGACGCCGACTTTGATCAGGAACAGAAGTACCGCTGGAGTTGACCTTCAACGCCGCGCCCCTGGCCCGGCAGGAATCGGCACATTAGCGTGACTGCAACTGCACCTTCCAGCGTGGACCCAGCCACCGGCAAGCTGACGCCTCAGGCCAGGCGCGGCGTGTTTGTGGTCTGGTTCGTGATTTTCCTCGACCTGCTGGGCTTTGGGATCATTCTGCCCAGCCTGGCCTATTACGTGGGCATATTCCACGTTCCCGGCTGGGCCACGGAGTTCGCCGCGGGCTTTGGTGTCACCGATCCGCAAGCCGTGTTCGTGGGCCTGATCCAGACGGTCTTCTCGCTCTGCCAGTTTGTTTTTGCCCCGCTGTGGGGCAGGCTCTCTGACCGCGTGGGGCGCAAGCCCGTGCTCATGGCCAGCATGGCGGGCTTTGCGCTGGCGTGGCTGATGTTCGCCTTTGCCCCTTCCCTGATTTTCCTCCTGCTGGCGCGCGCCCTGGCCGGCGTCTTTGCGGCCAACTTGAGCACGGCGCAGGCCTACATGGCGGATGTCTTTCCGCCGGAGCGCCGGGCCAAGGGCATGGGCCTGATCGGCATGGCCTTCGGAATGGGCTTTGTGCTGGGCCCGGCCATCGGAGCCGTGCTGGTCAGCGGGCCCGTGCTTGGGCTGTTCTTTGAGCCCGGCACACCCGGGTACGCCCGCGGACACCTGCTGGTGCCCGCCCTGTTTGCAGCGGCCCTGAGCCTCGCCGCCCTTGGCCTGGCCGCCTTAAAGCTCAGCGAGAGCCTGCCCGTGGAGGCGCGGGCCAACCCCCGCCAGCGCAAGGGCCAGGTGGCCGAGCTTCTTGAGGCTCTGCGCAAGCCGGCCATCGGGCCCATGCTGGTGGTTTACTTCGTGGCCACGGCCGGGTTTGCCAACCTCGAAGCCATGTTCAGCCAGTTCAACAAGGACCACCTGGGTTTGCCCCAGAGCACGAACATGTGGGTGTTCACCTGCATCGGGGTGACCATCGCTCTGGTGCAGGGGGGCCTGATCGGTCGGCTTACCAAGGCCCTGGGCAGCCCCAGACTGCTGCTGCTCGGGCAACTGGGCCTGGCTCTGGCCATGATCTGGTTCGGTTTTCAGATGGAGTGGTCGCTGGGCATCAACGCCACCCTGCTGGTCATTCTTGTTTCGGTGCTGATCGGGGCCTTCAGCGCTGTTTCCAATCCCAGTTTGCTGACGATTATCTCGACCCACGCCTCACGCTCCACCCAGGGCGGGACCATGGGCTTCACAGCCAGCAGCGCGACCCTGGGCCGTATCGTGGGTCCCCTCATGGGCGGAGTCATCTACGCCAAGTGGGGGCCCCAATGGCCCTTCGTGGCGGGCGCAGCCTTGATCTTTCTTGGCACCCTGGTGGTCTTGGCCCGCTGGCGGCAGGTGGCTTCGGTGCCCAATTCCGTCTCTGAGCATTGAGGAAGCCCAAGGAGCGCTCAGGGCAGGAACTCGCCCTGATCCGGCGAGTTGGGCACCGTGGCCAGCACACGGAATCCCTGGGCGTCAAAGCATTTGTTTCTGGCGATCGCGAATGTGCCGCTGATCGTCAGAGAGGCAGAGGCCGCGGAGTTTAGATTGATGTAGGTGCTGGCGCTGACCCTGAAGTCATGCACCTGAATGCCTGTTCCCAGCCAGATACCGCCTTCATTCTCCGAGCCGTTGTCTTCGCGGCTTCCGCTGGACAGGCTGGAGCCTGAAAGCTCAAGCGTGCCGCCCGTGGCTGAAAAGCTGGCCTCCTGGCTGACGCGAAGCCCCCGCTGGCCGGTCTGGTGGGCGACTAGCTTGCCGCCGGACATCGCGACCACGCCCGAGAGCCGGAACATGGCGCCTGAGGTGCAGTTACGAACGGTGCCGCCGGCGATCTCCAGCCTGGTGCCGCTGTGCCAGATGTCGTCGTCCACCTCAAGGCTGCCCCCGTACACCGTAATGGAAGCGCCGGAGAAATCCGCATCGCCGCCGGCGCGGAACATCCCGCTGCGCAGCACAAGCTCGCTGCCGTCGAGCCAGCTATCCTCCCAGCCGCTGTGGCCTCCGTTGCAGACTTCACAAGTGAACGTGCCACCGTCAATCTCGAGCCGGCCCGCCACCTGAAAGCCGTAGGCGTTGGAAATGGTGCAGCTGGCGCCGCGCTCGATCAGCAGCGTTGTGCCGGCTTCAACGACGACGCCGGCCTCGCCGATTTTGGCGTTGTGCCGGCGCGTCGTGGAAAGGGCGGCCCCTTCGGCCAGCCTTTTGACGCCGCCGGAGAAGCGGGTGCGATAGAAGGCGGTCTTGCCATATACGGTTTGGTTGCTGCCGGAGAACTCCACGGTGGCCTGCCCGGGTTCGAAGGTCCCCAGGTTTTCCCAGTTGCCGAGAACGCGGATCGTCCCGGCCTCGGCGCTGAGCCTGGCGCCGGCTTCAATCACGACGGAGCCAAGCTGGAATTCTGCGGGCAGCTGTAGTCGTTGGGCCCCTGCGCGCACGACCAGGTCCGCGCCTTCGGCGGGAAGGCCGCCCTCCCAATTGGCGGGATCGTCGTATTGAGCGCTCACCGTTCCCAGCCAGGCCGCCTTGGGCGACTTCGGGGGCTGGACCTTTGGCGGCGGAGTCTGCGCAGGCCTTGTATTCAAGGGTTCTGCCGTAATTACCTGGGCCTCGGGCAGGGGGGCCGGTTCAGACGGCAGGTTCGCCAGGCGCGGCTTGGACGGCACCGCAAACATGGAATCTTCGGCGGGCGGGGCGGGCGTGTTGCCGCGCGCGGGCTGTTGGGGGGCCAGATGCAGGGTGACGGCTACGGTGCCCAAAGTCCAGAGGCCCAGAAACAGCAGGGCTGCGGCGTGCTTGAACCCGGGTTTGAACATGGTTGCTCCCGGACATAGTAACGAAGAGCGGTCCAATTGGTTCCCCGTCAGGTGCTACTACCCAAAGGTTCTCCCGCAGGTAGACTGAGGACTCATCCAGTCCAGTTCACGCGAAGCCTCGCGAAACCACCATGCCAACCGCAACGATGCCGTCGATCCAGAAGGTCGCGCCCGCCGTGGGCGCGATGGAGGTCCGGGAAACCCAGATTCCGAAGATCAAGCCCCACGAGGTCCTGATCAAGGTCCGTGCCAGCGCGATCTGTGGCAGCGACC
>JABARW010000022.1 GCA_019186845.1 Planctomycetota bacterium | reverse complement strand
CTTGGCCCTGATAACCCCGAACAGGCCCTCGCGATAGTCCTCGCCCGTGCGAACGACATCGCCCTTCTTGTTCTTACCCTTCTGCTCCATGTAGCGGGTGATGTAGCGCGACATGCCGCGCGTCAGGCCCTTGCGGAACCCGGTGAGGTGCGTGCCACCGAAGGGATTGTTGATGTAGTTGCCGTAGGTGTGCGAGGGCATCTCGCCTTCGCCCTCGGTCCACTGGAAGGCGACCTCGACCTCGACCTCGTCGGGCTGACCCTCGTTCACGATCTTGTGGGAATAGACCACGTCGTCATGGATGCGCGTCTTGTTGCGGTTATGCCAGGCCACGAACTCCTTGATGCCCTCCTGGAAGTGGAACAGCTCTTCCTTGCGCTCTTCGTCGCGGTGGTCCACGAGTTTGATGTGGATGCCCTTGCACAGGAAGGCCAGTTCGCGCAGGCGCGAGGCAATCAACGGCAGCTTGAATTCGCGTGTGTCAAAAATCTGGTCGTCGGGAAGAAAGGCGACGCGCGTGCCCGTGTGGTCGGCCTTATCAACGACCTTCAGGTCGGCCGTCTTCTTGCCGCGCGAAAACTCGATCACATGTTCCTTGCCGCCCTGCCACACGGTCACGCGCGTCCAGGCCGAGCATGCGTTAACGGCCTTGAGGCCGATGCCGTGCAGGCCGCCGGCCGTGTTGTATGCCTTGCCCTCGAACTTGCCGCCGGCGTGCAGGTCGGAAAGCACCATCTCGACGCCGGGTTTTCCCGTCTGCTTGTTGATGCCGACGGGAATGCCGTTGCCGTCGTCGGTCACGGTGCAGGAGCCGTCCTTGTGAATCTCGACGGTGATATGGTTGCACCGCCCCGCCAGAGCTTCGTCCACGGAGTTTGCCACGATCTCGAACACGAGGTGATGCAGGCCGTTCACGTCACGCCCGCCGATGTACATGTCAGGGCGCTTGCGGATGCCTTCGAGGCCTTCCAGCTTGATCAGGTCGTTGGCCTCATACTCACCCTCGACCTTCTTGCGCTCCTTGGGAGCTTCCGTCACCCGTGTGTCCGTGCTGGCTTCCGGCTTGTTCATGTTGATCCCTGAGTGGTATGGCCCTTCACACTTCCTGCGCGAGCGTGTGTCAATGCCGCCCGCTCGCTGCCTGAGGCCTTGACCTCGAGGCCGGCCAGCGACTCCTTGCCGGCCAGCAGCGCGCGCAAATGGTCCAGCAACTGCTGTTTCTTGACCCGTCCCAGTTCGTGAGCCAGTGCCGGACTGTCCGTACTGACCCTGAGGCTGCCGCCAAAGCTGCCGCGCACCTCGCAGTGCGCCAAAAGCTCTTGGGCCCGCTCGCCAAACAGTTCTACCAACGCCATGGACCAAGCCGCCGCCAGCCGCGCGCGGCTGGACTTGTTCATCCTGCGCTGCAGGTCGTTCAAGGCGGCCAGGCCCTGCGCGAAAGTCACCGGGGCGGCCTGCGAAACAGGGCGCCAGCGGCGCAACTGTTCCAGTTCGCCCGAGGTTTGCCGCACCGATTTTCCGGACTTGGAAACCAGACGCTTCCGCATCATTCAGAGTATACAGAGGGGGCCGACAAAGGGAACGTCAAACGGCCCAAAACCCGCTTCAAATCAAGGGTTACGCGTATCCAAGCGTCTGAAACCCGGGGAAAAATTGTGGAACATTCAAGGCGGCATCCCCGGGGCGTGAAGTCAAACAGCCGCCTGCGAAGGCGGCTGTTTGAAATGGCGGAGAGGGAGGGATTCGAACCCTCGGTACCTTGCGGTACACTCGCTTTCCAAGCGAGCACAATCGGCCACTCTGCCACCTCTCCAAAGCGGGCCGGGGCGGGATTGTAGCGACGCTTCGTCCGGCGACAACCGTCAGGGCATGACTTCCTGGCGCGAGGCCGGGTCTTCGACCCGGGCCTGGCGTCCGGAGCGGTAGTTCTCCATGGAGTCCGTGAGGGCGGCCTCGATGACAGGCACGAGGCTTTCGGCCACCTCAATGCGTGGCAGAGAAACGTAGCTGGCGCCGGCGGCGTACATTGCGGCGGCGTCGGCCATGGTTAGCGCCGTGACTATGATCTTGGCCTTGGGATTCATCTGGCGCAGGGCCTTGAGCAACTTGAGGTTAGACGTGCCCTTGAGGATGTCGTCGGGGATGGTGCAAACGATGATTCGTGCGTGGGACACCCCGGCGTGGTGCAGGGTCTCCATGTTGGACACGTCGCCATACTTGACGGCCGCACCACGCTCGGCGATGCGTGGGTGGATAGAGACGTTGAAGTCCACGATCAACAGATGCTTGAGCAACTCGGGTTGCCGCTGCTCAATGTGGAAGTAGAGGCTCGATGCCACGCGATGGAAGCCGAGCAGCACAATGTCGTACTCGTGGCGGCCGCCCAGGACCTGCGTCACCCCCTGAGGCGCTTTGAAGCCCAGGCGGCCCAGCAGGCCCCCCAACAGGGCATGCACGCGGTCCCCGGCGTCGAACATCACCGGGCCGGCCAGGGCCGTGATCACGAAGGCGAAGATGCATGCGCTCGTGAACTCGCCGCTGACGTGAGTCAGGCTTTGCCCAAGGTAAACGATGACCAGACAGAACTCCGAGATGGGGAGAAGCCGCGTTGCACCCACCATGGCGTTTCGGCGGTCCATACCCGTGAAGTAGAAGAGCGGGAAGAACACCACGTAGCGCGAGATCAGTGCCAGCAGGGCAATCACGACGGCCAGGAGCAGCACCTCCACGCCGTCCGGCGCGGGAATGCCCATGCCAAGACCCACGAAGAAAAGCGTGACAAAAAAGTCCCGCACGTTACTGACCTTGGCTACGACCTCCGTGCTGTAGGGAAGGGCTGCAATGCTGGCCCCGGCAATGAGGGCGCCCATTTCCATGGACACGGACATTTCGACGTGCATGCCCGTGAACTCCAGCAGATGTCCGAGGTGATTGCCCAGGAAGGCGATGCCGAAGCACCATGCCGTGGCCACCACGAGCATCAGCTCCGGCGCCTTGGCAATCCAGCGGAACACGCGCGGCAGCACGTACTTTGCGCCTAGAAGGGCGACCGCGGAGATGATCACGATGTCGACGAAGCTGAGAAGGATGACCCCGATTTTGGGGTCCGCGAAGTTGGGCTGGACGGCCAGCACGACAATGGCCCAGATGTCCTGAAAGATCAAAACGCCAAGGCAGATACGTCCGACGAGTGTGTCGAGCTGCTGGCGGTCCTGAAACAGCTTGACGATGATCAGCGTGCTGGAAGCGGCCAGCATGACGCCGAGATAGAGCGGCGTGTAGGTGCCTCCAAGGGATCCCCATCCGGCCGCATGCAAGGCCAGCGCCGCTGCGCCGCCGAAGGCCACACATAGCGGAAACTGAAGCAGGCCCGAAAGGATCAGGGTCTTGCCGCTGGCCATGAGTTTGCGCACGTCGATTTCAAGGCCGATCAGGAACAGGAGCAGGATCAGGCCGAGGCTGGCGATGGTGTCGATGCTTGCGCGATCCGTGACCCAGCCGGAAAGCACGGGGCCGGCAATCACGCCGCCCGCCAGAAAGGCTGCGATGGTCGGGATCTTCAGGCGTGTGAAAACGGCGGACAGAACGCCCGCTATCAGCAGGCAGATTCCGATGTCACGGATGACAGGGGGTAGTTCGCCGCTGCCGAGAAACCAGGGCAGCAGGCCCATTGGAAGTGGCAAGGAAGTGCTCCAAGACACGCGAAGGATGACGCGGCGGCACTGTGTCTATTTCGGGCGCTGCGGGTGTCAAGCGACCGCAGGCGGGACTTCCTGCCGTTTTCCGTTGCGTGGCCGGGCTTGTGGCCCAATGATCGCGGGGGCCGGTCAAGTCCATGGATCTCGTCGCCTTCCTCAAAGAGCTGGCCATTGTCGCCGCCGCCGGAGTCACGGCTGCGGTGTTGATGGCCTATATCCGCCTGCCAGCCGTGGCTGGACTGCTGCTCGCTGGGGCGGTGGTGGGGCCCTATGGCGTGGCTATGGTGGATGATCCGCACAGCATTGAGCTCATGGCGGAAGTCGGCGTGGTACTGCTGCTGTTCACTATCGGTCTGGAGTTCTCGCTGTCGCGATTTGCGCGCATCGGGCGCCTGCTCGTCATCGGCGGCACACTGCAAGTGGCGGCCACGACGGGCGTGGCTCTGCTGGTGTCGTTGTGGCTTGGATATGGCGTTTCGCAGGGAGTGTTTTTCGGGTTCCTGTTTTCCATGTCGAGTACGGCCATCGTGCTGCGCGCACTGTCAGAGCGGCGCGAACTCGATGCGCCGCACAGCCGCTTCATCCTGGGCGTGATGATCTTTCAGGACCTCTGCGTTGTGCCCATGATGCTGGTAGTGCCTTTGCTGGCCGGAAAGTCCGACGATGGCAACCCGGCCGTACTCATTTCGCTGGCCCTGGGCAAGGCGGTGCTGGTCGTCGCGGCCACCTTTCTGCTTTCCCGGGTGATCCTCCCGCCGATCTTCAAGCGCGTGGATGCAGTGCGATCACGCGAAGTGTTCCTGATGGCGGTGATCGTCGTCTGCATCGGTACGGCCTACCTGACGTCACTGGTAGGACTGAGCCTGGCGCTGGGCGCGTTTCTCGCGGGCATGGTGATTGCCGGTTCTCCCTTTGCCCAGCGGGCGCTGTCAGACGTGCTGCCGCTGAGGGATCTCTTCACTAGCCTGTTCTTTCTGTCGCTGGGCATGCTGTTTGACTTCAGCGTGCTTCTTCAGGCGCCCCTGCCGGTGCTGGGCGTGTTCCTGGCGCTGCTGCTTGGCAAAGGTCTGATCGCGTCCGTCGCGGCCCTGGTGATGCGCTTTCCGGCGCGCGTTGCCTGGATTGCGGGGGTGGGGCTGGCGCAATTCGGAGAGTTCGGATTCGTGCTCGCCAAGATCGGGGCCTCGCTCCAGCTCATCTCCGAACACGATAGCCACGTGCTGTTTGCCGCCGGCATCCTCACCATGTTCGTCACGCCCCTGACCATGTCCTTTGCGCCAAGGTTCGCCGCCGGGGCTGCCCTATTGCGCCCCTTGGAGCGCCTGCTGGGTGCCCGGGGCATCGCCGAACAGACGGCCCGCGACGAAAGAATCACCGATCATGTCGTGATCGCAGGCTATGGCCTCGCCGGGCGACTCCTGGCTCGGGCATTGGCTCAAAGCGGCATACCGTACCTGATCATTGAGTTGAATCTCGAGACGGTAAGAGAGGCACGCAAGAAGGGCGAACCAGCCTATTACGCCGATGTAACCAACGAGGAAACGCTGGAGCATGCGCACCTCAGACAGGCCCGCGCCCTCATCCTTCTGATCAACGACGCCGCAGCCGTGCGCCGCGCCATCGCCATCTCGAACCACCTCAGCCCGCAGACGCCGGTCTATGTCCGTTCTCACTATCTCGCAGAGTCCCTGGCGCTTAACGGCGCGGGCGCCCATGACATTGTCAGTGAGGAATTGGAGGCGGGCATCGAAATTCTGGCCCGCGTGCTTCGAGACCTCGGCGTTCCCCGCAACGTCGTGTCCGAGCGCGTCAAGGACGCCCGCGACTCCACCCAGCTCAGCGCCCGTCGCGACACATTGCCGCGCCGCAGGCTTCGGCACATCGCCGAACTGGACGACATGAAAATTGAGTCTTTCCTCGTCCGGGCGGACAGCCACGCCCTGGGGCGGTCGCTGGCGGACCTGCGCCTTCGAACCGAGACCGGGGCCCTGGCCATCGCCGTGCGGCATGAAGGCCGGCTCGTGGAGCAGTACGAACCCCGGGAGCGTCTGGCCGAAGGCGACCTGCTGTACCTGGCGGGGTCCAGGCTGGCCGTTGGCCGGGCGGTGGCCTATCTGCAGTCGGGCACGGCTGCTGCCCCCGACGAACCCCTGGAGCCGGCGGGCGCACCGGGTTAGTTCTGTTTGTTCTTTATGATGCCCGTGGCGCCGCTAGCTTTGCGGCATCATGGACCTGCTGAACTTTCTCAAGGAGATGTCCGTCGTTGCCGCCGTGGGCGTGTTCGCCGCGGTACTCATGGCATACCTGCGCCTGCCCGCGGTGGCCGGATTTCTGCTGGCGGGCGCGTTGGCCGGGCCCCACGCCCTGGCATTGGTGGATGATCCCAAGACCATCAGCACGCTGGCTGAAATCGGCGTGGTGCTGCTGCTGTTCACGATCGGGCTGGAGTTCTCGCTCGCCCGCTTTGCGCGCATCTGGAACATGGTGATCGTCGGCGGCGGCCTGCAGGTGGGCCTGACCACCGTTGCGGTGCTAGTGTGCGCTCTGGCCCTGGGCTTCAACGCGGCTCAGGGCGTGTTCATGGGATTTGTTCTGGCGCAGTCAAGCACGTCCATCGTGCTTCAGAATCTCTCCAGGCGCCGCGAGGTCGATGCACCCCACGCGCGCTTCATCGTAGGGGCGCAGATTTTTCAGGACCTTTGCGTGGTGCCCATGATGCTGGTCATTCCGTTGTTGGCGGGCGTAGGTCAGTCCGACTCCAGCCTGGGCGTAGACCTCGCCATGGCCCTGGGCAAGGCCGCGCTGATGGTGGGGGCGGTCGTGCTGCTTTCAAGGGCCATTGTGCCTCCGATTTTCGAGCGTGTGGCCGCCGCGCGATCGCGCGAAGCCTTTCTCATGGCGGTGCTGGTGACCTGTATTGGCACGGCTTACCTGACTTCGCTGGCGGGGCTGAGCCTTGCCCTGGGTGCCTTCCTGTCGGGGCTGGTGATTGCGGGCTCCCCCTTCGGCCAGCGCGCAATGACGGACGTACTGCCGCTGCGCGACCTCTTTGCAAGCCTGTTCTTCCTGTCTCTGGGCATGTACTTCGACATCCGCGCGATTCTGGAAAGCCCCGTGGTGGTCGTCCTGGTGTTCGGCGGCATCCTGGCCGGCAAGAGCCTGGTGGCCGCCTTGGCCGCCATGGCCATGCGCTTTCCGGCACGCGTGGCCGTCATTGGCGGCATCGGCATGGCGCAATTCTCGGAGATGGGTTTTGTGCTGGCCACGCTGCCCCAGGCCTCCGGGCTCGTCTCGGCCGAGACGCTCCGTATCTTGTTTGCCGCCGGCATCCTGACCATGTTCGTCACGCCCCTGACCATGTCCTTTGCGCCGAGGTTCGCCGCCGGGGCTGCCCTGTTGCGCCCCTTGGAGCGCCTCCTGGGCACGCGCGGCATCGCCCAGCAGACCCACCAGGACGAGAGCATGAAGGACCATGTCATCGTGGCCGGCTTCGGCATCGCGGGGCGCATGCTGGTGCGCTCGCTTCAGGCCACCGGAATCCCGTTTCTGGTGCTGGAGTTGAACGCTGAAACGGTGCGTGAAGCCCGGCGCCGACAGGTGCCGGCCTACTATGCGGATGTTACCAGCGAAGAGTCGCTGCAGTACGCCCACATCGAATCGGCCCGCGCCCTGGTGCTCATGCTCAACGACCCGGATGCCGTGAAGCGCGCCATATCAAGCGCGCGACGCCTGGCCCCGTCCACGCCGGTCTATGTGCGGGCCCATTATCTCAGCGATGCCATGGCCCTGGGTGGGCTTGGGGCCAACGATATCGTGACCGAGGAAGTGGAAGCCGGCGTTGAACTGCTGGCCAGGGTGCTTCGAGACCTCGGCGTTCCGCGCAATGTGATCACTGAGCGCGTGCGCGAAGAACGCGAGCAGACCCAGCCCAGCGCCCGCAAGGACACATTGCCGCGGCGCAAGCTCAAGAATGTGGCCGAACTGGACGAGATGAAGATCGAGTCTTTCCTGGTGCGCGAAGACAGCTTTGCCCATGGGCGGTCTCTGGCGGCAATGCAGCTTCGAAACCGCAGCGGCGCGCTGGTTGTGGCCGCCCGTCGGGGTGGAAAGCTCCTCGATCAGGTCCCGGCCGACGACAAGTTCAGTGCCGGCGACACGGTCTACCTGGCCGGCCCCAAGGCCTCGGTGGCGCGAGCCATTTCCCTGCTTCAGACCGGGCAGGTCGAAGATGTAGAGCCGCCCGCGAGCGATGCCCGCGAGCCGGAGAGCGGGCCTGACCCGACGCCGCGCTCCGACATGGTGCACGTGTTGCCTGAGAAGCCGTCGTCGCCCCCGGCGAATTGATGGCCGCTAAGGAATGGGGCGTACGCTTGGCAGCTCGCCTTCATCCACGCCCACACCCAGCGCCCCCGGGGTCACGGTGATGTTCGTGTCGGTGAACTGGTATTGGGGCCGCCCCAGGGGATCTAACTGGAGGCTCCCGTCCGCCCCGCGAAGCAGAATCAGCGCACCCTGCCCGTCGCGAGTAAAGCGGCGCACCCGGGCCACGGAGGGTTCACCTATGCTGGAGAGCGCTGCACGCAACGAGTCGATATCGGTTACCAACTTGTCGCCGATGCTCAAAATGACGTCGCCCGCGGCAAAGCCGCGCGCTTGCCCTTGACCGCCCTTGATGACTTCAATGATGGAAACCAGCGTGGGCGGTGTGATGGCGGCGAGCCGGCGCGCGACCTCCGGGCTCTTGGCGGCTTCATTGACGCGGGCTACGGTGCCCTGCCAGGCGGGATCACCGTGGAGGGCCACAAAATCAGCTTCTTCAAGCAGCTGCTTGGCGTCGGAAAACCCGAGTTCTGCCGCGCGCTTGAGGCATTCCAGCGCCAGGGTCCGTTCGCGGCTGGCGGCAGATTCGCGCTGGGAGGTCTCCATGGCCGCGTACATGGCCTCCAGGTCGGCGGACTCTTTGTCGTTGGCGCCGAGCATGCGCACGCGCCCGGACTTGAGTTGAAGGGCCAGGCGTGCGTGGATGCGCGCGTGCAGGTAGTAGTCATCGCAACGGCCGAGGTCGTCCCACTTCCAGGTGTCAAGCAGGCCCAGGATCCTTCCTGCTTCCTCAAGGTAGCCAGCGTCCAGCAGCGCCCGGCCAATACGGCGCGCCGCAGCCACACCGAGATGCAGGGTGCCCCATGGGGCCTGCCGCTCCTGAGCCTGGGCGACGTTAGCGCGGAGCAGGAGGTCCACGGCTTGGCGCAGTGCTTCAGCCTTGGGCGCGCCGGCCCGGGTGTCAGCCAGCACTCGCGCCCGCATGAGCATTTCTGCGGGCTTGAGGTTCTGGCCCTCCTGGATCAGATGGCCCCGAGCATCCAACTCCATGCTCCAGATGTCCTCAATGGGTCCCCCGAGCTGGCGCAACCCAAAGGGCACAAGCTGACGGACTTTGGCCAGCGTCGCGGCGCATTCGTCAAAGCGCTGCAGGTCGTAGAGCACCTGGGCTTTCATCAGCCAGCCGCGCGGGTTCTGGGGGTTGACCTGCGTGAGTCGCTCGAAGTCCTGCAGGGCCCTGGCCTTGCCCGCGCTCGAATTATCGTCAATGCGCAGATAGGTCATGCCGCGGTAGAGGCGGGCGTCGAAGTTGGCGGGGTCCAGATCAAGGGCTGCCGTGGCGTCGTTGACGGCCTGGGTCCACAGACCCTGCACGTAGTGGCTCTGGGCACGGGTGCTCCATGCCCGCGCGTTCTTCGGGTCCAGGCGCAGCGCCATGGTCGCGTCGGCGATGGCCGGGGGCTGCCACCCCGAGGCGCGCCGGCGCATGGCGCGCAACGTCCAGGCTTCGGCATCATAGGGGTCCGCCGCGATGGCCCGGGTGTAGTCTTCGTCGGCCTCCGCTGACTTGAACAGACTCTCGCGGCAGCGGCCCAGCGCCAAGAGCACGTCGGGTCGGTGGGGTGCCAGCAGGGCAGCCCGCGCAAAATCAGCCTGAGCGCCCACATAGTCGAACTGAGCCATGCGGGCGCGGCCGCGCTCCAACAGGGCCGAAATGCTCTGCTGGTCCCGAGAGAGGGCCTGGCTGAAGTCCGTGAGGGCCTGGCTGAAACTTCCGGAGGCCGCGTGCAGTTTCGCCCTGTCAATGCAGGGCCGCGCGTCCACGGGGTCGAGGGTCATGGCGCGGCTGAAATCTTCCATGGCTTCCTTGATGCGACCCAGGGAAGCGCGCGCCCGGCCACGCAGCAGATGAAGCCAGGGGGACGAAGAGTCAAGCTTGAGCGCCTCGGTGCAGTCCTGCTCGGCCTCGGCGAACTTGCCCCGCGCCAATTGAGCCAGAGCGCGCAGTGCAAGTTCTTCAGCCCCGGTCGCGCCGGCGAGGGTCGACGGCATGGGCATGGCTGCGAAGGCCCCCTGAACTCGAACCCACAGGCCGTCGTCTGGTCCCCGGGCAAGAGCCGCCACGGCGCCAAATGCCTGGGCTGTCTTTAGTTCGCAAAGGGCGCGGGCGGCCAGCACCGCCATGCCCTGGGGAGGCTGCGAGGCCAGAAACCCCTGCAAGGGGCCCGCTGTCTCAAGCGGCAACTGCAGGGCGGCGAGCAGGGAGCAGGCCAGGGCTACCGTGTCGAGATCGCCCGCGGTGAATGAACGCTCACCCTGGCGCACGCGCGCCGCCAGCGCCCGGAGTGCTTCATCCAGCAGCGAGATGGTCTGGCTGGAGCGAAAGAAACTGAGACGCTCGACGTACTGGGGGAGGGAGGTGGTGATGGAGCGACCGGTGCGGTCAAAGCCCTCGCGGGCATCTGCCAGGGCATCGATGATGGCCTGGCGCTGGAAGCGCAGTGTAGCCGCCCGCGTCCGGTCAAGCCACTCGCGCGCCAGCTTGAGTGTGGCTTCGCTGGCCTCAGTTCCGGCCAGCAAAAGCTCGGCCTGGGCGAAGTCGCTGTTGTAGGCCGCCAGCCTTGCGGCCAGCAGGCGGCTTTGGGCCAGCCGCTGGCGCTGCTGCTCGATATCCCGGGGGTCCATGGCCTGGGGCACTTCATCGCCATCGGCGCTGATCAGGCTGATCAGGCTTTCCTGCGCCGTGACGTAGCCCATCATGGACATCAACAGGTTGTTATTGCTGCTGCGCTCTCCCGGTGTGAGATCCAGCGCGCGGCCGTGCGCTTCGATGTCCTCGTATTGATTGACGCGGCCGGCGATATCACGCATCAAGGGTTCGATGCGCATGCCGGCAAGGGTTTCCTGAAGGGCGCGAATCTCGTCCTCGCGCTCGGCAAGGCGCTTGCTCGCCTCCTCGGCGAGCCGATTCTTGAGGTCTTCCTGCGCTCGCCTGGCCGCCTGGGCGTTGGCCAGGGCGCGCGAAGTCTTGTCGCGATCCGTTTCGGCCGCGCCCTGCAGGTCCTCGGCGGAGCGCTTCTGGTCCACGATCCAGACGAAGAAGAGCAGCGCGCCCCCCAGCAGCATCCAGAAGCTCAGGGCCCCGGCCAGGAAAGCACCGCGGTTCTTGGCAATGACGCGCCGGGCCTGCTCGTAGGCACCATAACGATAGACGCTGAGTTTGCCGCCGTCGCGATAGGCCTGAACTTCCTGGGCGAGCTGCAGTGCCGTTTTCATGCGGCGGCTCTTATCGTGCGCCATGGCAAACTCGCACAGCGCCGCGAGTTCCGGCGGCGCCAGGGGCTCGCGTTCCCTGATCTTGCGCGGCGGGCCCGCCATGACCTGCTGCAACACCGCGCCGGCCGTGGGGCCGTCGTAAGGCGGGGCGCCTGTCAGAATCTCATAGAGGATGGCGCCCAGGGAATAGACGTCGCTCTGCTCGTCGATCTCCTTAAGGTCGGCCCGGGCCTGTTCGGGCGGCATGTAGTGGGGCGTGCCGAAGACCGTGCCGTCCACGGTGAGCCCGTCGGCATTCTGCCGCATGAGCGACTCGGAAAGCATGTTGGTCGCCAACAGGGTCAACTGCCTGCCGATCTTGTCGTCCTGGCCCTTCACACGGGCCAGGCCCCAGTCCAGCAGCACGGTTTCACCGAAGTCTCCCACCATGATGTTCTGGGGCTTGAGGTCACGGTGAATCACGCCGCGCGAGTGTGCGAAAGCCACAGCGTTGCAGATGCCTTGGAACGCCTCCAGCAGCTTCAGGCGCAGGGCCAAGCGTTTGTCGCGCGTCAACTGCGACAGGCGGTCAATGTCGCGCAGGCGCTCGGCCATGGTCTGGCCGCGCACGAACTTCATCGTGTAGTAAAGACTTCCACTTTCGCGGCGGCCAATTTCGTACACGGGCACCACGTTGGGGTGCTCCAGCTGGCCCGTCACCTTGGCTTCGCGCAGGAAGCGTTCTACCACACCAATAGTGTCCACGCCCGCGGTGGCGGGCGTGCCGCTCTCGGCGGTTTCCTGGAGTTCGGGCAGCAGTTCCTTGAGCGCCACTTCGCGGCCGACCACGTTGTCCCGCGCGATCATGATCCGGCCTTGGCCGCCGCGCGCGAACTCGCGTTTGATCGTGTAGCGCTGGTTGTCGAGGATCCGAGAGGGGCGCCTCAGCCTTGTCGTCGAGGGGCGCTCCGTCGAGCCTTCCGAGGGAGGCATCGTGGGCGCAACGTTGTAGAGCGTCTTCCGCACCACCTGTTCGAGCTTGCGGTCGTCGCCGTTGCCGATTAGCCGCGTCTCTTCATCGCTGACGCCCGCCTCTGAAAGCGCGGCCATAACCCGCTGGGGGTCAGACAGTTGCGCCGCGCCCGACCCGGCCAGGATATCCGAGGCCTTCTTGCCTGGATCCTTCACCAGCGCGACGGCGTCGGCCGCGTTCAGACGACCTTCCCTTACGGCCAGGATGGCTGCGGCAAGCTTCTTTTGGCGCTCGTCAAGCATGGGGTTGCGGGTTCCTGCAAACCGGCCGCATGTTAGCAATGGCAGCAACAAAACAAGACACACTGGGACCTCTTTACTTCACTTCAGACACCGCAAGGGTTAAAAGCTACGCGCGCTGGCCACTGCGAGGCCGGCTCTGGTGGGTAAGTCCTGTCTGAGCGGACGGCCCAAGGCCCTGCCCTGAACACGCTCGCTCGTCCTGGAAAGCGACAATGCCAACTCAAGCCTACATCCGATTTGAAGCAGGTCCCGCCTCCAGCCCCCTGGTGCGGGCGTGTGTAACCAAGTTGCACGGGCGTGAGGCCATCAGTGCGCTCTATCGCTTCGAGCTGGATCTTGACCTGGTGGAGGAAAAGCAGGGATCGTCCTTTACTCTGGATTGCGCGGACATCGACGTTGACCGGTTGCTGCTGGCTGATGCACGCCTCTACCGCGTTGATCTCAACGCCTCGGGCCAGAAGGAAGAGCGGGCCACGCACGGCATCATTGAGAGCTTCGAGATCGTCGGCTTCAACGGGGCGCGTCCGCGCTGCCGTGTTGTGATACGTCCCCGGCTATGGAAGCTGACCCGCAGCCGCCGCTCGCGCGTGTTTCTGGGCAAGTCAGTGCAGGACGTGATCGAACTGCTCATGGTCGACGCGGGCCTGGCCTCGGCTGATTATCGCTTTGTAGGCACCATTCCCACATCCGCGCGCGAGTACATCACCCAGTACGATGAGACTGACTACGCCTTCCTGAGTCGTTGGCTCGAACATGAGGGCATCTACTTTCACTTCGAGCAGGAAAGCGCGGCGGCGGGCGGCACCGAGCGTGAAGTGGTCGTGTTCTGCGGTGATGGAGCCTCGCAGGCTGATGCCCGGGCCGGAGAGATTGCCTATCAGGCAGTTTCGGACAGCCTGGTTTCGACAGTCGGTGTAGATGCCGTCAAAGCCACGGCCGAGATGCCGGCGGCGTCGCGGCCGCCCCTGGCGCTGGGCGTGGCGCAGGTGCCAGCGCCCGCCGTCCGTGACTACGGCGAAGAGGACTGGTTGTCTGAAGAGCATGTGCGCGGCATCACCCTGGCGCAGGGGGCGCCCATCCGTGAAATCGTGCTGAACGAGTACGACTGGAAGAACCCGACGGTGTCGCTGGTCTGTTCGGAGCAGGTGGCGGAGAGTGGCAACGGCACACTTGAGGAAATTGACAACCAGTACACGTCAACAACGGACGGCGCGCGGCTTGCCCGCATTCGCAAGCAGGAGATCCTCGCGCGCGAAAAGGTCTACTGCATCGCTACCAACTGTGTGCGCGTAGATGCCGGCACCAAGCTGGGCGTGCGCAACCATGCCCGCGCCAGCTTCAATGCATCGTATTTCGTGACCGAGATTGAGCACTTCGCCAGCCAGCACCTGGATGCCAGTGGCAGCTCGTTTAACGCGACCTACCGCAACACCATGCTGGCCATTCCCAGCGACCCCGAGAACCGGCCCTACCGGCCGGCGCGCGTGACACCCTGGCCCAAGGTCAGCGGCGTCGTGCGGGCGACGGTGCAGTCGAGCCGCAAGTCCGGCATCAGCACGCCCTTTGGGAAGATTGCCCAGTGGGATGCCGAGATGGCGCCGGACATTGATGAAGACGGCAATTACAAAGTGCAGCTCAGCTTCGATCGGGAAGCCCGCGAAAACGGCGAGGCTTCGGCACCCGTGCGGCAGGCGCAACCCTATGCCGGCGGCTACAAAGGTCAGCCCATGGGCATTCACTTTCCGCTGCACGCGGCGACGGAAGTGATCTTGACACACGTCAACGGCAATCCCGACCGCCCGGTGATAGCGGGCGCCCTGCCCAACCGCAACACAGACCCCACGAGTGTGAGCTATGAGCGGCGGCAGTCGGCCAACGCCATTGTCACGCAGGGCAACAACAAGGTCGTGCTCAGTGACAGCAAGTATTCGCGCGCCGTCGACATTCGTGCCGGCAACTCGCGTTCGCGCATGAAGATGACCAACTTCGGCCTGCACGAACTTGGCGAAATCAACAACAACTCTTCGGCCGGCGCGGCGGTCACCAGCGAGGTGCTCAGCGCCAACGTGACAACGATGTCCGGCGACATCGTAACCACCACAGGCTTCTACAGCTGGGGTGCCGATGCCTATGAGTGCAAGATCGGTGCGAGCGAGAAATACTCGCTGATCGCGGGCTACCCGCTGATTCTGAATACGATTCGCGCCATCAAGTTGGCCTTCATTCACACCGATGACTGGGCGCGCATGGGCATGGAGGATGCAGGGGCATCGTCCGCCATTGAAAGCGCAGTGATGGGCGTCAAGACGCTGGCCTTCTTCATCGCGCGTAAGGCCATCACGGACAAGTATGTGAAGGACGCCATGAAGAAGGTGGTGGAGACCAAGTACTTTCCCGCCACGCGCGAGCGCATGATGCTCAAGCTGGGACGCGTTTCGGGCGGCACGGCCAACGAGGCGGGCAAAGTAGCCGCGATTCTGGCCAAGCTGGCGGCCCTGCCCGCCACAATTGCGGGGGCCATTGCGGGGTTCTTTACCGTGGATCCCAGTGCCAGCCTGCTGTGCTACGGTGTGCGTATCCAGCGTGCGCCCAAGGGCTCCATCATTGAGGCCGTGCGCGAGGGCGAACACATTCTCATCGCCACCGAACTTGGCGCCATTGACTTGCATGCGGGCAACAACATCGACCTCGTGGCTGAGAAGTCGGTCGATATCCAGGCTTCGGACGCCGCTTCCATTACTGCCAAGGGCGGCGGGCTGGAAGTCGGCGAGGACAAAGTGCGCATGGTGTCCAAGAACTGGATTACCAAGCTGGAGATGAACGACGACGAAGTGGCCCTGATAAACGCCAAGTCGGGCAAGCGCCACCACCTGACCCTGGGCAAGGACGACTTCATTGCCTACGGCGGCGACATCCACCTTTCATCGGATGACGGCGCCACCGAGCTGTTCCTGGGCAAGGACGGCAAGGCAAGGCTGCAAAGCACCAACGGTTGTGTCGACATCAAGGTGGGCGGCAGCTTCATCTCCATCAAGAACAACACCATCAGCGTACAGGCCGCGGGCGACCTGAAACTGTGCGCAGCCGGCAAGGTGGAAATCGACGGCAAGGCCGGCGTGATGATCAAAGGCCAGAAGGTTTCCGCACGCGGTATGGACGTCGAAATGCTGGCCTCCACTTCGGCCAAGGTTGACGCGCCCAGCGTGAACATCGCGGGCGTGGGAACGGCCATTGGTAATCCCAACCCGCTGGTTCCCATGCCGCCCATTCCGGTGATCGACGTTCCGTTGCCCGCGACTGCGGCGCCCGCCACACCGCCTCCGTTCACGACCGTGGATGAGGCAGCGGCGCTCCAGTCCCATAACACGCTGGTGGAGGCGTTGCGCAAACGGCGCGCCGCCATGCTGGGTATGAGCCTGAACCCGTCGCCCAACTTCAGTTAGGCGTATTCAAAGAGACTCGGCTACGGGCGTGAACCACAGGGCGATCATGAGAATCCTGAACGACAAACAGCTCGAATCTATCGTTGAATCGATGATTCCCTTACAGCGCGAGCTGCTGCCCATGGGCGCTGATCTGCTTGCGTTGATTGCGGAGGTGGAGGGCGCCAAGGCTACCGAGCGAGGATACGCGGGTGTGGTGCGCTGCATTGGCGAGCTGGCGGCCAGCAGTGTGCGCGAAACCCTTGAATCGCTCGTCTATGCCTTTCCGGTGCTCAAGGCGTTGCTGCTTCATGCCGCCCAGCCGCAGGCCGGTGCCCGGGCGCAGCCACAGTTTGCTGTCATGCTGGGCGCGATTAAGGAAGCTACGGATGCGGCTATGAAGGAGTTCGACAAGCTGATGTCGGCGGGCGCGCTCACGCCCGAGCAGGTGGCTCAACTTCGCAAGGAACTGGAAGACATAGCTGTTCCTTCCGAGGCGCCGTCGCAGCAGGCGGCCATGTCGAGCACCGAGAAGGCCATGGAGATTGTGGCCAAGGCCGAGCAGGAAATGCGGGCGGAAGTGGAGAAGCTGCTCGAGGCGGCCAACATCGAACCCGAAAAGGTCATGCCCGAGCTTGGCAAGCTCGGTGAGCCCAAGGCCGACCAGGCCCCCCCTGAGGCAGGCGCAAGTCCGGACTCCGCCCCCCAGCAGCCTCCGGCCCAGGGCGCCAAGTCGCAGCAGGAAGTCCTGGCGGAACTGGAGCAGGCCGAGCAGCAGGCCCGCTCAAATCTCCCGCAGCTGGAAAAACAGCTCGTGGATGCCGGTGTTGATCGCGCATCCATTGACCAACTCATAGCCCTGCTCAAATCGCCCGCCTAGGAATTGCACCATGCGTGTGATCAATCAGAGCGGGCTGTCCATCGGATGGTGTGTGGGGCGAGTGCCACCCCATCGCCTGACCGCGACCTGCATCGTCAAGGGTACCTATGCGCTCAAGCATGGGGGCATCGTCGAGCCGTTGAAGGAGCAGCCTTCGCTCTGTGCCGACCTCCATGAAGGCGACGATCCGGAGAAGGCCCTAGTTTATCCCTCCGATTTCGCCCTGTTCAAACCCGCCTGCGACCTGCTGCTGCGCGGCACCTGCCACGCACGCGGAGGAAAGCCGGCCTCCGTTGAACGCGTGACCTTCGCGGTGGGCCGCTTTGAGAAGGCCTTGATGGTTGTCGGTGACCGCCACTGGCAGCCCGGCCTGCTCGGTGCGCGCCTCAGCGAGCCAGCACCTTTTCTGACCATGCCATTGAGCTTTGAGCGTGCGTTTGGCGGAGCCGGCCACCCGACCAACCCGTTCGGGCGCGGCTTTGTGCCCGTCGAGAAGGACCTTGTGGCCGGCCGTCATCCCCTGCCCAACATTGAAGACCCGGCGTCGCCCATAACCGTGCCCTCCTCGCGGCCGGCCCCCGCGGGCTTTGGCCCTTTGCCCTCGCTTCAGGCCAGCCGCGCGGGAAAGGCAGGAACCTACGACCGCAAGTGGCTCAAGCAGAACTGGCCCTTCTTCCCGGACGACTTTGACTGGACCTTCTTCAACAGCGCCCCGACGGATCAGCGCCTGAAGGACTTCCCTCGCGGCGATGAGCCGCTGCGCATGCGGCAGATTCACCCAACGATTGCCAGCTTCGAGTCCCGGCTGCCTGGCACCCGGCCGAGGTTTTTCGTGCGGGAACAATCTGGCCTTCAGACCCAGGTGCGCGAAGCCCTTCTGCAGCTCGACACGATCTACGTCGACATGAACGAGCTGCGCGTGACGCTGCTCTGGCGCGGCATTGTTCCCATATCGTCCAAGCGCATGAGTGAGGTGACGGGTGTTGGCGTCGTGACTGAGCCGCTCGACCGACCCCCGGCCCCGGCCTCCCATTATGAAGCCCTGTTCGAGGAGCCCTCGGCCGTCGTGCCGTCTGAAAGGACCGGGCCGCGGGCGCTTGCCGCGCTGCCGCCGGCGACTTCGCAGGTCGCTGCGCTCAAGGCCGCGACGGACGCCGCCGTGCGCGAAGGCAAGTTGAGCGCGGGGCTCACGCAGTCGCTCCAGTTTCTGGCTGCCGCGCTGGAAGGCGCGGGCGTGGCCCCGGCGGTTCGCGCCTGGACGCGGGAGTCCCTGTCGAGTGCCGTGGCCGCAGGCCAGGATCTGCACGGAGCCGACCTCTCCGGACTGGACCTCTCCGGCTTGAAGCTCGCGGGAGCCAGGCTCGCCAACGCGGTGCTTGCGCACGCGAAGCTGTCCAAGGCCGACCTTACCGGCGCGGACCTCTCGGCCGTAGTGGCGGCCGACGCCGATTTGAGCGGGGCCAATCTTTCCATGGCGCGGCTGCCTCAGGCCGACCTCGTACATGCCGAACTCGCAGGAGCGGACTTCAGCGGGGCTGACCTTTCCGGCGCCGACTTCACGCTGGCCCGCGGGCGCAAGGTCAACTTCGCGGGGGCCAAAGCGGCCGGTGCGAAGTTCATGGAAGCTGACCTGGAACGCGCGGGCTTCATTGCCGCATCGCTGGAAGGGGCGATTTTCGATGGCGCGCGGCTGCCGCGCGCGGATTTCATGTCGGCCATGCTTCAGGGCACGTCCTTTGAACTGGCGTCGGTCCAGGAAGCGAACTTTGTGGATGCGGACTGCACGGGCCTCAAAGCCGGGCGCGGCGCCGATTTCTCCCGGGCCAAAATGGCGGGGGTCCGCGCGCCGCGAGCTGCCTTTCAGGGCTCGAAGCTCGAGGGGGCGGATCTCGCGGGCGCGAACCTGGAGGGCGCGCTGCTGGCCGACGCCCAGCTGGCGGGCGTAAACATGTTTCAGGTACACGCACCCCATGCCAGCTTCGATCGCGCCGGCCTGCGGGGCGCGAATTTCGGCAAGGCGAACCTGCTCAAGGCTTCCTTCGAGGGCGCAAGCCTGGCCGACGCCGATTTCCGCGGGGCCAACCTGTTTGAAGCCGAGTTCCTTGATGCCACGGGTTCCAGCGGTCAGGCCTTCGAAGGCGCCAACATCAAGAGGACCAAGCTTGTCTGACGCCGCCAACCTGCTGCCTCCTGCCGAGTTCGCGCGGCTTGCCCGCGAGGGCAGGCTAGTGTCCGGCGCTGGCCTCGCCGGGCGCTCGCTGGCGGGTCAGGATCTGTGCGGGGCCTTCCTCGCAGCGCTGAATCTGGACGGCGTTGACTTCAGCCGCGCCAGGCTGGAGGGCGCGAATCTCGGGCAGTCGAGCCTGAAGGGAGCGCGCTTTGCCGGGGCGGAACTGGTCCGTGCGGATTTTTCAGGTGCTCAGTGCGAGGGGGCCGACTTCGGGGCCGCCCAGATGGGGTCAACCCAGTTCAACGGCACGAATCTGCAGCAGGCGCGCCTGGCGGGTGTGGCGGCCTCAAACGTGTTGTTCCTGTCCTGCGCCCTGCAGCGCGCCGATCTTTCGAGGGGCCAGTTCAAGGGCTGCCTGTTTGAAGGCCCGGCCCTGGCCGGCGCGACGGTGGCCGGCGCGGGCTTTGAGCTGTGCAGCCTGCGCGGGCTGAATCTTCCCGGCGCGGACTTCTCTTCGTGCAACCTCGAGAACTGCGATCTGGCCGAAAGCAACCTGGAGGGGGCGCGTTTTGCGGGCGCCAAGCTTCGCGGCGCCGACTTCACGGCGGCGAACCTGAAGAACGCCCTGTTCGCTCAGGCTCAGGGAAAGGCCCCCAACTTCCACAAGGCGGACCTGTCCGGTGCAAGTTTCGCCGAGGCCAGCATGCACATGGCGGTCTTCATGGAGGCCAATCTCGCCAGGGCCAGTTTCGTAAGCGCCGATTGCGAGCGTTCCTTCTTTCAGAAGTGCATTGCCAGCCAGGCGCAGTTCGTGAAGACCAAACTGGCCTTTGCCGAGTTTGCCTACGCCCGCTTTGAGAAGACGCGGTTTACCGGCGCCGACCTGACATTCGCCAACCTGCACGCGACGCTTGAAAGCGAGTGCGACTTTTCCGGCGCGAACCTGCGGAACGTCCGCCGCACCGACGCAGAACTATTTGCGGCCGAGAACTTCGGCCCTGCACGATAGGAGGCTCCATGCTCAGTGAAACGACAACCGCCGTGGCCCCCGCCACTTTGCTGGAAATCCGAGACGGGCGGCTGCTGTTGCAATTGCCGGAGCGGCAGGCCTGGGCTTCCCTGGCACTGGCCTTTCCCTACTCGCCCGAAATAGGCGACGTGCTTCTGGCCATTGGCGACGAAGATGTCTATGTGATCGGTGTGCTGGCGGGCCGGGGCAAGACTTTGCTCAAGACGCAGGGGGAACTCGAACTTGCGGCGGACCACATCACGATCCGCGCCGAACAGGGCGTGAAGATCAAGGGCGTGAACGTCGAAATAGAGGCCGACAAGCTCGAGTTTGCGGCCCGCGCCGTCTTTGAGCGCTTTGTCGACGCTTACCGATGGGCCAAGGGCGTTGTGCAGAACAGTGCGGCGCGCGTGCGCACGCTGGTGACCGGTGCCTACACGGTGCAGGCCGAGACCATTGTCGAGCAGGCCGAGAAAGACGTGAAAATCGACGGCCGGCACATTCATCTGGGGTAAGCCATGATGCCAGCAGCCACCCGCGCGGGCGGAGTTTCGATGGCCTTTCCGGATACCTGCCTTGTGCCGGCGCCACCGGCGCCACCGGTCCCCACGCCCTTTCCCAACATCGCCCAGATGAGCGCGGCCAACCCCGGCACCTGCACGCTGAAGGTGAAGATCATGAACCAGCCGGCTGTCGTGCAGAACTCCCAGGTCATGAACTCACAGGGGGACGAGGCCGGCACCAACGGCGGAGTCGTGTCGGGAATGAACATGGGCCCGGCCAGCGTGAAGAAGGGCAGCGCCAAGGTCAGCCTTGAAGGCAAGCCCGCGGCCACGCTGCTGTCCCTGGTCGCGCAGAATGGTGCGTCTGCCAACGCGCCGGCAGGCAACATCATTGCGCCGTCGCAGCCCAAAGTGCTGGTGATGCCCTGATCCGGTTTACAGTTCGGCGCGGAGCGGGCGAAGGCGCTTCCTGCTCTCGACGCAAAGCTCAGACAGGACGCTCTCTGCAGGAGGCTGTGTGATCGGCTGGCCGTGGCTCAATTTGCCGGCCAGTCCCGCCGCGCCGGCCTGCATGTGCTAAGTGATAGGCCGGGTGCAAGTTTTCCGCGCTCAAACGGGGCACGCTTTCGCCGCTGAAGGGAAAGAGGCAGGCAGGAACTCGCAGTAACCCCTCCCCCTCACATCGTTGCCGAAATCCGTCGGACCGTTCATGCTGGTGGCCTGCATGAAGAATCAGGCCGTCTCGAGCGGAATGGTGCGTTTGGGGGGCGGGTAGGCTTCTTCGAGCTCTGCCAGATCCTGCTCCGTGAATCGGATGCGCGCCGCCTTGGCGTTTTCCTGAACGTGTCGAGGATTGGACGATTTCGGAATCGCCACCACATGAGGGTGCCTCAAGGTCCAAGCCAGGGCGATGACCTCGGCCTTGGTTTCGTGCCGCGCCGCCACGCGGCTCAAGGCTTCCTTGATGGCCAGGCGAGTCTGATCCAGTGGCGAATAAGCCATGATGGCCATGCCGGCCTGCGCGGCAAAGGGCAGCACGTTGCGCTCAATGCCGCGCCGCTGGAGGTTGTAAATGACCTGATCGGCGGTCACGAGCCTGCCCAGTGGCAGGGTCTCGAGCTGGCGCAATGCCTCGATGTCGATGTTGCTGACGCCGAAGTGGCGAATTTTGCCCTGGACGCGGAGCTGCTCAAAGGCTTCGAGGGTTTCCTGAAAGGGGTGGTCGCTCTGCCAGTGAAGAAGATAGAGGTCGATGTAGTCCGTGCCCAGGCGCTTGAGGCTGCGCTCGCAGGCCGTAACGGTTCCCTGGCGGGAGGCGTTTTCTGGCAGCACCTTGCTGACGACAAAGATGCGCTCGCGGCAGTCGGCGATGGCCTCGCCAACAACGCGCTCGGCACCGCCGTTGGCGTACATCTCGGCGGTGTCGACGAGGGTCATGCCCAGTTCAAATCCCAGGCGTAGGGCTGCTACTTCATCCTTGCGGCGCGAGGCGGCTTCTCCCATGCGCCAAGTGCCCTGTCCGAGGACGGGCAAGGTGGCGCCGGTACGGGTAGTGACGGTTCGCATGGGCTTGAGCCAGTGTAGCGCCGAGCCTTGACCTGCAAAGTGCCCGTTGGAGGACCTCGGGCTGCTATTGCACTGAAACGGCTAGCGGGAACGTTGATCGCGGGCGTGGCGCTCGCATTCTTCGCGCCAGCGCTTGAACTGGGCTTTGAGGATGGCCTTCTGCTCGGGGTCCTCAAAGCGCTTCTCGGCCAGCTTCAGCATCATGCGCAGCGAAGCCGGAACATCCTCTTCCGTGGTGCCCACGGCCAGGATCTCGGCGATTTTCTCAAAGGCATGGATCTCTTCCGTGGCTGAATCCTCCAGCAGCGACATGCGCAGCGCAAAGCGCATGAATGCCGCGTGGGTGGCGCGCTCCGTGGGTTGCGCGGCAAGCCCGGCGATGACCTCGTTCCACTTTTCCACGTTGATGTCGTTGACGCGCACGCCCATCAGGGTGGCGACGTGGCGTTTCAGTTCATCGGCGCGGCCGGCCGCTGCCCAGGTATCCAATTGCGGCCGGGCACCTTCCTGTACCTGAAACGCCCCGTCTTCCTCAATGATGGCGAACTGCTTGTCGCTGACGGAGGCCGTCAGCGCGCCGTGGCGCAGCGTGGTCTCGCCGTGGCTGGGCTCGGCTCGATACTGGTTGCCGCGACGGCGCAGTGTCACACCCGCCTTCTTGACGCTCACGGCGACGTCTGCGACCTGGGCGTCCATCACACCGTCGGCATCGGCTTCCATGTAAACGTCGCCGTCCAGGGGTTGAAGCGTGACACCCTCACCCTTGGCCGAGAGCCGGGCCTTGGCGCCGGGCGAGAGCACGGCTTTGCCGCCGCCTACGCGTACGACGGCATGGGTATCCGCCGGCGCCTGCACTTCCGCGGGCAGCGCTACCTGGCGCTCCACCGTTTTCTCACGCGTTACCCCGCGGGTGTCGGCCACCGTTACGTTGCCGGCGCTGTAAGCCACGACCTCGGCACGGGGGCCGGCATCAACGAGCACAGGCGGCAGACGGCGATCGTCCTTCTCTGCAACGCCATCGTCGGGACGAATTCCGGCATCACGATTGATATAGGCCGCGCCCAGCACCAGGCCCATCACCAGCAGCACGGAAGCCGCAACTGCCAGCGCCCGCCAATTGAAAACCGTGCCCTCGCTTTGCGAGACGAACTCCGGCGCTTGAGGAAGCTGCGACAGCACCTGGGCCGTGAAGTCAGCCGGCAGTGACCAGCGCAGCTTGAGTGTTTCGAGGTTGCGGTGGGCCAGTTCCTGCTCGTTGAAAAGTTCGGCGAGTTCGCGGTCTTGCGCGAGCTCGCGCTTGAGCTGCTCCTGCTCGGCGGCCGAGAGCCCGCCGTCAAAGTACCGGGCAATAAGCGTTTCCTTCTCGGAGGTGGCCGGCAGGCCGGCCGCCACGCGCTGGGCAAAATCGGCCGGCAGCGACCAGCGCAGCTTGAGTGTTTCAAGGTGGCGATGCGCCAACTCCTGCTCGCTGAACAGTGCGGCCAACGCGCGGTCTGACGCCAGTTCGCGCTGAAGCGCCTCTTTCTCGGCGGCACTGAGGTCGCCGTCGAAATAGCGCGCTACGAGGATTTCAGCTTCTTCGCGATTCATAGCCGTTGCCGCACCCGTGCCTTGACCTGCACCCGTTCAGATTTCGTCGCCCGGCGCAAACGCCTTCAGCTTCTGGGCCAGGGCTTTGCGCGCCCTGAGCAAAATCATGTGAACCGCCCCCTCACTGCAGCCAATGGCCTCGCCGATGGCCCGGCCGCGCGCGCCGTCAAAATAGTGCATCATCAGCGCCGTGCGGTAGTTCTCCGGGAGTTCCTCCACGGCGGTGCGCACAGCTTCAATGCGCTCGACGTGCTCCAGTTCTCCCATGCCGGTTAGGCGGCGGTCCTTGGCGCCTTCCAGCAGATCGTTGTCAGCCACCTCTTTCCTGCGGCGGCGGGCCAGATTCAGCCCGATGCCGATGACCCACGACTTGAAACTCCCCGGCTTCTCCAACCTGTTGATGGTCGTAAATGCCGTAATGAAAGCCTCTTGCGTCAACTCCTGGCTGCGCTCCGGGTCTGCTGTGCGACCCAGCATTTGGGCGTACACAGCGTTCTGGTGCCGCGCCACAAGCGTTTCAAAGGCCGCGCGGTCGCCCTTTCGCGTGCTGAGTACCAACTGTTCATCGCTCTCAGGTTGCGGGGCAGCCATTGGCCATCTCTAGTCGGTGAGGGGGCGGCAACATCACGCCAATTCTATGAAATCTCCATGATGGGGTGTAGCGCGCCGGGGCGGCCGTTTGCCCCGTCGGCGGGTCTGCTAGACTCGCGCCATGGCCAAGAACAAATCCAAGCTGGTATTCGCCTGCCGCGAGTGCGGCCATAACTCTCCCAAATGGCTCGGCAAGTGCCCGGCGTGCGGCGCCTGGAACAGCTTTGCCGAAGAAATCGACGCCCAGGCCATTCGCCCCTCCCGTCGCGCCGCCCTCAATGAGCCGGGCAAGCCTGCACGCCTCAGTGAAATCAGCGCGTCGGCCCGCCAGCGCCTGGCGACGGGCTTGAATGAGCTTGATCGGGTGCTGGGTGGGGGCCTGGTGGCCGGCAGCGCCATCCTGTTTGCCGGCGCGCCGGGCATCGGCAAGAGTACTTTGACGCTTCAGGCCGCCAATCGCGTGGCCCAGGTGGCCGGTCCCGTGCTTTACGTGACGGGCGAAGAGAGCGCCGAACAGATCAAACTGCGTGCCGCACGCCTCAAGTGCGACGCAGCCGAGCTGTTTGTTGTGGCGGAGACGAACCTGGACGCCATTCGCAATCATCTGCAGGCGCTCAAGCCCCGCCTGGCGGTCATTGACTCCGTCCAGACGCTCTATGATCAGGAGTTGCCCAGCGCCCCAGGCAGCGTGGCGCAGGTGCGAGAGTGCGCGGCCGGCATCATCATGCAGGCGAAGAGCTCAGGCACGCCGGTGTTCCTTGTGGGGCACGTGACCAAGGATGGAAACATCGCCGGGCCTCGAACGCTGGAGCACATGGTCGATACGGTGCTGAATTTTGAAGGCGAGAAGTACCAGAGTTACCGGCTGCTGCGGGCCTCCAAGAATCGATTTGGCAGCACGGGAGAACTGGGCGTCTTCGAAATGAGGGGCGATGGCCTGGCCGAGGTGGAAAATGCCAGCCGCATATTCCTCGATGAGTATGACCACTCGCGCAGCGGTTGCGCCGTCTTGCCGGCCTGTGAGGGAACACGGGTGCTGCTGGTGGAGGTGCAGGCACTGGCGGCTCCGTCGCCCATGGAGAATCCCCGGCGGCGTGTGACGGGCCTGGACGCCAATCGCGCCCACATGCTGCTGGCAGTGATGGAGCGCCGGGCGGGGTTCAAGCTTTCGCGGCTGGAGGTCTATTTGAATATTGTCGGCGGGGTCACGGTGGAAGAGCCGGCGGGAGACCTGGCCGCCTGCTTTGCCGTGGCGTCCAGCGCCACAGAGGTGCGCCTGCCGCCGGCGACAGTTTTCGTGGGGGAGGTGGGTCTCAGCGGCGAGGTGCGCGCCGTCAACAATCTCCAGCAGCGCATCGACGAGGCCGCCCGCCTGGGCTTCAAGCAGGCCGTGGGACCTCGCCTGCGCGGCCTGCACCTCCGCGTCCCGGCGGACTTTCGCGTGTTGGAAATCGGCGACCTGCGCGAAGGCCTCGAAAAGTTCTACCTGGCGGGCCGCTAGGAACCAAAGCGCCCCCGAACTCGCAGCCGAATGCCGGCCAGACTGCCTGGCCCGAAAGGCCCGCTGGCAAGCGCTGCAGCCTGAATTAGAATCATGATCATGAAGCTCTACCTTGACCGGCCGCGCCACAGGCTACCCGGCATGTGGGAATCTTTCTCGCTGGCCATACTCATCGGCGCAGCCGTGCTCATTCCCCTGAGCATGCATGCCAATGTGCATGTGCCCACGAGCTTTTTGCGCTTCTTTGGCGGTGCCTGCCCGTTGTGCGGGGGGACGAGGGCCGTTACGGCGCTGTGCATGGGCCACTTTGACGTGGCGCTTCAATACAACCCTCTCGCCCTGTTCATTTTCGGGGCCATGCTCTATGGCGCATTGACCTATCTGTTCGTGACACTGCCATTTGGGCGGAGACTGCTGCTCTATACCAGCGACGGCGAAGCCCGCTTCATCAAGGCCTTCATCCTTCTGGCGTTTGCCGCCAACTGGGCCTATGTGCTCTATGCGGGCATGTATCAGGTTCCGTTGCAGGTGTAATCGCCCTATATTGGCCGCCCCGTGACGGACGCTCCGACATCCGAGCGCGCGCAAAGCTACACCGTGCTGGCGCGCAAGTACCGCCCCAAGAGGCTGTCCGACCTCATTGGTCAACCCCACGTTGTTCAGGCCCTGACCAACGCACTGTCCAGCGGGCGAGTCGCCCAGGCCTTTTTGCTGACCGGTTCGCGCGGCACGGGCAAGACCTCTACGGCGCGCATCCTGGCCAGTGCCCTGAATTGCCTGGGTGCGTCGCGGCAGGGTATGGAGCCCTGCGGCGAGTGCGCCAGCTGCCGGGACGTGGCCCGCGGCGAAGACCTGGACGTGATCGAGATGGACGCGGCTTCCAACAGCCGCGTCGATGACATCCGCCAGCGGCTGGAGAGCATCGATACCCGTCCGGCCCGGGGTCGCTATCGGGTGTACATCATCGACGAAGTGCACATGCTGTCGGCCAGCGCCTTCAATGCATTGCTCAAGACGGTTGAAGAGCCGCCGGCCCACGTCAAGTTCATCCTGGCGACAACCAATCCCGAGAAGATTCCCGAGACGATACTTTCGCGTTGCCAGCGCTATGATTTTCGCCGCGTCACATTGGGGGACATCACGCAGCGGCTGGCCGAGATATGCGCTGCGGAGCAGCTCGAGCCGCAGGAGGGCGTTCTTCGCATGGTGGCCGAAATGGCCGAGGGCGGGATGCGCGATGCCCTGTCGCGCCTCGACCAGCTGGTGGCCTTCGCCGGGGTCAGGCCGTCGAGCGAGGACGCCGAGCGCGTATTCGGTCTGATTGGCCGCAAGCGCCTGCTGGACTTGCTCGAGCAGCTGGCGGCGGGAGACGCCAGGGCGGGCATCCTGTTTGCCGAGAGTGTCTTCGACAGCGGCAAGGATGTGGCCGAAGTTCTGGGCGCACTGGTTGGCTTGACACGTCAACTCATGCTGGTGCTGGCTGCCGCTGATGCTGCGGGACCGGGGTTGGATGTCACGGCCGAAGAAATTCCCGCTCTACGGCGCGCAGCCCAGCGCTATGGGCTCGAGGGTCTGGTCTACCTGGCCGAGCTTCTGACGGAGTGCCGCCAGCGCGTCCGGCGCGCCGCATTTCCCCGCGTGGTGGTCGAGACCACCTTCGTCAAGCTGGCCCTGATCGGCAACCTGGAGTCACTCGAGAAGCTGGCCGCGCGGATGGATGAGGCTGCAGATCAACCCTTGGCTCCCGCTCGTGCCTATATGCACGAGGCCCCGGCAAATGTGGCGCCGCCCAAGGGGGAGACGGAAGCTGTTCCGCCTACCCATGCGACAGCGCCAAGCCAGAGTGCGGCCGAGGGTCAAGCGGTCCGTAGAACTGCGACAGAAGCGGAACGTGAGGCAGTGAGCCAGTTGAAGAAGACGTTCAGGGCGAAGTAAATAGTGTGCAATGTGGGCGAAAAGAAAGAGAAATTAGTCCTTGCGTGGCTGACCAGTCAGTTATATTAATTGTGACTCAAGAGGGGGAACTATGGCAGGCCTTGGCAACTTTTCCGACCTGATGAAGCAGGCCCAGAAGATGCAGCGGGACATGGGCAAAGTTCAGGAGGAGCTCAAGGATCGGTACGTTGAAGCACAGGCGGGTGAAGGAGCGGTGAAGGTGGTTTGCTCCGGCGCCGGTGAGCTGGTGAAGATCGAGATTGGCAGGGAAGCCGTGGATCCAAGCGATCTTTCCATTCTCGAGGACCTTGTGGCCGCCGCAGTTAATGCCGGCTTGAAAAAGGCGGAAGAACTGCGCCACGCCGAGCTGGCAAAAGTGACAGGCGGCATGAACCTGCCAGGGATGTTCTAGAAGAGGCGTATGTCGTGGCGATGTGACGGAACCACGACTTATCAGTTGGCAGCACAAAACGTTGGGGGAAAGGAACTTCTACAGATGCACTCCACCGAGTCCCTGGGCACGACCAGGCTCTTCAAAGGCCTGCCCGAAAAACTGGTCACGCATTTTGAGAACCACTCAACTTTCCGCCGTCTCGATGAAGGCGAGTACTACTTCAAGACCGGAGACGCGCCGCGCGCCTTTGCCGTGGTCGTCAGCGGCCAGTTCAAGATTCATCGCACCAACAAGGCGGGCAAGGAGCAGGTGTTTGCCTATGCTCAGGCGGGCGATGTAATCGGGTTAGGTGCCCTGACTGATCCCTATCGCGCCTGCGCAATGGACTGTGTCGCCCGCGCGGCCACCGAGATCATCGAGATCGATATCAACGTGATGCGCGAGAAGATGCACAGTGACGCGACTTTGGCCAACGCCATTATCACCGAGCTGTCGCGCCAGCTCTCGACGATGACTCACCTCGTCGATCAACTCAGCCTCAAGGATGCCCATAACCGCCTGGCGCTTTGGCTGGAAAGCTGGCTGGTCAAGAACATGCCTGATGCCGGCGACAAGGACGTGCTGATTGTCCTGCCCTACACCCAGAGTGAAGTAGCCGCCCAAATCGGCACCGTGCGCGAAGTGGTTTCCCGTGGCTTCGCTCGCATGGAGAAGGAGGGCATCCTCAAGGCTAGCGGCAAGCGCGTGACGGTTGTCTCGCGCTCAAAGCTGCGTGAGATGGCCAACGGTTAACCCGAACTGGACCAAGGCGGCGGGCCGGGGTTTCTCCGGCCCGCCGTGTGTTTTGGCGTCCCTTTTGGCCGCCGGGTGCTTGAAGCCAGGCGGGGACCGCGCTAAATTCTTTGCCCCCTGCGGGGGAAGAACTTTTCAAGGAACGGAAACTTTCATGGTCAAGGTCAAGGCACGCGGCTCGGAGTCGCTCGATCAACTGCTCAAGCGTTTCAAGAAGGCCTGTGAGAAGGAAGGCCTGACGCGCGAACTCAAGCGCGTCGCGTTCTACGAGAAGCCGAGCGTGATCCGCAGCCGCAAGACGCGCCAGAGCCTCAAGCGCAAGATGCAGGCCACGATCATGAATAAGACGGGCGGCCTCTAGGCTGCCCCGGGGCGACCGATGGCAGCCGTCGTCCTCGACAACCTCAGCAAGACATTTCGCGATTTCTTCGGCCGTCGGCGCGTGTGCGCGCTCGACGGCCTTTCCCTGTCCGTGCACAAAGGCGAGGTGTTCGGCCTGCTGGGGCCCAACGGCTCGGGCAAGAGCACGGCTTTCAAAATCTGTGTGGGCCTGCTGCGGCCGGATTCCGGCCAGGCGCGCATCCTCGGTCATGCACCCGGCAGCCTCGCGGCGCGCATGGCCACGGGTTACCTGCCGGAAGAGTCCACGCTGCTGCCGCACCTTACGGCGCGAGAGACGCTGCGGCTGCTGGGCGCCCTATCAAGATTGACGCGTCAAGAGTGCGCCCGGAGAGCCGATGAGCTGCTGGAGCGCCTGGGCCTGAAGGAGGCAGCGGGGCGGCGCGTCAAGGGCTTCTCCAAGGGTATGCAGCGCCGCCTGGGCGTGGCCGGCGTACTCATGGCCGACCCCGAAGTCTTCATTCTAGATGAGCCCACCAGCGGCCTTGATCCCCTGGGCGCGAGGGACATGAAGCAGCTGATTCTCGAGCTGGCCGGCAAGGGCAAGACCATCATCATCTCCAGCCACCTGCTGGGTGAGATCGAGAATGTCTGCCACCGTGTGGCCTTTCTCAATCAGGGGCGCCTGCTGAGGCAGGGCACTTTGGACGAATTGCTGCGCGAGCAGGGCGTGCATGAGTTGCGGGTTTCACCTGCCAGTCCAGAGACCGTGGCGGCCCTTGAGGCCCTGGCACGTGAGCGGGGCCTGCGCATCGAGAAGAGCGGCGTTCCCCTCAAATCCCTTGAGAGCTTCTACGTTGATGTGCTGGGCAAGCGCGCGGGAGAGCCCTGAATGCTTTTGCGCACGTTGGCGATCTGGCTGGCCGCGACCCTTGAGCCCCTGCGCTCTCCCCTGGCCTGGCTGGGGTTGTTGTCGCTGACGGCCTGCGTGCCCCTCATCGTGCTCGTGTTTGGCGAGGGAGAAGCGTCGGCGCGCGCCTGGCTGGCGCGCTCCATCGTCGTGGAGGGGCTGCGCTGGTTGTTGCCCCTGGGCGCACTGGCCGGCGCGGCCTTTGCCATCCGCCCCTCGCTGCGCAGCGGCTGGGCGGCGCTCCCCGCGCGGAGGGCGGAGTGGTTTGTGGCGATTTCCGCGGCCTCGTTCTGCCTGATGTTCGTCTGCGCTTTGTGCTTCGTGCTGGGCGGGACCCTGGCGCTGGCGGCTTTGGGCGAGGCGGGCAACCTCGAGCGAAGCCGCGAAGCCGCCTCCTTCTCCCATACGGCGCGAGCCCAGGGCGGCGAGACTGCCTTCATCTGGCCCGGCACCACCGAGACACTGGAGTTTGAGTTCGCCAACCAGGGCTTGCCAGAGACCCTCAAGGGCACCTTCGAGTTTGAAATCGCCTGGACTCGCGAGAGCGCGCCTCAGCGCGACGTGCCGTTCTCCGTCACGCTGGTGGGTGAACGCACCGTGGAGGCCACCACGCGCGTCGAGGCCCGGCGCCGCGCCAGCTTCGAGGCCCCTAACCCCGGCGGTGCCGCGTTCAAGGTGCTCTGCCGCGCCACGGACCCCGCCCTGACCGTGGGGATGAAGCGGGTGTCGTGCCGCCTCGAAGACAGTCGCCCAGGTCCACTGGCAAGCCTGGCGTGGCTGCTGATTATTAGCCTGGCGGGCGCGGCGCTGTGCGCCTCACTGGCGCTATGCGTTCGGTCTCTGGCGACAGCGCCGACCTCCGCCCTGGCCGGAATTCTCCTGCTGGCCTCGCTCACGCTCTTGCCGGCCCTCAGCCCTGGAGACTTTGCGTCGCGCAAGCGCAGGCAGGATGTGGAGCGCCAGGCCGAAAGCGAAGCCTCGACGCTTCAGCAGCTCGCGGCCCTGGCGTCAAGGCTGCCGCGCCTCATGGAACCTGCCGATTTCGAGCGCTTTCTGGCTGGGCGAGCGGCCACGGGCGAAGATGCCAAGGGTGCTTTGCTGAGGCTGCTGATGGCGGCGGCGCTTCTGCCCGCCGGGGCGCTGCTGTTTGGCCGACGGCAGATTGCCTGACCACAGCGCGGCCGCGTCGGCGGAGGATTGATGTCCAGGCGTTCCTTTATCAAGGCCGCTTCGCGTTCGGGTGCCAGGGTGGCGGGGCGCGGGCGCGCCCTGAAGGCCCGTCTTGACCGGGGCATTGAAGGCGTGGCCTGGGTGGGGGGCTGGGTTGGCCTGTGCGCCCTGGTCGTATGCGCCCTGGCCTGGTGCCTGGGCGAGGGGCACGACGACCTTGTCAAGTGGACGGTGCTGGCCCTGCTGCTGTCCTCCTTGATCGGTTGGCGCCTGGTCAACCGGGGCCAGCAGCTTCTGGCCCGGCGCATGTCGCGACTTGTGGCCTTCGTGGTGTTCTTTGTCCTGCCTTCTGCCTGCGGCCTGGCCGTCTGGCTGGAGGCTGAGGTTGCTCGACTCACGGGCTACACGCCGCCTCACCATCCTTTCTGGTGGTTTGTGCTCTGGTACTCGCCCACGCTGGTGGCGATCTGTGCATTGGCCTACTTCAAGCGCATGGCCTGGCCCCGTTCAAGGCCGCATTTTTGGCGCGCCGCGGGTGTACTGGCGCTGCTTGCGCCCTACGGGCTGCTCTTTGCCTATCTGGTGCTGCACCTGCGCGTGGAAGCTCTGGAAGGCCCCTTGCACGAGACACTGACAGGCCTGGGCCGCTACTCACTGGTGGTACAACTGCTGCTGGCCTATTTCGTGGGCAATGTCGCGGAGTAACGCAACCTGCGGTCGCCCTTGGGGTGACATGCCTGTAGCCTTGGGATCTATCATGCTCACGCGCTCCATTATCGGTCTTGTCCTGCTGACGTTATGCCTGTCGGACACATTGGCCCAACGCCAGCCCAAGGCGGCCGGACCCTTTGCAGACTTCGAGAAGGCGCAGCCGCTGGTCGGTGACCTGGCGCCGCGCCTGCATCTCAAAGATACCGAAGGAAAGGAAATGGACCTGAGGGACTACCTGGGTTCCTGGGTGGTGATGGAGTTTGGCAGCTACACCTGACCGCCCTGCGTGCGCCAGTTCGGCGAGATGGAGAAGCTTCAGAAGGAATTCGGGACCGAGGTTGCCTTCATATTTGTCTACACCAGAGAGGCCCACCCCGACAATGGCCCGGATTCCCGGGCAGAGGCCGGCGCCACCGGCGGCTGGCGAATAAAGAACAACCCGGTGAAGATCAATAACCACAAGAACTATGAAGAGCGCGTCAAGGCGGCGTGCGAGCTGAAATCAGCGGGCAAACAGCAATGGAGGGTTCTGGTGGACGACATGGACAGCAGCGTCCAGACCGCCTTTGGCAAGCTGCCTAACAGCGCCTACCTGATCTCTCCCCTGGGTCGTGTGGCCGGCAAGTGGGCTTGGGTCGGCGCAGAGCCCATCCGCGCCAGGCTGAAGGCCGAGAAGAGCCTCAAGCCCTGGACTGTGGTCGACGACAGGTTGCTGCCCCTGCGTGCCTGTACCCCGGGATCGTGGTTAAGTTACAACGTTGCGGACCGGAAAGAGCAGGTGATGTTTGAGCAGTGCAGTCCGCAGAGCGTCAGCCGCAACGGGATAAAGATTGAACTCAAGGCCTTTGAGAGCCATGACCGCGCCAAGCCCGTTACCAAGACGCTCAAAGTCAAGGGCGTAGACCTGCCCTGTTATGTGTTGACCCAGGATCGCGTCGAAGCCTGGGTCTGCCTGTGGCTGCCGGGCGATGGTGTGGCGCAGGTGATTGAGGACGGAAAGCCTGTCCGCACCTTGCAGGATGCCGGTTTCGAAAAAGGCAAATCCATCATCAACCCCTACGAGCCCGAGAAGTGGAAGGCGAAGTAGCCATGAAATCGTGCACCGCGAATTGGTAACATTGCTCACCGTCCTGTCTCGTTCCAATGATACGCCCGGGGGAACAGTATGCGCCTGGATTGCCTGCTCTTGATGGCATTGGCCTTTGCGCCCTCGCTGGCTGCCGCCACCCTTACGGTGTCCAACCTCAATGACAGCGGTCCTGGCTCCCTGCGCGAAGCCATTACCCAGGCCAACACCGTGACTGGCAATGACACGATTGTCTTTGGCGCCGGCGTGACGGGTACCATCACACTTTCGTCGTCCCTGCCCCAAGTGCTTCAGGGCGGAGGCTCCATCGACATCCAGGGACCCGGCCGCTCACTCCTGACCATCTCCGGCGCAAATGCCGTCCGCATTATCGACACCCAGCTGGCATCTGTGCTGGCCATGTCCAAGCTGACTTTGTCCGGTGGGCGGGCACCACTGAGCGGCAGCGATGCCGAAGGCGGCGCCATCTACAGCCGTGGCACGCTGATTCTCTTCGACGTCCACATCACCAACTGCCAGGCCAACGGAGCCAACTCAGCCGGCGGCAGTGGTGGCAGCGGGCGCGGCGGTGCCATCTGCCACGCGCCGGCGATTGCGAACCTGAGTATCACCAATTCGCTTATCAGCAATTGCTGGGCCACTGGTGGCAGCGGCGGCGCGGGCAATGGGGGCGATGCCGTGGGGGGCGCACTGTTCGTTCAGAGTGGCTCTGGTTTGTTCACCCAGCTCACGATTCAGAACTGCACGGCTACGGGAGGCGCGGGCACGGCTGCGGGTGGCGCCGGCGCGGGGGCGGCCATCTATGCCAATGTGCCCACTACGCTGATTGACTCAGTGATTGAATTGTGCTCGGCCCTGGGCGGCAACGGGGGAAGTTCAACGCCCGGCAGTGGAACCGGAGGCGGAATCGAGGCAGTCCATTCACTCTCCTTGACCAATGTGACCCTCCGCAGCTGCCTGGCTCAGGCCGCGACGGCGGGCACGGGCAGCGGCTTTGCGCGCGGCGGCGGCGTCAACGTGTTCGGCGCGCCGGCCGTCACGCCCACAGTGGCCATCGCGCGCTGTCTCATTGAGCTGTGCGAGGCCCGGGTGACCTCGGGCAATCTCGTAGACGGCGGCGGCCTCTATCTTGAGTTCGACACGACCGTGACGGATAGCCACATTCGCGCCTGCAACTGCCGTGTGGGCGGGTCCATTGCCCAGTTTACCGGCGGCCTGAGCTATGCCGCACCGGACAACTTCACGTTCGAGCGCTCGACGGTGTCAGCCTGTGGGGGCGGCGGGCTTTCCATCGCGTCTTCACCGGCTGCGGTGGTTATCATTTCGACCATCAGCGGCAACAACACAGGCACAGGTTTGAATGTCAGTGGCGCCACGGTGAACGTCTCCTATTCGACCATCACGGGCAATGCCGCGCTCGGGGGGGCCACGGGCGGTCTTAACCGGGTCAGCGGTACGGTGACGATGGTGGGTTGCATTGTAGCGGGCAACACGAGTGTTTCCGGCGCGCCGGATGTCAGCAGCGGCCTGCTCAATGGCGGCAACAATCTCATCGGCGTGCAGGACAGCGGCGCGGCTTTCGTGAACAACGTGAACGGCTGCAAGGTGGGAAGCGCGGGTACGCCGTTGGCTGCGCTCTTGGGCCCTCTGGCCAACAATGGCGGCCGCACGCCTACGCATGCTCTGTTGACGGGCAGCCCCGCCATTGACGGAGGCGGGGCCGGCGCACCAGGCACTGATCAGCGCGAGGCGCCGCGCAACGTGGGTGTGGCCGACATGGGCAGCTACGAATTCGGGGCGGTGCCTCCCAACACAGGCGGGCAGGCCGGAGGCGAGGGCGACGCCCGCTGCAACACCGGCAGCGAACGCGGCTATGTCCTGCTGCTGTTGGCGCTGCTGGCGGCCTGCGCCGTGGCGCTGCGTCGCCGCGTTGCCTGAGCCGCTGTGTCCGCTATCGCGGCCTTGGCGCCACGGTTGAGAGATCGATCTCGACTTCGGCGAAGGGCGCTTGCTCCGAGAGTTCGACGTAGGCGGTAGCGCCCTTGCCGCCCCCTTCGGGGAGGACCACGATCCAGTGACGATGCAGCGCCACGCGTTCCAGGCGTATCTCGTCGGCATCACCGACCGGTTTGACGGCGCTGGGTGCTCCTTCACCACGCATCCAGAAGCCGAGCTTGTAGGATAGGTCAGGCTTCCTGTTCTTGAGCTTGATCAGCAGGACCCCCGTCGCGGGAGAGAGCGCAACGCGGCCAAGCTGGAGCCTTTTCCCGGCCAAGAGCTCGACGCGCCGGATCTGCGGCTCGAATCCTTCCTGCTCGATCAGCAGGTCGATGGACCCCGCGGGAAGACCGGACAGCTCGGCGTCGCCGGATTCATCTGCAAGGGCCGTCTGGCCTTCCACGGCTCTGGCCGGCCAGGCGGGATAAATGCCCTCCCATAAGCGCAAGACCGCCCCGGGGAGGGCAAGTCCTGTGGCGTCTGTGATTGTGCATTGAACCGTCGCCCCCGCCTGCGGCGCGGCGACGACCAGTCGCTCTTCTCCTCCAGCCAGCTTGAAGATGCCGCTTGTCCAGGTCATGCCCTCGCTTGTTACAATGACCTGGTAGTCCCCCTCAGGAAGCTGCTGTGTTGTCACGACATAGGCGTGCTTTGGTCCATCGCCATGCAGGGGCCCCGCCTGTGAGAAGAAATGCACGGCCAGCTTTTCATTCCTCACACGGACGTGCGCCGTGGCGTTCACGGGCCCTGAAGAGTTGCGGTCGAGGGCACCGGCGAATGCAGACACATCGATCTTCAGCACCCCTTTGAGGTTCTTCGAAGCCGGGATGACAATTTCAATGATGACGCGGGCCAGGATGTCTTCGACGCTCACTTGGTGATAGTGCTTGTCGTACCCGGCCCGCGGAGAGAAGGCGGTGATGGTTGCTCCCTAGTCCGTGGGCACGCTCGAGAAGCTACATTCTCCCTGTGCATTTGTGGAAGTGAAGCTGGAGTAGTGAGAGGGCTGGGGGGCCTGGCCAGATAACCATTGCGGGCTAGAGATGCTGACTGACCCGACAAAGGGCTGTTGGTCTTCATAGGTGACCCGCACCCGCAGGGGCGCGGTTTTCACCAGTTGCAGGGTTACAGTCTGGGCGGTTGAGCGGATCTCCAGTCGGACCCTCGGACAAAACCAGTGTTCCGAAACGAGTCGAAGGTCCAGCGTCCACGCTGCGGGGACCCGCGCGACGGTCCTGCCCTCGGCGTCGGTCAAAAGGGGGGCGAGAACCCGCGTGGTCGGTCGAACAGAACCCCAGCGGTGGGCCGCGGCTTCAAATTCCACACCGGCGACGGGTTGATCCTGTTCATCCGCGGCGACCACCCGCAATTCGACCATTTCCTCAGGGCCAAAACCATCCCCGGCGGACGCCGGGTCAAGAGCTGCTTTCGGCACCGTGTCGGGGGCATTGGCCCTCGCTGCGGTTTGCTGCCGCGATGGGGTGGCTGGGGCCCGCTTGCGGGGCCCCGATGTCGTGTGCGTTGTTTCAAGACGTGCCGGGAACTTCAACTTGAGGTAAAGCATGTGGCCAAAGAGTGCGGCAAGGCCCAGAAGAAGCGTGATCAGGGCAACAAAGGCGTAACGTCGGATGGGTGAACGATTTTCCATGGCGAACGAACCCGCAACTTGCACTGGATCGAACTCGGACCGGTCTAGTTGAGCTGCCAATATTCGATCTGCAGGATCAGGTTGTCCCATGCCGCCAAGTAGACATTCCACCCGCCCTGTGAGCAAAACGCGGAAGTGCCTTCAGTGTCCTCCGCAGATAGCAGGCGCAGGTGGCAACTTGACTGATAATTAATGGATATCTCGTCTCCAGTTCTCCAAGTAACTAGACGACTGGTCTGAATTTCGTGCAGATGGCGGCCTTCCTACCAACTGTAACCGGGAAAGCTCCGCATGTCGCCGCCGACGCTTTGGAACCACATGTAACTGCCGGCGTCTTTACCATTCGCCGCTCGTATCTCGTACCCGTCAACGTAGTTTACATCGCCCCAGACACACGCAATGTGCCTTGACGCGGCTTCGTAATTCTCCGCGCACCAGTCGTCGTCGCCTGCATTGACTTCGAGATTGGCACCTGGCGTGTCGAAGCAGGTCTCCCAATAGGGGGTGTCCGACCCCGTAATCTTCCCTCTAATTTCGATACGAGCATCAAAAGCTCCGGAATTCCAATTGACGGTGTCATGCGCCACTGTGTACCCCCCGCCCCAGACATTGCAGATCGAGGCCAGGCCTTCGTAACCGCAATCCTAGGTGGAGCCCTGCGGTGTACTGAGGTTGTCCCCGTAAGACCCGCAATCGTAACCCGTCGTCAGGGTAGCCGTTGCGATGGCGTTGACCTTAAGGGCCAAGGCTGTGGGAGCCACCAGTAAGGTAACAGCAACGACGCACTTCAGAACAGTAACGAGCGGATTGTGTGTTGACATGTGTTGTCCAAGAAAAGTGAAAGATGTGTGATTATCCCCCCCCCTTCCCCGGTATCGTCAAGGCAGATAGCGAAAATCTCAGCTTTTGGCACGCGGGGGCGCATAGGTAAACGAGTTCGATCCGAGAGAGCCAATCCGGCAGGAGGTTGAAGGGTGGCAGCAGACCGCTTCGTGAACCGCCCTGCGGCCGCAAATTGGCCGGCCCCTTTGTAGGTCGTCAAGACCGGGTTACGCGGGCGATGGGTGCTGCTACAATCGCGGCGGGCAGGGCAGATCGCGAGCATCCATGAGCCAGACCACCGAACACCGCGGCAAACCCAACTTCTTCGACATCGACTTCAACGTCAGCCCCTTCATTGCCATCTGGGAAATCACCCGGGCCTGTGACCTGCGCTGCGTGCATTGCCGCGCCGAGGCCATTCCCAATCGCGACCCCCTGGAACTCACTACAGAGCAGGGCCTCAAACTGATTGAGGACATCGCCGGCTTCAGCCAGACGGCCAAACCGCTATTTGTGATCACCGGCGGCGACCCCATCAAGCGGCCTGACGTTTACGAGTTCATCCGCCACGCCGACAAAGTGGGCCTGCGCTGCGCCGTCACGCCCAGCGCGACGGGTTTGCTCACTCGTGAAGCCATCCACAAAATGAAGGAGGCCGGCCTCACCCGCATGGCCATATCTCTCGATGGAAGCACCAAAGAAATCCACGACAACTTCCGCCGTCAACCGGGCAGCTACGACCACACCCTGCGCGCGATCAAGGATGCCATTGCCGAGGGTCTGACAGTTCAGATCAACACCACGATCTCGCGTTGGAACCTCAACGACATTGACAACCTATGCGCGCTGATGCAGGGGCTTGGGCTGACGCTCTGGAGCGCGTTTTTCCTCGTGCCCACGGGGCGCGGCGAAGAGAAAGACGAGATTTCGCCCGAGCAATACGAGCAGGTACTCGAAAAGCTCTACCAGACAGCGAAGAAAGCCCAGTTTGATTTCAAGGCCACGAGCGCGCCGCATTACCGCCGAATCGTGCTTCAACACCAGCGCGAAGAAGGCCGCGCCGCGGACTCGATGCGTTACGTGCCGCCCAACGCCGTTTATGGTTCCGATGGCAAGATTGGCGGCCCCGCCGAAGCCACCGGCAAGGATGCACCGCCGCCGTGGGTGTTGCGCCCGATGCTGCCCGGCGCCTGGTCACGCGGCGACGCCATGGGCCGGGCCGCCCGCGGCGTGAACGACGGTAACGGCTTTATCTTCATTGACCACCACGGCGAGGTTTACCCGTCAGGCTTCCTGCCGCTGAAGTGCGGCAACGTAAAGAAGCAGAACATCGTCGAGATCTACCGCAAGCAGGTTGACCTCGTGCGCATGCGCGACTTTTCGCAGCTCAAGGGCAAGTGCTTTGCCTGCGACTTCCGTGACGTCTGCGGGGGGGCGCGCTCGCGCGCCTATGCGGTCACGGGCGATTACATGGCCAGCGAGCCCTACTGTACCTACGTGCCACCCTCGCTGGCGCACGTTCAGGGCGTGGACTGGCTCTCGCCCAGGATGCTCGTGGCGGACGTCAAGACAATGATGAAACCGGCCTGAAGCCGAGTGTTCAGGTTCGCTTGGGCGTGCCCGCCGGGTTGTCCGAGGGCGGCAGGGGCGCGATGTCATCATCGCGGGTCAGGGCCTGATCGACCACTTCCGAGCGGCGCTGTGTCTGGTAGTTGTTGAAGGCGTACACCGCCAGCAGGATCAGTACCACAGGCGTCACGAAGAGGCCAAGCCCCAGTACGATGACCACGGTCAGCTCAACGGGCGTAAGATTCAGGTAGGCCACGCGAGCTCCCTGCTATCCGGCGCATGCCAGCATGTTATCCAGGGCCAGCTTCGCGAAGTGCTGCTCGCGCGGATCCACCTTGACCGGCTCCCATGTGTCCAGTTGTTCGAGGCAGTCGCGCAGGTCGCGCGTGCTGATCTTGAACATGTTGGGGCAGAGCGACCGCACGATGGGAATGACCAGCCTGTCCGGGTTCTGGACGCTCATGCGGTGAATCATGTTCACTTCGGTGCCGATGGCCACTTTGTCGCCCGGCTTCATCTTGTGTACGTACTCCTGAATGAAGTTGGTGCTGCCCACGGCGTCAGCGATCTTGACGACATCTTCGGTGCACTCGGGATGCACCACAATCTTGATGCCCGGGTGCCTGGCGCGTACTTCGTGGACCATGTCCACCGTGTAGCGAGTGTGGACGTGGCAGTAGCCCTTCCACAGTATGACGCGCGCCTTCTCGATGGCTTGGGCTGAGTGGCCGCCGTGGACCTGGTGGGGGTCCCACAGGATGATTTCGTCACGGGCAATGCCGTAGGCGTTGGCCGTATTGCGGCCCAGGTGCTCGTCAGGAAAGAAGAAGATCTTCTTGCCGCGCGCGAAGCTCCAGTCAAAGACCTTGCGGGCGTTGCTGCTGGTGCAGACGATGCCGTTGCGTTCTCCGCAGAAGGCTTTGAGGTCAAGGTCGCTGTTCATGTACACGACCGGAATGACCTGTCGGGTGTCCACAAACTCGCCGAGTTCAAGCCAGGAGCGAAGTACCTGCGGCAGATTGGCCATGTCCGCCATGGGGCAGCCGGCATTGCGGTCCGGGTGGTAGACCTGCTGGTCGTTGCGGCAAAGCGTTGCGGCGCTGGTGACCATGAAGCGCACGCCGCAGAAGATAATGTCGCGGGCCTTACCCGTGTTCGCGGCGGCTTTGCACAGTGCGTAGCTGTCACCCGTGACGTCGCCGCAGGCGTGCACACCCAGACGCTGATAATGGTGGGCGAGCACGATCACGCGCTCTCCGTACTGTGCCTTGAGCTCCTTGATCCGCGCGATGTTCTCCTGTTCGTCCTCTTCGATGCGGATCGGGGAGGGCATGACCTGATCGAGGGTGCCGGCCATGGTTGTCTCGCTTTCTATGCGCTGCCGCGTAAGCCCGGACCCGCAATTACAACACAATACGGTCGGCTTGTGTAGCGGTTGCGGCCAGCGCCGCTAGAATCTCAATGAACCCTGTGGTTGCCCCGGATCCCGCCATGACCAAGACCAGCCTGACTGCGGCTTTGGCGTTGTGCCTGATTGTCTTGATTGCCCTGGCCTCGCCCAAGGACGCGCAGAAGGCCAAAGATGATCCAAAGCCCGGCGCTGCGGGCGGACAGCCACAGAAGCCAGCAGCCATTGACCCGGAAGAGCTCAAGCAGGCCGGGGAACTGGTGGGCGCCATGCCCCAGGCAACCCAGGCGCTGTGCAACGCTCTGCGCTGGCTCATTCGCCCGGAACTCCAGGCCGAGGTTATGAAGGGTCGGCGCCATCAGGCGCCCTCCATGCCCCCCTTTGAGGAAGAGCGCAGCCAGCCTCTGAGTTTGGCCGAGCGCCTGCGCCTCGTGGTAGTCCTGCAAAGCGGCCTTCCCCTGATGCCGCCGGTTCAGCAGGCCGCGGACCGCCTGGTGCAGTCGCCCATGCCGTCGGCGGGGGAAGGGCTGGGGCCCTGCGCCATTGAAATGGTGGCGCTACGCCTGTTGGCGCGGATGGAAGGCATCAAGTCCCGCGAGAAGCTCAAGGCCCGGGGGCGCGATGTTCTGCGTCTGGCCGACGAGCAGGCCCAGCACACCCAGGCGCCCAAGGGCAACCAGATGATTCCCGCCGCCTGGTTTGTGAACCACTACTGGCGCGCCGTCATTGCGCGGGCGGCCTTCGACCTGGACATCAACGGGGCTGACAAGGCCTGGAGCTCCGACCTTGACCTGCTTCTGCGCGCTGCCCAGGGCGACAGGGGCTGGCACAGCGGAGGTCCCCTCGAGTTGCCCTACCAAGATGCAAACTCCAACCTCTTCGCGTTGGGGGCCATTGCGCTGGCAGCCCAGGCCCCTGACAAGCTTCTCAGCAAGGGGCGCCGCGCGTCGGCCCAGAAGGCCTTGGAGCAGGCGCCTGCGCTATTGAAGAAGTACATGCCCTATTACGGGGCCCTTGGCTATGACGGCTGCTATGGGCTCATCATCGCGGGCTTTCCGCGGGAACTGGTTCCGGCCGATACGCCCAACGCCGAGAACTGGCACAAGAACACCCTCACCAATCTCGTGGCGGGTCAGCGCAAGAATGGAAGCTTTGCGCCGCGGGGCGATCGCGCCGCTTCTCTGGGGCTGCACGGCACGTCAGATTCCGCCCCCGGGGACATGCCGGCGATTATTGAGACCTCGCTCATGAGCCTGTACCTGTGCGGCGGGTTCTTTGCGCCCAAACCGCCTCTGGCGGAAGCTGACCTTGCGCGCTTGGGGGAGGTCATGCTCGCCCTGGCGCTGATCGAAGCTTCACAGATGCGCGTCGTTAGCGACGACTTCCGCCAGCGGGTCATTGACGCCATCGCCGATGGATGCGCGTTTCTGGCGGCAAGTCAGCTCGATGACGGGCATTTTCCCGGGCATTTTGAACATTACACGGGGCATCAGGCTCTGGTGCTGCTGACGCTGCTCCATGGCGGCAGTGCCCGCGATTCTGAGCCCGTCAAGAAAGGTCTTGCCTGGCTTGAGAAGAAGGAATTCTCGGTCCAGACCGTCAGCTACGACGCGGCCATCATGCTCATGCTCTTCCAGAAGTATTACGAGTCCGAGATCAAGGCGTCGGGCATGCTGGAGGCCCGTACGGAGAAGGACCGAGTCGCGGCGCGCAAAAAGCTTGCCCAGAGCCTGCCCAAGGAGCGCATGGCGCTGTTTCAGAAGCTGGTCAGCCACCTCGACAGCGCCCACACCGGGGGCGACGGCGGCTGGACCTATGCGAAAGTCGGAAAGACGGACGGCTTTGCGGGCGGCGGTGATAACTCCAATGCCCAGTACGCCATGCTGGGCTATCGCTCGGCGGTCATGTTGGGATGCGAAGTGAAGACCGAGGTATTCAAGCGCGAAACGCAACGCCTGCTCAAGACTTTCTACCCCGTGAATCTCGACAACCCGCCTCCCGGAACGCACCGCCGCTCTGATTCTCGCAGCCCCGACAAGAGCCCCGCGCCGAAGGTCACCGTTCCCGAGGAGTTCAAGGAACTCAGCCCCGAGGCCGGAGGATGGGGCTACAGCTGCATCAAGACGCCGCCGGACCTGGCCATGACCGCGGCCGGCGGAAGCTCGCTCGCCATCTGCATGGACGAGCTGCGCCTGCGCGGCTCGCTGGAGAAGGACCTAGAGAAGGAAATCAACCGCCGCATCGCGGGGCTGCTGCTTTACCTTCGCCACGAGTATTACGTCGATGAGTCCTGCCGCGTCTTTCATGTGGCGACGGGTGGCGCACCGCTGTGGGACGGCTGCGGCTTCTTCTATGGCCTCTACTCAACTGAGCGCTGCTGTGAGCTGCTGAAAGTGCGCATGCTTCCCGGTGAGCTGGACTGGTATCGCGTGGGGGCCGACCTGCTTTGCTACTCGCAGGAAGAAGACGGCACCTGGAAAACCGACAACTTGCCCAATCGCGCGTTGTCGCCGCGCGCCGGCGGGGGTGGCCCTGAGTTCACTCCCCAGTCGGCCAACATCTGCATGGCCATTCTCTTCCTCAAGCGCGCGGCCATGCCCATCATCACCGACCACCGCAAGTTCGACAAATCCAAGCCGCGCACGGACGAAGAGGATCCGGCCAAGGCGCCGCCCAAGAAACCCATCACCGGCAAGTGAGCTTCAGGTTTCTTCGAGGCCCGTGCGGAAGGTCCGCGTGGCCCTCGCCCGCTCGCCGCGCCTGGGCGGTGACCAGGGCTGAAGATTGAGGCGGGCAATGACTTCCGCGTCGCAGCCCGGCAGGGCAATGCCGCGCAGTTGCTCCTCCTGCAGCACCTGGGCGGCGGGCCAGGCCCGTTTGAGTTCCTTGAAGGCGTTTTGAAGGTAGTCGCGGAACTCCTGGGCGGGCTCGAGTGCCGGGTCCCACATCAGGGCGCGCCGATTGAGTTCGACGGCGGCCCAGGAGTTCCCCATGTCGTTCTTGAGCACGGACCAGTTGTGGGCAATCCATGCCTGGGGGCCGCCCTCGAGCAGGGCCAGCATGAAGGCCCGATCCGCGTCTGACTTGCGGCCCAGCAAGGCGAAGTCCAGCGCCTGCAGTGTGTAAAGCTCCGCGCGGCGGGCGTTGTGGGCGGCAAAGCTGACGGCCTTTTCATACCAGCCGCAGGCATCCTCCAGCAGGTTCTGGCGTTCGCACAGGAGCGCCATGAGCGTTGCGTGAGTTCCCGGCGCGATGGCCAGACGCTGCAATTCCCGCAGGAGGTCCGTGGCCATTTCGAAGCGGCCCAGGCGGATCTGGATTTCGATGATCGCGCGCCAGGCCTTGCCAACCTTGGGCGCCAGCTCCCTGGCGCGTTCGGCAAAGGGGATGGCCTCGCGCAGCGCCGCCGGGTGGTAGACGTCTTCGTCAAAGCGCGCCAGTTCGGTGATGGCGCGCGCCAGCATGAAATGCGCCGCAGCGTTGTCGCGGTCGAGCATCAGGGCGTCGCAGCAGCGGCGGGCCGTCTCCTGCAGTTGTTCATGCGGCGTACTGTGTTCGGGGTCTTCCAGGCCGATAAGCTGTTTGCGCGACTCCGCGCTGTTGCGCGCCTCGCCCTCGTGGGCGGGGTCGGCCAGCCAGGCCGTCAGGCTGTCCACGGCGGGCTTGACCAGCGCATAGGCTGCCGGAACGCGCTGGCGCAGAAACGCCTTGTGCTCGGGAGTGTGCTGTTGCATGAACTGATTGTAACCCCCGCGGCGGTGCGGCGCAGCACTTTGCCGAGGGGGACGCAGCTTCAGTCCAGCACGCGTCGGAGGTAGCTCAGGAGGTTGCGCGAGAAGATGCGTTCCAGGGTGTGATTCTTCAGGCCCCGCACCCGCAGGGCGGCCTCGAGGTTGCGCAGGTCGCCCAGGTGCCTGAGGTCGGTACAGGTGTCCTCAAATCCGTCAAAGTCGCTGCCAAAACCCACATGCTCTTCACCGCAGAGGTTCACAGCATGCATGACGTGCGCGGCGACGTCGTCGGCCTTCGCTGCGCGCGCCCCCGGCGCAAAGGCATCTTCGATCAGGTGCCCGGGATAGAAGTCAATGCCCACAAATCCGCCGCGCTGCGCGATCGCCTTGAGCATGGCGTCGTCGGCGTTACGCGTGATATTGACCAGCGCCCGGCAGCCCGTATGTGAAATGCAGGGAGGACGCTTGGCCAGGGCCATCACCTGTGAAAACGCCGGCTCCGGCAGGTGCGCGCAGTCAACGGCAACGCTGATGGCCTCCATCCTTTCCACAAGCTGATGGCCGAATTCGCTCAGGCCCTGGCGCGGCTCCTTGCAGCCGCAGCCGTCAGCCACCTCGTTGCGGTGGTTGTGTGTCAGGCCGATGCCGCGCACGCCGCGGGCATAGAACTCGTCCAGAAGTTCCAGGCGTCCGGCCAGGGGGCTGGCCCCTTCGAGCCAGGGAATGAGGGAGATACGGGGGCGGTGGGCGGCGACATCGGCGGCCCGGGAGGCCTTGGCCAGGGCATGGGGCTGGGCGGCCACGTGACGGTCCAGACAGTCGATGATGCTGTGGGCGAAAGCCGTGGCTTCCGATTTGGAATAACGCGAGGGCGTGAAGATGGAGCAGATTTGCAGCGTCTGTCCCGCGGCCTGCATGCGCGGCAGGTTGATGTGCAGCGGGCTGTCGTCGCGCGCAGGGTCATGGCCCTTGAGGGCGGCTTCGTAGAAGGTGTCAGCGTGGGCGTCGGCGTATGCGAGCATGGAGTCCCCCCGGTCTATTTCGACAGTTTCTTCGCTGCGCTTTGGTGCCAACTCCCCCTATAATTGCCCCCCATGCCGAGAACGATCCTTGCCATCTTGCTTCTGCTGCTGTGCGCGCCGCTGGTTGCCTCCAGCGAAGACTACGAAGTGTTCGCGACCTGCGGGGTGGGCCGCGTGACCCGTTCGCCCTATGTGCCGGTGCGGGTTGCCGTGCTGCGCACGGAGTTGCAACCCTTTACGGGCCGTATCGTGATTGAGGTTGAGGGGCAGTCCCGCGCCACGAACGGTGATGTCTCGACTTACTCCGTCCAGTTCAGCATGGAGGCGGGCCGTGCAGAGGCCCTCGTGCCCTTGACCCTGCCCCTGACCGAGATGGGGGCCAGCGGTCGCGTTGTGCTCGAGCGCGCGGTGGGAGATGGTCGTTTCGAGGCCGTGGCCGAGAGTCAGTTCAACGCCAGCCCCATGAGCTCGGATATCGTGGTGGCAGGCTTTGTCAGCGCGGCGCGGCTGGAAACGGTCAACGCGTTCAGCATGAACTACGCCCTGCTGGAGGCGCCGCTGGTTGACTGGGTCAGCGACTGGAAGTCCCTGGCCTCCTTTGATGCGCTGATTGTGAACAGCGAGCAGTTGACCCGTCAGCAGAACGAGGCGCTGCTTGAGTATGTTGCGGCGGGTGGCACTCTCATCCTCTCGCCGCGCACGGCAGCCAGTTTCAATCCGGGCCTGCCTGCCGGAGAGCTCCTGGGAATTGCCGCCACCAACAGGGCAGGGCAGGTTCGCGTCGGCGATTACGGCTTTCTGCTCGCCGAGCTGCTTGAGGTGCCAACTGGCAGCAGCGCGGTGGGCCGCCTGGCTTATGGCGGGTACTCCGGCTATTACCCCCGGCGCGGGCGGGCCGGGCGTGCGGGCCCCGCGGTGCCCAAGCCGGCCGAGGCCCCGCCCGAGGTCCAGCCTGAAACTCAGCCGGGAGGTCCCCCGGCCAAGCTCAAGCTTGAGCGTCCCGACCTGGAGACCACCTTTGATGCCTGGACTTCTGCCGGGCGAGCCCGCGCTTCATCCCGCGCCCGGGGCCTGATCTCCGTGGCCCGCGTCGGTGCGGGCAAAGTAGTCTTCATTCATGCCGACATCTCCCGGCCGCCCTTCACCGTCGCCGTGGGAGACGACCGACCGACCCTGGCTGGCGCCAACCTGGTCTTCGAGGCCCTGCGCGAGGCGGCTGATCGGGGCATGGGCCGCACGCCGCTGAACATTCTGGCTTCGCAGAACGGGCGGGAGGCCGTGGATATCGCCGGTCATCGCATTCCGGGCAATGCCACCATGATCATCGTGGCCTTTGTCTATGTGTTTGCAGCGGGCGTTGGTGTTTTCTTCCTCGCTCGCAAGGTCAGGCGCCCGGAACTCTATCCCGCGGGATTGCTGGTCCTGGGCGTACTTTCCGTGGTGGGCGTCTTTGGTATCGGCAACTGGTTCAAGCGCGCCGGCGACCGCGTACAAGCGATACGGGTCATCGTCAGCGACAACAGCACAGGCCGCGCCGGGGTCTACACCTTGGGCTGCGCCTACCTGCCCGGTGGAGGAGACTATTCCTTCAAGCAGGGTTTGTCCGCGGCCCTTGTGCCCGCGGAGCTTTCCGAGCGTGCGGTGCGGGGGCTGCCCAATGACCCCCTGATCGTCACGTCACGTACGGCGGGCAGCGAAGTCACCACTTCGCTCAGCGGGCTTTCGCAGTGGCAGAACCTGTTCTTCATCGGCGCTGAACCGGTGAAGCGCGAGTCACTCAAGCTCAACGTTACGGGAACAGAAGGGGCGCTGACCCTCGAGAACGGGAGCGACCTGGACCTGCGCTCCTGTCTGGTGCTTGTCGGGCGCGACCCCGGTACCCCGGCTCAGTGGCACTATGTCAAGGAACTTCAGGGCGGGTCTTCCGTCAGCCTTACGGCCTCCACGACCCAGATCACGGACATTGTCGGAGCGCTCAAGGAGCGCCTCGCCGACGACCTGGATCGCCAGTCCCTGGATTACCGCGCCCTGATTACCCTGCTGCGCCGGCAGGATCCCTATCTTGACGGTGCCTCGCTGGAGGACATCGAGAAGTCTGCCTTTCTGGAAGCCGGCCTGATGCCCATCAGCGGCGAGGTGCTGGTCGTCGCTCTGCTCAAGCCCGATGCGCTCTCCGCCCAGTCCTTGGGCACGCCGGAAGATCCCCAGGCCGTGCGCCAGGCCTGCCTCTGGTGCGCGCTATGCACCATCGGGGAGAAGTAGGCGCCGCCCCATGACGCGCTGGCTGCTCATCCTGACACTGCTGGCGGCGCCGCTCTGCGCGCGTGAAGTCAGCGTCGTGGCCATGGATGTCAGCCACTCCCGCAAGCTGCGCGTCGAAAACGCCGTCGATGAGGCCTTCGCTCACGTCAGCGCCAAAACGGGCCTGCAAGACGACGGCCGGCTTGAGCTCACCCTCTGCGGCGACGCGCAGCGCTTTGGTCAGATTGCCGCGGCGGATGGTGTCTCGATGTCTGCCGAAAACGTGTTGGGCTATGCCCTGCCCGCATTGCGCAGGATCGTGCTCAATCTCGCGGTCATCGATGAGCGCAGGCTCTCTGAGTTGGGGGTGCTGCGCCACGAAGTGGCCCACCTTGTGCTCGGGTCATCACTGCAAAGCAAGCGCCCTCTCTGGTTTGAGGAGGGCGTGGCCCAATGGGTGGAGTCCGTCGCGCTGGACGCCTTGATCGAAGCCGCGACGGCCCAGCTTCCGCCCGAGTTTGCCAGCCTCGACGATCTCAGCCTGGGCCTGCGAGACCCCCGCGACGCAGGCGCCGCTTACAAACAGGCGCGCAATGTCGTCGAGTTCATCGTGGCCCGGCACGGCGAGGACAAACTGCGTGACCTGCTCCGCCGGCTGCGGCCCCCAGGCGTCGGTTTTTCGGCCGCGTTTAGCGCGGCCTGCGGCGAAGAACTCTCGGTCTTTGAGCAAGCCGCCCTGGGTGAACTGTCCCGCAAGCGCCAGAACGCCCTGATCCTGTTTCTGGGGGCCAACTGGTGGTGGATGCTGTTTTCCATCGCGGGGCTGCTGGCCCTGATCCTTTGGCTCAAGCGTCGCAAGCGAGGCCACGACATCCTCCGGCACTGGGAAGAGCAGGAGAAGCTCTATCCCTCCGACCCTCAATGGAGCTACGCCGACGACGCGGACTCCGACGAAGCCGGCCCGGATCACGGGCGGCGCTGAAGGGCCCTGCGGTGTCGCAGGGCCGCCACGAGCATGGCCAGCAGTCCCAGTACCAGGAGGGCCAGGCCCCGCCCCTCGCCTGAGGTACAGCCGCCGCCCATCTGTGCGGGAGAGTCAAACAAGGCACCGGGCGCGGGCTGGACGTTCAACTGGAAGTTCTTTTCTTCGGTGCCGGCCAGACTGTCCTTCACGCGCACGCGGAAGGAAAAGATGCCATGGACCGCAGGCACCCCCCAAAGGCGACCGTCGGCCCCCAGTTGAAGCCCCGCGGGCGGCGCCCCTGATACCAGTGAGAAGGTATAGGGGCCCGTGCCCCCGGAAGCCTGAATGCTGAAGTCGTAGGCCAAAGTCTCCTGCCCCTGAGGCAGCGCGCTGGTCACGAAGACGACGCCGGCCACATCCACGCCCAGGCCGCTCATGTTGATCACGAAGGGGCTGGGTGCCGCGCCATCATTGTGCGTGAAAGACAGCGAGGCGAACTTGGGCCCCTTGCTGACGGGGTCAAAACTCAGGCGGATGATCGTGCTCTGCTGGTGGCCCAGCGTCAGGCTCATTCCCGTTGTATCCAGCACGAAATCCTGGGTGTTGGGCCCCGTCAGAAGGGGCTGCCCCAGCACAAGGTCCTGCCAGCCCAGATTGCGAACCACGATGGATACGGGCCCCAGGGCACCGGAGCCGACGTCCAGCGGGCCAAACGCGAGAGCCCCAGTCGGTGCCGCGCCCGGAGATACCTGCGCGCCGCTGCCCTCGGCGACCAACATGATGGGCGCATTCACGATGCCAAAGCCGGCGACGTCAAAGGTGAAAGGCTGGCCTGCGTTGGGGTCATTGTGGGAAAGGCTTACCGTAGCTTGGCGCAAGCCGATGGCCGAAGGGTCAAACGTGACCTCGAATTGTGTGATGGCGCCCGGCGCCAGAGAACCGCTCATGGATGCGCTTTGAAGCGTGAAGTCCGCGCTGCCGCTGATCTGGGGGCTGCCTAGCACCAGAAGCTGCGTGCCTCGGTTCTCGATCAGGATCGTCAGGGGTGCAGAGGGACCGGCGCTGACATCGACCTGGCCGAAGTCGCGCCCGCCCACTGCCGGCGAGCCATAAGCAATGCCTGCGCCAGAGCCTGCTTCCGTGATGCTCAAGACGGGTATGTTGGCTGCACCGTAGCCCCTGATTTCGAAGGAAAACGGCGTGGCCGTGTTTGCGGCATCGTGCACGAACGAGACGGTTGCCACCTTGAGGCCCGGGGTGGCCGGCGCAAAGCGCAGCGAAAACCAGGCCATGGAGCCGGTCTGATTCACGATGGGGCTCTGGAATCCGCTCTGGTTGATCTGGAACGACGCGGCATCTGGGCCCGAAATGACGGCCTGCACCAGATTCACGGGGTTGCTGCCCGTATTCTTCTGAACGATGTTCAGCCAGTTGCCGCTCTGGCCCGCGATCACGTTGCCGAAGTCGCGCAGGCCCGCGGGCGTGGCGCCGTTGAAGACCTCGACACCGCCGACCTGAACTTCGTAAACGTGCAGGCCGGGCTGCGGCGAGAGGTTCATACCGAAGCGGAACGTGGCCGTCGCCTGCAGAGGCCGCCCTGTCGCGGACTCCAGGCCGTAAAGGTAGATCGTGGCGTCCAGGGCCTTGTTGGCCAGGATGGCCGGCACGAACCCCGCCAGCAACTGGCCCGAAAGAACCTGCGAGGCGCCGGGCGCCACCACGACGGGAAGCGCCAGGGACCACGACCCCACGTTCACCCAGCTTCCCTGGGTACCGTAGAATCCCCCGGGGCCGTATTGGCGCGTTCCGACTTCCATGCCGGTGAGCGTCACGGAATGACTGGAAGCGTTGCTGACACTGACCGAGAAAGAGTACAGGTTCTGGGGATAGAGCAGGGCGATGGTCTGCTGGGCCGTGGGGTCGAAGTAGCTGCTTGTGGTGGCGACATTGAAGTTCTGCGCCGTGATGACCTGGGCCGCGGGCTTCTCGCGGATGATCACGTCATCGATGCACCAGCCGGTGAAGCGCTCAAACTGCCCATAGAGCTGAAGATATTGCGGCATGTTGCAGGCGCCGATGCCGAACCGGACCTGCACCCGGGGCTGATTGGCAGCCACGCTGCTGATGTCGTGGCTGTGCGGCGTCCACGAGAAGTCGGCCACGGCGTTCCAGCCGTAGGGAAAGTTGTTGTTCCAGACATCGACCCAGGTGGCGCCGTCGCTGGTGACCTGCACGCGGACGCGGTCATAGTTCCAGTGTGAGGCTGAAAGCCAGCGCTGAAAGCGCAACTCCACGCTGGCCACCCCGCTGCAGTCAAAGATGGGCGATACGGCCCAGGCGGGCGTCGGCATCATGTCCGGGCGTGATGCCCCCGGCGAGTCTGCCAGGATCATGTTGTCGCTGCTTGAGGGCGTAGCGTCCACGGCGGGCTCGCAGGCCGGCCAGCCGTCCCAGCTCTGGCCGTTGGAGGTGTAGGCCGTCGCCGGGCCGCGCACCCAGGTGTTGCCCAGGGTCCAGCCTGTCGCTGTGGAAAACGAGTCCGTAAAGGGCAACGCATAGGGCGGCGGCAGCACGCGCAGTATCAGCGTGCGGATGGCCGTCCGGGACAAGGCGTCACTCACCTGCACATTGAACGCGTAGTTCACGGCGCCTGTGCCGCTGCCGGGCCCGGGCGTTCCAGAAAGTGCGAACTGGTCGCCGGTCTGGGTCAGGCTCATCTGGGCGGGCAGCGCGCCGCCGGTCATTGACCATGTGTAAGGCGGCGTGCCGTTGCGCGCGTTAAGCATGAAGTTGAAGGGCTTGCCCTCTACGGCGGTCCGAAGGGTCTCTGTTGATACGACGAACTTCGCCGGTTCCACGTCAATGAGCCAGTCCTCCACTTCACCGAAGTAGAAGGAGCCCGTGGGGCTGAAGTTGGGCGCGCCGCCGATGTTGTCCTGCAAAGTGATGCGCACGGCCACCTTGTTTGCCCCATTGCGCGCGAAGCTCTGGTTGGCGCGAATGACGATGCCCGTGATGGTGTAAGATCCGGGGTAGCCGATTTCCTGTCCGGGGAAGTAGTTGTAGCGTTCGTCGGTGGACCAGTGGCCGTTGTCGTCGGCATCCACCCAGATGATCAGGTGCCCCGGCTGGGTCACGTGGATCGTCAGGCTGTTGGAGGACGACCAGGAATCCCACAGCGGCGCGCCCACGACGCAGTCGTCGCTGTCGCCGCTCCAGGACGGCGTGACCGGGTTGGTCAAGTCCACGGTGTAGCCGACGCCCAGCCCGCCGGTCACCTGCTCGGCCTCCATCAGCCCGTACGAGGCCGGCGCGTCACCGAAGTCCGCCTGGGCGCAAAGCGCGCCCGCCGCCAGGCCCGCCGCCAGCAACAGCATCAGCCTCGACATCCCCATGGTTTTCTCTCCCGGTTTTCTGCGCGGCGCTCTGCCGTCGCGCGTTCACAGTACTGAAAGCGGAAGAAAGGATGTACATTCGACGCCACTTTCACTTCCGGAATCAGAAGGGGGCGCCCATGGCATTCGAGAATCGGAAACCCGGGGGAGACGGGCCCGCTGCGTATCAGCGTGCCATCCGCGCGCGCCTGAGGGAGCTTCGGGCGCGCTTTGCCCAGTCAGAGATCGCCCGCCGCACCCGCACGCCACTGACCAACGTTCACCGTTACATGAACACCGGCAAAATCCCAGCCGAGTTCTGTGCTGCGCTGGTCGAGGCCTTTGAGGTCAATCCGGCCTGGTTGCTCGTGGGCGCCGGCGGCGCGCTGCTCACCGAGGTGGACAGCGGAGCGGGCCGCGTCGGCGGCGAACTGCTGATGATGGTGGAGGCCATGGACGCCGTGGCGCGGGTGCGACTGGGCGCCCTTACGGGCAAGGAGCAGGAAAAGGCCCTGCGAAAACTCAGCGACGCCCTGGGCTCCTACGATCGGCTGCGCGAGCGCATCAACGCCCAGACGCGACCCGTGCTCAAGCATCTGCTCGATCGCTACTCCAGCCTCTGCTCGCACATGGAGCTCGAGCGCGCCGCCGGACTGCGTCGCGCCTGCCTGCAGGCTGCGAAGTTCTGTGACGACGAAGAGTTGCTCTGGGAGCTGGACAACCAGCAGGCCATGCATGAGCACCTGCTGGGCCGTGTGGATGCCGGACTTGCATTTCATCTCCGGCTGTTTGCGCGCAAGCTCCGCGACGGCGCACTCAAGGACGACGCCTCCTGCTCCCAGGCAGCCAGCCTGGCACTGGCCCTGCGCGACAGCGGGCGATTTGTCGAGGGTCGCCGCATCTGCCGCGCCGCCATTGAACTGGCCGCAGACGAGGCGCGACAAGGACTGGGCTTTGTTGAACTCTGCGTCATCGGGGGCTCCTTTGACGTTGAGCTGGGAGACCTTGAGTCCGGCCTCGCAGGCATTCAGCGTGCCTTTGGCCTTCTGGCCGCCGGGCAGCGTTCCTTTGCGTCCATACTGCTGCTGCGGGCGGAGTTGCTGGCAGGGCTGTGCAGCATCGCCGAGGCGCGGGCACGTTCCTATCCTTCACGGGGCCGTTCCCGCGTGCTGCTGCGTCATGCCTGCCTGCTCGAGGATGCCGACGAACTGCGCGCCTGTGTCGAGCACTCTATCGGTACCGCCGAACATCAGATTCCACCCAACGAGTACGAGGCCTGCCGCAGCCGCCTGCTTCTGACGGCCCTGACACGCCCGCGCCCTGCCCTGCTGCGGCAGTTCGAAACCCTGGGGCGGGAATCCCCGCCCCAGGTCAATTCGCCTCATCTCAAGTCTGCCATGCTGTCCATTCATCACGCTCAGGTGGCGCGTCTGTGCGGCAAAGGTGCGGCAGAGGCCGAGCGGGCCCAGGCGCAGCTTGATGTGGTGCCCCGCGACCGCACGGTCACCATTGACCTTTACGCCGTTCAGGCCAGAAACCTCGCCGCGACGCAGCAGCGACAGGCCCTCGCGGTTGCCCAGGCAAGACTGCGCGACTGGATTGAGCGCGGCTACAACGCCCTGCGCGCCGTTGGCATATAGGCGCGGCATCGCCGCTACGGCGCCAGGGGGACAAGGACTTGATGCGGGCCGTCACGCCAGGGCGTAGCCGCGCCGGTCGGCGAGTTCGCGGGCGATGTCCTCACGTTCGGCCGGGGTGAAGATGATGGAGAGGGCCGGGAAGATGTCGCGCTCTTCAACGAGCATGTGGCTGGTGTAGATGTTGAGCAGTTCGTTGGCCTGGCCGCGGAAGAGCTTGAGGTCGGGCTCGAGGTCCTTGCGGGCGGGGCAGCCTTCAAAGGGGATGCGGGCGACCAGCTTGCGGGCTGTCTGGTCAAACTGGGTATGAATCTGGGCCAGTTCGGCGTGGTCTTTCTCGATGTGCTCCAGCAGGTAGGCGAAGTGGCTCTGGGGGTCTTTGAGCTTGGCGCGCAGGCGCGGAAGCAGGGACTCTTCCTCATCGCGCGCGTGCAGGGGCACATCAACGGCCAGAAAGCGCAGGGCGCGCGAGATCTGCGCGGCGAGGGAGAGGTCTCCGCGGCCGAGTACCAGCAGGCGTCCTGCGCGAACCAGTGCGTGCAGGTGCTGCTTCAGTTCGCGATGGGCGCCGACCAGGAGGACCAGGGGCTCGCGTTCAGGAGAGAGGCTCAAGACCGGCTCCCGGTTGGGTTGAGATGTTGGACATCAAGAATCTGCTCAGGGTGCTCCACAACAAACTTCACGCGCCGCGCCCAGGCCGCCTGAAAGCGGAGCAGCGCCTCGGCGTCACCGGAAAGTGCCGCGCGCATGTTCGGCGCCATGTCCGGCTCGCCGGGAATGCGTTCACCCAGGGCGCTGATGCGTACGGCTGCGCCGGTGTCAGTGCGAGTGAATGTCACGCTGCCAAAGGGCGTGAGGTTGGCGTCAAAATGCAGCAGGTTCTGGCGGTTGAAGCGGCCCGCGATGCCCTTGAAGCCCGTGACGCCGGCCGCGCCGGTCACAAAGCCTATGACCTGGGCCAGGGGACCGTTGGCAAAGGAGTCCGGCTGGGAGGCGACGTCAACTTTGATGTGCCCGCGTTCAGGCGTCTGGTCTGCCCAGAGTTCGAGCAGGGCGCGGCGGGCCATTTCAAAGGCGGTGGCTACGGTGGGGCAGAGGTGGCCGGCGAACTTGCCCGCGTCTTCCAGGGTGTAGCTCAGGTGCGGCGTGAATCCCAGGTATGCGGCCAGCTCGTCGTGCAGGACAATGGGCGCGGTGGAGCGCGCAATCTGTTGGAGGTCACTCATGAGTGGGCCTTGGCAATGGCCTGATTGAGGCGCAACATGACTTCCTCGAGCTTCAGGCCGTGGTGTTCGACGGCGTTGGCGATGGTATCGGCGCCGCCGCAGCAGGCGTCCAGATGCAGTTCGCTGAAGACGGGCACGGTCACAGGGTAACGTCGGGCGGCCTCGGCCACGGTCAGGCCGGGGTCCAGGGAAGCGCAGGAGTGGGCCGGCGCGGGGGCTGAGCCGCGCTCGCGGGTGGCTTCGTTCAGGTCGTCCATGAGGCGCAGCAGGTCGACCTTTTGGAACTCGCAGGCCTGCTGGAGTGTGACATTGCGGGCCAGGGTGTTGCGGAAGACGGGATTCTTGAGCAGGCCAAAGCCGTGCTTGACGAATACATCCAGAGTGTGGGGCCAGCGTTGCAGCACAAGACCCACGCGGGCCTGGGGCGCGATGGTGACACTCTCGATGTTCATGGCGTGCGCGGCCTGGCGCGGACGATACATGATCACAAGGATGTGCTGTGCCCAAAGCACCAGCGCGGCCAGAATCAGGAGGCCCGAGATCCCAAGCAGGTTGAAGCTGGCGGGGGCGAAGTCCGTCAGCACCTGATTGCCTACACGCAGGGCCGTGCCGGCATTGATGAGCAGGAACACGAGCCAGAGGCGGCTGAGGCGCGCGGTGTCTTCACCGCAGAGGTTGGCTACGACTTTGGCGCCCACGCCCAGGATGCTCATGCTGATGAAGCCGACGGTCAGCGCGTGCATCATGGCGCCGTGGTAGGCGTGGCTGAAGGTCTGGCCCGTCAGACGGTTGTACCAGGGTTCCAGGGCCAGCATGACCATGCTTAGCATGAACCAGAAGTGGCTGGCGCGGATGAACTTGATGCTGCGGTCGTTGCCGGTCACCTTGCCAAATGGCCTGAACGAGAGACTGATCCAAAGGCTGGGAACGACGATCAGCAAAGTGGCCGCGTAATAGGCCATGCCCACGCGCAGAAACTCGCCGGTCTTGAACATGACGACAAACAGCGTGGAGGACGCCGCCACACCCAATATCAGCGGCCAGAACATACGGCGGTAGAGCTTTTCGCCGGGGTCTGCAAAGCCGAAAACCGGGGGCATGAAGCGGAGGCTCACGCCCAGGATCATCATGGTGGCCAGCCCGTAGAGCTGCACCTGGCGAAGGGGTAACTGATAGGCCGCCACGGCACTGACCAGGGCCCCGCGGTCGGGCGCGGTCGCCGTGGCGTAATACAGGAAGGCGTCGCCGATGATGCCGAGCACGAACCACCCCACGGCCGCGAAGACCCATTTGTCGTAGGTTTCAAGCGGCTTGCCGATGGTCCGGTAGGTCATGGCCATGACCAGCACGAACAGCAGGGCGGCCATGAGTTCAAGGCAAGAACCCAGCATGCCCAGCCCGAACCAAAGGGGCGAAAGCAGGATGGTTCCCTGGTGGATGCTGACGGCGAAATACTCGCCCACGACCCGCAACGCGATGCCCATGAGCATCAGCACGAAGCTGAACGCTGCCAGGGAGGGGCGCCAGAGTGCGCCGTGCTTGAAGCGCGGGAAGGCCTGGTAGGCGTAGCCCATGATTATAAGGCCGACCCAGCCGTAGATCTGGCTGTGGCCGTGGGCGTTGATCTCGTTGATGGGCAGGGCGGTGAACTTGCCCGCAAAAGCAATCTGCCAGAGCAGGATCACGCCCCAGAGCGCGCCGGCGGTGAACGTGACGCCGATGGCGCCCAGAAAGAAACGACGGTAGATGCTGTCGGCCAGGGACGGCTTGTAATCGACGGCGGGGGCCAGCCTGGGGTTCGCGACGGCGGCATTGAGTTCGTTCAGAAGCCTGGCGCTGTCTACGCCGTGGGTCTTGGCAAAGAACTCCATGGACTCAGCGGGTCCAAATTCTCCACCACAGCCTTTCAGACCATACTGGTCCAGAACACCGCGAAGCTGGGGATGGGCCTTGATGGCCTCTGGAATCATGGTTTCGGGGGTGATTACGGTTGCCATGGCCGGCCTCATTTCGCTTGACCAGTTATTCGGACTCCGATATCCTTATATCTGATTCAGGCAGGCAGCGCAACCGAAAGTCCGAAAAAGGTTCCAGCGAGTCCGCAATCCGGGGTGCCGCATGAAGGACAACTTCGACCGCGAGATCCACGCCCTGCGCATCTCCGTTACGGATCGCTGCAACATGCGCTGCCGCTACTGTGTGTCCGGCGACCTGCTCAAGCTGAAGCCCGCCGAAAGCCTCCTCAGCCTCGCCGAGATTGAGAGCGTGATCCGCGCCAGCCTTTCGCTGGGTTTTGACGCCTTCCGCTTTACCGGAGGCGAGCCTCTGGTGCGCGAGGGCATCGCCGAGCTGATGCTGCAGGTGTCACGCCTGCCAGGGGTACGCAAGCTCTCCTTGTCTACCAATGCCAGCCTCCTTGAGCGATTCCTGCCCCAGCTCGCCGCTGCCCGCGTTTTCAGCCTCAACATATCGCTGGACACGCTGGATGCCGTGCGATTTGCGCAGATCACCCGGGGTTCCGAACTGGCCCCCAGCCTCGCGGGTATTGACGCCGCTGCGCGCGACGGGCGTTTTCGAATCAAGTTGAACACCGTGCTCATGCGCGGCTTCAACGACGACGAACTGGCCCGGCTGGCGGCCTTGACCATGGACCGGCCCCTGCACGTCCGTTTCATTGAGTACATGCCCTTTGGGAACTGGTCGCGGGGGGAGGGTCTTGAGAACCCCACCATGAGCGTGGCCGAGGCGCTGGAGGCCCTGAGGCGCCACTACACCATTGAGGAGTCCGTCGAAGGCCCCGGGGGCGACGGGCCCGCCACCTACGTTCGGATTCGCGGCGCCCGGGGGTTTGTCGGGTTCATCAGCCCCGTTCACGCCCCCTTTTGTGAGCGCTGCAATCGCCTCAGGCTGACGGCGGATGGGCAACTCAAGGGATGTCTGCTTGATGACGAGCGGCTGCAACTGCGAACGTGGATGCGCAGCCCGCAGTACAGCTTCGAGGGGCTGGTGGAGCGCGTGGCCCTGGCTGTGCGCAGCAAGCCGGAAAGGCACCACTACGCCCGCGACTTCGACATGTCTACCGTCGGCGGCTAGGGGCACCCGGTGGCCTTGCCCGGGCCCCTGTGCTAAACCACGGCCATGGACCTCGCCCTGCGGTGCAGCCATTACATTGACCCCGCCACGTTTGAGCTCAGACGTGACGTGATCCTGCTCGTGAGCGGCGGCCGCATTGTTGAGACCATCGTGGGCGGCGAGGTTTCGGGCGGGCTCAAGGGCCTCGCCGAGGAAACTCTCGACTACGAAGCCGCGCTGGTGATGCCCGGCTTCGTTAATGCCCACTGCCACCTCGACCTCAGCCACCTGAGCGGCCAGTTGCCTACGGGGCTGAGTTTCACCGAGTGGATCGACTGCATCATCGAGGGCCGCAAGGTGCCCCAAGCTCAGGTCAAGGCCGCGCTGGAGTCGGCCTGCGACCAGCTCCTCGCCACGGGCACGACCAGCGTCATCGATGTCAGCGTGGACGGTGCAAGCTTTGCACCCCTGCGCGCTCGGGGCATTTCCGGCGCCGTCTGTCTGGAAGCGCTGGGCATCGATGGCGCCAATGCCGGTGCCGCCATGGAGCGTCTGGACGCCATCGTGCGGCAGATCGAGGGCGAAGCCGAAAAGTTCTACGCAACGGAGAAGTCAGCGGGGGCGGCCCTGCGCCTTGGTTTCTCGCCCCATGCGCCCTACTCGACCTCCGGCGAACTCTATCAGCACGCATTTGGCCGCGCGGTGGGGGAGGCGCGGGTCTGTACCACCCATGTGGCCGAGACGCTTGAAGAGCAGCAGTTCTTCCGCATCGCCCAGGGTCCCATCCGGGATTTCTACGAACGCCGGAAGATTCCTCTGGCGGGCTTTGAGGGCTTCGACCAGAGCCCGATCACCGAGCTTCTGTGGGAGTGGCTGGCGCCCTGGCTCAGTGTCGATCAGCCCAATTCGAAGCTGGTGCTTGTTCACTGCAATTACCCCCAGGGCCCGGACCTGGAGCATCTCGCGCGTTTCAAGCCCAGCATCGTCTATTGCCCGCGCTCCCATGCTTATTTCGGCCATGAAGAATACCCCCTGCGCGACTTGCTGAGTACCGGCGCCAATCTCTGCCTGGGCACGGACTCCCTGGCCAGCAACAGCAGTCTGGCCATGCTGGACGAAATCCGCGCTGCCAGGCAAGCCCACGGTGGTGGGGACGTGGCGAACCTCTTCAAGATGGCCACCATCAACGGCCGCAGGGCCCTCGACATCGGACCCGACCGTGCGGACCTCGTGGTTCTAGGCCTGCCTGCTGCGGCGCCGCAGGCCGCGCCCCTGGCCGAGATGCTCGAGGCCCTGCTTGCCCATCGCGCCCCCGTCTACGCCGTAATCCAGGGCGGCCGCGTGGCGGCTCGTGCGATTTGATGCATGATTCGTTGTCAGAAGCGCGGCTATCCGTTACACCTTTGCCGCCACGAGACACAGGAGCGGAAGATGCTGGACATTCGATTGATCCGGGAGAACACCGACGCCGTGAAGCAGGGCCTGGCCCGGCGCAACTTTGACGCGGGTGTGATTGACGAAGTGCTCAAGCTCGACGAGAAGTACCGCGAGCAGCGTACACGCCTGGAACAGAAGCAGGCCGCGCTCAACGCCGCCAGCAAGGCGGTGGGCAACTGGATGGGCAAGCTGAAGAAGGACCCGGCGGCCCCGGTTCCGAAGGAAATCACGGAGGCGCTGGGCAGCACGCCCAAGGGGCCGGATGAAGCCCGCGAAGGGCTGCGCCTGTTCGGCGACCAGATTTCGAACATCGATCGCATGATCGGCGAGATTGGCGTCGAGATCGACAATCGGCTGCGCATGGTGCCCAACTTGCCAAGCCCGCACACGCCCGTCGGCAAGGATGAAACCGGCAACGTGGTGCGCAAGACCTGGGGCGAGGCGCCCAAGCCCGGCTTTGCGCCCAAGGCCCACTGGGATCTCGGCAAGCACTACGGCCTGGAACTCGAAGTCGGTGGTCGCATCAGCGGCAGCGGTTTTCCTTTCTTTCGCGGGCCCCTGGCGCGCCTGGAGCGTGCCCTGGTCAACCTCTACCTCGATTTCCACACGCGCGAAAACGGCTACACCGAGTGCTGGACGCCCTTCATGGTGCGGCGCGAAACGCTGGTCAACAGCGGCCAGCTGCCCAAGTTCGAGGAAGAGATGTACCAGTTGGGAAAGGGCGACGAGCTATACCTCATTCCAACGGCCGAAGTGCCCCTGACCAGCGTGCATGCAGACAGTGTCCTCGACAAGGACCATCTGCCCATCCGCTATTGCGCCTTCACCCCCTGCTTCAGGCGCGAGGCCGGGGCGGCGGGCAAGGACACGCGCGGCATCCTGCGCGTGCACCAGTTCAGCAAGGTGGAACTCATGGTGACCACCACCCCCGAGCGCAGCGAGGAAGAGCACGAAACCCTCACCCGTTGCGCCGAGCGCGTGCTGGAACTGCTTGAATTGCCCTATCGCCGCCTTGAGCTGTGCTCGGGCGACATGGGCTTTGGGGCCCAGCGCTGCTACGACCTCGAGGTTTTCGCCATCGGCGTGGGCAAATGGCTCGAGGTATCAAGCTGCAGCAACTTCGGCGACTATCAGGCGCGGCGTGCCAGGATCCGCTTCAAGGACAACGACAAACAGAACAAGCTGTGCCACACGCTCAACGGGTCAGGCCTGGCCCTGCCGCGCGTGATGATCGCGCTGCTGGAGAATTACCAGGACGCAGAGGGCCGCGTGCGCCTGCCCAAGGCGCTGCATGCCTATTACGGGAAAGAAGTCCTCTAGCACACAAGATGGAGCGTTCGAGAGTTTGAGCGTTGGCCAAGGTTGTTGTCACCTCTCAATCTCCCGGTCTCACCATGCCAGACCGATACCTAGCATCCTTCGACACGCAGCACGTCAGCCAGGAAGTGGCCGATGTGCTCATTATAGGCACAGGCATCACCGGTCTGACGGCGGCCATCCATGCCGCGCGCCTGGGCAAAGATGTAATCGTCTGCAACAAGGCCGAGTTGGTGGACAGCAACACCAACTGGGCCAAGGGCGGTCTGGCCGCCGTGATGGCCCAGAGCGACAGCTTTGACAATCACGTGCAGGACACCCTCAACGCCGGCGCCGGGCTCTGCGACGAAAGAGTCGTGCGCGAAGTCGTTGAGGGCGCGCCCGCGGGCATCCGCTTTCTCATTGAGTGCGGCACGCGCTTTGACCGTGACGCGGCGGGTGAGATCGATCTTGGGCGCGAGGGCGGCCACACGCAGAATCGCATTCTGCACGCACACGGCGACGCCACCGGCGCCGAAGTCGAGCGCGCGCTATTGGCCAACGCGCAGACATTTGCCAACCTGCGGGCCTACAAGAACACGTTCGCGCTCGACTTGCTCACCGAGGGCGGGCGCTGCCACGGCGCCCTGTTCATGCGCCGTAACGAGCTGCACGTGATCTGGGCCAATGCCGTGATTCTCGCTACGGGCGGCGCGGGCCAGCTCTATCGCGAGTCAAGCAACCCGCCCGTCGCCACGGCAGACGGCCACGCCATGGCCCTGCGCGCAGGCTGCATTCTGCGCGACATGGAGTTCATGCAGTTTCACCCCACGCTGCTCTATGTGGCCGGTCTGGAACGCACGCTGATTACGGAGGCCCTGCGCGGCTACGGCGCCTACCTCAAGAACAGCCACGGCGAGCGCTTCATGGTGGGCAGGCACGAGCTGGCCGAGCTGGCGCCGCGCGACGTGGTGGCGCGCAACATCGTGCATGAGATGCACCGCACCGGTGACGCCTGTGCCTTTCTTGATGTGACGCACCTCGACCAGAAAGAACTCAAGGCGCGCTTTCCGCAGTTTGTGAAGATGTGCGAGGATGCCGAGATTGACCCGGCCAGGAGCTGGGTGCCTGTGCGCCCCGGACCCCATTACATGCTGGGCGGCGTGAAGACCGATCTCGACGGTACCACCAACCTTGAAGGTCTGCTCGTGGCCGGCGAGGTCGCCAGCACCGGCCTGCATGGCGCCAATCGCCTGGCCAGCAACTCGTTGATTGAAGGTCTCGTGGCCGGCATGAGGGCAGCGAAGAACGCCGCAAAGTCTGCGCGCAACGGCCACAAGCCGCGCGTGAAGTTTGAGCGCGAGATGCGCAGCACCCATCGCCTTGACCTCGCCGACATGCAGAACAGTCTAAAAGGCGCGATGTGGCGCTATCTGGGTGTGGAGCGTGATCAGCACGGCATGACCGAGCTTGTGCGCCAGCTTGAGCGCTGGCTCAAGCGCGTCGGCGAGCAGGAGCGGCACTATCCCAGCGAATGGCAGCTCGAAAACATGCTGATCGTCGGGCTGGCCATGGCGAAGTCAGCGGCGTTGCGCACAGAGTCGCGCGGCGTGCACTACCGCCTGGACTTCCCCAACCCCAGGGCGGAACTGGCAGGCAAGCATGTCTGCATAAGCCTGCGCCAGGAACCCTGGCTGGAGTAACCGGGGCGGGGGCGACCGTCATCGTTGCTTGGGCGCTTCGGTGACGGTGCTGATATCAAGTGTTGCGGATTGTCGAGAGGCGCCAAGCGATAGGTCCACGTCGGTCCAAACAATGGTGCTGCCTCCCTGAGCGAAGGCCACCCCCAGGCGATATCTTCGCAGCGGCAACCGGGACAATCGCAAGCTCGAGCCGTCAAACAGTTTCGGCGCGGTGAGTCGCAATCCGCCGGGCTGGCTGAGTAACAACACGTATTTCCGGTCGGCCTTGCTGCCGCGAAGTTCGACCTCCAACTCTCCAAGGGCGTCGTCCAGCACGATATCGCCAAGGTCGTTCACGCCTCCCTGCGCAACCTGCGCTTCGAAGAACCTTGGTTGCTTCCCCTCGGCTTCGACTTCGAGTTTAGCGTTCCGCGCCGGCAGATTTCTTAAGGTCACATAACCGCCGGCATCCGCGGTCCAGCCCAGATCCCGATATCGGTCAACCCCGCCTCCGGCTGCGCCATCCCAGACAAGATAAGAACCATCTGAGATTCGCAACACGGCGTTGACCAAAGGCTGTCCTTTGTCGTCGAGAATCCTTGCTTTGACAATGCCGCCCGGCGCCAAGGCGGCGCGAATGACCGTCGTTTCTCCCGGAAGTACCTCCACCCAATCCGAAGAAAAGGCACCGCCTGGGTCGGACAGAACCACGCGGAACTTCGTTGAACGGGCCGGACTTGGCGGGAATTGGTTTTGCCAGTGCGTCAGACCCGGCGTGAGACTATAGAGTCTTGCGAACGGACTCCACGGATCGGCTTCTACCAGAAGGGAAGTCTCTCGGCTGCTCTTGAAACCGTTGAACTCGACGCGAATCAGACCAAATGGATTCTTCTGAGCCTTTAGTGTCACGATTGTCCGTCCAGCCTGGATATCTGAGATCGTCAACTGTCCTGAATAGGAGTCAAAGCGGATATTGCGGGAGCTTATGTACAACTCGAGGGTCGTGTCGGTCACCACCTTCTCGAACACGGCCGAGCCATCTTGTGTGACCAACAGTCCCCACTCAAATGAGCGCGCCCGGTCACGCAATGAGCAACTGGCGCCGATCGCCGGTGTGCCGTCCTCGTATTGCACATGCAGCTCGAAACGGCTCGCGGGCGCATCAACGATGGTCACCTGGCCGACGCTGAAGTCTGCGCGCACTTCAGTTTGAGAGTGCCATTGGGCGACTTCGGGCGGCTTCAGGTGAACCCTGTATGTAGATTTACCCTCAAGTATGAACATGCCTGTTTCGGAGGTCGTTCGAGTTGAAGTCTCGTGAAAACTCCACCTCGGCTGGCCCTGATCGTCCATGATTATCGGCCCGAATATCTCGCATGACACAGCAAGTCCGGGGAAGGGTGAGCCATCGCTCTTCTGGCAGCGAACGACAAGGCCCCGGCCGTCTCCTGCAGGCGTATTCGTACTGTCATTTCCGGTTGCAACTTCCCGCGTGGGCGCAGCGGCAGTCATGGGACTGGGCTGGCATGGAGGAGGTACCCTGGTCTTCAGTCCTGCTTTCCCATCCCTCGGCGATTCATGGTCGCTGCCAGCCTGCGGGTGCATGATGATCCCTTCTGGCCCGTCGGTCATCAGCCCCACGAGGAACCCGCCGATCATCAACCCCATCAGCACAAGCAGCACAAGGAGCCACCAAGCGCTTTGCCGTCTTGAGGTTCGCCGGGTGACGTTACTCTTCAAAGCAGTGGTCATGGCGGATTACGGGATGAGCCCGTCTCCCAAGACATAAACAGCTTCAATCAACTGCCCCGTGCCAAAGTCGTAGTCATAGCCTACGACAAAGCCCTCGAAACCGACAATGGACGAGTTCCATGCGCCAATGTACGTAGCGATGTTTGCCGCGTCCTCTTCTTCGTTGTTGTGAATATACTGCTTGCCGTTGGCCTGGAGAAAGAAGTGAATGCTTGCCTTGGATATCCACTGATCAATCGTCAACTCCGGAAACAGACGGGCAACGGTCGTGCCGGCGGTGCCGGGTGAATCCTCGGCGTATTTCACACCGGCCCCGAGAAACATGTTGCCTCTCGCCCCCGTAATGTCGTACACCGTCGCGCCGGTGGTGGCCGTGTTGTCGACGACAACGCGGTTTTCGATCATGCCAAGAACATCCTCGTGCGCCTGAAGAGACAACGTGGTTTCGGCACGATGGCGCTCAACCCACACGGGCGTTGTGGGGCTGTAAGTCACACTCGCCTTGATTTCATAGCGTGCTCTTGCATAGACCCACCAGACCGGAAATTCCGCATTGGCAATCAGCCCGCTGAACTCCCGCCGAGCACTGCTCTCAACCCAGTTGTTGCAAAAATTGTTGCCAGGCGTCAGCAGCGCGCCACTGCCCGCAACCCATGTGGTTCCCTGTGTGGCATAAAGGCTGCCGCCGCCGGGCGCAGGCCAAGTAGCTGTCGTGTCACTGGTATTGGCTGAGCCCTTGGTCATGAACGCAAAGGGCTGGGCATTCGTTCGCTGCACAAGAAGGCCGCTCGTGAATGCTATAGCGCCAAGCACAAGCAGCAACCAACGACCACCAGCGGTAAACCCGACGATTTGTCCGCGCATAGCCATTGCTCCGGAATTGTCTTCTATGAGTCTACCCCCCTCAGACCGTCAACCGTGATATCGTGATTTACACAAATTATTTTCACGAATGCACAAAATGCATAGGGCGAGGCGTCTGCATATGTTCAATCGGTTGAACATATGTGCCTGACCGGCCAGCAGAACCTGTGGCGTTGCACGGAGAGGCGGGAAGCCGGCGGAATTCAAGCTAGACTCACCCCATGTCCAAGACCAAAGTTCTGCTGCTGGGAAGCTCAGGCTCCATTGGTGAAAGCACGCTTGACGTGCTGCGCAGGCACGCCGACAAGTTCGAACTCGTCGGGCTCGCCTGCGGCAAACGCTTTGAGAACATCCTCAAGCAGGTTGACGAATTCCGCCCCAAGGCGGCCGCCATCACCGACCCGGCCTCCGCCAAAGCGGCCCAGGAAGGCATTGCTGCGCTCCGGAAAAAGGGCGTGAAAACGGAGTGGCTCTTGTCGGGCCAGGACGATCTCGTCTCGCTGGCAAAAGACCTCGATTACGACGTTTGCTTAGGCGCCATCACCGGCGCGGCGGGCCTGGCCAGCAACCTTGAGGCGGCCAGGCGCGGCAAACGGCTGGCGCTGGCGAACAAGGAATCGCTGGTGATGACGGGCCCGATTCTGACGGACATCTGCAAGAAAACGGGCGCGGAGCTGCTTCCCGTGGACAGCGAGCACAGCGCGATTTTCCAGTGCCTGCGCGGCGAGAACGGCAAAGAGATCAAGCGCGTGATCCTGACGGCCAGCGGCGGGCCCTTCCGCCAGACGCCAATTGACGAGCTCAAGAACGTCACGCTGGAGCAGGCCTTGAAGCACCCGACCTGGGTGATGGGCCGCAAGATCACGATTGACAGCGCGACCTTGTTCAACAAGGCGCTGGAAGTGATCGAGGCGCGCTGGCTGTTTGACCTCAGGCGTGAGCAGATTGACGCCGTCATACACCCGCAAAGCATCATTCATTCGATGGTCGAGTTCATCGACCACAGCATCATCGCCCAGCTCGGCCCGACGGACATGAAGATCCCGATCCAGTACGCGTTGAGCTACCCGCGCCGCATTGAGGCCAGCGTGCCGGCAGCGACGATCAAGTGGATGGGCAACATGACGCTCGAAGAGGTCAACTATGAGCGCTTCCCCGCGTTGAAGCTCGGCTTTGAAGTCGCCGCGGCAGGCGGCACGCTCTCCGCCGTCATGAACGCGGCCAATGAAATTGCCGTTGAGCGCTTCCTGAATCGCGAGATCAAGTACCTCGACATCTACGCCACCGTACGGCGCGTTGTGGATGCCCATAAGAACGTCGAGAAACCCACGCTGGAGCAGGTGCTGGAGGCTGACCTCTGGGCCCGGCGCAGCGCCCGCTGAAACAGGTCCCCATGAGTTTCCAGTGCCCCGCTTGCCTCAAGCCCACCCTGCGCATCAGCCGCGTCATTCACCTGTTGAGCGACGCCCTATGGGATGAGATCGCGGTGCAGCTGGTGACGTGCGAGTGCGGCTTTTCCGGAGCGGCCGTCTACGAAGAGGAGCGCCGCGGGCGGCTGGATGAAGAGACTTCGCGCCACTACGGCTACAAGCTGAGCGCCGAGCAGTCGGCCCAGTTCAAGCAGATGCTTGAAGCCTGCCCGAACCTGAACGATGAAAACTGCGAGTGTCCGACCCACCTGGCCATGAACGCGAGCGACGACATGGACTTTCGCATCGGCATCCGGGCCATTGCCCCTCGTGGAAGCTGCCCGACATTTCCCATGAAATCGCTCTAGAACCAGAGCGATGGTTTCTCAGCTGCGGCCGCGGCACAGGGGAGAAGACTAAAAGCTGCTGTGGCGTCCTGTCGGGCGGAGCGAGGAGTTCAGTTTTTGCAGGGCTAACCCACGACGCGTTCGCGCAGCTTGTGACGTTCTTTGTAGTCACGCTTAAGGGCTTCAACGTCCTTGCGCACCTTGACGAACTCGGCGGGTTCGATGTCTTCAAGGAAGACCTTGCCGTCCAGGTGTTCCAGCTCGTGGAGAAAGGCACGCGCCAGCAGGCCTTCGCCGGTGACCGTGAACCACTTGCCTTGAACGTCCTGGGCGCGCATGGTCACTTTGGCGGGGCGCCTCTTTTGCACGAAAATGCCCGGAAAGCTCAGGCAGCCTTCGTCGCTGCACTGCTCGCCCTCGACGCTGACAACCTCAGGGTTGATCAGGGCGATTTCCCCCTCGGGGGGCTGTTCCTTCTCGCAGTTGACCACATAGATGCGCAGGCTCTCACCGACCTGGGGCGCGGCCAGACCCACGCCGCGCGCTTCGTACATGGTGAGGAACATTTCTTCGACGAAGTGGGCCAGGCGCGGGCCGAAGTCAGTCACGCGCTTGGCCGGGGTGGTCAAGACGGGGTCAGGATAGTGAACGATCTTCAGCACAGAGGCCTCCGTGGGCATTGTACGGCTTCAGCCCTTGAACACAACGCGAAGCGGGCCCGGCGGCGTTCCCGAAAAATATCCCTATCTCTTGCAGGGAACTAGCCTTGAAACGAGGGCACCAAATGCCACAATTCAGGCTTCACACGGGCTTTGCAGGGCGGTTCCTGCGGTGGGCCCCTAACAGCGAGGACGACCTATCATGCCACCGGTCGATGTATCCCGTTTCCTCAGCAAGGCTGATGAAGCACTCAAGAAGCGCAACTACGACTACGCCATCCAGATGTACCGCGAGGCACTGATCTCCGCGCCCGGCAACGCGGACGCGCGCCGCAACTACCGTCTGGCCCTGATTCGCAAGTATGACGAGCAGGGCTACCCCAGCAGCCTGTTCGGCGGCCTGGGTGCCATGAAGACCCTGGTGATGACCAAGGATCCCCTCAAGCTCATCGAGGAGACCGAGAAGTCCATTGAGAAGGACCCCAAGAACATCAAGTACAACCTGCGCGTGGCTGAGGCTTTGGCCGCGCTGAATCACCATGAGGCGTCCGTTGCGGTGCTGGAGTTTGTGTTCAAGTCCAGTGAAGGAGGCGGCAACGACCTTTCGGTGCTGAAGCTGCTGGCCCGCGAGTACGTTTCGGTGAAGAAGACGAAGGAGGCCCAGCAGATTCTGAACAAGGCGCAGAAGCTCGCGCCCAACGACAAGGACGTGAAGGAACTGGCCAAGAACATCGCGGCTCAGGGCATGCTGGATACCGTTGGCAGCGCCAAGAGCTCCTACGAACTGGTCAAGAACGCGGGCCAGGCGGCGGATCTCGAAAAGCGCCAGAAGATGGTGCTCGATGCCAACGACATCGATGGCATGCTGACCCAGGAGGAGGAGAAGCTCAAGGCCAACCCCATGGACCGTCGGGCGATCCGTGAAATCGCCAAGCTCCTCGAAAAGAAGAAGGCATACGACAAGGCCCACGAACGCCTGATGGCCTTTGTGCAGGTCGACCCCAGCGCCCTTGAAATTGCCGAAGAAGCGGCCAACGTCAAGAATCGCGGTTTCGACTACAAGATGGCCCAGTGCCGCCTCAAGGCGCAGCAGGAGCCACAGAACGCCCAGGGCTGGCTTCAGAAGGAGCAGCAGTTTGCCGCGGCCAAGAAGGCTTTCGCGCTTGACGAGTTCGGCCGCCAGGTGGAAGCCGCGCCGACGGATATGGACAAGCGCTTCCGCTTTGGCCAGGCCCTGTTTGATACGGGCCGTTTTGAGGACTCCTTCAAGCACCTGCAGAAGGCCAAGGCCAGTCCCAAGCATGCCAAGGCCGTGAACGTGATGATGGCCAACTGCCTGGTGCACATGAATCGTCTGGAAATGGCCGAGCAGCAGTTCTCCATCGCCGAAAAGCTGCTGACGCCCGACGACATTGACCTGCAGAAGGCCCTGAACTATGCCCGCGCCGACCTAAGCGAGCGCAAGGGTGACTTGCCGGGTGCTCTCGAGGGCTTCCGTACGCTTTACCTTGATGACGCCGAGTTCCGCGACGTCGAGAAGCGTATCGACTCGCTCAAGAAGCGGCTGGGCCAGGGGTAGGCTGTGAGTGAAGCCTTTGAGCAGGCAAAAAAGGAATACGAGACCGGGCGCTGGTCCAAGGCCTTTCGTTATTTCAAGGAATCGCTCAAGGACACGCAGCGCGTCAGCGAGGTTCGTATCCTCATGGCGCGCTGCCTGCTCGGCATGGGCGAGCCGGACAAGGCCGAGAGCGAACTCAAATCCGCCCGCCAGCAGCTGGGCGACAAGGACAAGGAAATGCTGGCGGCCTTTGAGGAAGCCTGGAAGCTGCTGCATGACACCCGCCGCCTTACGCCGCGCGAGCTTGAAGAGCGCCGGCGTCGCGCCGCCGAGAACAACTGATCAAGGGCCGGGAACGGGACAGTCCCTTGCCACTGGCAAGTGCCCGCGGGGCACTGCATCATCAGCACCATGAGCGGACGCACCGACCCCGGCCTTACCGTTGACGGCATGCCAGTCATGGCGCGCGAGCTCTGCGAACTGGCGGCCAGGCAGGGCGCCGGCCTGCTGGCCAACCTGTCGTCGCACGTGACCTCGCGCGTGCTGGTGCCAGGTTCCAACGGCAGCGGCAAGACCACGCTGCTCAAATTGATGGACCCCCTGTTGCGCGGCGCCGGCGCCACAGTGAGCTGGTTCAATCTCTGGCAGCACAAGGAAGACGTCGATCCCTTTGCTTCGCTGCTGTTCGCACTGTGGGATGAGCTTGACGTGGAAGGCAAGCCGCGCTGCCCCCAGGGCGAGGCTGTGGACAGCATCGTGGCGGCGGCCCTCAGGCAGAAGGGCTATCCCTCCAGCACGAGCATCCGTCAGAGCGGCTGGGCCGAAGGCGGCGAGCGCGCCCTGCTGATAGCGGCTGACCTCATGGGGCAGATCGTGCTGGGGCATGCGCCCATCACTGAACTGGCACACTCGGCGCAGTTGCTGGCCTCGGCCGGGGAAGCCGCCGGCAGCAAGTTCCAGCGCCAGAAGCTGCTGGAACGCGCCCGCAGCTACCAGTTCGGCCAGCGGTTCTCCGAGCAGCTGGCGGTGATGGTGCAGAGCATCGCCTCGCGCCGCGGCGGGCAGGGGCCCTGCTTTCTTTTCATCGACGACATTGATCGCGTGCCGCCGGCGTTGGGGCTGCAACTCCTAGAAGTGGTGGCGCGCAATCTCAACGCGCCGCGCCTGCACGTGGTGGTTGCCGTGGATGAAAACATCGCGCGCGCCTGGAGCAATGAGGCCTATCGCGGAAACATCGACCCCAAGACCTACATTGACAAGATGTTCGACCGCCGCATCACCGGCATTGAAGAGCGCGCACGGGCCATCTGGGCCGAGCTTCTGGCCACGGAATGGCGGCTGGGCGAGTGGCCGCAGCTCCAGGGCAAGGCCCACGCCAACCTCGCGGACAAGGCTATCGTTTCGGCCACGCGGCTGCTGCGCCTGCACGCCGGAAGCGATATACGCCTCGTGCGACACTGCCTGACCGAGATCCGCGAGATCATCTCCCGCGCCCCTGAATTCATGCAGAGCGTGACCCTGGTGCCCGACATCGCGCGCCTGGGGGTGCTGTGCGGCTACATCGTGCGCGAGATCATTCCCCGGCTGGCGGAGCGTATCAGCGACCTTCGACTGCTGGATGCGCGCATCGAGGTCATTGAACAGCTGATGTCCATTGGCCCCTCGTGGTCGGGTGACACGGACGAAGAGAGCATCGCCTGGCTGCGCGAGTTTCTGGGGCTCCGCCCCGAGGAAGAGCGCCTGGCCGGCACGGTACTCGACATACGCTATTATCTGCCCAGCCCGGTACTGACGCGGGTCGGTGCCAATCTCGTGCTGCTGGGCATGGGGCTGCGCTAGCTGGGCCTCAGGCACCCTCGTCGCGGCGCGGTTCAGGCTTGTCAAGGCGGCCGGCGGAAATCAGAACTCAAGACTGTGTCCGGAACCGATCCCATCCTTGATGCTGCCATCGCCTCTCTCGAAGAGTCAGGCTTTCGCCGAGACGTCTCCAGCGTGGCGCTGATTCTGGGTTCCGGCTTTGGCGCCATTGAAGAGCGCTGTGAGGCTTTGGCGCGCATTGCCTATGAAGAAGTGCCCGGCTTTGCGCGGCCCGCCGGCACGCCGGGCCATGTCTGCCGCCTGTCCCAGGGCCGGCTGTTTTCGCGCAACGTGCTGGTGTTCCGCGGTCGCTACCATGCCTATGAGGGCTTTGCTTCCCGCGAACTGGTGTTTCCCGTGCGGGTGGCGCGAGCCTTGGGCGCTTCGGTGCTGGTGGCCACCAACGCGGCGGGCGGCATCCGCGACGACTTGCTCGAAGGCTCGCTGATGTCGATCACTGACCACATCAACCTGATGGGCATCAATCCGCTGGTGGGCCGCCAACGCCTGACCGGCGCCACGGCCTTTGCGCCCATGGCCGGGGCCTATGACGCTGCGCTTCTAGGCAAACTCGAGGCCGCCGCGGCCCGCGCCGGTGAAGCCGTGGCGCGCGGCGTTTACGCCGCGGTACTGGGACCCAGCTTCGAGACCGAGGCCGAAGTGCGCATGTTGAAGGGCCTGGGTGCGGACGCTGTGGGCATGAGCACGGTTCCAGAAGTGATCTGCGCCCGCGCCCTGGGCATGAAAGTCGTCGCCTTCTCCCTGATCACCAATCGGGCCGGTTCGCGTGAGGATTCCCATGCCCACAACCTCAGCCGCGGCAGCGACACTGAGGGGCGCATTGCCCGGATTCTGGAAGAACTGATTCAATCGCTGGCATGACCGAGGCCGGCTGCAGGACCCCATGACCGGCCAGACCAAGCGGAAGGGAGAATCGTGGATATCACATCGTTCCAGGGCCCCTTGATCGGAGGTGCCATGATCGGCGGCGCGGCGGCGGGCCTGCTGCTGCTGACCGGAAAGACGGCCGGAGTCTCGGGCGCGCTTTACGGCACCGTGACCGGCGAGCGCGGCGAGTTTCCGTGGCAACTGGCTTTCGTTCTGGGCCTGGTGCTCGGCGGCGTGATGATGGGCCAACTCATGCCCCAAGCCTTGCCGGCTTCCGTGGGCAGCTCTCTGCCGCTGCTGGGCCTGGGCGGACTGCTCGTAGGTTTTGGCGCAAGACTGGGCGGTGGCTGCACCAGCGGCCACGGAGTCTGCGGCATGGGACGACTGTCGCGGCGCTCCATTGTGGCCACGTGTTCGTTCATGGGCGCGGCCATGGCCACGGTGTATGTCGCGCGTAATGTGGTGGGAGCCTGACATGAAAGCAGCCGCGGCGCTTATGTTTGGAGTTCTCTTCGCATGGGGCTTGGGCATCTCGGGCATGAGCAGGCCCGAAGTGGTGCTGGGCTTCCTGGATATTCTGGGTGACTGGAATCCCGCCCTGATGTTCGTGATGGGCTCGGCGGTCCCCATCTATATGGCCGTCTGGTTTGCCCGTTCTGGCAAGCGGCCCCTGCTGGGGGGCCCTGCTCCCAGGGGAGCGCGGCATGACCTCGACACCCGCATGTTCGTGGGCGCGGCCCTCTTCGGAATCGGGTGGGGGCTCTGCGGTATCTGCCCCGGCCCTGCCCTGACCCTGCTGGGAAGGCCCAGTGCAGGAGGGCTCTTGTTCGTGGCCTGCATGCTGTGCGGCATGCTGCTCTATCGTGTGGTGGATGCCCGGCGGGCAGTGGCCAATCCCGCCTGAGGCCGGTGTTGTCGCCTGCCCCGTTCTAATATGGGAGCATGGCCCTTCCGACCTTCGTCGCGATCGACTTCGAAACCGCCGGCAACTATCCGGGGGCGGTGTGTGCCGTGGGGCTGGTGCGGGTGGAGCGTGGACGCATCAAGCGCCGCATAAGGCAGCTCATCCGGCCTCCGCGGAGTCATGTTGCCTACACCGAGATTCATGGCATCACCTGGCAGGACGTGGCCGACAAGCCGGATTTCGGCCAGGCCTGGCCCCTGCTGGCACCCGTTCTGGAGGGGGCAGCCTTCCTTGCGGCCCACAACGCGGGTTTTGACCGCGCGGTATTGCTGAAGGCCTGCCGACACTTTGGGCTGCGGCCTCCGGATATCGAGTTTCGCTGTACGGTGCGCCTGGCGCGGCGGGTCCTTGGAATCCGCCCGGCCCGCCTGGACCATGTGTGCGGGGTGCTGGGCATCGATTTGAATCACCACGAGGCACTGAGCGATGCCGAGGCCTGCGCCCGCATCATGTTGGCGGCGCTGAAAGCCGAAAGGGAATCTGCTAGCATGCCGGGAGTGCCGGCAGCGGACGAATAACTCCCATGGAAATGAGCACGCAGGACATCGCCCTTGGCATGGGTATCGCCATTGCCATCGGCGGTCTGGTCGGTGTTGAACGAGAGCGCAAGGCGCAGCAGGAAAAGCGCCCCAGTTTCGGCGGCATCCGCACCTTTCCCCTGATCGGCATGTTCGGCGCCCTCGGCGGGTTGATGTCCCAGTCCTTCGGCACGCTGGGGCTGGCGGTGCCCTTTGTGGGCTTGCTGGCGTTGCTGCTGGGTGCCTATCTCAGGCAGCCCCGCGATGAACAGCAGCCTCGCCTGGGCCTGACCAGCGAGATCTCGGCTCTGCTGGTGTTCTGCCTGGGGGCGGTGCCTTTCACGCATACCATTCCCCTCGAGTTCAGCGAGCGCGTGGTGCTGGCGGCGGCACTGGGCACCCTGGTCATGGCGGCATTAGCCCTGCGTGAACCCCTGCACGGCCTGGCCCAGAAGGTCAGCAGCGAGGACCTGCTGGCTACCGTGCGCTTTGCCTTGCTGGCGGCGGTGCTGCTGCCCCTTCTTCCCGACCAGACCTGGGACATGTTCGACTCGCTCAACCCGCGCAAGATCGGCATGGTCGTGGTTCTCATCGCGGCCGTCTCCTTCGTGGGTTATGTGGCCGTGCGCATCATGGGTGAGAGGCGGGGCATCGGCGTGACGGCCGTCTTTGGCGGCATCGCCTCAAGCACGGCTGTTACGCTCACCTTCTCTGGCCGCGCCAAGCAGCAGCCTGAGCTGGCCCGCGTGTCCGCCTTCGCCATCGTGATCGCCTGCACCATCATGCTGCCGCGCCTGGGTGTGATGATTGCGGCCATGCACGCGCCCCTGATGGAGACAGCCTGGCCGCTGTTCGCATCGACGATTGCCGTGGGCGTGGCGGGCTCGGCGGTGCTCTATCGTATTGCGGGCAAGCGGGGCGAAACGGTCATCATCAAGCGCGAAGGCACGGAAGCGCCGCAGCGCCTGAACAACCCCTTTTCGCTCAAGCAGGCCATCAAGCTGGGCATCGCCTTTGCGGTCATCCGCTTCGTAGCCGCCGCCGCCTACCATTACTTCCATGAGGCCGGCTTCTACGTTTCGGCACTGCTCGCGGGCCTGACCGATGTCGATGCCATCACCATTTCCGCCACGCGCATGTATGCGCAGGAGAAGATTTCGGCCCAGGTGGCCAACACGGCCATCGCATGCGCGATTTTGACCAACAGCCTGATCAAGTCCGGCTTTGCCCTGTTCATCGGGGGCCGGCGTGTTGGCATTCTGGTCGCCAGTGTGCTGATTCCCACGGCCATTGTCGGCATCATCACCGCACTGCTAACCTGAGGCCATGACGCCTGAGCTGCCCCGATTCGACACCGCGCGCCTCAGGTTGCGCATGGCGCAGCCGTCGGATGCCGCGGCCATAGTTGCCTTCCTCGACGAAGAGCGCGAGTTTCTCGCCCCCTTTGAGCCGGTGCGTCCCGCTGAGTACTACAGCGAGGAGTACTGGCGCCTGCAGGCTGCGCGCCTCGTCCAGGAGTTCATAGACGGACGCAGCCTGCGCCTGTGGCTGTTCGACGCGCAAGAGCCGCTCCGCGTCCTGGGGCGTGCCAATCTCTCGCGCGTCGAGCGCGGCGGGTTTCATGCATGCAACCTGGGCTATGCCCTGCGCCGGAGTGCCCAGGGCAAGGGACTGATGAAAGAAGCCCTGGAGCCGCTTCTGGCCTACGCCTTCGGCCCCATGAATCTGCACCGGATCGAGGCCAACTACATGCCGCACAATGAACGATCCGGGCGCCTGCTGCGGCGGTTGGGATTCAGGGAGGAGGGGCTGGCGCGCGAGTATCTGTTCATCAATGGACAGTGGCAGGACCACGTGTTGACAAGCCTGACGAACCGTCGCTGGGCGGCTTCAAAACAGGAATAATTCCGATTTAGCTTTGAATGCGTACTAGTACAGGCTACGATCAGGGCCATGAAACTTAGCGCCCACGAGATCGAGCATCGTCAGTCTGCCTTCCTCGAACTGCTGCGCGAGAAGGGACTGAAGGTCACCCAGCAGCGGTTGGTCATTTTCCGCGCCCTGCAGGAGAGCCACGGGCATCTCACGGCGGAGCAGGTGCACGAGGCCGTGAAGGCTGACAATCCCTCACTTTCCCTCAGCACGGTCTATGCCACGCTGGAGACCTTGGTGCAGATTGGCGCGCTGGCCGAGATCACCATGGATGACGGCCGCAAGCTGTTTGACCGCACGACCTCGGCCCACCACCACTTTGTCGACCTGGATTCGGGCGCAGTCTCCGACCTTGAGGATAGCGAGGCCATTCGCCTTGACCTCAAGGCGCTGTCCCGCAAGGGTTACGTCATCGAAAAGGCGCGCGTCACCGTGTACGGGCGCGCCCGTAAACATTGATTGGACTGCCCCATTTCCCGGGGCAAAACTACGGAGAGAGAGACATGGCTAAACTGGATAAGAAGCACAAGACCTGGCAGAATCTCGCTGCGGCGTTTGCGGGTGAAAGCAAGGCTAACCGCCGCTACCTGTACTTCGCCAAGCAGGCTGACGTCGAAGGTTACCCGGACGTTGCCGGCCTGTTCCGCGACACGGCCGAGGGTGAAACCGGCCACGCACACGGCCACCTCGATTACCTCAAGCAGGTAGGCGACCCGGACACGGACCAGCCCATCGGCGACACCAAGAAGAACCTCAAGAGCGCCGTCGCCGGCGAGACCTACGAGTACACGCAGATGTACCCCGGTTTTGCCAAGACCGCCCGCGAAGAAGGTTTCCCTGAAATCGCCGACTGGTTTGAGACGCTGGCCCGCGCTGAGAAGAGCCATGCCGGCCGCTTCACCAAGGGCCTTGAGTCCATCGCGTAGTCAGTTTTCAGTTCCCAGTAGCGAGTTATCAGCCAAAGACACCGGCGGTTTACTGCCGCCGGTGGTTCTTTGGCAGGACCATGGCATCTCACGCAGGGGCACCAAGCAGCGAGGAAGAACTGAGGCAAGGCTTCAGGAGCGCAGAAAACACCGATGGACACAGACTTCTCCGGACACAAATGCCACATGTCTGACTTGACGTCGTCCGGGTGAATCCTTGTCCATCTGTGGATTGGATGCCGGGGTTGTTCTTGGCGGCTCCTGGCGGTGTTGCGCCCCAGCGTGAGAGCCCTTTGCACGAAGGCCCGAGATCATGGCTGAATCCATTGGACTCAAAATCAACGATCCCAGGTTCTGGGACAAGGCCGACCTTCAGGCTGAGACGGAGCGCATCTACGACATCTGCAACGGCTGTCGTCTCTGCTTCAAGTTCTGCGACACCTTTCCCACCATCTTCAAGGGCATTGACGGCATTACGGACGCGCGCCGCGAGGCCCACCTCAAGGCGCACCCCGAGCTGGTTGAGCAGGCGAAGCTCAAGCGCGCCGAGGCCCAGGCCCGGGGCGAAACGCTGCCCGAGGGAGTGGAGGCGGCCGAGGTCATGGGCGACGAACTGCCCGAACTTTCAGCTCACGCCAAGGACCTGCCCCCGGCCGTGCTGGACAAGGCCCTGGACGAGTGTTTTCAGTGCAAGCTCTGCTACCCCAACTGTCCCTACACGCCGCCCCACGAGTTCGCGCTGGACTTCCCGCGGCTGCTGCTGCGCCAGAAGGCTCACCGCGTGCGCGAGAAGGGCGTCAGCCTCACGAAGAAGCTGCTGCGCAATCCCGACTTCATCGGCAAGGTCGGCAGCCTCATGCCCCCATTGATGAATTTCGCGAACCGCAACGCCCTTAACCGCGCGATCATGGAATGGACGATGGGCATCGACCGCCACAAGTTGCTGCCCGAGTTTCACTGGCAGACCTTCCCGAGCTGGTTTGCCAAGCACAGCCCCAAGGTCGAGACGCCCCTGCCGCTGAAGGAAGGGGCGGATCCCGCCACAGCCACGCCGCTGAAAGTCGCCCTGTTCAGCACCTGCCTGGTCAACTGGAACGACCCCACGGCGGGCAAGGCCGCCGTGGAAGTGCTGGAGCACAACGGCGTGGAGGTGGCCTGGCCCCAGCGGCAGATGTGCTGCGGCATGCCCTTTCTCGACGAAGGCGATGTTGAGGCGGCCAAGGTCAATATCCAGCGCAATGCCGAAGCCCTGCTGGAGTACGTCAAGAAGGGCTACGAAGTGGTCATTCCCTCGCCTTCGTGCTCGCTCATGATCCGCGAGGAGTACCCGCAGATTCTGGGCACAGAGGACGCCCGCCTGCTGGCCGCGCACAGCCACGACCTGAGCGACTACCTGTTCAAACTCAAGCGCGAGGGCCGCATCAGGCGCGACTTCAAGGAGAAGTACGACAAGCTCAAGTACCACGTGCCCTGCCACATCAAGGCCCAGAACATCGGCCTGCGCGGCAAGGACATGCTGAACATGGTGGCCGAGGATGTGGACATGGTGGACGCCTGCAGCGGCCACGATGGCACCTGGTCCATGATGAAGAAGTACCATAAGGATTCGCTCAAGTGGGGCGGCAAGCTCTTTGACGGTATCGTCGGGGGCGAGCGCGAGAAGACGCCGCGCGGCCAGTTTGGCGAGCCCTGCAGCGGAGCCTGCGGCGATTGCCACCTGGCCGCCACCCAGGTGAAGGAAGCCACCGGCATCGAGATGACCCACCCCATTGTCGCCCTGGCCAAGGCCTATGGCTTTGACGTGGGCAAGCAGGGCGAGCGGCTCAAGGGCCGCCCCGTGGAGCCTAAGTCCGACCCTGCCGCCTGAGGAGAACGTGCGATGAGAACCCTGGAGCTGTCCGACATCATTCCCGTGTCCGAGTACGAGAAGCAGCGCGAAGCGCGTCGCCGCGCCGCCATGGAGTTGCGCGCCCGCCGCCGCGTTGCGCTGGGCGATCTGATTTCGATGCACTTTGAGAACCGCGCAACGCTGATCTACCAGACCCAGGAGATGATGCGCGCTGAAGGCATGACGAGCGTGAACGCCGTGCTGGAAGAGCTCGAGGTCTACAACGGGCTCATTCCCGGCCCCGGCGAGCTCTCGGCTACGCTATTCATCCAGCTCACCAGCGACGCCGACCTGCGCAAATGGCTTCCTATCTTCACGGCGCTCGAGGGCAACCTCTGGCTCAAGATCGGCAGCGAGAAGACTGCCGCGCAGTTTGAACCGGGCCGAACCCGCGAGGACAAGACGGCCAGCGTGCATTACATCCGCTTTGCACTGACGCAGGCCCAGCAGCGCGCCCTCGCGCACGAGCCCGCGGAATTCGTCTGCACGCTCAAGGAATATGCCACCACGGCCCCGGTGGGCGATGTGCTGCGCCGCGAACTTCTGGCGGACCTCGCCGATGGCGGCGCGGGCCAGCCGGGGTCTTGACCGGCGGACTCACTCCTTTTCCGGCAATCTTTCGACTTTGTAGTCGTGGGCACGCTTGCTCAGCACGCGGGCTTTGATGATCTTCGAGCCCAGGCGCAACTGGTCCATGACTTCCAGCCCCTGCGAGACGCGGCCAAACACGCAGTAGCCCTGATTCAGGTGGTAGGTCGTAGCCGCGTGCAGGCAGAAGTAGAACTGTGAACCCGCGCTATCCGGGTCTGCGTTGCGCGCCATGCCGATGCTGCCGCGGAAGTGGCTGCGCCCCAGCTCGCGCTTGATGCAATAGCCCGGCCCGCCGTTACCGTTGCCCGTTGGGTCGCCCCCTTGAACCACAAAATGCGGCACGACGCGATGGAACAGCGTACCGTCGTAAAATCCCTTCTCGACGAGCGAGATGAAACTGGCGACGGTGTTGGGGCAGTCGTCTTCAAACAGCGTGAGCACCAGTTTGCCCTTGTCGGTTTCGATCTCGACCTTGGGCAAGTCGGCGGGTTCTTTGGCGTAGCGCTCTTCTTCGGCGGGCCAGGTCTGCGCGAGCTCTTTGAACGCTTTGCCGTAGCGCTCAATGCGCGGCTTGGCGATGTGCTCGGGGATATCTTTGAACTTCGCCATCAGCAGCGACTCGGCGCCCGCATAGTTGTGGCCGCGCGCCAGCACCAACGCGCGCAGCAGGCAATAGGTTCCAAAGGCCGGCAGGTCTTCAACTTTGGCAGCCGGCAGGCGCGCCAAAATGGTGTCCGCCTCTGCAAGGGCCACGCGCGCTGCTTCCTCCTGGCCCAGCCCGGCGAGTGTTGAGCCTCGCAGCATGGCCAGTCTGAAGCGTTTGACTTCGTGCTGCCTGCCTTCAAGCAATGCCAGCACACGGCCGTAGCCGCGCTCGGCTTCTGTGTCACGGCCGGAGATGGCATAGAGCTGGTAGCACGCGGGGCTTTGCATGGTGCTGCCATCGCCAACGAAGCGTTCAAACAGGCGGTCGGAGTCGGCGGCGAACAGCTCTTTGAGTCTGACGGGCTGGTCATCGGCACTGAAGACTGTGGCGATGAAGCGTATCTCGCGCGCCTGCTCAGACAGCCAGCCAAGGGCCACGTCTTCAGCGGGAGAGGTTTTCTCCCAGTCCTTGGTCGCCGCTTCAACCTCATCCAGGATTCTCAGCGACGCGGCGTTGTCAAAGCGCGTCAGGGCAGTCTCGGCACGGGCCAACTGCACCTGCAGCGACTTGGCGAACTGTTCGCGCATGGAAGTCTCCGGCGCGGGGCCGTTTGACGGCTGCAGGGTCGAGCACGCGCTGAGCAGAAGTAAGCAGATGGAGTACGCTGTCGCGCGCATGGGAAGCTCCGGGCCAACCGCTGGCAAGAAATCCCGCCACCCGAGGATACCATGGAAAACCGCATTCACGGGGCCACACGGTCCAAGCGGCGAATGACCTGGTCCAACGCAGAAGCCCGTCCGTGACTGGACGGGCTCTGGGGTTGGCATGCTGTGGTTACTTCTTCTTGCCCTGGTCGTCGTCTTCGACTTTCTTCTGGCGCTTGCTGGGCGGGCCTTCCTTCAGGGCGTCCTGCACGCGCTTGAGTGCCTCGTCGGCTTCCTTCTTGGCCTTGTCGAGGGCCTGCGCCGTGGAGAGCTTCACTTCGACTTCCTTGACGGGCTGGCCGGGCTTGACGGGTTCGGGCGGCGTGTCGCCTTCGGCGCGGGCGAGTTCATCGCCCTCGTTCATGATCTTTACGACGCTGACGATCGTGTCGTCTTCAGCCACCTTCATCAGGCGCACGCCCATGGTTGCGCGGCCGATCTCGCGCATGCTCTCCTCGGTCACGGTCGTGCGCAGCACCACGCCCTGCCGCGTCATCACCATGATCTCGTCGCCCGAGTAAATGCTCTTGGCCGCGACGACCTCGCCGTTCTTGTCCGAGATCTTCACGTTGATCAGCCCCACGCCGCCGCGATGCTGGATGCGGTACTCGTCGTAGGCCGTGCGTTTGCCAAAGCCCTTCTCGCACACCGTGATCAGCGAGGCCTTGCGGTTGACCACCGCCATGGAAACCACTTCGTCCTTGTCCTCGAGCTTCATACCGATCACGCCTGCCGCGTCGCGGCCCATGGGGCGCACTTCGCTCTAGGGGAAGCCGATCGCCATGCCCTTGCGGCTAGCCAGCACGATTTCGTCGGCGCCTCCCGTCTCCATGACGTCAATCAGGCGGTCGCCCTCGTTGAGCTTGATGGCTTTGATGCCCGCGTTGCGCACGTTGCTGTAGGCCTCAAGCGCGGTGCGTTTGACGGTGCCCTGGCTGGTGGCGAACATCAGGAAGCGGTCTTCCTTGAACTCGCGCACACGGATGCAGGCACTGACCTTCTCCACGGTGCTCATGTTAAGCAGGTTCACCAGCGCGCGGCCTTTGGCTTGCTTGCCGAACTCCGGAATATCGTAAACCTTGAGCCAGAACAGCTTGCCCAGGGTCGTGAATACCAGCAGGTAATCGTGCGTGCTGGCCAGGAAGAAGTGCTCAATGAAATCGCCTTCTTTGCTCTTGGCGCCGACGCTGCCCGTTCCGCCGCGGTTCTGCCGCCGGTAATCATCCAGCGGAACGCGCTTGATGTAGCCCTCGTAGGAAATCGTCACCACCACCTGCTCGTCAGGAATCAGGTCCGTGATGTCGAATTCGCCCACCTCGCCCTTGATGGCCGTGCGGCGCTCGTCGCCGTGGCGCTTCTTCATTTCTTCGAGGTCGTCCTTGATCATCTTCAGGACGCGGGCCTCCCGGGCCAGGATGTCCTGCAGGTCGGCGATTTCCTTGAGCAGCGCCTCGAACTCCTCCTGCAGGCGCGTGCGCTCCAGACCTGTCAGCTTGGACAGCGTCATGGCCAAAATCGCGTCGGCCTGGGCGCGCGAGAACCGGTCGGCGACGTCAAGTTCAAGCCCCTTGGGCGAGGGCGGGAACTTCACTTTGAGTGCCATCAGCTTGTCGCGCGCCTCGTCAACGTCCTTGGCGCTACGGATCAGCTTGATGATGGCATCGATCAGGTCCAGTGCGCCGAGCAGGCCCGCCACAATGTGGTGGCGCGCCTTGGCCTTGTTCAGCAGCCAGCGCGTGCGGCGCAAAATCACCTGTTTGCGGTGGTCGCGGTAGGCCTCGCACAGCTGCTTGAGGTTGAGCGTCTGCGGCTTGCCCTCGACGATGGCGATGTTGATGATGCTGAAGCTGCTCTGAAGCTGCGTATGCTTGTAAAGCTGGTTGAGCACGATGTTCGGGTCGGCGTCGCGCTTGACTTCCACCACCAGGCGGATGTCTTCCTTGCTGTAGTCCTTGATGTCGCTCACGCCGGAGATCGCGTCACTCTTCACGAGGTCAGCGATCTTCTCGATCATCGTTGTCTTGTTGACCTGGTAGGGGATCTCCGTGATGACAATCTGGCTCTTGCCGTGGTCGCCTTCCTCGATCTCCGCCTTTCCACGCACGGTCACGATGCCCCGCCCCGTCTTGTAGGCGTCGGCAATGCCCTTGCGTCCGTGGATGACGCCCCCGGTCGGGAAGTCGGGACCCCTGATGATCTTCATCAGGGCTTCCACCGTGATCTCCGGCTCGTCAATCAGCGCGGCGATGCCGTCGCAGACCTCGTTCACGTTGTGCGGCGGCATGGAGGTCGCCATGCCCACCGCAATACCGCCCGTGCCGTTGCACAGCAGGTTGGGGAACTTCCCGGGGAAAACGCTGGGTTCCTGGCGCGTGCCATCGTAGTTGTCGATGTAATCGACGGTGTCCTTCTCCAGGTCCTCCATCATGTCCACGGAGGCGCGGGTGAGGCGGGCTTCCGTGTAACGCATGGCTGCCGGCGGGTCGCCGTCAATGGTGCCGAAGTTGCCCTGGGGATCGACCAGCGGATAGCGCGTGTTGAAACTCTGGGCCATGCGCACGAGCGTGGGGTACACCACAGCCTCGCCGTGCGGGTGATAGTTGCCCGAGGTGTCGCCCGCAATCTTGGCGCACTTGCGGAACTTGCCCGTGGGACCCAGGTTCAAGTCGTTCATCGCTACGAGCACGCGGCGCTGCGAGGGCTTGAGGCCGTCACGCACGTCGGGCAGGGCGCGAGCCACGATCACGCTCATGGCGTACGTCAGGTAGCTCTCGCGCATTTCGTCCGCGATGTTCAGCGGCTGCACGTTGCCGGGGTTGCGCGCCACAGCGCCTTCTTCAGGTTTCTTGGCCATGAACAGTCACTCGATTGGCGCGCGGCCAAGAGCCGCGCGGTTGTCACTTACGGGCGTCTTCGGGCTCTCGATTCCACAGTGTCGCTGCGGCGCCGTGGACAGCCACAACCGGAATCCAGAAGCCCGGGAAGGGCGGAATGATAGGGGCATTGGCCCCCTCAAACAAGCCTCAAACCCGCTGGAGAATTGCCCCGCGAGCCGCTTGTCACGCGGGTTTGCGGGCAGGAAAGAGGCTTGTCGAAAGATTGTTGATAGCTACTTCACGCCGCGGGCGGCCAGGGCGTTGGCGGCCTCTTTGGCCTCGGCGTGGCCGGCCATGGCCGCGATGCGGTAGTAGTAGGCTGCTTCCTTGGGGTCGGAGACCAGGCCGAAAAGCCCGTATTGATGGCAGAGGCCAAGTCGATAGGTGTTCTCCACCGCCACGGGGTCGGCGCTCTTGTAGGTGTAGCCGCCTTCATCAGAGGGGCCCGTTTCCGCGTACTGCTGCTCGAACATCAGGTAGGTCACAAGGTTTACCGTGTCGACTTCGCCGGAGAAGCGGTCCTTGATGCGTACAAAGGGCCGCGCTTCACCCCAGAACGCGACGTCAAACCCGCGCAGCACCCGCTCCTGGGCGCGGCTTGAGTCTCCCTCGGGGCCTGAGCTATGCGTGCCTGGTGCACCGGCGGGCGCCGGCGCGGCGGGCGATTCAGCCAGGGTAAACAGCAGGGTTGCCACAATGCAAAGCAGCGAAAGCGCAATGAAGCCGCCCATGCCCCAGATCAGGTACTTGGTGTCCATCGCCCCGTCTCCCCTTCAGTCAACCGCCATGAAACACCGCCCAGGTCAGCGGGAGCAGGAAAAATCAGTAAAGTGGCTGCAGGTAAGCCACCCAGAGCCAGCGCATGGCAACGGCCAGGGCGCTGAAGAACAGACCGCAACCCAGCCACATGGCAGCGGTCCACAATAAGTTGACGCGCCAGCGCCGCCACTGTTCGGGGCTTCCACCCTTGGGCGGCGCCACCAGTTGAAAACGCCGCAACAGCAGGCGCAGGCCCAGGGGAAAGCGTCGGTCCAGGCGGTTCATCCAGCCCCGGGCGCGCTCGCTGGAACCCGCCATGAGCGGCATTCCCACCAGCAGGAAGGGAAAGCCGGGCAGGATGGGCAGCAGCACGCCCAGGATGCCGTAGGCGACCAACAGACCGCCCAGCGCGAAAAACACCCAACGCGTGATGGCGTGGCGGCGCGTGCCGGCGGGCGCAAAGAGGTCGCCGAGCTGGTCGGACTCGGGGCTGGAGGAGGCGGGGTTGGCCGGTTCTTGCGGCATGGCACCGTTAACGCATGGAGGCATCGGCCGTGCAAGCCGGTTAAACCAAGGCCGGCGCTTGCGCGCCGGCCTGGTGTCTTTGCTGCGAGGTGATGACTATTCTTCCGGGTGCACAATGACAGCCCGGCGCCACTCCTTGTTCTCGGGCAGCAGGCCCTTCACGAACTGCTTGAGGGCGTTGTTCTGGGTCAGCTTGTAGAGGCCGCGCAGGTAGTTGTTGCTGGCCTCCGTGTCCATGGTCGACCAAGCCACCAGCGTGCGCTTGAGGAACTCGAACTTCTCACGGCAGATATCCGAGTCGAGGAGCTGTTCAAGCGTCTGGGCGTTCTCGGCGCTGGGGATGTCACGCAGCGCCAGCAGGGCGCGGCGCATCACCTTGCGGTCGAAGTTGACGGCGCCCTTGAGGCGTTCGGCGTTGACGGCCCCGCGAATGGTGGGCAGGCCGGCCTCGTCGCGCAGCGCACCAAGGACGTGCACAGCATTCTCACGCTGCTGCGAGGTGCGGCCGGCATCATTGATGGCCGCTGCCATGTCCTGGATTACCTGGGCGCGAGGCTTGCTCGACAGCAGCGAGGCCAAGTGGGCGACGTTGTAGTCCGCCGCCTCCTCCCAAAGCATGCCCAAAAGCGTCTCGTAGGACGGGTGCACGGAGACTTCGTCGCGAATCAGCAGCAGCATGTAGGCGCGCTCATGCGTGCTCCTGGCCGAGGTCACCACGGCCTGGGCCACCTTGTGCAGGTCGCCCAGCGTGGCCGTGCCCTTGAACAGCGGGTGCTCAAAGAGGCATTTGGCCGCGTCACGGGCGGCGGCACTGCCGGAGAGGCTGCATTGAGCCACCAGTTCCTGGCGCCAGGCGCTGAGCAACTCGGCCGGATACTCGCCTTCGTGGGCGAGATTCTGGTACTCAAGGCGCTTGCGCAGCCCGTTCCCGATCAACGGCTGGAAGGGGGCATTGATCTCGATCAGCCGGCGCAGCGCCGTCTCGCACTTGTCAATGCATCCTCGTGCATGAACACGCCGCGGCGCTGATGGTAGGAGAAGTGGTACTTGCCGTTGATCAGGTTGAAGCCCACGATGGCCGGACGTCCCAGCGCGGCATCGGCGGGCGCCTTCTCGAAGGGCTCCAGCGTCACTTCGCCGGAAATGCTGCCCTTGAGGGCGGTGTCGCAGCGGAACACGAGGCGATCACCGCCGGCCGTGCGCTCCAGCGCCACGAATTCACCGCGGGCCACGTACATCGAGTCGCGAGCGGTGTCGAACAGCGTGAAGCCGGCCTGGCAGGGCGAGGCGAGAAACGCCAAGCCCATCAAAGAAGCCAGAGAGAGTAGAACCTTCCGCATGTTTCTTTCCTTATGAGGTGCCGCATGGCGGCCATCATGCCTGCAAGTCCGGGGTCTAGCGGAGACGGCCTTCCGTGTCCGTGATCAGCGTGGAGTAGGGGAACAGGATGGCGCAATCCACCACCTGCTTCAGTGCGGGGTCCTGCGTCGCAAGGTTGTTGAGGTAGCCGCGCTCGTGAACGGCTTCAATAGTCTTGCCCATCTGCTCGGTCTTGGTGCGGTGCGTAGCCAGGGCCACGATGGCGCCCTTGACCGCCTCTTCAGAGATGCCGTTGTGGGCGCGGTTCTCAATGAGGTTCTTGAGCTGGGCCTTGAGTTCCTTGCCGGCCCACATGTTGCGGGCGGCAATCAGGGCCTCGCGCAGGGCCGTTTCATCGCCCGCCACGAGGAGGGCGGCCACGCAGTCACAGGCCGCCTGGCGCACCTCGGCGCCCTCGAACCAGTCCTTGGGGTGAATCAGCCCCAGGGCGCGCACCAGCAGCACGCGCTGGGAAGCGTTGGCCGAGGCAAAGGCACCGACGAACAGATTGACGGCCTCGCGGCGCTCAATGTTCTCCATGGCCCAGCAGGCGATGGAGGTGGTGGTGAACTGGCTGTCCGACATGATCATGCCCAGAAGATCGTTCATGGCGCCGTCGGGCTTGTGGCGGCCCACGGCGTGAATCAGCTGGACGCGCTCCTCCGTGCCGGGCGTGGCCTCTTTGGCCTTGTCCAGCACGAGCTGCTTGTCGGCCGGGGTCATGACCGCGGCGTAATCTTCCCAGTTCCATGCGAGTTCGACGCAGGCATCCAGGGAGACGCGGCCGCCGTTGAGTGTCAGGCCGGCGAGCAGGGCGGGCTTCAGGTCAGCAAAGCGGCCCACGGTCAGGAAGCGGCGGGCCATTTCAACGGCGCCCGTCAGGTTGCCGGCGTTGTCTTCAGCGGTAATTGCGCCGCGCTCATCGGAGAGCACGATCAGGCGGTTGTCCTGGCTGCGGGGCGAGCAGAAGAAGAGGGCCTCACCGCCGCGCAGGTCGGCGTCGTAGTTGTCAAACTTGAGCTGACGCATGGAGACCACACGCAACTCGCTCCCGGTCACGTGGGAGGCGCCCTTGAGGGTCTGGCTCACAGTGATGACGGCTTCGCGGCGGACGCCGGACTCGCCATCCTGACGCGCCGGCGTGCCCCTGTTGGGGTACATGGCGAAGTCAATACCGGCTTCGCCAAGCTGGATGTTCTCCACGCGGGCAAGGCGGCCGACGACGATGACCTCGGCCTGGTTGGCCAGGCGGGGAATCGTGGACTGGTGCGGAATGTAGGAAACGGCTTCAGCGCTTGCCGAGGCGGCGAAGAGGCCGGCCATCAGGGTCAGGGCGCAGAGAGAAGTCATGGTCTTCATGGGTTGCCTCAGGTAGCTGCGAGTTCCGTGGGTTCGGGGTTTAGCCTGGCCGGCTGACTAGGGAATATTGGGGTCACGGCCAGAGCCGGGCAGCTGCAACTTGTCCAGGGTGTCCAGATCCTTCTGCACGAAGGAGTAGGGGTAGCCGTTGAGGAAGATGACCTGCTTGGGGTCAGTGATGCTGTTGGCCTCAGCCGAAATCAGGCCAACGGCCTTGGCAATCAGGTTGGCGTGCAGGCAGCCGAGGTGGCGGGCGTACTCAATGACCGCCTCCTCCATTGTGCGGCCGGGGGTGTTGGGCTGCACGACAGGGGCCTTCTTGTACGCAAGGGCGTAGAGGTCGCCGAAGACGCCCGTCGGGGCGGGAACGGAGGTGAAGCCGCCGCCCTGCTGCTGGGGGACCGCGCCGAGGTTTTCGACGTTCTCGTTTCCCTGCTTGTTGGGCTGACCGGCCGTGTCGTCAATGGAAATGCCGAGCGACTGGGTGAGCTGGGGCGAGCCGGCCGGCAGCAGCTTGGTCAGCAGCACCAGGCCGATTTCGCTGAAGTTGCGGGTGAGATAGCGGCTCTGGGGCGGGGGGAAGGCGCCGGGGCTGTTGGCCGGGGGCGAGGTGTAGCCGAACATCACGCTCTGGGGCGAGACGTTGGCGGGGTACACCGAGCGCCGGGTGCTGTAAGTGATCTGCTGGCCGCCCTGCACGACGACCGCCACCTGTTCAACGGGGGCCGTGACAAAGCAGATGTCCAGGCTCTTGGGCGACCAGACCAGCAGGCCGAACTGGTCGCGCTCGCGAATGCGAGTACCGTCGGCGTTGCGGCGGAACCACTGGCTCATGAACGAGAGCATCAGCGGATTGGCGAAGTTCACTTCGATGTTGGACACCGTGGGGCCCTTCACGATCCAGCCGGGGAAGCCGGCCGTCTGCATGGCCTGGATGGTGTCAGCGTACCACACGCCCTGCACGCCGCCCGGGCCGTCATCGCTGTCGCGCCCCGGATCGATGAACCAGAAGTCGTCATAGAAGCCGGTGATGAGCGGGTTCTCCGGCGCAAAGGTGAAGGGCGTGGCACCGAACAGGGGGTCAACACCCACGCTGCCGGTTGAAGAGCCGCCGGGAGGGCCGGCGAACTTGCCGTCGCAGCCGGCGCCCACCAGGCTCAGGGAGCCCAAAGTCAGCGTTGCCACCAGGGCGGGAACCAGCTTGAGAAGTCTGTTCATGACTCTTTCCTTGTTGGACCGGGATGTGGCGGGGAAATGACTCAGCTTTCGGGGCCTTGCGTAATCCGGCGATTTAGGGGCGACCGGGGCCGGGCAGCGTGCTCGGCGGTCCGGGCGCGGCGTAAGTACCGTTGACGATATCCTGCATGCGCATCAGGTCTTCCACCACGAACTGGAACTGCTTGCCCGCCGCAATCATTGCCGAGAGGTCGAACACCACGGCCAGGTTCATGATGTCATCCTGGTTGTTGACCACGCCCGGCACCGCGAAGGAACTGTCCACCAGACCAATTCCGTAGCCCACAATGTGGCTCGCGATGGTCGCCAGGTAGTAGCAGAAGATCACGGTGTCGCCGGGCTGCAGCGTGCTGCTGGGGCCCGTGGTCACCTGCAGCCACATGTCAATGAAGCGCTTGGTGTAGACGCCGCCGCCCGTCGTGATGCCCGAGCCGCTGCCGAAGTAATCCGGCACCGGAACGACCGTCATCTGCAGCCGGTTGGTCTCGATGTGCGTGTTCGTGGCCGGGGGTTCATGCCAGCCCGCCGCCAGCAAACCCGCCGGAGCGCCCACGCCGTTGTACTGGAACTGGATGTAGTTGTTCACCGGCGTCTGGACGCGCGGCACGCTGCGCGCGTCATAAGTGGCGGGGTCGCCAATTTCCTGCTGTGAGGCGTAGGGAGGCGTGAAGCCAAGGGTCTGGGACACGGGCGAGACGGCATTGGCGTCTTCCGTGAACGAAATCGGCATGGATGAAAAACCGCGGCCTTCATAGGTGACCGGAGGCTGGCCCGCCGTGGGAGGCGGCAGAGGGTTGGAGTCCAGATTGCGCAGGAACCACTGGTTCTCGAAGGACATGATGTAGGCCATCACGGTGTCCGAAGTCTTGAAGCCCGTGACGCCGCCCATGTTGCCCACGCTGCCCGTCTGGAACATGTAGACCCAGTCCGGAATCGGGGCCGGCGTGTTGCAGGTCGGGTTATCCGTGCACGGCGCCGACTGCATCATGTGCGTCCAGAGGTCAAAGCCCGCGGGCCCCTGCTCTGTGAAACTCGCACTGGTCAGGGCGATCATGGTGTTCTCGTCCACCACATAACCACCACCCTGTGCGGCAACCTCGGACGGAAGCACGTAGTGAACCACCGGAATCTTGCGCACCGGGAACTGCTCCACCTGCGCAGCGCCGTTGAATTCAATGCCGCCCGAGCAACCGGAGAGGGCGAACATCGTCGTCGCTGCGAGCATCCAGGCAATCCGCTTCATCTTCTTCTCCTCACGCGAGCGGCCCTGGGGCCGGCTCTTGGGGTTGGTTTCCTGCTGCGCTTTGCTGCCAGGTCAAGGGAACTGAGGTAAGGCGACTCGTTTATAGCGCGATCTGTGCCAAAATTTTTCGTTGTCGTAAGTGCTTCGCTATAAACACTTTACGAATGTGGTCTGGAATGAATGTATCCATGTGCCGTGTAATTTATACTCAACTGCCACGTCCACTAGTTCCGGCGATTCCAGCCGCCGCCATCTATCCTAAGTCGGCAACATCCATGGGAAAACACCCGCGCGAGCGCGGCGGCATCTACAGGGGGGCTTCCTTGGGGTGCCATGATGCTACCCCCTGCCCGCTCGCCGTCAAGCGCCTTGCCGACTCCTAGGGCCGCCCCTACAATTCGCGCCCCTTACCTTCGAGCAGACCATGGCCAGGAAATCCGCCTCCGAATCCGCCCGCACCCTTGAGGGCCACCGCAACGCAGCCGGCATGAAACTGGCCATCGTGGCCTCGCGCTTCAATGACTTCCTGGTCGATAAGCTCGTGGAGGGCGCCCTGGACGCCATCGTGCGCCATGGTGGTTCCCTCGATCACACGACTCTGGCCTGGGTGCCGGGCGCCTTTGAGATCCCGCTCGCGGCCCGCCGCATGGCCGAGAGCAAGAAATTTGACGCCGTTGTCTGCCTTGGGGCTGTGGTGCGCGGGTCGACGCCCCACTTTGATTATGTGGCGGGTGAGGCGGCCAAGGGCATTGCCTCGGCTTCCTTGAGCACGGGGGTGCCTGTGATTTTCGGTGTGGTCACGACCGACAACCTGGAGCAGGCCATCGAGCGCTGCGGCACCAAGGCGGGGAACAAGGGCTTTGACGCGGCTGTCAGCGCCATCGAGATGGTGGACCTGCTGCGCAAACTCTAGCAGGCTGATGAAGAGCGGTCTGCGGGCGCAAGCCATGGATAGCTTGTGCACCTCGGGCGGCTGGCAAGCTGCTTGAACTGGAGTTCCGGCCCGACTCACATGGGCCCGACCGGGTTGATAAGGTGGCCCCATGCCGCTTTTTCAACGACCTGCTGGAACCGCTCTACCGAACGGTTGATAACATGCCCGCCATGAGCAAGCAGCCCCCATCGCACACCGCCACCCAGGCTCGCGAGCTGGCGCTCAAGCTGCTCTACCTGCTTGATGCCACGGACGCCAAGACAGTCGAGCGCCAGATGCCGGAACTGTTGGGCTCGGAGACGGACAGCCGCAGCGCCCGCGAAGGCGCCCGTGAGCTCTATCGCGGGGTAACCGCCAGCCTGGGTGAAATCGACGCGAAGATCGCAGAGGCCGCCCTCAACTGGCAGCTTTCGCGCATGCCCTACATTGACAGGGCCATCTTGCGCCTGGGCGTGTACGAACTGCTCTACGCCCATGACGTGCCGCCCAAGGTCAGCATCAACGAGGCTGTCGACCTTGCCAAGCGCTACTCAACGGAGAAGTCCGGCGCCTTCGTCAACGGCGTGCTCGACAAGGTCTTCCAGACCTATTGCCCCGAAAAAGTCTGACGCGTCCTGCGGGCGCCGCTACTTCATCCTGGCCAGCAGCTCTGCAAAGCGAGGATCATCGCGCAGGCAGGCCAAATCCGGGTCCTCGGCTGTATGTGCCGACTCCTTGAAGCCCAACGCGAGAGCACGGTTCAGCCACGCAAACGCGCTGTCTTTGAGTGCAGCCGCGCGCTGGCCCCGCTCCTCTTCGCTCAGGGCCAGCAGCTGCTCGCGTTTTCGGGCTGCGTCTTCAGCCGATGCACCCAGTATCACGAACTCGCGGCGTTCAAAGCACGCGGCCGCGGTGGCGGTTACGCAGGCTGCGTTATAGGCGGTAAACGGGGACTGGACTGCTTCAAGGCAGGCCGGCGTCGTCAGGATTTCCGCCAGTTCCATGCGCAGCTCTCGCTCCTGGAGCGGCGGCATGATGGATTCAAGGCACAGCACCAGCGCTCGTCGGTGTGCTTCTTTGTCATCGGAATCGGCAGCGGCGCCGCGGCCCAGGCAGATCAGGGCTTGGCGCACGAGTTCATCACCGGAGTCCGGCGTGATGTCTAGTTCTCCCAGCAGCGCAATACAGTTGCACAGCGCCTTGAACCCGACGGCCTGCGTGGCCCCGGTATCGGTTGATCCCCTTTTCTGCAGTTCTACCAGCGCCATGAAGGACGCCAACGTTTCGGCGAATACGGAGCTGACCGGCTGTTCCTTGAGGCAGCGGCGGCAAACCGCCAGCGCGTCGTCGAAGCGTTTCAACGCGCGCAGGGCCCGGGCGTGATGAAGCCAGAACTGGTGCGCCCAGGGCGCAAACTCCACGGCGCGCGCGAAGTCATACTCGGCGCCGACGAAGTCACGTCGTGTCAATCGCGCCTGGCCGCGCGCGGAGTAGCCCCACGAATAGCGCGGAGCGAGTTCGATAATGCGCGTCGCGTCCGCCAGCGCGCCCTCGGTGTCCCCAAGGGCCAGTCGGGCCGTGGATCGGTTGGCCCAGCCTTCCTGAAAGTACGGATCGAGATCAAGCGCGCGCGTGCAGTCCACGATGGCGCGCTCGTACTCGCGGACGGAGATGAACGCGATAGCACGGTTGTTCAGGTAGGTGACGCGATAGGGGTCGATTTCAATGGCCCGCGTGTAATCGGCAATCGAGTCCCGATACTGGCCCATCTGCCCCAGCAGGTTGCCGCGGGCCGCCCAGGTGGTCGCTTCACCGGGCTCCACGAGCGTTCCCTGTGTCGCGGCGTCCAGGGCGCCCTTCAAGTCATTGCGCGTGCGCAGAATATAGGCGATGCGTACCCAGGCGCGGCCCAGGCCGGGGTTCAGCTTCAGGGCCTGCCTCATGTCCTCAAGGTCGGCATCCTCACCGGTGCCGCTGATCTGGCCGCGCTCAAGGTAGATCTGGGCGTTGTCCGGCTCGAGCTCAAGCGCCTTGGTGAAGTCCGCGCGGGCCTCCTTCCCCTTGCCCTTCAGCAAGTGGCGGTGCCCCCGTTCCACGAACTCCGCGGCGGTCTTGGGCTCGGGTCGTGACGGTGGGTCCGGCAGACGAGTGAAGAACCGCCCCACCGAATTCCAGAACATGGGCCGCCGCTCAAAGCGTCTCGCAGCCTTGAGCACGGGTTCTTCGGCCTGCCATGCTTCGGTCAGGCACAGCGCAATCGCAGCCTCTGTCGCCAGCCGTTCATCGTCAATCACTGCCAGAAACTCACTCAAAGGCGGCACGCAGAGCTCCGGCATTTCCATGCGCGAGAACACCCGGCAAACCAGCGTAATCTCCTCGCGTTCGGGCTGGGTCCACAGCCGCATGGAGTCGGGCGTTGAAGCCTTGAGCGTATGCGGCTTCAGCGCCGCCTCAAGCAGCTCGACGGTCTGGCGCTCGCGCAGGGCTGAAATGCGCGCGACCATTTCATTGAATTCGTCGGTCTGGCTCGCGCCGCGGGCGCGGTCGGCCCGCAGGCGCGCCAGTGATGCCGCAATCAGCTCTGCGTGGCGCCGGCGCTGGGCATGACGTGCGTTGTCCACGGTCTGATGCATCCGCTCAACCTCGCCGGGAGCGACCACGCCGCTGAATCGGTCGATGATGAAATCTGCCAGTGCAAAGTCCTCGTTGGCGGTCGCCAGCTCAATGGCGACGCGCTGCAGGCTGTCGTGCGCGAAGAACCACTGCTGAACTTCGTCCTCGGCTGCAAACGCATGGACGGCGCCGTCCACGGGATCAACGCAGAGGTCGTGGAGCGTACGCAGCTCACGCGCATGGTTCAGCAGGGCCGCGACGCGGTCGCGGGTCTCCGCCTGTTCAAGCGCCAGCGCGGCCGATGCAGCGGGACGCTGTGCCATGGCTTTGAGCTGCTTGGTCGCTGCTTCCAGCAGCTCTTTGTGCCGCAGTCCGTCAACTAGGGCGCGCTGGCGCGCGATGTCCTTCTTGCGCCGGTCGATCAGCGCCTGCCGGCGCGAGGCCTTTTCCGCTTCTAGGGCCAGTCGCGATTGCTCGGCTGCTTCCGCACGGGCCAGCGCGTCGCGGGCTTCGTTACGCTCTTCAACCACGCGAAGGAATGCCACCGAAGCAACAGCAATGATGGCCACCAGCGCCAGCGCCGCAACCAGCGAGGCCAGCTTGTTGCGCGCTACGAATTTGCGGGCCTTTTCGCGGCGCGTGTAGCGGTAGACCGAAAGCGGCCTGCCCTCGCGAAACGCGCGTACCTCTTCGCCCAGGGCCTGCGCCGAGGGCAGGCGCTCGCTCTTGTCGCGCGCCATGGCCCTTTCCACCAGCGCCCGCAGGTCCGCGGGTACCCAGGCCGGCAAGGCGGCGGGCGCGACGTTCTGCACCTTGCCCAGGATCTGGTTCGCAGTCTTGCCTTCATAGGGCGGGCAGCCCGCCACGATTTCAAACAGCGTCGCCCCCAGCGAGTACACGTCGCTCTTTTCGTCCACCTCCGAAAGCTCGCCCATGGCCTGCTCGGGCGCCATGTACGCCGGCGTGCCGATTACGCTGCCGTCAAGCGTGCGAGACTCGCTCTCCGTGCCCACCAGCGAAGGGCTGAAGTCCGGCGTGTCCTGCCTGGCGCGGCGCGCGGCTTCATCGGCCTGCCCCTTCACCCGCGCCAGACCCCAGTCCAGCACCAGCGTCTCGCCGAAGTCGCCCAGCATCACGTTGGCGGGCTTGATGTCGCGATGGATCACGCCCCGCGCATGAGCGTAAGCCAGGGCGTTGCACACGTCCACGAAGGGCTCCAGCAGTTTGAGCCGCGCATTGAACTTGGCGGCTTCGCCGAGCGATGCATCGTGGGTGATCTGCCTGATGCGCTCGGCCAGCGTGGTGCCGCGGATCAGCTTCATGGTGTAGAACACGCTGCCGTTGTCGCGCGCGCCGATCTCATACACCGGGATGATATTGGGGTGCTCGAGCTGGCCCGTCACTTTGGCCTCGCGCAGGAAGCGGTCGGCCAGTTCACCCGCGCCCGTCAGGCGCTGGGACACTGTCGTGCCGTTGTTCTGCGGGAGCAGCTCCTTGAGTGCCACTTCGCGGCCCACGGCATTGTCCAGCGCGATCAACACACGGCCCATGCCGCCGCGCGCGAGTTCACGCTTGATTTCGTAGCGCTCGGCGCCCTTTTGTACGGCGGCCAGGCGGGAAGATGCGTGCTTCCTGTCAATGGGGCCCGTGGCCGCCACGGCCAGCAGGGTCTGCTTGACGGCGTCTTTGCTGGCCAGGCGGGTGGCCGCATCGCCAAAGCCCAGCGTCTCGGCGGCCTTGCCGGGGTCCTGCACCAGCAATTCGATTTCCTGAGCGATTTCGGAGCGCGCACCGGGCGTGGCGCGGGCGAGAATGAGGCTGGAGGCGTCCCCTGACCTGCCTTCGCCTGAACCCAGGTTCAGCAATGTGGCGCCAGCCTTGGCCCCGGCCGGTTCTTCGACCTGCTCCAGGATTCCCATGGCTTCTTCGGGCGAGAGGAAACCTCGCTTGACCGCCAGTACGGCTGCCAGCACGGCGCGCTGGCGCTGGTCTGATGGATTGGAGTCGGGCACAAACCGATTTTACAAGCCCGGGCGGCGGCACAGGACCTGCAATCCGGCATGCGGGCCGCCGTGACGCGGCCATGTTCGCAAGGCAAAGCAGCCGGGGCGCCTTGCGGCGCCCCGGCTTTGTTGCGTTGAATCTTGAGGCTGAGCGTGCAGCTCAGGCGCGGGCCTTGCGCGTGCGCAGGGCCACACCCAGGGCCGCCAGCAGGCCGGCCAGCATCAGCCAGGACTGCCCGTTGCCCGTGCTGCAACCGCCGT